>CAYXUD010000101.1:0-24382 GCA_964467775.1 uncultured Bacteroides sp. | reverse complement strand
CGCAGCTCTATAGTTCACCCTGGTTTCCTCCGGTTTGAGTTATAAACTGTCATTAAAGTTATTAACTCCCCCCAGACCCCCCTTTTTCATCATCATTAGCATTATCAAAAGTTAGTATCTTGTATTTTGTAAATCTAAAGGTAGCTTTGCTGCGGGGTAAGCGAGCACAAATAAAATAATATATGGATCGAAGGAGCTTCAATCCTTAGAAGATGCAGGAGGCCAGGATCGGAATATCGGAAGAACTGCACAGGTGCGGGAGCAGGGAGAAGGCTGCCTGGTGGAACCAGTACCTGAAGGGGGAGATCCCCTTTATCGGTGTGGGGACCCCGGAGATCAGGAGGATATTTTTGGAAAGGAACAGGGAATTCTCCTTCGGGATGCTCCCCATGAACCGGCAGGTATCGCTTGTAAACGGGCTCATGAGAGGAGACTTTGCAGAGGAGAAGCTGGCGGCCATCCTCTACGTCCAGCTCTTCTGGATGGACCGCATGAGGAGCACCTTTTTGATGAACCTGGTGTCGGACTGGTTTGATGACCGTTATATCCATGACTGGAACACGACGGACTGGCTCAGCGTGAGGGTCCTCACCCCCCTGGTTGACTCCGGGAACCCAGAGGTGATCTGGAAGCTGAAACGGTGGAACCGTGACCCCTACCTCTGGAAGGCGCGTGCCTCCCTGGTCCCTTTTGCCCGGGCCTCCGGCATCACCGGTCATGCAAAATCGATTGAAAAATTCGCCGATATCCTGATCAGGAGGGAGGAGCGGTTTGCCAAGACCGCTGTGGGCTGGGTGCTCCGGGAGTACTCGAAGCACGACCCGCAGTTTGTCCTCTCGTTCCTCAGCAAACATGCCAGGTATATGACTGCTGAGGTGAAAAGAAACGCTCTGAAATATTACCGGGAAAAAACCAGGAAGTAGTGCCAGGTCAATCCGAGCCTTCGGTCAGTTTCCTGATGAGATCGATCTCTGACTGGTCATAGGCGCTTCCGTCCTGCCTGAAAATGTCGTGGAACCAGATTTCCGGCTCAGAACCATCGGGGACGGGGCCATTGAAAATTCAGAAGGGATCCGAGTTGCCCTGAGGCTATTGAAGTTCCAGTTCCCGGGTATTGTCGTATCCCTCCCCCCGGATCTTGTTATAAACAGCGATCATCTCATCCAGCTTCTCTTGATTGGACCCGGCCAGGTTGTGCTGCTGTCCGATGTCCTCCCGCAGGTTGTAAAGCTGGTACACATCCGAGTTACCCAGTTCGATGTTGACCAGGGTGTTCACCGCGGGCCCGTCATAGGGAGGGATCATCACCCAGTCACCCTTCCGGAAAGCGGTCCGGGAGGTGGCCTCCAGGACCAGCTGCTCACGGCCCTGCTGGCTCTCGCCCAGGAGTACATCCATCAGCTCTTCACTGTCCCTGCCCCTGACCTGGCTTCCGACCAGGGATGCCAGGGAGGAGAGGAGATCAACCTGTGAAACCAGTGCATCGGATACACCGGGTTCAATGCGGCCCTTCCAGAATGTAATGAATGGAACCCGTGTGCCAGCTTCAAACAGGCTGTATTTGCCACCCCTGAGCGGACCAGCCGGGGTGTGGCTGCCCACCCTGGTATCAGCATCGTCAAAATAGCCGTCATTGAGGACGGGGCCATTGTCACTGGAGAGGATGACCAGGGTGTTTTCCAGTATCCCTGCTTCCTCAAGGGTGCGCATCAGTTCGCCGATGCACCAGTCCGCCTCCACGATCACATCCCCCCTGGGGCCAAGCTCCGTCTTCCCTGCAAAGCGCGGATGGGGTGTGCGGGGCACATGGGGTTGCTGCAGGGCATAGTAGAGAAAGAACGGTCCGTCCTTGTGAGCGGTGATGAACTCCCGGGCTTTCACGAGGAAGGTGTCGGCCATGTTCTCATCCACCCACCTTGCCGATGCGCCTCCTTTCATATACCCGATCCGGGAGATGCCGTTGACAATAGTGTTATAGTGGCCATGGTGCCATTTCATCTTCAGCATTTCCGGGTTCTCCTTACCGGTGGGTTCACCGGGAAAGTTCTCCAGGTAGCTGACCTGGATGGGATCATCTGGATCGAGCCGGACCACCCGCCCGTTTTCGATATAGACCGTGGGTACACGGTCCTGGGTGGCCGCCATGATGAAGGAATCATCAAAGCCCACCTCATGGGGGCCCGGTGCAATCCGCTGGTTCCAGTCCAAATGGCCACTCCCGAGTCCCAGGTGCCATTTCCCCACAATACCGGTATGGTATCCTTCTGTTTTCAGCATTTCAGGAAGTGTCATCATGGTGGTATCGATGAGCAGGGGTGCCGTCCCGGAGAGGATCTTTGCCTGTTCATTCCTCCAGGGGTATTCGCCGGTCAGCAGTGCATACCTGCTGGGCGTACAGGTGGCCGAAGCAGAATAGCCGTTGGTGAACCTGATCCCTTCCCGGGCCAGCCTGTCAATATTGGGTGTCTTAATGGCAGTAGCACCATAGGCACCCGCATCCCCGTAACCCAGGTCATCGGCGTAGATCAATACAATGTTCGGTGGCGCTTTTTGTTCCCCCGCATCTGATGGGGAACCGCATGATACAAGAAAGCTGCAAAAGGCTATGCACAAAAGGAAGGCCGGGATTTTCACAGTTAGTTGGTATTTCTATATGAATATTCTTAATCCGGATCACTGAACCCTGAGTATAAGCGATTCCAGGGGGCCAAGCTCCACCCGCACACCGGCCTGTCCACCGGTCACCTGAAGCTCCAGCAGGCGTTCACTGAGACGGTCATCCAGGGCATGTGCCCCCTCCTTCAGCTCCCAGGCATCCACGATTTCCGGGGGCAGCTGAAGGTCAAATCCAAAGGATCGGGCAGCATCGAAGTTGACAACGATGATCAGCCTGTCGTTGTCCTTCCAGCGGACATAGGAGAAGACCCTGTCGTTGTATCCTTCCGTGTGTGACCGGTTGAAGCTGTGGATCTCGCGGTATTCGCCCGTCAGGGCTTTGCTCGCAACAGTGAAGTTCAGCAGGGTCCTGTAGAAATCCCTGAGGGCCTTCTCCCCGGGTGTCAGGAGCCCGCCGTCAAAAGCGCCGCCGTTGATCCACCTTACTTGGGCCGGTACACCCCAGTAGTCATAGATGGTGGTACGTGTCTCCGACCCGAAACCCGCGTTCCCGTCCCCCGGCTCCCCGAGCTCCTGGGCAAAGTAGACCATGACGGGTGCGCTGCTGATGGTGGCCGAGACCACCATGGCCGGTTTCCCCCTGGCCGGGTCGCCTGCAAATCCTGCGCTGGCAATGCGCTGCTCATCGTGGTTCTCCAGGAAATGGAGCATGTGGGATTCAATGTCATCCTGTCCCTCCCGGATGGGGATAATATGGTCGGTGCTCCCGTGGCCCTGCATGATCTGCTTCAGGGTATCGTAGAGATCCACCTTGTCATAGAGGTAATCCATCCTGCCTTTGCGGATATAGTCCCGGTACATTTCGGGTACATAGATCTCGGATACCAGGATGGCATCCGGCTTTTTCATCTTGATGGCCGAATTGAGGTAGCTCCAGAACTCCACCGGGACCATCTGGGCCATGTCGTATCGGAACCCGTCCACACCCCTGTCCAGCCAGAACATCACGATATCGTGGAACTTCTTCCATGAATCGGGGAGATCCTTATCCTTCCAGAATGCAGCATGTGCGGCGATGGGTTCATTCTCGTACCCTTCGGGCAACAGCGGGAAATCACAGGTGCCGTCAGGCCTGACGCCGAAATTGATCTTGGCGGTCTCATACCAGTCAAACTGTGAGGGTTGCGGGCTCCTGGCACCGTTCCCCGTCCACTTGGCCGGGTTCTCGGCAAAAAACCCGTCGCTCAGCGGGTGGTCCTCCCCACCCAGGGGAAGGTAGCCGTTGACCCACTCCGGCACCCTGAAAGGCTTTCCCGGGATGTAGTAGAAGTTGTTGTCCCTCCGGTACTCCACGCTTGTATCGTCGGAAGCCCCGAAGCTCTCGACCCCTTCCGGGTTGGAGATGGAGGCATAGGCCCTCCCCACGTGGTTCGGCACAATGTCAATGATCACCTTCATGCCGTGCGCATGGGTTCTGCGGACAAGGGCTTCGAACTCCTCCATCCTCCGGGCCGGATCGACGGCCAGGTCGGGGTCCACATTGTAATAGTCCTTGATGGCATAGGGGGAGCCTGCCCTCCCCTGGACCACATCCGGGTCGTCCGGCATGATGCCGTATTCCGAATAGTCGGTGACCATCATGTGGTGCAGGATCCCGGTGTACCAGATATGCGTGACGCCCAGACGCCTGATCTCCTCCAGGGCCGCATCGGTGAAATCGTTGAATTTCCCCACCCCGTTCTCCTCGATGGTCCCCCATGGCTTGTTGGTGGTGTTGGTGTTCCCGAACAGGCGGGTGAACACCTGGTAGATGACGATCTTCTCTGTTTTCTCCTGATTCACGTTCTCTTCTCTTATACCGTTTTTGCATCCTGCATGCAGGATCATTCCAACCAATCCCGCCATTAAAATTTTTTTCATCACCGGGCTATATTTATCTGCTCGATCAGCTTCAGGTTTTGATCACCTGACCGGTTGTTTTCCAGGATCAATCCCCTGCCATCCTGAAGTTTGATGGCCGGGTACCCGGAATGGGCTGAAGTTCCGGAGAAATCTCTGATGACAAGGTTGGTAAAATCCTGACAACAGATCGCCTGGCTCATATAGTCAGGCAGATCCTTTCCCCACTGCACATTGAATCCGGTGATCTTCAACCCATCGGTATACTGGCTGTAAAGAGCCGGGATGTCATGCCTGAATATTCCAAGATCCACATGATAAACCGGCCTCAGGTCAAAGTTCCCGCCGTATGATTCACTGTTGGCTCCCCCTGAAATTCTTATGGAGACGTTCTCAAGCATTACATCTGTTACCGGGGTCTCGCTGGTACCGTAAATCACAATTCCGCCCTCACTCTCTGCGATGATATTCCTGAAGCGGATATTCTTGACCGGACCGGCAGCTATTTCCGGATCCTGTCTGATGGCAGAGACGTGGATGGGTTCCCCGTTACCCCACCAGTGTCCGGAATGAATGCGGTTCTGTATGATGATATCACTGAAAAGAATGTTCTCAATGCTGCCGTCATCCCTTGAGAAGACTCCCACTCCCCGGTTTGAATCATAGATGACAAGGTTTGAGAAAACACAGTTCCTGATGGGATTGACGCCATAGCCCACCCGGATTCCGGCAGAGCGTGACTGGAGCAGGCAGTTGGTTACTACCACGTTTTCAGCATAACCGGTCCTGTTTCCGAAATCCCTTGCTGAATAATCAAGTTTCGTGGTGACATCCCCGCTCACACCCACCTGGGTCCCAAAGCCGGTCACGATGATCGCATCATCACCGGCGCGGATATCGCAATCCGAGATCCGGACATTTCTTGAGGTGGTACAATGGATTCCATCACTGTTGGGGATCATCAGGTTGTTTCGGATGGATATGCCTGAAACGATGACATCATCACAATCAGCAACGCGGAAGCACCATTCAGGCGAGTCCGTGAAAGTCAGGTCTTTAATGGCCACCTGTTCACATTGAAGCAAAACGACCATCATGCCCGGCCTGGACTCATAGCCAATGGGACCGTCGGCCGGAACGGGATCGGGTGGAAGATAATGTTCACCCTGGCGGGTCACTTTCCTGTTAAAATCCTGTCCGATGTGAGCCCTGTCAGCCTGGTGGAACCGGGATCCCCTCCCGTTGATCTCCCCCTCTCCGGTCATTGAAATCCCGGTTGACTGGAAAGCATAGATCATGCCGTGTTTCCGGCCATCGAACCAGTAATCGGCAGTGTCAAGGCTGCCCTGGAGCCTGGCACCCTGCTCAAGGCAGAGGTTCACGGAGGAACTGAGAACAATGGTTCCTGTTATAAAATCTCCCGGTGGAATGATCACCCTGCCCCCTCCGGCCAGATGACACGCATCGATGGCTTTCTGTATGGAGACGGTATTGACCGTAACGCCGTCGCCTTTGGCCCCGAAAGAGGTGATGTTAAAATCCCGGGCCTGCTGGTTACAGCCGGTCAGAACCGGTATCAGGACAAATATGGGGAAGATTTTTCGGATCATGAGGCTGTCATTTAATGTGGATGGGTGGATTCACTGTACTTTCACAAGGTCTGCATAGGAGATGAGTCTGATCCCCCGCTCCCTGATCACCTCCTGCACCCTCTTGCTGGTGAAGAGTTCCGTGACCATCTGCCGGTCCTCGTTCACAGTGTAATAACCGTCGTGCCCCACCGCCTCCATCTCCATGCTCTCCAGGGCGGGATGTTCCACAAAGAGGTAGATGTTGCCGGGTTCCATCTTCTGAAGGCCCAGTATGAAGTTATCGATGCGCTCTTCCGCTGTTTCACCGGCCGCCGATCCCGGGAACCGTTCTACGCCCAGCTCGCCGGTCCTGATATCCAGCCCGTACTCCCCGGCCAGTTTTTCGTATACTGCTGCCACCCGGTCATCCCATCCCGAGCATCCCATGTGGCAGGAGAGGTGGCTCACCTGGGGGATCAGGCCGGTGGCCAGCTCGATCTGGGCACGCATCTCCGCCTCGATCTCCTCCAGTTTCCAGTCCGCACCGCGGAGGGTCCTGTTTGCCGGGAACCGCTCGTTGGGCCAGATCATGGGGAAGAAATAGCCCTGGTCATCGCTGATACTTGGGGCATGTGTCAGGGGCCTCCATTTGATGTTCTCCCATTCGCTGGTCAGTGTGATATGGATGCCCACATCGAGCCCGGGGTTCTCATTGAGCAGGCGGACCGCCTCGGGGAACCAGGGGCAGGGCACCATGATCTCCACCGAACGCATGATCCCCTCCCGGTAAGATTTGATGCATCCCAGGTTGGCGGCATGGGTGGAGCCGATGTCGTCGCCCCGCATGATCAGGCGGATCTCCTCCTGTGACCGGCACTCCAGGGAGGCGAAGGCCAGTCCGGCGAAAAACAGAAAAAATAATAGTTTCATTGGTAAGTATTTATCAGTGGTTAATGATATGGCAAAGTTGAGAATGCACACCGGCTGCCGATGCAACGATGGTGTAATTCCGGCCGAATGAGCCCCGCGAAAGGTCGAACTGGATCTCCCTCCCTTCAATATCGGTTACAATCCCCCCCGCCTCCCTTACCACGAGCCAGGCCGCGGCGATATCCCAGATCTTGGTGGTCTGGTTGATGGCTGCTCCCAGACGGCCATCGGCAGTGAAGCAGAGGTCGATCAGTGAGTTGGTGGACCGGATATTCCTGACTTTTTTCGAAAGCTTCTCCATCAATTTCATTTCTGAACGGGTCTTCCCGGGATCATTACTGAAATCGAAGGAATAGGAGACAAGGAGTTCACTCAGGTTTTCGGACCCGGAACAGCGTATTGCCTGGTTGTTTTTCCAGGCACCGGTCCCGGATGCTGTGAAATAGAGCTGGTTTTCAACCGGCAGGTACATTCCGCCGAGTACGGGCAGGTTCCTTTCGAACAGTGCGATTATCACCCCGAACCAGGGAAGCCCGGCAGCAAAATTGGAGGTGCCGTCCAGCGGGTCCACCACCCAGGTATATCCGGAGCCGTTGTCCACGTACCCGGCCTCCTCGCTGATGATGCTGAAGGATTGCGGGGAGGCGGACAGCACCTCAAATATGGCGCGTTCGGAGGCGAGGTCCGCATCGGTGACGACCGAACGGATGCTCTCCTTGACCGACGTTTCCAGACTTTTCCCATGGTACCCCATCAGCACCTCACCCCCCTTTTTAAGGGCCATCTCCAGGATTTTTCTGGATTTTTCGGGAATCATGGCTTAAATTTAAAGGAAATTTCCAGAACCTGACAACCATGAAAGAGTGCAAACAAACCAGAAGGCAGATGCTGGCAACCTCGGGAGGATTGCTGGGAGCCTCACTGTTTACAATCCCTGCATTTTCAAACACCGGCCCTGAAAATCACCCTCCCGTGAAGGTGGTTGTTACAGGAGCCCATCCAGACGATCCTGAGAGCGGGTGCGGAGGGAGCATAGGGAAGTTTGTTTCGCTTGGACATCAGGTGACCGTCCTTTACCTGACCAGGGGAGAAGCAGGAATTGAAGGAGTATCTCATGATGAAGCTGCCAAGATCCGGACCGCCGAATCAATCGAGGCATGCAAAGTGATGGGGGCACGGCCACTGTTTGCCGGCCAGATAGATGGGAATACCATCATCAATAAGAAGGCCTGTTCAGAAATCGCAGAGATCATTGAAAGCGAAACACCGGATATCGTATTTACACACTGGCCCATTGACACACATCCGGATCACAGGGTGAATTCCAGTCTGGTGTTCAACGCCTGGAACCGGTTCAGGTGGGATGAATCAAAAGCATTCGACCTCTACTATTACGAAGTTTTAAGCGGGGAACAGACCCTGAACTTCCATCCCACCCACTTCATTGATATCACTGAGTCATTCGATATTAAAAAGGAAGCGACCCTGAAGCATGTTTCCCAGAATGCATCCGAATGGTTCAATATTCACCAGAAAATGGATGAATTCAGGGGGTTCCAGATGAACTGGCCGGGTAAATATGCGGAGTCTTTTATTCATCAAGGATTTACGGGGGTGATATAAAGGATGTATAGATGAAAGATATCACAGTTGCAACGGCCCAGTTCCAGACCAGGAATGGTGATAAGGCGTATAACCTTTCAAGGATCGGGGCGCTGACAGCCCGGGCAGCCAAGGAAGGGGCTCAGGCGGTCAGCTTTCATGAACTGAGCATCACCTCCTATACATTCCTGAAGGATCTCTCCCGTGATGAACTGTTTGAACTGGCTGAGGAAATCCCCGGTGGATACAGTACACAGCAGCTTATACATCTGGCCGGAATGTACCATACTGCTATCCTGGCCGGACTGGTGGAGAGGGATGGCGATCACCTGTACAACACCTATGTCTGTGTGACTGGAGAGGGATTGGTGGCAAAATTCAGGAAACTGCATCCTTTTATCAACCGTAATCTCTCACCGGGAAATGAATTTGTGGTATTTGATCTTTTCGGCTGGAAGTGCGGTATCCTGATCTGCTACGACAACAATGTGATCGAAAATGTCAGGGCCACCGCACTGCTGGGGGCAGACCTGGTATTCATGCCCCACGTGACCGGGTGCACCCCGTCTGCCATGCCCGGCAGGGGATGGGTGGACCGGGCCCTCTGGGATAACCGTGCACAGGACCCGGATGGTATCAGGAAGGAGTTCGACGGGCCCAAGGGCAGGGCCTGGCTCATGCGCTGGCTGCCGGCCCGTGCATACGATAACGGGATCTACGTGGTCTTCTCCAATCCCATCGGGCCGGACGGCGACCAGCTGAAGAACGGGAATTCCATGATCCTGGACCCCTATGGAGAGGTGCTGGCCGAGTGCAGGAGCCTGGGGGACGAAGTGGTAACTGCCACCTGTACACCGGGAAAACTCAGGCTGGCAGGTGGAACCCGGTACCGCAGGGCAAGAAGGCCTGAACTGTATCGCAACATCCTTGGGAAGGAGAATGATTCCCATACCAGGGTGGACTGGCTGGATGAACCGCCTTCACAGGGGAGGGGCTGAAATCTCTGCATCAATCATACACTGAACTATAACACATGATTATGAAGAACAGGATCTCATATCTCTTTTTTTCTTTCTGGATGGCTTTCACACTTCCCGGGGTGCCTGTCACTGCAGCGGGAACTGAAGGGGAATTCGTGTTCATCGACCTGCGTCCTGCTGCCAACATGGGCTTTTATGACCCGGTGGCAGGGGATGGCACGGGCGGATGGGCCGATTTCGGTCCCACCCAGTGCTTTCATCACATCCCGTTCGGGATCCGGAAGTTCGAAGACGGTATCATTCCGTTTGAGATCATTGACCCGGACTCCAACCGGGGCAATGCTGTGGTGGTGCTGAACGGTCCGCGCAGGGAGTCCGCCTTTCCCGACCGGTCCGCCCGGATCATGGTCAACAGCAAAATGAGAGAGCTCTTCTTCCTGCACGCCTGCATGTATGCGGCCGACTCCAGGGAACCTTTGCCCCTGATCAGGTACAGGATTCATTACGGGGACGGGACGGAGCAGCTGTTCATATGTTTCCGGGGAGTGGAGGTGGATGACTGGTGGGATCCCTCTGACAGGATGCCCGGGGCCGTCAGGACCTATCGCGAACAGATGACCTGGCTGATGAACACACCCTGGATCAACCCGCTGCCGGATAAGCGTATCGAATGGATCCGGATGGAATCGACCGGTAATGCCATCCCCATCCTTGTGGCCATTACCGGATCCCGGGCTCCGGGTCCCTGTTCCTCACTTATGAAACTGATCAGCGACAGGATCCCGGAGATCCGTACGGGGACCCTGCGTATCGCGCTGATCCAGCCTGTAAAAGAGCCTGACCAGGCCCTCAACCTGAAAAGCGGGGAAGCATTCTGCAGGCAGGCAAGCGAATCCGGGGTCGATATTGTGCTGTTCCCTGAAATGTTCAACATCGGGTATAACGGGATCAATTTCGACGATCCTGGTGCCCTGGAAAGGTGGAAAGGGATGGCCATCGGATCCGGAGACCCCTTCCTGGAGCGCTTCAAAGAGCTTGCTGCAGAACTGGAGATGGCCATCCTGATCACCTACCTGGAACGCCGGGAAGGATTGCCGGGGAACACTGCCTTGCTGATCGACAGGCACGGGAAAGTGGTGCTGACCTACACCAAGGTGCATACGTGTGATTTCATTGACATGGAATTGCACACCGCCCCGGGTGACGGATTTGTGGTGGCTGACCTGGATACAAGGGTGGGACCCGTGAAGGTGGGTTGCATGATCTGTTATGACAGGGAGCATCCTGAAAGTGCGCGGATCAATATGCTGAAAGGGGCAGAGATCATCCTCACCCCCAATGCGTGCAACCTGTCTCCCATCCTGCTGAAACAGTTCCAGGTCCGTGCCTATGAGAATGCAATGGTCACCGCCATGGCCAACTATTCCAGCGAGGGCCTGGGGGCCTTCAACGGCCATTCCTGTATCTTTAACGTGAACGGGGAAGAGGTGGTAATGGCCGGTGAAGCGGCGGGGATCTATTCGGGGGAGATCGATATCCTGGCCATGAGGAGGTTCCGGGAGCAAACCATCTACGGGAATGCATTCCGGAGGCCGCACAGGTATGAATCCCTGATTTCCACCGATGTGGAGGAGCCATTCATAAGGACCGATATCCGGGGCAACCCGTTTAACAGGCTGGAGAGATGATCATAACTGCTGAAGAATGATGAATCGAAGAATCTGCTTTGTCTTTGTACTGGCCAGTGGGCTGGCCTTCCGGTGCGCACCATCTTCCGATGAAGATCTTTCCACCGCGTTCCGGGCAGTGGATTACCGCCAGGTAAAGGTGGGCGGGGAACTGGGCCGCAGGATGGACCTGGCCATGCATAAAAACATCCCCGGGATAGACCTTGACTCTGTATTTCTGGAACACTTCCGGAACAGGTCGGCCCGGCCGGCTGTCAGGGATGGGTTCGTGGGAGCGGGCATGCTGCTCGATGCAGTGGTGGGATTCGCCTATTATTCCATGGATCCTGAAATGATCCGGCGCAAGGAGTACCTCGCGGAAGAGCTTGTGAAAACCCAGGAACCGGACGGTTACATAGGGATCTTCACGGAGGAAAAGAGACAGGGGGCCAGCTGGGATACCCATGAAGGATCCTATATCATGCTTGGCCTGACCAATGATTTCCTGCTGTTCGGTGAGGAGAGGTCCCTGGAAGCTGCCAGGAAATATGCGGATTACCTGATCAAAAGGAAAGCCGGGGTTATCGCCGGCCTGGATGAAGCACTGCTTCAGCTCTACCGGGCCACGGGGGATGGGAAGTATCTGGATTACTGCATCCATGAAATCGGCCTGCCCGATTTTCAGTTCAGGGACCTGAATCAAACGAGACATGTATACGGGTACCTGGACAGGGCACTTCAGCAGCTGAATCTTTTCGAGATCCAGCCTGACCGGGAACTGCTTTACAAACCCCATGTGGCTGTGGAGTTCCTGGTGAACATTGATGCCCTTGACGTGATCGGCGGGGCGGGCATGTATGAACATTTCAATACCAGCCACAACGGGCGTGAGTGTAATGCGGAAACCTGCGCCACTGCCTTTGTGGTATGGCTGATGTCTGCCCTGATCAGGACTGAAGGCTATGCCTTCTACGGGGATATCATGGAGAGAAGCATCTACAATGCACTTTTCGCAGCCTTTTCGCCCTCGGGGGACAGCATCCGCTACTTCACCAACTATGAATCTGCCAGGGAGTACTATCCCGATGACTATTTTTGCTGTCCCAATAACTTCAGGCGGATCATCTCGGATATCCCCGGACTGATCTATTACCGGTCGGACAATGGTGTGGCAGTAAACCTCTACAACAACTCTGAGGTTTGCTTCGAGGTGGGGGACCAGACCGTCAGGCTTCTGCAGGAGACAGATTATCCCGCCTCGGGCGAGGTGATCCTTACCGTGGAACCGGAAGAGGCCTGTGAGTTTGAGATAAAGCTCAGGATACCCCTCTGGTGTGAAGATCCCACAGTAAGTGTCAATGGGGCTGAATGGAAGGCAGAACCGGTTCCGGGCAATTTCTTTACCATTGCCCGCCGCTGGGAGAAAGGGGAGCAGGTCAGGCTCTCTTTTCCCATGGAGTACCGGTTCGTGAGGGGCAGGGGAAACCAGTGGGACAAGGTGGCCCTGATGCGGGGACCGGTGGTTTACGGGATCGGCAGCAAAGAAAATCCCGGGGTCCACGAAGAGATGGTCCTGACCATAGATCCCGCATCCATATCGGGTCCTGTTCCGGATAGCTCTTTTCGGCCCGGTGGAGTGAAATGTACCGCCCGGCTGACCGATGGTATAACCGGAATCACCTTCACCGAGTTCATTGATCCGTCAGGTATCAAGACCTTTTTCTATATCCCGGAGGGGTCCGGGATGGCAAGGGATGATGAACTTGTGGCCAGGCAGTACAACCCTGTCCGGATCAAAAAGAGATAGTCCGTAGGGGACTCATAAAAACAAGCAACTATGATAAGAAACCTGATACTTCTGATGATCCTCCTGACCCCGTGTACTGGAGACAGGAGCGGAACAGAACGATTTTTCTCAGATACAAGCTTCTGGAACCAGCCCATCGGGGAGAATCCTGAAATAGATCCAAGGAGTGATCATTTTATAGGCCTTCTGAAGAGAGAACCCACCGGGAACAACTTCGGGATCAATGCGACAAAGTGGACCATCCCGGTCTATGAGGCCGACAGTTCCACGCCCAGGATTGACGTAGGTTACCACTACCTCTCCGACCGGGAGAAAGAGAACTGGTGTTCCAACAGGGACCGGTTCGGGCACGGGCCCGGATTTGGGAAGAACGTGCCAATGCCCCCGGAAGCCACGCCGGATCCGGAGGAGGATGCGCACATGGCGGTGGTGGACTGGGAGAACATGGTGGCCTGGGATATGTGGGGCCTCAGGCAGCGCGAAGATGGAAGCTGGACTTCCAAAACGGGAATGAAATACCCCCTTGACGGAGAGGGGGTGTTCAGGACGGAGGATTTTGATATCCTGGACGGGGAGAGCGTCCATTTTCACGGACCCAGCCGGGCTTCCGGGGTGCCTGCCATTGCAGGGCTCATCATGTACGATGAGGTGGTCTCGGGAAGAATAGGACACAAGCTCTCCTGTGCCACCAGGTTCAACGCGAAACAGGAGTTCGTGTTCCCAGCCTCGTGGACGGATGGCTTTGTCGAGGGGGGTATCCCTGAAGGTGCAGTGATCCAGCTTGACCCCGGGCTTGACCTTGACCGGTTCGACCTGTGGCCGGGAGAGGTGGTGGTGGCCAGGGCACTTCAGGAATACGGGATGGTGGTCGTGGATGCAGCAGGGGGCAGTCCCATCTATGCGGAAGGGCTCTGGGGCCATCCCGAAAAAAGCTGGACAGGTATTTTAAGAGAATGGGAGGGCGGGATCAACAGCATCCCCTATGAAAATTACCGTGTGCTGAAGCTCCCCGGGACAGTAAAGAAAGGGGATGCCAGGTGGAGGGACCAGGATCCAAGCCAGGTAAACTGATATGAGAAGGGCAGCCATTTTCATCCTGGTGTTTGCAATTGGGTGCAAATCCGTTCCCGATCAAAGAGTCATCCTCCCTGAAGCGGGGATCCTGGCCGGTCAGGCACTGAAGGAATCGTCTGTCCCCGTAAGGCAGGGAATTCCGGGTGAATCTCCATTCTGGAATGCCCATGCCCACAGGTTTATTTACGCACCGGCATTCGATATCCCCGAATCAGAGGAGGCCGACAGGTACAGGTTCTCGGTGATCTGCGGAGCAGGCAGCGATACCCTTGTATTCGGGGCCGGTAAACCCTGGGAAGCTCTTTCCCCGGTCTGGGACAGGGTCCCCACCGGGGAGGTTGAGCTTGTGGTGGAGGCGATCAGGGAGGATAGGGTGGTTGAAACGGTGGGGGAGAGGAAGTTCTACAGGGCCTCTCCCTACCATGGCCCGTATCATCCGGGTGGAATGGGTTACAGGAAAAGTGCGGAACGGCTTTTCAGGTACCTGTTCGAAGCGCCCTATATCCGCCACTGGCTTCAGCGTCAGGAGCCGGATCCCGCATATGGCCTGTACTGTTACCCGGCAAAGATGTACTCCGCGGTAATAGAAGGCATGCTCACCTTTTCTGCACTGACCGGTGACCCCGTGGAACGGGACCAGGCAATGGAGATTGCCAAAACGGTGGCTGACAGGTTGATCTCCATTTCAGAGCCGGAAGGGAGCGCGCTGGAGTTTTTCCCGCCCACCTACCTCGGCCCGGTCTATGCGGACATGGCAGGTGAGTGGAGGGGTGAATCCCTGGCTGACAGGATGATGCTGATCTACCCTGCTGTTGCAGGAGAGGCATATCTTGACCTCTATGAGCGGACGGGTGAAAAGTGTTATTTCGATGCGGCTGTGAATATCGCTGAAACCTACCGGAAAATCCAGCTGGGGAACGGGACCTGGTACCTGCTGGTATTTCTTGGGTCGGGCGAGCCGGTGGCCGGGAACTACGTGGCTCCTACAGGCGTGACCGGTTTTCTGAACAGGCTCTCCTCCAGCTGCGGATGCCCCGGATATCAAGCGATGTCAGACAGGGCACTGCAGTGGATCGAAGAGAACCTGGCAAAGGATTTCAACTGGGAAGGCCAGTTCGAGGACCAGGCACCCAGCGACAGGTATAAAAACCTTTCCAAGGGACAGGCCTGCAGCTATGCCCTTCAGCTTCTGGATCGTGCCGTGGATGATACCTCCATGATACAGGATGCGGAGGAGTTGATCCGGTTCGCAGAGGACCAGTTTGTGATCTGGGAAGCACCGGTTCAGGGCGATTACTGGGGTATCAGGAGCGAAGAGTGGATGACCCCCTGTGTGCTTGAACAGTACAATTTCTATACTCCTGTGAATGCCAGCTCGGCCGATATGATCGAAGTATTCCGTGCGGCCTTTGAAAAGACCGGGGAGATGCTCTACCTGGCCAAAGCCATCGATCTTGCCAATGGAATTGTGCAGGCACAGAATAAAGAGACAGGCCATTACCCCACCTACCTGGTTACCAGCCTGCTTGAACAGGAGGGGTGGATCAACTGCATGGTATATACCGCGCAGACCATCCTGGAACTGGGTGACTATTTAGACAAAATAAACCTGGTAATGCAATAATCAGAGATATGCCCTCCTTCATCAGAATTTCATTGCTCCTGACCCCGTTCCTGACTGCCGCATTGAATTCCCCTGCCCAGTCCCCCGAAGA
This sequence comes from uncultured Bacteroides sp., assembly GCA_964467775.1. Lineage (GTDB taxonomy): Bacteria > Bacteroidota > Bacteroidia > Bacteroidales. The sequence goes on along the minus strand of CAYXUD010000101.1, from coordinate 8,521 downwards.
GACAGGAGGTACCTATACCAATCCGGTGGGCGACTCACTGATCATTGCCGACCCTTTCGTGATTCTTCACGAAGGGACATACTTTCTGTACGGCACCTCGGCCGGTGACGGGTTTCTCTGCTGGGCTTCGGACAACCTGGTAGAGTGGCGCCCGCTCGGGTATGCCTACCAGAGAGCAGAGAACTCATGGGGTATAAGCAGCTACTGGGCTCCCGAGGTGGTGCGATACAGGGATCAGTTCTACATGGTCTTCAGCTGCTCCGGGGGGGAGAAAGGCAGTACCGGCCTCAGGGTATGCCTGGCCGTCAGCGACAGGCCTGAAGGCCCGTTCCGGGATCTCCGGGTTCCCATGTTCGATGACAATTATGGCTGCATCGACGGGCACATCTTTATTGATGATGACAGCATCCCATACCTTTTCTATGAGTGGGTCGGCGTGGTCGGAGAGCCATGGAACAGGGAGGGCTATTTCTGGGGAATGATCTTCGGTACCCGGCTTGAAGAGGACCTGTCAGTACCCGAAGGCAGGCAGCATCAGCTGTGCCTTTACGTGGACCAGGAGTGGGAAGGGGCCCGGAGCATGCACGCCCGTTCCTGTGAAGGGATGACGGTATTCAGGCATAACGGGACCTGCTACATGACCTATTCCTGCAACCACTATTCAGATCCCGATTACGGGATCGGGGTTGCCACGGCAGAGACGCCGCTCGGGATGTGGACAAAGAGCCGGGACAACCCGGTCCTGGCAAAGAGGCTCGATATAGGGGTATCCGGACCGGGACACAACTGTATCGTTCAAAGTCCCGACGGATCGGAGACCTTTATCGTCTACCACACCCACGCAGATCCTGAACATCCATCCGGGAGGAGGGTCCTGAATATAGACCGCATGATTTTTGATGAGAACGGGAACCTGAAGGTGCTGGGACCGACCCGGACGCCACAGCCGATGCCCTCGGGGACCTCCCGGAGGCAGATGAGGAGGGGTCATTGACCCTGGCTGCCCGCCATGGCTTCCCGAAGGGAGCTCTCCTGATCCGCGTTCCAGTATGCGCAGTCCAGCTGCAGAAAAACCGATGTATAGGGCAGGGTGCCGCCGGTTTTGATGACCAGCACCCTGAACAGGTCAGCACTCTGATCCAACATCCTGAAGACCTCGTCATGGAGCAGCGTATTCACCGCCCTGCCCTCCAGCAGCTCCCCGCTCTGCTCCCGGAACCTTTCAATTCCCGGCACCTGCTGTTCAGTGATGAAATCCAGCTCCCGGTCCCTGTAGATCACCGGGCGGACATGGGTGCTTGCCTCGACGGTTTCCAGCACCTGCTTCAGGGTGGGCAGCAGCCCCTGATCCACATAGAGGTACTTCATCCCGGCGGATGACTGTTCGGGGAATGCCTTGTCCACCACCAGGATCCAGTTGCGGTGCCCCAGCAGGTTAAGGTCTTCCTCCAGCACTGCCTGCCAGGGTTCTTCTTTTTCTGTGTCTGAAGACTGGCTGGCGGTGATGCATGAAGGTGCGAAGCCTGCAAGCACGATAAGGATCAGGGTGGGAATACAAATTCCGAAAGGGCTCTTTGATTCTTTCATAACGGGTTTTTTGGGAATTGATATTTCAAATATACCTAATACCGGGGTTCTGATCCGATTCCAGAAAGATATTCATATCTTGAAGGCCCGATTTAAAGAGAGCACCATGAAGCGAAGGGTATTTATAAAAACCGTGGGGGCGGGAGTGGGCGCCATGCAGTTTATGCCCCCCCTATTCAGCAGGCAAGGAGCGGAGCAATCCTCCGTCCGGCTTGGCGGGCCCCTGTTTGAAACCAGCACTGACCCGCAGGACTGGGTGGCATTACTGAAAAGGTCGGGATACCGTGCAGCCTACTGCCCGGTGAACCCTGGTGCGGAACTCCAGCTGATCAGGGCGTACGAGGCTACGGCCCGGGAAAATGACATAGTCATCGCCGAGGTTGGCGCCTGGAGCAATCCCATCTCCCCGGATCAGGATGAGGCTGAAAAGGCCATTAAAAAGTGCATCGATGGATTGCAGCTGGCAGACCAGATAGGAGCCAGGTGCTGCGTGAACATCAGCGGGTCGAAAAATCCAAAGTACTGGGCGGGGCCGCACCGGGAGAACCTGACAGAGGATACTTTTAACCAGGTGGTGGAAACCACCCGGAGGATCATCGATGCGGTGAAACCCACCCGTTCCTGTTTTGCCCTGGAGGCCATGCCATGGGCCTTTCCCGATTCAGCCGCAACCTACATGCAACTGCTCAAAGCCATTGACCGGAAACAGTTCGGGGTCCATCTTGACCCGGTCAACATGATCACCTCTCCCCGCGACTATTTCAACAACGGGAAGCTGATCAGGGAGATGTTCTCACAGCTGGGGCCCCTTATCAGGAGTTGTCATGCCAAGGACATCATCCTGAGGGAAGACAACTACATCCCCCAGCTGGATGAGCTCAGGCCGGGACTGGGGAACCTGGAGTACGGCGTTTACCTGCGGGAGCTTTCAAAACTCAGGGATGTGCCCCTGATGATGGAACACCTGGAAACGGCTGAAGAGTATCGCCTGGCAGCGGATTACATCAGGTCGGTGGGGAGATCCGTCCAGGTTGAGATTTAATCTTATGTTGCAGCTTAACCGTTCAACCTGAATATATAGCCACATCCCATGAATCTGAAAATTCCACTGTTTGTCAGCCTTCTCTTCCTGGCCGGCTATTCCTGCTCCGGTCCCGGCGGGAGAGAGTTGAAACCCAACATCGTCTTTATCCTGGTGGATGACCTTGGCTGGGCCGACCTGGGTTGTTACGGGAGCACCTTCCATGAAACCCCCAACATTGATAAGCTGGCCGCGGAGGCGATGCGCTTTACAGATGCCTATGCGGCCTGCCCCGTGTGCTCCCCGACCCGGGCCAGCATCATGACAGGGAAATACCCTGCCAGGACCGGGATCACCGACTGGATCCCCGGAAGGCAGGCCCATGCGGGCCCGCAACCCTGCGACAAACTGCTCTCCAGGGAGTTTGAACTGGAGATGAAACTGGAGGAGGTGACCATCGCCGAGGCACTGAAGGATGCCGGATACCGCACCTTTTTTGCCGGCAAATGGCACCTGGGCCAGGATTCCGTGTACTGGCCTGAAAATCAGGGTTTTGAAATTAACAAGGGGGGCTGGCGTGTCGGGTCGCCCCAGGGCGGGTATTTCAGTCCCTATGTAAACCCCAGGCTGGAGAGCGGTCCGCAAGGCGAGTGCCTGACTGACAGGCTCACCGGCGAGTCGGTCCGTTTCATCGAGCAGCACCGTCAGGAACCCTTTTTTCTCTACCTCTCTTTCTATGCGGTCCACACCCCCCTTCAGGCAAAACCTGAACTGGTTGAGAAATATGAGCACAAGATTGATGAACTGGGCCTGGACAGGGAGGCCATGGAGACCACCGACCGCGAATGGATCAGCTATGCAGCCCCCGGGGGAAGGTTTGTCGAACGCGTGCAGCAGGGCCATCCCACCTACGCCGGGATGATCGAGACCCTGGATACCAACGTGGGCAGGCTCACCCGGAAGCTGGAGGAGCTCGGGCTGGATGAAAATACGATCATCTTCTTCATGTCGGATAACGGCGGACTGGCCACGGCAGAGGGATCGCCCACCAGCAACCTCCCGCTCCGTGCCGGGAAAGGCTGGCTCTATGAAGGAGGGATCCGGGAGCCGATGTTGATCCGGTGGCCCGGGTCGGGATCCGGAGGAGGCGTCTGCAGGGTGCCGGTGACAAGTACCGATTTCTACCCCACCATCCTGGAGATGGCCGGGGTGGATCCGATGCCTGAACAGCATCTGGACGGGGTCAGCCTGGTCCCCCTGCTGAAAGGGAAGGAAGCCCCGGAGGAGCGGCCCCTCTTCTGGCACTATCCCCACTGCAGCAACCAGGGGGGCAAGCCGGGAGCTGCCGTCCGGAAAGGTAACTGGAAGCTGATCGAGTTCTTCGAGGACGAAGCGGTTGAACTTTACGATCTCTCATCCGATCCGGGGGAATCGAACGATCTCAGCGGGGAGATGCCCGGGAAGTCGGACGAAATGCTGGAACTGCTGCACCGGTGGCAGTCGGAGGTGGATGCGGAAGGAATGGATCCCAATCCGGGCTGGGACCCGGAATACCTGAGGGCGAATTATATGATCCAATAAACAGATACATACCATGGCAATGAACCAGAAACTTGTACCCGGAAAACTTCGGGCGTTCATATCGGGAAGCTTGCTTTTGACACTATTGGCCGTGACCACCTCCTGCGGTGGGCCCGGGAGAGCAACAGAAGAGATCGACCTGGATGCCATTGGCAGCCAGCTGGCGATGCTTGACGAGAATGTACAGAAATCGCTGGCAGCTGATCCGATGGCTGATTCGGGAGCCGGTGAAGGTAATCCAAAGATCTTTCCCAGGAGCGTCAGCAGGGAGGGAACACTGGTCATGGTGCCGCGGGGGGACTGGACCAGCGGGTTCTATCCCGGGGTGCTGTGGACCATGGTTGAGCTGACCGGTGACAAGGCCTGGGATGAGAAAGCAACCGCATATACCGGGAAGCTGGAGAAGGAGCAGTACAACGCTTCGGACCACGATATGGGGTTCAGGATGTTCTGCAGCTATGGCAATGCACTCAGGCTGACCGGGGACGAGGCGTATGTCCCTGTCCTTGTCCAGTCTGCCAGAACGCTTTTTTCCCGCTATTACGAAACAGTCGGTTGCATACGCTCGTGGGATTTCAACCAGGAGGTCTGGCAGTGCCCGGTGATCATTGACAACATGATGAACCTGGAGCTGCTCTTCTGGGCATCGCAGCAGACCGGTGATCCCGTCTACCATGATATGGCAGTCCGGCATGCGCTGACCACCATGCAGAACCACTTCAGGGATGATTACTCCACCTTCCATGTGGTGGACTATGATACCATTACCGGCCAGGTGAGACAGAAGAACACCCACCAGGGTTATGCCGATGGATCCTCCTGGGCACGGGGAGAGGCATGGGGGCTCTATGGCTTCACCATGACCTACCGTTACACGGAAGATCCCAGGTTCCTCCGGCAGGCGGAGGGGATCGCCGATTTCATCCTGGGCCACCCCAACCTGCCGGAGGACGGCATCCCTTACTGGGATTTTGATGCACCGGGAATTCCCGATGAACCGAGGGATGTCTCCGCTGCAGCCATCATCGCCTCGGCGCTCTATGAACTGGGCACTTACTCAGAAAAGGGCGCATCTTACAGGGCGGAAGCTGACCGGATCCTTCAGAACATCTGGAACGGGTACCGCTCAGGGGAGGGGGAGAATTGCGGCTTCATCCTGGACCACTCGGTGGGGTCCAAACCCGCGAACAGCGAGGTGGATGTCCCGCTGATCTATGCGGATTACTATTTCCTGGAGGGATTGCTCAGGAAGAACAGGTTCAGCGATCAATAGGACCTTGACGAAAATTCAGAAAGGACCCAACCGATGAAATTCACAAGAAGAGAAACGGTCAAACTGATAGGGGCAGGCACACTCGGTGCGCTTTCCCCGGGATTCGTGTTACCGTTAACCGGTCAGCATTACATCATCACGCTCAGCTTCGATGACGGGTTCGAAAAATCGAGCCTCAGGACCTCTGATATCTTTGAGAAATACGGATTGTATGCCTGTATCAATGTGGTGGCTTCCGCACATCAGAAGCAATTTGAACTGCCCAGTGAATACCACAGGTGGCCGGTAGGGGATTTTGACCTGTGGAACGATCTGAAACAGAGGGGGCATGAGATCATGCCCCACGGGTATAAACATGCGAATCTGGGTGAGATGCCGCTGGCGGAGGCAAAAAAGCTGGTTCAAAAATGCATTGATGTGTTTAACAAAGATCTGGATGGTTTCAGGGCGGAGGAATCGGTTTTCAACCTTCCTTACAACTCCTCCACCCCACAGCTGGAGGAGTGGCTGATGTCACAATTCAGGATCATCAGGACCCATGGAGGTGCCATCAATCCCCTTCCACATAAGGATCTCAGAAGGCTGGGGTGCATTTCATACGGACCCGATAATATTGATCAGTACCTGACGGCAGCCATCGATCAATTCCTGGAAGGCCCTCCAGGCTGGTTTGTCTTTAACACCCACGGGCTGGATGATGAAGGATGGGGCCCACTCTCCTCAAGCGTGCTCGATGAATTGCTTAACAAGCTAAAAGGTTTGGAACATGTGAAAGTCCTTCCGGTCATCGCGGCACTCAATACTGTCTAATTCTCCGATGAAGACCTGAATCCGCTGACATGATCAGCCTTGTCTGTGCGATACAGCATATGGTTCAGATCCAGCGGCCCGGTTCTTTGGCCATGGAGGGTGACCCTCAGCTCCTCCCCGTAGCTGTCTTCGAAAAACTGGACCCTGACCGGATGGAAGCCGGGGGAGAGCCCGATCTGTCCCCTGACCAGCTGCGGGGCATGGATCCCGTCATTGTCCACCAGCAGCCTATCCCCGATGAACAGCCTGGACCCGTCATCCGATATGGTGCCGAAGGTGTAGATATCGAGGGAATCGATCTTCACGTAACCGCTGAATTCAAGTCCGAAACCATCTTCAGACCTTTCCGGTATAATCCGGATTGCATCGGTGATCCCGGCCTTTACCTGGTCCATCCCGTAAAGGTCATCCAGTGTGGTGATCGCACCCTCCATGTAGCGGTAACGGACCCCGGGGGAGAGGGCGGATTCATCAACGGGCTGAGGAGCGAGAGGCTTCAGGAACTCGATGCAGCTGGTCCGGACCAGTCCCATTTTCCCGCCGGGCAGCACAATGGCGGACCTTATCACACAATCATCGTGGACCGTCAGTCCGTTGCCAAGTTCCGGTGAATCCTTCCCGGGATCGGAGCCGTCGGTGGTATAAACGATCCTGCCGCTCCCCAGGGGGTTCTCCAGGCGGATGGCCACAGGCGTACCTGCCAGGAAGGCGTTGTATTCCTCCAGGCCGGTGGGAGCCGGGATGAAATAGTGGATCCCTGCGGCATCCAGCCTCCGGAAGTGGTTCACCACCCTGCCCCTGAATTCATTGAAGCTCCTCTCTTCAGCCGGATTCCAGGCGATCTCTGACAATGCCAGCAGCCTTGGGAACAAATGGTCCTCCACCTGGTACCAGGTCTGGATATGCTCTGTCCAGAGGCAGCCCTGTACCCCCAGGATGGCAGCGCTTTCCGCCTCGCTGAGCTCCCCCGGGACAGGATCGTATCCATATACATCCTCCAGGGATGAGACATGGCCTCCGGGCTGTCCCTCCAGCACCGGATCAGACTGGCAGCTGTTGAAATAGAGGGTGCGGGAGGGGACCATGACCGCACGATTTCCCCTTCGGGCAGCGGCAATCCCCCCTTCCTCCCCGCGCCAGGACATTACGGCGGCCTGTTCCGGCAGCCCTCCCTCCAGGATCTCATCCCACCCGATATAATTGCGTCCTTTGCTGTTGATGAAACCACCGATCCTGTTGATAAAATAGCTTTGAAGCTGCTCCACCCCGTCCAGCCCCTCGGCATCCATCAGTTTCCGGCACTTCTCACACGCTTCCCAGGGGCTTTTCTTTGCCTCGTCACCCCCCAGGTGGATATAGTCCGAGGGAAACAGGTCGATCACCTCCGAGAAGACATCCTCGAGGAGCCGGTAGGTTTCCGGGTTGCCCGCACAGAAAGGATCGGTGAAGGAGAAGGGATCGGAGGCCGAATGGAAGTAGGGGACCCCAGAACATGACAGTTCGGGGTAGGCATGAAGCGCAGCCCATGAATGCCCCGGCACGTCGATCTCGGGCACGATGGTGATGAATCTTTCCGCTGCATAACTAACGATCTCCCTGATCTCCTCCTGGGTATAGAAACCTCCATAGACCGGTTTCCCCTCCCTGACCGGGAACTGGTCGTAGCTCCATTCACGGTCCCTGGTATCTTCCCTCCATGCCCCTATCTCCGTGAGCTTCGGGTACTTCTTTATCTCTATCCTCCACCCCTGGTCGTCGGTCAGGTGCCAGTGAAAAACATTCATTTTGTGCATGGCCAGGGCATCAATGAACCGCTTGATGGAATCGGCCGGGAAGAAGTGCCTGGAGACATCGAGGTGCATTCCCCTCCATCTGAATTCCGGGTAATCCTCGATCTCGAGGCAGGGAAGGGAAATCCTGTGCCATTTTTTGTCCCCCTTCAGTGGGAGGAGCTGGATGAAAGTCTGGACAGCGTAATAGATCCCGGCGGGGGTCCCGGCTGAGATCAGGACCTGATCCGGTCCGATCCCGAGCATGTATCCCTCATCGTTCCGGACCATGCCCTCCAGGCTGAGGATAATGGCACTTTTCCGCCCCGGCCCGTCCGGGCCGCCTGCCGTGGAAACCTGGAGCGGTTCTGAGAGCAGATGGCCGATGGCCTGGTTGAGCGCCTCCACCGAAGAGGCCAGCTCTGCGGGTGGTGTTTCACCGGCGTAGCAGATAACCGTCGAAGCATCGATGGTGCAAAT
>CAYXUD010000100.1:0-1847 GCA_964467775.1 uncultured Bacteroides sp. | reverse complement strand
CCAAGCTCAAGCTTTTCGAACCAGAGCTTCAGCCGCTTCATGGCTTCCTGCCGGCCCAGTCCTTTCAGCCGGGCCAGGTAGAGGGCCTGTTCACCCACCTTCATCTTCTTGTAGAGACCGCGCTCCTCGGGCAGGTAGCCGATCATGGAACGGTGTTCACTGCTGATGGGGACCCCCTCGTAGAGGATCCTCCCCTGGTCCGGGGCGGTGATCTGGTTGATGATCCTCAGCAGGGTGGTCTTTCCTGCCCCGTTGGGACCCAGGAGCCCGTATATGCTGCCGCGGGGGACTTCGACGGATACCCGGTTCAGCGCGCGGTGACCACTGAAATCCTTGACGACAGAATCGGCTGTGATGAGATTAGCTCCGCTGAGCTCGCAGGCTCGGTTCATTCAAAAAAGTTTTTCATGCGGTGGAAGAAACCCTCCTCCGGCCTGTCCGGCCTGGGTACAAAGCTATCCGATTGTTCCATCTTTTCAAACATCTTCCTCTCTTCCTTCTCCAGCGTCTTGGGGATCCAGACGTTGATCTGTACCAGCAGGTCACCCCTTCCGTACCCGTTCACCTCCGGTAGCCCCTTCCCCCTGAGCCGGAGGATCCTTCCCGGCTGCGTTCCCGGATCGATCTTGATTTTGGCCCTGCCCTCCACGGTGGGGACCTCCACGGTGGCACCCAGTGTGGCCTGGGGGATGCTCAGGTAGAGGGCATATATCAAATCGCTTCCGTCCCTGGTCAGCTGGGGATGGCTCTCCTCCTGGATGATGACCAGCAGGTCGCCGTTCACCCCCCCCCGCCGGGCCGCATTTCCCTTTCCGCTCATCTTTACCTGCATGCCCTCGGCCACCCCTGCAGGGATGTTGATCTTGATCACCTCCTCCACTTTTACGATCCCCTCGCCGTAACATGACTCACACTTCTGGCTGATGGTGGTGCCCTCCCCGTGGCAGTGCGGACAGATGGAGGCGGTCTGCATCTGCCCGAGGAAAGTGTTGGTCACACGGGTCACCTGGCCGCTTCCGTGGCATGTGCTGCAGGTGCTCTTTGCGGTGCCGTGCTTGGCGCCTGTCCCGTTGCAGGCTTTGCAGGCACTGTACTTCTTGACCTTGATCTTCTTCTCGACCCCTGTGGCCACCTCCTGCAGGGTCAGTTTCACCTTCACCCTGAGGTTGGAGCCTTTGGCCACTCCTCCTCCGCGCGGGGAGCTGCCAAATCCGCCAAACCCGCCAAATCCGCCGAAGCTGCCGAATATATCCCCGAACTGCGAGAAGATATCTTCCATGGTCATACCGCCGCCGAACCCGCCGGCCCCTCCATTCTGGAATGCAGCGTGGCCGAACTGGTCATATTTGTTCCGTTTCTGCGCATCGGAGAGCACCTCGTAGGCCTCAGCCGCCTCCTTGAACTTCTCCTCTGCGGCCTTGTCCCCCGGGTTCTTGTCGGGATGGAACTTCAGTGCCTGCTTCCGGTAGGCCTTCTTGATCTCCTCCTGTGAAGCCCCCTTGGAAACCTCCAGCACCTCGTAGTAATCTCTTTTCCCCATCTGGATCTTTTAAACCATGCTGTTATTCGCCCACCACCACTTTGGCAAAACGAAGCACCTTCTCGTTCAGATAGTAACCCTTCTGGACCACCTCAACCACTTTGCCCTTCAGTTTCTTCGTGGGTGCAGGGACCTTGGTCACGGCTTCGTGAAGATCCGTATCGAATTCCCTGTGGACCGCTTCGATCTCCTTGATGCCCTGCTGGGTAAGGAACGCGGTGAACTTGCCCGAGATCAGTCCCAGGCCCTCCTTGACCGCAGCGATATCCCTGGCTTCGTCCAGGGACTGGAATGCCCGGTCGAAATC
>CAYXUD010000099.1:0-8865 GCA_964467775.1 uncultured Bacteroides sp. | reverse complement strand
TGCACTGATCCATGACATCTCCTTCAGGGCCAGTTACGGGGATTTCAATGACCAGATGCTGGAGGAGATCAGGGAGGTCGAACGGATCTGTCTCAGCAGCCACGCCGATACCACAGGCAGGCTCTTCATAGACTGCATGGCATCATACAGGTCCTATTATTTCGGGATCAAGGATTACCACCGGTCCATTGCTTATGGGATGAGGGCTTTGAAGCTCGTGGAGATGGCTTACGGGCGCAACTCGAAATTCTACGGGGAGAATCTGCTGGTCCTGGCGGACGGCTACGTGATGCTCGGGGATCTCGAGAACCTGATCCGTCTCTACAACGAGGCCTATGAGATCGCATCCCTCCTCGATTCCGCTGAAGAGGAATCCCTCCTCTATTTTATTGAATCGGGCAGGTCATGGGATTACTACTACCTGCAGGATTACGAGGATGCCAGGAGAAGCATGGAGCGGGTGATCGAAAGGGACAAGGCCCGGTTCCTGGCGCTGCAGAACATCCTGTCGGTCCGTGAACGCTCCAATTATTCCGCACAGCTGGTGAACCTGGTGGAATACAATAATTTCGTGATGCTCGACCCGGAGGATCCTGAAATTGTTTCCAATGCATTGGATAACCGCCTGTTTGTCAAGGGGCTGCTGATGGATTCTGAAAGGATGCAACGGGAGGCCCTTGATTCATCAGGGGATAGTGCCATCGTGGCGATGCATGAGAGCTACCTGGCTGAAAAGAGGATGCTGGCCAACCTGCGTTCCCAGTTCGGGGTTGAGAAGCGGGTCCTCGATTCAATCGAATCAGGGATCATGCAGATCGAAAGGGAGATCAGCAGGAGAGTGGGGGAGAGGATGGCGATGGAGGAGCGCTCTCTGCACTGGCAGGATATACGGGATGCACTCGGCGAGGATGAGGCGGCTGTCGAGGTGGTCATGTTCTACCACAGGACAGCGCCTCCCGTGGTCACACTCCATCCGTGGTACCTGGCATTCATCATTACCCGGGAGACCCGCGACCACCCCCTGTGCCTGAAACTGTTCGATGCAGTGGAGGCCATCCCCGATTACCTCGCTTACAGGAGTGCCATCGAATCGGGCCCCGGCGGCCGGCTGGATGCCGGTCTGTATGACAGGCTGTGGGCAAAGATCGACGATGCGGTCCGGGGAAAGAGAACCATATTCTTTTCACCCGATGGCCTTTACCACCAGCTGAATGTGGAAGCGCTGGCTGACGGGTCGGGCCGCTATGTGATCGATAAGCATGAGATCAGGCATGTAAACTCACTGGCTGAAATCCTTGAGCCTGCCCGGGAATATGGCCACAATATGAGTGCACTGCTGGCAGGTGATCCCACGTTCCGGATGTCCCTTGCCTCGGTGCCGGACCCGGTACCCGAAGAGGCTTCCAGGTCAGTCAGCGGGTTCCAGTCCAGGATGTTCCCAGGGACCCGCCTCTCGCCCCTGCCGGGGACCCGGACTGAAGTGGACAGCATCGGATCGATGCTGGCAGCGTCGGGATGGGAGTGTGCGACGCTGACCGGGCCGGCCGCTTCTGAGGATGCCATTGCCTCTGTCCACAATCCAAGGGTGCTCCACCTGGCCACCCATGGCTATTTTGCCCGGGATGAAAACCGGTCCGGTGATACCCTTTCGGGCGGAAGCGCAAGAAGTTACGATGCGCTTGGAATGGAATCCTATTCCAGGTCGTGCCTCTTCTTTTCAGGGGCACAGAGCACCCTCTATTATGCCTATGATTACCGGGAGGGGAGCGGTGACGGGATCCTGACGGCATGGGAGATCATGGAGATGGATCTGGACAGCACCGAACTGGTGGTTTTGAGCGCGTGTGAGACTGGACTGGGCGATGTGCTCAATTCAGAAGGGGTAAGCGGGTTGAGGCGGGCATTCCACCTGGCCGGGGCAGAGCGGGTGCTGCTCAGCCTCTGGGATGTGGATGACCAGGCCACGCAGCTGCTGATGCGCGAATTCTATGCCAACTGGTTGTCCGGGATGGATCTGGACCGCTCGCTGGCGGAGGCGAAAAGAACCCTGATGCGAAGCGCAGAATACTCCCATCCGAGGTACTGGGCTGCTTTCATCCTGTCCGGGATATGAGCCGGGCGGACCGCGTCAGGCCTCCATGGGATAGCGGAAGAGGGGTGTGGTATTCATGGCTTTCTCCTTGATGGCCTTCACCTCCTCCTGGTCCATGGGCTCAAAACCTGCGGCCAGCTCCAGCGCCATAGAAAAAAGCTTTTCGTATCCGGGTGGAATGGCTGCTGTGACGGGATGCGAGAGGGTGAACCTGAGGCCCCGGCCGGCCTCTTCCCGGTTGGGAAGCGGCTTGTACCATGTCTTCTCATTGGTCCTCTCCTCACCCTCTTCCCAGGGGCGCCATGCCATGGCCTTCAGCGCCAGGATCCCCATCTTCTTCTCCCTGGCCCTTTCCATGACCTGCGGCCCGAAATTGCCGGCATACCAGGTGGCGAAATTGAAGGGGAAGAGGATGGTGTCGAAATCAAAGCCATCCATCAGCGCCATGGCGGCTTCCACCGAATGGGCAGAAAACCCGAGGAAGCGCACCTTGCCCTCATCCCGTGCCTCCAGGAAGGTCTCCAGGGCTCCCCCGGGACCGAGGATGGTCTCCACATCTGCCGGCTGGGTGACCGCATGCAGCTGGTAAAGGTCAAAATGGTCCGTCTGAAGTCGCTTCAGTGACTGTTGCAGCTCCTTTCTTGCCCCCTCTTTTTTCCGTTCCCCCGTCTTGCAGGCCAGGAAAACCTCCTGGCGGTAAGGTTTCAGCGCAGGGCCCAGCATCTCCTCCGCGTTGCCGTAGGAGGGAGCCACATCGAAATAGTTGACCCCGTGATCAATGGCCTCCTTTACCCGGGCTGCAGCTTCCTCAGTGGTGGCGTTCATGACCACGATCCCCCCGAAACCGATCATGGAGAGCATTTCCCCTGTACTGCCGAGGGCGCGCTTTTCGATTTTCCCCTGGTTACTCTCCCTTTCTATGGAGGAGAGACCGGCCGGGAACATGCTGATCACCGGGACTGACATGGCTGAGACTGTGATGAATTTCCTTCTTTTCATGACCCTGAATGTTGAGCTTTACCGGGCAAGATAGGAAAATCAGGCTCCCCGGTCAAGTGCCTGAAGAAATGCAGGGCGGGCTACTTAAATGAGGCGTAGAAATCGGCTATGATCTGGTCCCTGTTGAAATGCTCCCAGACCAGGACCTTCCTGCTGTTCCCGGGTTGTTCCACCCAGCGGTTCTCCACGTAGGCAGGGCAGTGGATCGCGGTGGCTTCAGCCCACGAGGGGTTCTTGACAATGGCGACCGCCGCCATGTCATAGAGCGACCTGGACCGATCCTCTCCGGAAAATTCAATGTGGCTGAAAAGGCTCACGGAATAGTCCCCGAAACAGGTAAAGGTGCCACCGTGCCTTCCGGCAACCGGGCCGGCAACTCCGGGGCCGAGTCCCGGCATCCTTTCAAAGATCTCCTGCTGGGTGACCATCACCGCGGCGGTGCCGGTCGGTTCCCCGTACCGTACCGTTGCAATTTCGAAAGGCACACCGGTCCGGAGGATATAGCTCAGGGCGGCCGTGTCATTCTCCAGGTTGTATTCACCCGGACCGGGGTAGTTGGACCCCAGCCAGACCACCCTGACCCGTTCCGCCATGGAGGGCTCCTTCAACAGGGCCAGCGCTATGTTGGTCAGTTTTCCCACCGGCAGGAGAACCAGGGTCCCGTCACGCTTTTTCATGGCCTCCCCGATCATGAAATCCACCGCCTGGTGCCCGTCAAAACCTGGTTCAGTGATGTGTTCCCTGATCCCGGTGAACGACCCGTTCGCTCCAGCACAGACGGGGACAATGCCTTTCAGGCCGCAGAGCTGAACGACCCTTTCGGCCTCCTTCACATGCTCCCCGATCTCCCCGCCGTTCCAGGTGGCATTCACCGTCACCCCGATGGCATTGAATACACTGTCGTTGAGAAGAAGGTAGGCAATGGCATGCTGGTCATCCAGCTCATTGTTGGCATCGCTGTCGATAATGACCGGGATCCGGCCGCCGGCTGCCCGGTGATCCGGGGCGGATCTGTTGCACCCGGCCAGTAACAGGATGGCGAACAGGCCGCCCAGGAAGATAAGATTTACTCTTTTCATGGTCGTTGATCAGTACTGGTGGAACGCATCGGATACAAAGGAGAGGACCACGGGGAGGGATTCCCTCCAGTAGGTCCAGGAGTGGCTCCCGTCCCGGATCCGGAACTCATGGGGGATCTCTCTTTTCCGCATGGCGATATGCACCAGGGAATTCCCTTCGTAGAGAAAATCATCATCACCGCAATCGATGAACCACCTGACCGACTTCACCTGGTCCGCGGGCAGGTCATTGATCAGTTCCAGCACGCTGTGCCGTTTAAACCAGGCTTCCATCTCCTCCTCTGTTCCGGGCTCCCCGCCCCTTCGTCTCAGGGTGCTCTCTGCCATCTCCCTGCTGAGAGGTCCGCAGCTGGCACTCAGGGGACAGGCCGAGGAGAAGAGCTCGGGATGGTGAAGGGCGTACATGAATGTACCTCCCCCGCCCATGGAGAGCCCGGCGATGGCCCGGTACCTCTTTTCTCCCCTGATCCTGTAATGAGACTCAATATAAGGCATGAACTCCTCGAAGAAGAAATCCTCATACCTCCACTCATTCTTCGGATCATTGAAAAAACCCCTCTGCCCCGTATTTGCATCGGGCATTACGATGATCATCGGGGTCGCGGTTCCTTCCCGGATGGCTTTGTCGGCAATATGCGATACCTCCCCGAACTGGACCCATCCCGTCTGGTCATCCCCGCCGCCATGCAGGAGGTAAAGCACCGGGTAGCCCCGTTGCGAGGTTTCATAATCAGGCGGCAGGTAGACGGCAAACCTGCGCTCCATCTTCAGGATTTCGCTCTCCATGGAGAGGTTGTCACAGACTCTGCCTGACTGGGCGTGAAGGAGCGGTGCTGCAGGCATGATGAACAGGAGGAACAGGATCGGTAAGCGGGCACTCTTTTTCATACTGGATTATATTAAACGTTTAACAAGCAGGTACCATAAAGATAAAATCAAAATTCATTCCTTCGGTCCCGGAGAAATGATTTTATCTTTTATGGCTGGTGAATGATGTGCAGGATCCAGTTGTAGGATCCGTCACAATCAATGGCAGGCAGGGTAAATTTCCAGCCATCCTGCACCAGGAACCTGACCAGCGTGGGAGCGCTGAACGAGGGCATCTGCCCCTGGCTGTTATTCTCCGGGTTGGGGCATGTCACGTAAATGGTGGTTGACTCGTACCAGGTTTCTTCCAGTGTCATTTCCAGCCAGTAGATGCCCTGCTGGTCCGCCCTGAGCTCCCCGCTGATACTGTCTACTCGGTGGACCCCGGTGGCTGACAGGTAGCACTCCTCCTGGTCGCCTTCGATGGTGACAACCGCGGTGCCTCCCCCGGAGATGGCATTGTATGGCTGAACCAGGGTATTCACATAGAAAGGGATCCTGCCCACGATCCGTGTACGGGTGTACCTGTCAATATCCGTACAGGTAACATCATGATCGTATTCAATCTCCCCCCTCAGGTTGCACCGGTTCACTATCTCAATCACCCTCTCCTGGACCTGGCTCTCCAGGTCCCCGCCCACCACCAGCATCACCAGTTCGGCGAACTTTAGCAATGCGGTGAGATACCCGCCGCAGGGATCATCCGGTACCGGCAGGCTGAGAAAATCCATGGCATCCCGTTCGGCTATCTCTTTCGCGTCATCAAAACACTTCTGCCCCTCTTCGGTCATCCCGTTGCGCGAATAGAATTCCGCCCACCAGAGAAGGGCACCGACGCAATCATAGGTGTCCTGCCAGCCATACGGATCGGAAGGCCCCATGCCGCCTGCCCCGTCTACCTGCGGACCCGCTTCATCCGCTGTGGGTTCGCCTCCGGCAAACTCGCTGAAATGGTATATCTCCCCGGACAGTGTGCTGTCTGTCACCACCTGGCCGCCCACCGGGAGGACAAAATCGGATTGCCTGATCGAAAACAACATGGCGGAACCGGTATCAGCAGCGGTGGTGGCGAGTACGACCTTCAGGGTGGCAGGCTGAAGGAGCTTCAGGCCTCCCGGGGTAATGCTGACCCCCGGAAATATATTCCGGGCAATCGGGTTCCCGGGCGGTGTGTCCACGGATGTCACCGTTATGGATGCCGGCTCCCACAGGGCATACCGGGGGATTGTCAGGATGATGCTGTCCCCCCGGCTGTTGGCCACCGAGATGACACCCCCCGTTGAATCGATGGCGGCACTGCTTTTCTGGCCCTCCTCCACCAGTGAAAAGTTGTTCACATTGTTGATCCCCTGCACGAGCTCCTTTCTGCGCTCCATACAGATGTAGCCGCTCTTTTCTATGACGAAAAGCACCCCGGCAGGATCCTCCCCCCTGTCCCGGAGCGCACCCTTCCTCGCCGGCTTCTTTACGGGTTCCTGGAATACCTGTGTGAGAGAGATCCTCAGCCTTCCGCCCGAGGTCAGCACGATCTTACCGGATCCGGTCTGGTGCCCGTTCTCAAATCCCAGCCTGTAGAAATAGACGCCCGCAGGAAGATAATCCCCTGCCCCGATCCTGCTTCCGAAGATATTACAGATCAGGACCGAAGGTGTCTCCCGCCTGTTCGAAGGGACGGTGTACTGAATCGTCAGGTGGTCCGGTGCGGCCGCGGAGAGGGGATTAGGATAGCTCTGAATGATGGCGTAGGATGAAGGGGATCCCGGGTCTCCCTCCCGGGAACCGGTGGGTTCAAACTCCACGCTTCCTTCATAGTTACCGCTGCCATCCGTATATATCTCCCCGCAGATCACATTCCGCGTATCCGGGTCCAGCAGTGTGATTTTTGCGTTTTCAATGGGAGCGCCTGTTGAGATATCAATCACATTCCCGCTGATTTGTATTGTCGTGAGGGCAGGATGACCCGGGGATTTCTCCCGGGGCTGCACTCCGTATAATGCATAGTGTGAGGCAATGATGAGGAAGGCTACTGCTAAAATTTTTACTGTCAGGTTCATACCGGTCCGGATTGGGCGGGATTTTCTCATGACAGGTCTGCTTTTAAAATGATGCAAATAAACCTTATATAACAAGTTTACAGAGAAGCTCTGAGAAGGGTAGAAGCCACGGCGCGGTTCTGCGCCCAAAATGTCATTGCAAATTTAGCCCGGCGGAAGCCATAAGTCAAGCGAACCGGTGAAATAAAAGATGGGCTCTGTCTGACCGGCGGTAGCTTTTTCCGATCACGGAAATGAGGAACCCGAAGGATCATGGAGATGCTTTCTTTGCCTGTATGCGCCAGGAAAAACAGTGGATTTAAGCCTTTCAATTTGTCATATAGAAAAGAATTTCATAATTTTTGTTGGAAATAGATAAGAACACTACGTGGTGGGTATGAAAGATTCATTCGCACAGACCGGTACAGACGAAGAATGAACTAATTGACCATGCGATGACTTTTTTAATTCCTTAATACCATAAGACCATGAATAAAACACTACTTTGTTTTGTTGTGTCAGCGGTTTTCACTGCAAACCTGGCTTATTCTCAGTATGTTGAAGATACGATAACGGTTAATAGAGCCATAGATCCCCCTTTAATCGATGGATATGAGGATTATGAATGGGATCTGGAGGAGTTTCATATCATTACCGAATGGGGGGAAGATGAGAATGGCGATCCTCATGCTCCTGATCCTGGTGATATTACTGCGAAATATAAATTTCTATGGGATGACGAATATATCTATTTTCTGGGTGTCATTGTAGACGATTTTGTTGCCGACAAGAACACGCTGGCAAACGCAGGGGGGGGAGTTGGGGCACCAACCTGGGAAAACGACAGCTGGGAATTCTACATTGCGCCTACACTTTCAAAGCTGGAAAGCATGGAAGAGATGACACAGATTCGCTGGTCCTATGCGACTGCAGAGGCAGAAGATGGTACAGCAGGGGTGACAATGGGATGGTCATCGTATGGGGCCTGGCCTGGTTTCGGATTCGGTGATTTCGCTTACGCTGTGCGTGAACTGACCTTTGAAGGCTGGGTGCTTGAAGTCAGGCTTGAACTCGCTCCCATTGCTGAAACAGTGGATTTTGTAGATACATATGCTGCTGGTGACGTCATTGGCTGGCAGGTCACCGTTAGTGATAATGATGGAGATACTATCAGGGATTGGATTGGTAACTGGATACCGGACACGCAATGGGACGAGGCTGATACACTGGGTATTCTGAAGCTGGGAGCAAATCTGACCGGTACTGTGGATACTGGCGGAAATGTTGGCACAGCCATCACTCAGGTTGAAGCAAATATTCATGTTTATCCTAACCCTGTTGCTGAAGAACTGCATATTTCAGGTGGTACCGACATAGATGCCATTGAGATAATTAATCCATTGGGAGCCATGGTTTTAAGAAGACGCAACGTGAACGATGGAATCGACGTTTCGGATCTTCACAGGGGATTATACTTTGTGAAAGTTTATTCAAAAGGCAACTTGCTTAAAGCGCAAAAGTTTATCAAAAAGTAATCATCCTTTTCATATTGTCGGGACTATTCTACCTTGAATTCTACCCTGACACTATTCTGCATTTTGCTACATTTATGTCTGTATGAATGGAGTTCCGTACAGACCGGGGTATATCAGGCTTCACCGGACCGGTGAACTCGCTGAAAGGGGAAAGATTCTGTGGGAGTCTATGAGAAGTTGCAGGCTCTGCCCCCGGGAGTGCAGGGTGAACCGGCTGGAGGGGGAGACCGGGTTCTGCGGTGCAACCTCAAAACTGCGGG
>CAYXUD010000098.1:0-18275 GCA_964467775.1 uncultured Bacteroides sp. | reverse complement strand
CGCCTCCCTCAGCACCTCGGTGACGGCCAGCTCCACGGGAACGGGTGAGAGAGGGAAGGCGAATCCGCCGGGGTAAAGGATCTCCCTCATGTAGATCACCACGGCGGTTTCCAGGAACCCCATCGCGACGGCGAAGGATGTGATGATGGTGATCTTCCTGTTCAGTTTCATCTCACTCTGCCGGTTTCATCCTGTTACCCTGAAGTCCACCCGGGGATGATCCCGGGTTCAATCCCGAATGCCCTGTTCCCCAGCAGCCAGGTGATCAGCACCACCACCGCGACCCCGATCATGTTCAGCAGGAAGCCGGTCCGCACCATGGTGGCGATCCGGATACGGTTGGTCCCGAATATGATGGCGTTCGGGGGAGTGGCCGTGGGAAGCATGAACGCGAGCGAAGAGGCCAGCGTGGCCGGTATCATCAAAAAGAGGGGGTTGTTCCCGCTGCCGATGGCGAGGCTTGCCCAGACGGGAAGCAGCATCTGGGTCGAAGCGACATTGGAGGTGAGCTCGGTGAGAAAGGACATCAGCGCCACCACTGCCGTCAGGATCAGGGCCGGGTGGATCCCCCGGGTCCACAACAGCTGCTCCCCGAACCAGACCGCCAGGCCCGAGGACTGGAAACCCAGTGCCAGGGCGAACCCGCCCCCGAACAGCAGCACAATGTTCCAGGGCAGGTTCCGCGCGGTTCTCCAGTCCATGATCCTCTCCCCCTTTTTGGTGCGTGCCGGCACAATGAACAGGATGATGGAGATGAACATGGCCACGGTCCCGTCGTTGATGTAGTCTGGTACCCTGAACAGGTCCGCCCAGCCGGGGATCACATGCCGGTTGATGGTGATCCCGCCCCGTGTGATCCACAGCAGGGCCAGACAGAGGAAGAGGATGAAGACGATCCGTTCCTCATGGCTCGTCCTTCCCAGTTCCGCGTAAGCTTTGCGGAAATGCTCCCTGTCCACCCTTTCCCACCTCTGGCTGGGCCTGAACAGGAAGTAGATCAC
Source organism: uncultured Bacteroides sp. (assembly GCA_964467775.1). Classification (GTDB taxonomy): domain Bacteria; phylum Bacteroidota; class Bacteroidia; order Bacteroidales. The sequence goes on along the minus strand of CAYXUD010000098.1, from coordinate 17,274 downwards.
CAGCCAGACCATCACCAGCATCAGGACCGAAGCGGGCAGGGCAAAGATCATCCAGCCGGTGAAGGAGATCTCCGGTGCCCCGGGGAACAGCAGCGTCAGTATCCTGGGGCATACCAGGTTGGTGGGGCTCCCGACCAGCGTGGACATGCCGCCGATGGATGCGCTGTAGGCGATGGCCAGGAAGAGCCCGGTGGCATACCTGGAGATGGACTTCAGCTGAAGGCTCTCCTCCAGGCTGGAAACGACCGAAAGGACGATCGGGATCATCATCATGGCGGTCGCCGTATTGGAGATCCACATGGAGAGGAAAGCGGTGGCAGCCATGAAGCCCAGCAGGATGCGGCCCGGGCTGACCCCGATCAGCACCAGCAGCCTCAGGGCGATCCGCCGGTGGAGGTTCCATTTTTCCATGGCCAGGGCCATGATGAACCCCCCGATGAAGATAAATATGATATGGTTGATGTAGGTCTCCGAAACCGCTTTCCCGTCAAGCACTCCCAGCGCAGGAAAGAGGACGAGGGGGACCAGGGCGGTCACTGCCAGGGGAATGGTTTCAGAGATCCACCAGATGGCCATCAGTGCGGCGACCGCCATTGTGGCAGTCACTTCGGGCTTCCCGGGCTCCAGGTCCAGGAAGAGGAAGATGAAGAGAAAGGCGGCAATGCCCAGGAAAAAACCGATGAATTTCCTTTCCATTGCATCTAAACTACCATATTTTGCATAGTTTTCCATGAACGCGGTTCAAAATCCGCGGATCACCCGTGAAAAAATTGCTGCCCGATGATGAAAACCGGCCTTTCCCCGGGCAGGGATGCCCGGTAGATGGCACCGGACCGGAAAAAATGTGTGTACGCACACACTTTTTTTTGCGCCTGCACGCAATTGTGCTACATTTGAGGATCGGATGAAACCGGGACCGGTTGAAAAAAAGAGGAGAGGGAGGGGAAGTTTATGATTGTTTCCATTCACGACACAAAGGATGAGCTGGGCAGAGCGGCTGCCGGGAAGGGCGCTGCAATGATCAGGAAAGCCATCCAGGACCATGGATCCGCCAGCATCATACTGGCCACGGGGGCTTCCCAGGTGGAGATGCTTCATGAGCTCTCCGTCACCAGGGTGAACTGGAGCCTGGTAACCGCTTTTCACCTGGATGAATACATCGGGTTTTCGCCTGACCACCCCGCATCTTTCAGGAGATATCTGAGGGAGAGGTTTGCGGACAAGGTACCCCTGAAGGCTTTCCATGAGATCGACGGGGAGGCAGACCCCGTGGGGGAGTGTGCCAGGCTGGGAGGGCTGATCAGCCGGCACCCGGTCGATGTGGCATTTATCGGGATCGGTGAGAACGGCCACCTGGCTTTTAACGATCCCCCGGCGGACCTGGAGACGGAGGAGCCTTATATCACGGTAGAGCTGGACGATGCCTGCCGTGCCCAGCAATTCAAAGAGGGCTGGTTCGCTTCCCTGCAGGAGGTGCCCCGGTCGGCCATCAGCATGTCCATCCGCCAGATCCTTCAATCGGGCACCATCATCTGCACGGTGCCCGATGCGAGGAAGGCAGCGGCCGTCAGGAATGCCCTCGAGGGGCCTGTCTCACCGGAATGCCCCGCTTCGGTCCTGCGAAGCCATAAACAGGTCTGCCTCTTTCTCGACAGGGGGTCATCCTCCCTGATCAGGAGGATCTGAGGGCAGGTTCTCCCTGGTAAAGATCATCAGGTTCATCAGCTGTTCCTTCTCGATCTCCTCTTTGTGGACAATGCTCCTGATCATCGACTCCACCGCCAGGTACCCCTGGCGTTCTGCCTCCTCGTCCAGCAGGAAATCGATGGATTCATCCCTGACCCCCCTGATGTTTGCCCGGATCAGGTCGTGGCCCACCAGCAGGGGCCTTGGCCCGGGCTTCAGCCTTTTCAGGCCCGGGGCGATCTTGTGGACCTTTGAGCCGGTCACGTATACGGCATGCGGAGTCTCCTCCCCGAGCATTTCCGACAGGTGCCGGTCCACCAGCTTCTGGCTGCCCCGGTCCTCGATGTCGAAGCTCCTGAAAGCATACTCCTCCTGTAGGCCCTTCCCGGAAAAATAACTCATGAACCCGGTCTCCCTTGCAAGCAGGGCGTACATCTGGTCCAGGCTCTTTGACAGGTGGATGATCCAGACTCTCTTGCATCCCGGGATATGCCTGGTGATCTGGTGGATCAGCCTGCCCGCCGTCAGCCCGGACTGGACCGGGTCCTTCCCGATGAAGGAGAGCGAGGGAACACCCCGGATATCGGAATCGATCAGGATGAACGGCTTGTTGTTCTGGAAAAAGGCCCTCACCAGCCTGATGGTCTCCCTGAATGATGCGGGATTCATGATGATCCCGTCGATCCCGCCCGAGACCATTTTCATCCCTTCGGCAAAGAACCTCTCCGGACTGTCATAGGTCGCCTGCCTGGGGATGATCCTGTAGCCCTGCTGCCTGTACCTTTCAACGGCTTCCTCTATCCCCCTGTTCGGCAGCTCCCAGAACTCCCCCTTCCTGAAGGATGGAAGGAGGATCCCCAGCGTCACAACGTGCCTGCTGGCCAGCACACGGGCGTTCACGTTGGGTTTGTAATCCAGTTCCTTCATGATCCCGAGGATCCGTTCCCTGGCCTCTCCGGACACCCTCCCCCTGTTGTGGATCACCCGGTCCACGGTACCGGCGGAGCAGCCGGCTCTTTCGGCAATGTCCCTGATCCTTATCCGGTTTCTCTCTTTCATTTCATATGTTACCCCCGGGTAAAAATAGTTAATAATCGAGATCCTGCAAAGTGTGTGTCCGCACACACAATTCATTTGCCCGGGATTGTTTTTCTCCTATATTTGTTCATGGCGAGCTACTATGATGATGCATTCAGGGTTAAATAGGGAATGGAGCCGGTGGCTGACCGGTCTGAACAGAGATGGCAGGGATTGACTACCTGGTGATCGCACTCTTCTTTGCAGTGCTTGTCGGAACGGGCATCTGGTCCTATTTCCGGAAGGTGAAGAGTGCCGGGGACTTCTTCGTGGCAGGGGGCAGGCTTCCCTGGTGGCTGGCCGGGATCTCCCACCACGTGTCGGGCTATTCGGGCGCGGTCTTCGTGGCCTATGCGGCCCTGGCCTATACCTACGGCGTCTCTGTCTACGTCTGGTGGGCACTGACCATCTTCACCGGGCTGATGGCCGGTTCCGTCTTCATGGCCCCGGCGTGGGCCCGGCTCAGGATCAGGCACCACATCCAGTCCCCCACCGAATACCTCCGCAACCGCTACAACCGCTCCACCCAGCAGCTGATCGCATGGAGCGGGGTGATCCTGAAGCTCTTTGACATTGCCGCCAAGTGGGCCGCCATCGGGATACTGCTGCACGGGTTCACGGGCCTGCCCCTGATGGCGGGGATCCTGCTGGCCGGGGGGATCTCGCTCATCTATATCTCCCTGGGGGGGATCTGGGCGGATGTGTGGAACGACCTTTTCCAGTTCACCATCCAGCTTGTGGCCGGGTTCACCATGCTCGTGGTGGTCATCATCCACCTGGGCGGGCTGAACGAGGCGCTCCACATCTGGGGAAGGCTCCCCGAAGGGCACCTGGACCCCTTCCCAGAGCCCTATACCGCCTGGTTCGTCCTGACATTCCTTGTCCTCAATTTCCTCAGCTACAACGGGGGCACCTGGAATTTGGCCACCCGCTTCATTGCCCAGCCGTCGGAAAAGAGCGTGCGCAAGTCCGCCCGGCTTTCAGCACTCCTCTACCTTTTCTGGCCCCTGGTCCTCTTCTTCCCCATGTGGTGCACCCCCATCTTCTTTCCAGGGATGGAGGACCCTGAAAACGTCTACTCACGCCTGGCGCTCGAATTCCTTCCGGCGGGACTGACAGGGCTGGTGCTGGCCTCCATGTTCGCCAATACCCTGACCATGACATCCTCCGATGCCAACACCATCACGGCGGTATTGAGCAGGGATATCATCCCCTTCCTCTTCCCCCGCAGGGAGAACCGGGTCAGGAGCCTGGGGGTGATCCGGGCCATCTCCTTCTCGTTCCTTGCCCTGACCATCATCATCGCGCTCAACGCCGACAGGTTCGGGGGGGTCCTGGGACTGCTCATCTCCTGGTTCGCCGCCCTGATTGGCCCTGTTTCCATCCCCATGATGATGGGGCTGCTCCCCCTTTTCAACCGGATGGACCACCGGGCGGCACTTATCTCCATCGGAGGAGGGTTTCTTACCTTTGTTATTGCTAAATTTATGCTGGATGTATCCCTTGCAACCGAAATAGGGTCCCCGGTAGTCATTGCATTTGTACTGTACTGCCTGGCGGGGCTGCTGATCCGGCCCCGGGGGGAGGCGATGGAGGCGGGAGAGACAGGGGCGGCATAAAAGGGATAGATAATAAGGAGAGATAAAAAGGAGGCTGCAGATTGGAGGACAGCAAGACCATACTCGAGGGGATCCACTATGAGACCGGGAAGGTGATCCGTATGGGGATCCTGAGCGGCCGTATCTTCACCCTGGCCGATATCGGTGAGCAGTACTGGCCCGGCGGGGAGAACCGGGAAAGGCTGCCTGTCATCGCCCCCGGACTGGTGGACCTGCAGGTCAACGGCTACATGGGGGTTGATTTCAATGACCCGGGGCTGACCGCGGAACAGATCGGGACCGTTTCAGAGGCGCTGCTGGCAACCGGGGTGACAAGATACTTCCCCACCCTGATCACAGGGCCGCGCAGGAAGATCTCAGGCCTGCTGAAGACCTTTGCCGGGGCGATGGGGGAAGAGGGGCTCACCGCCCGGATGATCGGGGGAATCCACCTGGAAGGCCCCTTCATCTCAGGGGAGGATGGCCCGAGGGGCGCCCATGCAAAGCGCTTCTGCCTGCTGCCCGACCTGGAACTGGTCAAACGGTGGCAGGATGATGCCGGGGGCAGGATCAGGATCATCACGCTGGCCCCGGAACTGCCGGGAAGCGAGGGACTGATCAGGGGATGTGCCGAACTGGGCATGGTCGTTGCCATAGGCCACACCGCGGCCGGCAGCCAGGAGATCCGGAGGGCGGTGGATGCCGGCGCCACCCTCTCCACCCACCTGGGGAACGGATGCCACATGGTGCTGCCGCGCCACCCCAACTGCCTCTGGGACCAGCTGGCGGAGGACCGCCTGTACGCGACCATGATCGCTGACGGGTTTCACCTGCCCGACGAGGTGCTCAGGGTATTCATCCGTTCAAAGGGGGAGAGGGCCATCCTGGTGAGCGACAGCATGCCGTACGCGGGACTCCAGCCGGGGCTGTATGAATCCCCGGCCGCGGGGAGGATCCGGCTCACCCGGGAGGGGAGGCTGCACAGGGAAGGCAACCCGGAGCTGCTGGCAGGATCGGCCGGCACACTGCTGGAGGGGGTGCAGAGGATCACCGGCATGGAGGGGCTGGCCAGGGGCTGGAACATGGGGTCGGTATACCCCTCCAGGCTGCTGGACCACACCGCCGGCCACTGGCTCCATGTCGGCGCCCATGCCGACCTGGTGCTGCTGGAGAAGGCGCCGGGACCGCTGAAGGTCAGGCAGGTCTACAAGGGAGGGAAGGCCCGGAGCACCTGAAGGCCACCCCTGCTGTACCCTGTCATCCCTGCTGCACCCCGTCACTCCCCGTAGAGCTCTGTGAATGCCCTCATCACGGATGCGGCGTATGCTGAAGCATGGTACTCCCCCTCGAATACACAGGACCGCACCTCCAGGTTCGGGTAGTGGCGGGATCCCAGCGTTTCGGCCATCTCTTTCACGCTGGCTTTGAACTCTTCCTCTTCGAGCCCGCCCGCACTGAGGAACAGCCTTGCAGGCAGGTCCTCGTGACTCGCGGCAAAGGCCTTCTCCCTGTCGAACATCACACCGCCGGCGTAGAAGATGCTCGGGCTCCCGGCAAAGTACCGCCGGAACGCACCGGGCCGCTCGAACAGGGCGAAAAGGGTGAAGAGCCCCCCGTAGGAGTATCCTCCCAGTGCCCTGTCCTCTGCCGAAACCCGGTATTCGGATTCGATGAACGGGACCAGCTCATCGCAGATGAAGCTGAGGAAGCGCGGGGCTCCCCCGGTCTCTACCCGGATGGCGGTATCCCCCCTCATTCTTCCTATGAGCCCCTCCCAGTATTCTTCTGTACCCCGGTCGGCCACCGGCGTCAGGTCCCTCGTCCGCCATGCAGCCCATTCGAACATGTCCCTGATGTCGTAGGCGATCCCGACCACCACCACCTGCGGGAACCCGGTCGGGGGAAAACCGAGCACCGTGGAGATGTTCGCGGTCAGGGGGAAGGAGCGGTTGGCGTCGGTCATATAGTATACAGGGTATTTCCTTGAACCGTCAGCGACGTAATCCAGGGGGAGCTGGACATAGATCAGGAATTCCTGGTCCATGATCCCGGAGCGGAACTTCCTGAGCTCGGAGCCGGGCATTGGAACGGGTTCATGCTCAATGGCTTTCTGGGCGGCGGTGCCCGGGGTGACGGAGAGCAGGGCCGCCATCACCAAAGGTTTGAAAAAAGCTGGATGCATCATTGTTATCATTCACCAAAGCTACTCATTTCAAAACAAATGCTTACCTTGAATATCATTTCATAAATCGTTACATAAAATACCATTGCCATGCGATATCTGCGATTCATGAGCCTGCTTTGCACGGGGCTCTTTTTCGCCGCTTCCGGACTAAGCGGCACAGACCCGGCCGACACCAGGCTCCTTTCCCAGCCTGCCATCAGCGACAGCCACATTGCCTTCATCTATGCCAATGACCTGTGGGTGGCCCGGTCGGACGGTTCCCAGCCCCGGAGGCTGACCGTGGATGAGGGGGTGGAATCGAGGCCCGCCTTCTCACCGGACGGAAAACTGATCGCCTTCAGCGCCGAATACGACGGCAACACCGACCTGTTCGTGGTCCCCGTCGAAGGGGGCGTCCCCGCCAGGCTCACCTGGCACCCGGGAAGGGACCTCTGCAAAGGGTTTACGGTGGACGGGAAGAGGGTGCTGTTCCTCTCCCAGCGGGCCGTGCATACCGGCCGCTATTTCCAGCTCTTCACCGTGCCGGTCGGAGGGGGGTTCCCGGAAAGGCTGGAGATCCCCAACGCCTACCACGCATGTTACTCGCCCGACGGGCGGAGAATGGCCTATACCCCGGGAACCGACCAGTTCCTGGAGTGGAAGAACTACCGGGGCGGGACCATCTCAAGGCTCTGGCTCTTCTCTTTCGGTGACCGCTCCGTTGTCGAGATCCCCAAGCCGCAAGGAGGGTGCAACGACGTCTGCCCCATGTGGATCGGGGATGAGGTCTATTTCCTCAGTGACCGCAACGGGGAGTTCAACCTTTTCTCATACCACACAGGCTCGGGGAAGGTCGGGCAGCTGACCGGTTTCACGGATTTCCCCATCCTCAGTGCCTCCCACCACGGTTCAGCCATCATTTTCGAGCAGGCCGGCTACCTGCACACTTTCGACATCGGATCGGGCACTTCCCGGAAGCTGACCGTCGGCATTGCGGCGGACCTCCAGGAGGTGAGGCCCCGCTATGTGAAGGGCGGGAGGTACATACGCAGCGCCCATATCTCTCCGTCAGGGGCCAGGGCTGTCTTCGATTACAGGGGGGATATCATGACGGTCCCCGCCGACAAGGGGGATCCCCGCAACCTGACCCATACGGCAGGGGCGCATGAGAAGTACCCCGCCTGGTCGCCCGACGGGAAAAGCATTGCCTGCTTCTCGGATGCCTCCGGCGAGTATGAACTCCGGATATTGCCCCAGGACGGCAGGGGAGAGGTCCGGGTGCTCCCGTTGCGCGGGAACGGCTTTTATGCCTGGCCCGTATGGTCACCCGACGGGAAGAGGATCTGCTACGTGGACAACGCCAGGAACCTCTATCTCCTGGAGGTGGAGTCGGGGGCCATCGACAAGGTCGATTCGGATGAGCTCTATACCCCCGGTCCGTTCCGCTTCATGTTCGGCGACTGGTCCCCCGATTCCAGGTGGATCGCCTATACACGGGTGACCGCCACCCAGTTCAAGCAGGTATACCTCTATTCGGTGGAGCAGAAGAGGTCATTCGCCGTGACCGACGGCATGAGCGATGCGGCTGAGCCGGTCTTTGACCGCGGCGGCACCTGCCTCTATTTCTTCGCATCCACCGACGCGGGACCGGTGATCAACTGGTTCGACCAGTCCAGCGCCGACATGGAGATGACCAGGAACATCTACCTGGCCACCCTCCGGGAGGAGACCCTCTCCCCTTTTGCCAGGGAGAGTGACGAGGAGGGGATGAAGGAGGAGAACGGGGATAACGGGGAGAACGGGGACGGGGATCCTGAAAAGGGGTCCGGGAAGAAGAAGAGGGGTGATGACGGGAAGGAGAAGGAGAAGCCCCTGGTGATCGACCTGGAAGGGATCATGAACAGGATCATCGCCGTGCCGGTGGATGCCGGGGAGTATGAAGGGCTGGGATGTGCCGTGGAGAACGAGATCCTCTATATCAAGCACGAACCGGGCAAAACAGCCATGCGCAAATATGACATCAGGGAGCGGGAGGATAAGGAGGTGGCAGAGATGGAACACTACACCCTGTCGGCCGACGGGAAAAAGATGCTCTACCGCAAGGGCGGAACCTGGGGGATCTGCGGGGCCGGGGCCAAACCGGAAGCCGGTAAAGGGGTGATCAACACGGAAAACCTGGAGGTGAAGATCGAACCCCTGGCTGAATGGCCCCAGATATTCGATGAGGTCTGGCGGGTGAACCGGGACTACTTCTACGATCCCGGCATGCACGGGGCCGACTGGCCCGCCATGAAGGAGAAATATGCACAGTTCCTGCCCCACCTCACCTGCCGCAACGACCTGAACCTGGTGATCCGGTGGATGTGCAGCGAACTTGCCGTGGGGCACCACAGGGGAGGCGGGGGTGACGACCTGACCGAAACCGGGCGGGTCGGGGGCGGACTGCTGGGAGCCGATTTCAGGGTGGAGTACAACCGCTACCGCATCGCAAAGGTCTTCGAGGGACTGAACTGGAACCCGCAGCTCCGCTCCCCGCTGACCGAACCCGGGCTGAACGTGAAGGCGGGGGAGTACCTGCTGGCGGTGAACGGGAACGACCTCAGGGCGAGCGAAAACCTCTATAAGCCTTTTGAGAACAGCGCCGGAAAGATCGTGGAGCTCACCGTGGGGCCCGACCCGGACGGGTCGGGGTCGAGGGAGATCAAAGTGGTCCCGGTCGGTGACGAGGGTGCACTCCGGAACCGTGACTGGGTGGAGGGCAACCTGAAGAAGGTACGGGAGGCCACCGGCGGACAGGTGGCCTATGTCTATGTGCCCAACACGGCCGATGCGGGCCATGAATATTTCAAGCGCTATTTCTTCCCCCAGGCCGACAGGAAAGCGATCATCATTGATGAACGCTACAACGGGGGCGGACTTCTGGCCGACTACTATATCGATATCCTCCGGAGGCCTTACCAGGCCCACTGGAACATGCGGTACGGGAAGGACCTGAAAACACCGGGTGCCTCCATCCAGGGGCCCAAGGTGATGATCATCGATGAGAATGCCGGATCGGGAGGGGATATGCTTCCCTGGATGTTCCGGAAATTCGGAGTGGGCACCCTGGTGGGGAAGCGCACCTGGGGTGGACTGGTGGGCATCCTGGGGTTCCCGGAGATGGTGGACGGGGGGTACATCACCGCACCCAACCTGGCCATCTGGACGGAAGAGGGCGGCTATGTGGTGGAGAACGTTGGCGTTCCGCCCGACGTGGAGGTAGAGCAGACCCCCGCCGAGGTGATCAAAGGAGGGGACCCCCAGCTTGAGAAGGCGATCGAGATCGTGCTCAGGCAGCTGAAGGAGGATCCCCGGCCCGATCCCGTCCGCCCGCCTTACCCGGTGAAGGTCCGCAGGTAAGCTGCAAAGGAGGGAGGCATTTCACAACCGTTTCATACCATGCCGGAAGTGCCCCGGCATGGTCTTGTCATTCCGCAGGCAGGGTGATCTGCCTGCGTTCTTTCCGTGCACCCCCCATCAACCTGCAACATTTTTAAAATATTTTCGCACCTTGATCGTCTTTAGAGGTGAAGGATGATTTTAAGGATGAGATGACCGCTGCAGACAGAACATACATGGATGACCTGGTCAGGAAGGAGCAGGGAAGGTTGCTGGGCTTCATCCGCAGCAGGGTCGGGGACGAAGAGGACGCAAGGGATATTCTCCAGGATGTGTTTTACCAGCTGAGTGCCGGGTTCGACGACATCCGTTCGGTGAGCTCCATCACCTCGTGGCTCTTCACGGTGGCCGGCAACCGCATCACCGATTACTTCAGGAAACGGAGGCCTGAACGGCTGTCCGGCAGGACGCTGAACGGGGAGGATGCCGGGGAGGGGCCCCTGATGCTGGAGGATATCCTGCCCTCCCTCTCCCGGGGACCGGAGGAGGAGTACATGAGGGGAGTGATCTGGGAGACCATTGAACGCTGCCTGGAGCGACTGCCGGAAAAACAGCGGGATGTTTTCATCATGAACGAATTTGAGGAGCTGAGCTTCAAGGAGATCTCCGAAATCACCGGCGAGGGGATCAACACCCTTCTTTCCCGGAAGCGGTACGCGGTGACGTACCTCAGGGAACAATTGAAAGAGCTGTATAAACAGATAAAAACAGGATAGTCATGAAAACAAGAAGATGCTTTTATTACGGGAAGTTCGCGGTATTCGGGATCGCGGGGCTGGTCGCATTCACATTCGTGGTGATGTGGCTCTGGAACTGGCTGGTCCCCGGATTGTTCAGCGGTCCGGCCGTCACCTGGTGGCAGGCCCTCGGGCTGCTGCTGCTCTCCAAGATCCTCCTGACCGGGGTCATCGGCCACGGTCCCGGCAGTCACCCGCGACACGATCATGAATTCCCCTGGAAGGAGAGGGAGAGGTGGAGGATGAAATTCGAGGCCAAGATGGACGGCAAAGCGGGTAAGGAGGAGCCGGGGAGCGAAGCGAACGCCGGCGAATAGCTGGCAGCTCACGGGGCGGACCGCTGGCTCACAGGCCGGACCACAGGGTACGGGCCGGACCGCCGGCTCACGGGGCGGACCTCCGGGCGGACCGCCGGCTCACAGGCCGGACCACAGGGTACAGGCCGGACCGCCGGCTCACAGGCCGGACCACAGGGTACAGGCCGGAACGCCGGTTCACGGGGCGGACCTCCGGATGCAGGACAGACCGCGGGGCACATGGCGATATGTGCCTCGCGCTTTTTTTTGTAGATTTGAGATCCCAACCCATCAAAGAGAGAGATGAAGACAGACAGGTCCCGGGCACTCTACATCGTCCTCCTCGCCCAGCTGCTCTCCCAGGCCATCCTGGGACAGGGGATCATCAGGACGGTCGGCCAGGAGGGGGTGACCGGCAAGGATACGGCGGTCAAACAGGTGTTGCCCTTTCCCCCATCAGGGATCACGGAGGCTTTTGCCGAGACATTCGATGTGATCAACCGGTCCGGGCTGGCACAATTCCCGGAAGAGGCCATCCTGAAATACAAAGAGGAGGTGGACACCCTTTTTTCAGCCATCGACCTGTTCCTTTCGGACACCACGCTGGAAACATTTGCAGAGGTGGGGGTCAGGGAGCTGGAGAATATCAACAGCAAGTCAAACCTTTTCCTCGGGAACGTCGGCCAGCTGCAGGGCAGGCTGTCGAAGGAAGCAGACCGGCTGGAGGAGTCAACCAGCAACCTCAGCACCTACAAGCGCAGGTGGGAGCTTACAGCAGCCGGCTTTACCGCTGACGAGCTTACCGAGTCCCGGCTGACGAGGATCGATGAGACCATGTTTAAGATCGACTCGGTCAGGTCCCTGCTCCAGGAGGACCTGGATGCCGTCATGGTACAGCAGGACAGGCTCTCCGAGAGGAGGAACCAGCTGGAGGCCCTGCAGGCCAGGATCAAGGACCAGAAGACGCTGCTGGGAGAGAAGCTGTTCAGGCGGGACATGCCCGGGTTTGTCGAAGGGCTTTCAGGCCTGAAAGACACCACCATGTTCCGCAACCACCTCCTCCAGCTGAAGGCATCGGTCACCTCTGACCTGAAGGTCTTCAGGACCAAGCTTCTGATCCCCATGCTTTTTATAACAGGCCTGTTCCTGGCGCTTCTCGGTTTCTCCATCTGGTACAAGAAGCACTTCGCCAGGCTGATTTCGGTGGACAAGTTCGATCTCTCCGATATGCACATGACCCTCGTCTATTCCCCCGTGGCCACTGTAATGTTCATCGCCGCGCTGGTGATCAGGTTCATATTCCCCGACCTCCCGGAGACCTTCAGGGCGCTGAACCTGATCGTTCTGATGATCCCCATGCTGATCATCGTGCTGCGCCTTTACGGCAGCCTTGCACGGACCTGGATGACCATCCTCGTGGTGATCTACAGCATCACCTTCATCTACGAGCTGATCTACTACCCCAGCATCATCCTGAGGATCGCATTGCTGCTGATCAGCGTGATCGCACTGATCCTCTACCTCTGGATGATCCTGAAAAAACCCCTGCTCGACCGCTTCAGGAACACCCTCCTCTACCACCTGTTCCGGATCATCCTGCTTGGTTTTGCCCTGCTGCTTTTCATCGCTGTGATCGGGAACCTCGTGGGCGCAGTCCGGATGGCCGAATTCTTCACCCTGATCCCCATCCAGACGGCCGTTCTTGCCATCGGGATCCTGGTGGCCACCAGGGCGGCCGACACGCTGGTATTTCTCCTGCTCGCCAGCAACAAGGTCCAGAAACTGAATGTTTTCAGGGAAGAGTTCGCCCCCATTTACAGGAAGACCACCCGGCTGATCCACCTGCTGCTCTGGGTATTCTTTTTCGTGACCATGCTGAACATCTTCAGGGTGAAGGATGCGTTCTACGAATGGGGCAGGGGCGTGCTGACCGAGGGATGGAAGATCGGGGCGGTGGATATCACCCCGGGAAGCGTACTCATTTTTGTCCTGGTGATCTGGATCTCCATCGTGGTCACCCGGATGGTACGCCATATCCTGGAGAAAGACGTGTTTGCCAGGGTAACGACGGCCAAGGGCATGCCGAGTACCATCATCCTGCTGGTACGGATCGGCCTGATCTCGGGAGGTTTCTTCCTGGCCGCCGCCGCCGCCGGCATGAAGCTGACCAACCTGTCGATCGTGCTGGGAGCCTTCTCCGTGGGGATAGGTTTCGGCCTGCAGAACATCTTCAACAACATGGTCTCGGGGCTGATCATTGCCTTCGAAAGGCCCATCAAGGTGGGGGACACGGTGCAGGTGGGTGACCTTATGGGGGTGGTGCTCTCCATCGGCCTCAGGTCAAGCACCGTGAGAAGTTTTGACGGGGCGGAGGTGATCGTTCCCAACGGGAACCTGATCTCCAACCAGATGATCAACTGGACCCTTTCCGATTCCAACCGGAGAATGGACATCAGGGTCGGGGTGGCCTACGGTACCGACCCGGGGCTGGTGCTGCGCCTGATGGAGGAGGTTGCGGCAGAGCATGCGATGGTGAACAGGGCCCCTTCGCCCAGGGCCTATTTCCTGGGGTTCGGGGACAGCTCGCTGAATTTCCGGCTGCTGGCCTGGACGGATATTGAAGACCGGCTTTCGGTAGAGAGCGAGCTCTATGTCGCCGTGAACAACAAGCTGACCAAGGCCGGCATCGAGATCCCCTTCCCGCAGAGGGATGTGCACATCCGCTCGGATGCCACAGGGGGGGAGAGCCCATGAAGGGCCATCATCTGTATTTCACCTTCCGGGGCTCCTTCAGCACCGCGTTGCGTATCTCCACCGGCCTGAGCCCGATCTTCCCGGTGATCAGCCTGGGGAGGTTGTAGTTGGCCACCAGCCTTTCATACATTTCAGGGTCCTTCTGGGGCAGCACAAAGGGAGTGCTGGCCCGCCCGTTCGCGTCGATATAGGCAATGAAGGGCCTCGACAGCACCCCGTCGATCCGCTTGCTGCTGAAGACCAGCCACCGGCCGTTGGAGGACCATGAAGGATGGCTTTCGGCGCTGCTGCTGTTCAGTCCGAGCTTCCAGTAATCATTCGTCTCCAGGTCCACGCAGTAGAGGTCGCTCCCCCGGTGAAAGATGGTGAAGTAGCCGTAGTCCGACATGGAGCAGGCAAGGTACCTCCCGTCGGGCGAGATGGCGGGCATCGAAATGCTCATCCCGGTGGAATCGGCACTGAGGACCATCTCCGCCTCACCCCATCTGTTCAGCTTCGTGCTGTAGACAATGCGCATCAGGCTGTAGCGGGAGTGCAGCACGCTCTCCTCGTCACCCGGGACCGCCGCGGGGGCGCGGATGTAATAGAGCCACCTTCCGTCCGGGGACCAGGCGGGCATGTTCTCCCGCATCGCCGTGGTCACCTCTGGCGAGGTGGTCACCGTGTTGCTTTCCATATCATACACCATCAGGTCCGAAGCCCTGTCAGCCACATCCACCGGTTTGTTCAGCCGCGTGGTCAGGTGCGGGCTGATCCTCCCCGTCGAGAAGGCGATATGGTGACCGTCGGGGTGCCAGGCGGGGTAGATGCCGGCGGACATCGTTTCGGAGGTGCGGGTATCGGCCTTGAACAGCTTCTCCCCGTCCCATATCAGGGTGCCGGGGTGGAGGATGCGGAAATGGATGAGCATCCTGGAGGGGTCGTTCTGTGAAAATGTGTGGCAGTTCATGCAGCCGTGGCCGGTGGAGGAGTTCTCGATGACGGGGCGCTCCCTGAAGGTGGTCACATCGCGCTGGTAGATCCCCATGGTGCGCCAGGTGAGGTAGACGGTGTGGACCAGCCTGTAGGCCAGCCAGGGATCGATGGGGTATGTGGAGATGTGGTGCTCCACGGGGGTGTACCTGGTCCACCTCCCGCCGCTGAAAGAGCTGATCCCGATGGTCAGGTCCCCGCCCCGGTTGGCGGAGAGCAGCTCGTGCCATCTCTCCAGCGGGATCCTGATGGAGGGTGACCGCTGCGCGATCTCGATGGATCCGCTCTCCCCGGCCGATATCTTCACCCTGAACCTTGAGCCCTCTTCCCTGATGATGAAATTGAGGGGGGCGATGTTGGGCGGGATGGTCAGGCCGTAATATTCCGGGAAGATCCCCGCCACACGGCCGGCTTCATCCGCATTGACCGCGTGGTCCGAACAGCCTGTAAGCAGGAGCGCTCCGGGGACCACCATATGGATCAGTATGTTAAATAGCGGGTTCCTCATCATCTTCTCTGGTAATCCCGGGTTTGACGATGCGGGGGAAAAGGAAATGGTTGTAGTAGAGGTAGCTCCTGCCCATTTCCCAGTAAAGGACGTTCCTGGCCATCCTCCGGTTATCACCGTACTGCTCCAGGGTCCTGTTGAACTCATCGAACCGGGCCAGGGTGGCAGGGGTGATATCATATTGCGACCTGACAGGGATGCCGTTCATCTCGCCATAGACCAGTATGGCCTCTTCATAGATTTCAACGGGCCGGTCGAAATATTTGCCGGCCTCCTGGTACAGCTCCATGAAATTCTCCAGCCGGGCTTCCAGGAGGTAACAGAGCATCAGGCATTCGTAGGCGAGCCTGTTTGCGTCACTGGCCTCCAGCAGCTCCCGGAACCTTTCGTCAATGAAGGGGCTCAGCTCCCTCTCCGCCGGGATGAAGCCTCTTTTCTCCGCGATCTCCCTGCTGGCGGCGGTGAGCGCCGTATCTTTTACACAGGGCATATATTCGCGCACAAACTTCCTGCTCACCAGCCCCCTGTCCAGCAGTCCCAGGCACCGTTCCGCCGCCCTGTACTCCCCGGTGACCAGGTGGATTTTCACCAGGAGCTGCAGGGCCCTGGGGCTGCAGGGGGCCCAGACCAGCGATTCGTAGGCCCAGTGCCTCGCTTCGCTGATGTAGCCCAGCGCGTAGTAGAAATCGGCCGAAATGAACGAGAGCTCCATGGAGAACTCCACGTCGGGATGCAGTGCATCGCTCCCCCTGACCTGGAAGAAATCAAAGAACCCCTCCGTCAGTCTCCCGGCCTTGCCGATGGCCAGGTTGTAGTTCAGGTTGGCGGCAAAGCTGTAATCCTCCAGGTGCGTGGCGGCCCTGGCCGTTCTGCGGGCGTCACCCCGGTAACAGTAATAGTCGCTTGCCACGATCCTCCTTGCATCCGCCCTGAAAGTGGCCCGGTGACCGAAAAAGGACACCGCCAGGATGGCGGCGAAGGCACCGGTTATCAGCCAGTTCGCGGGTATCAGCCGTTTTCCCGGGCCTGTCCAGCTTACGCGTTCCATCCACCTCCCCGGGTTCATCCACATCCCCGGGTTCATCCGGCTCCCGGGGTTCATCCGGCTCCCCGGGTTCATCCGGCTCCCCGGGTTCATGCGCCTCCCCGGGAGATCCTCTCCCCGGCCGCTTATGCGCTTCTGAACCAGGGACGTGATGCCGGCCCCGGCGAGCAGGAGGGGGACCGATAAGAGATAGATATAGAATATGCCGGGTGGCTCGTAGGCCATGAAGTGGATCTTCGGGGGGAAGAGATAAAAATAGGTCTGGCCCGGAGGGACGGGAAAAATAGTTTGCGATGCCAGCCGGGGGACAAGAAAGGCAAATGCCGCAATGCAGGGGAGAGCGACCAGGCTCCACCGGTTCCTGGCATCGATACAGAAGAAGAGCGCGAGGGCCGAATAGAGCAGCAGGTAGCCGCTTCCCGAGAGATAGTAGATCAGGGCCGCTCCCAGGGTATAGAAAAGAATCCTGGTGGCAGTCCTCCTGCCGGCTTTGGCCAGAAGGAGGGCCAGGAGCAGGACAAGTGCCATGGAGACGATCACCGAAAAGGGCAGGTTGTAGTTGTTGGCCAGGAGCACGGTAAGGGTGAACGGAACCAGGGCCCAGACAAGGTTCAGCCTGCTTTTGTAAATATGGTTCATCAGACTGTATGCCAGCCAGCAGATGGCCAGTGCCAGGCCGAAGAAGACAGCGGGGCCAAGGATCCTGTGATGGAAGGTCTGCATAAGCAGGTTGGCCAGCAGTTCGGAGGGGCCGCCCGGGGTTGTGAAATATTTTCCCAGGAACTCGTGGCTCATGATGAAGGGGGGCTGCACATGGTGGAAATAGAAGACGGGCCTGATGATGACAGCGATGTAGAGGAGCCCGGCCAGCAGCGTTGCCCCCGGCAGAACGGCAAGTAATATCTTCGATGATCTCTGCTCCACAGTCGCAGGCTTTTCCCCAAACGGGGCCCTTAAAAATAGGAAAAGATCCGTTCACTGGTTCTCCCGCAGGCCATC
>CAYXUD010000097.1:0-7553 GCA_964467775.1 uncultured Bacteroides sp. | reverse complement strand
TTTATTTAAAAAGAGTAAATCTTTCGGTCATTAGAGGTTCATATTCCCTGTCCAGTTCTTCAGTCCAGCCGATCATATACCGGGTATATTCGCCGATTTCGAGTTCCCGCAAAGTCCTGGCGTACACATCTGACATGATATCGTCGGGAAAGGCATCCGCCGCCAGTCTGATATTCCGGGGGCTTCTGCGGAAAGGGGTTTCACACAGATCTGCAGCTCCGTAAAGGTGGAGGAAGCTGTGGGCAATTTCCGAAGGATATTTATAGCTGACCACGGAGAATTCCACGTCATCGTTATGCAAGGTATTGATAGCCAAAGATATATCAGACCTGAAGTAGTTGTTGACCAACATCAGAAGGCCCACACTCTCCACCTGGTACTCATCCCTCAGGTAGGCAATCAGCCGCTCTTTGGTCCCCGGCCGTTTCTGGACCGGGATCCCGTCTTTCTCCTTGATGTAGAGCGATTCACCGATGGTCTTGGAGATATAGTCCCCCCACCGGTTCAAAGAAGCCATGCCTTTGACCAGGCCCTGCTCCTGCACCGTCCCCTTCACACTCCTGCCCGGCAGGTTTCGCTCTATGGTCGTGAACTCGTTTCCGATATAGTAATCTGTCTTGATGTGCAGGGAGATATTGTTCTGTTCGGCCTGCCTCTCCAGCCATTGTGCAGCCACCTGAATGGAATCGATGGTGGTCAGGATATCAAATTCAGTCCACGGATAGGTTGTCCGGGTATCCACAAAGACAAAATAGAGCAGGACATCATTCTGAAGGTCTTTGCAGACATTGTTGTGCCTGCCTGCCCTGAAATCAATGGACGGGGAGGATGCGGAGGAAGCCGCGAAAAGAAGGATGAACAGAGCCAGGTTTGTAATGATACTCCGCATTACAGGTGATATTCAGGTTGAACAAATGTACATAAAAGGAGTGCTATCTCTTCCGTTTCTTTTCAACGTACCTGCACAGGTGGCTGATCCCGCAGGTGTGACAGGCGGGATTACGGGCCGTGCAGACATACCTTCCGTGCAGGATGAACCAGTGATGTGCCCGGGGGATATGTTCCTCGGGAATATACCTGATCAGCTGCATTTCTGTCTCATAAGGATTCTTTGCCCCTGAGGTTAGGCCGATCCGTGCAGCCACCCTGAAAACATGCGTATCCACCGGCATTACAGGCTTCTGAAACGCAACCGACAGGATCACGTTGGCTGTTTTACGGCCCACCCCGGGAAGGAGCTGCAGCTCCTCCAGATTATCCGGAACCGCACCGCCAAACTTATCCACCACCATCCTGGCCATCCGTGAAAGGTGCCTGGCCTTGTTATTGGGGTAGGAACAGCTGCTGATCAGTTCATGGATCTGTTCAGGTTCCGCTTTGGCAAGTGACCAAATATCCGGGTAGACCGCAAAGAAACCGGGTGTGATCATGTTCACCCGTTTATCCGTGCACTGTGCTGACAGGATCACTGCCACGATAAGTTCATAAGGATTGGTATATGTAAGCTCGGTCTCCGCTACGGGCATGGTTTGTGTGAAATGGGCGATCACCTTTTCAAAACGCTCTTTTTTGTTCATGGGGGCAATATTATCAATAAAAGATCATAATTCCCCGCCCGATCATGCAAATTGCACCGGCTCTTGGTTTTCTGGTTATAAATGATTACGTTTACAGCCTGAATTCTAAAGTATGGCCCGTAACAGCAAGGTTTATCACTTTTATTTTTTTACAGGCAGATGACTGGTCGGGCTTGATCTATATCTATGGTACCCGGCTGTAAGTCGGGTTTTTTGTTTTGGGGCAATGGTAAAGACAATCGCCATACAGGGTGGATACGGGGCCTTCCATGAGATTGCCGCCCACCATTATTTCAGGGATGAAGAGATCGAGATCCTCCCCCGGAAAACTTTCAGGGATATGGTATCATCCCTGAAGAGCAGGAAGTCTGACCTCGGGATCATGGCCATCGAGAATTCCCTTGCCGGCAGCATTTTACCCAACTACAGCCTGATCATTGGCTCCAGAATGCATATCATCGGGGAGATCTACCTGAGGATCAAGCAGAACCTGGTAGCCATGCCGGGAGTGAAGATCGGGGAGCTGAAAGAGGTCTACTCACACCCCATGGCCATCCTGCAGTGCCAGGATTTTTTCGATGCCCATCCGGGGATCAGGCTTATCGAAAGCATTGATACAGCACTGAGTGCAGAGGAGATAGCTCTGAAGGGGCTGACCGATACCGGGGCCATTTCCAGCAGGCTGGCTGCGGAAAAGTACGGCCTGGATATCCTGGCCGAGAGTATTGAGACCAACAAGATGAACTACACCCGCTTCCTGATCCTGGCAGAGAACGGCTTCAATGTACCGCCTTCCCAGGTCAATAAGGCATCCATCTATTTCACGGTGGCACACAAGTTCGGATCGCTCTCGAAGATCCTCTCCATCCTCTCCTATTATGAGATCAACCTGGCCAAGATCCAGTCCATGCCTATTCCCGGGAAGGACTGGGAATACATGTTCTATGTGGATGTGGAGATAAGCGACTACGCGATGTATAAGAAATCGCTGGAAGCCGTCAGGCCCTTTACCCCGTCACTGGGGATCCTGGGGGAGTATATGAAAGGAAAATCAGTAATCGAATAATCGTATCATGGAGGTTGAAGTTGAATTGGAACCGATCGCTTATGAGGGTGGTGTTTTTACCAAACCCATCTTCATAGCGGGCCCGTGCAGCGCCGAGACAGAAGAGCAGGTGATGAGAACGGCTGTTCCCCTCGCCGATATGGGCATCAAGATCTTCAGGGCGGGAATCTGGAAGCCCAGGACCAGGCCCAATGCATTTGAGGGTGTGGGGTCAGTGGGGCTTAAATGGCTTCAGCTGGTGAAACAGGAGACAGGAATGCTGGTCACCACCGAGGTAGCCAATGTGAAGCACGTGTATGAGGCGCTAAAATATGGCGTGGATATCCTCTGGATCGGGGCCCGCACCTCGGCCAATCCTTTTGCAGTGCAGGACATTGCCGACAGCCTGCGTGGCGTCAACATCCCTGTCATGGTCAAAAATCCCATCAATCCTGATGTGGACCTCTGGATCGGTGCCATAGAGCGGATCAACCATGCAGGTATCAAACAGATGGCTGCGGTGCACCGGGGCTTTTCCAGTTACGACAGGACCCTTTACCGGAATGTCCCGCAGTGGCAGGTCCCCATTGAACTCCGCCGCCGGATCCCCCAGATTCCGATCATCACCGATCCCAGCCATATCTGCGGGAGCAGGGATTTCCTGCTTGATATCTCCCAGAAGGCCATGGACCTGAATTTCGACGGGTTGATCATCGAAACCCATTGCAATCCTGACAAGGCGCTCAGCGATGCCAAGCAGCAGGTTACCCCGGAAGGACTGAAGGCCATTCTTGACCGGCTTATACTGAGGGATCCGGATGTGAAAGAGGAGCTGATGCTCACCCTTGCCGAACTCAGGGACCAGATCGATAAACTGGATGACAGGATCATCAACCTTCTGGAAGAGAGAATGCACGTATCGGAAAAGATCGGGGAGCACAAGAAAATCAACAATATCACCATCCTTCAGACGAAGCGGTGGGACGACATGCTGAAAAACCGCTTGCACCTGGGCACACGCAAAGGTCTCAGTGAAGAGTTTGTCATCAAGCTCTTCCGCGCGATCCACCAGGAATCCATCAATCACCAGACCAGTGTAATGAACAGATAATGAACCCCATGCACCAGATCAACCTGACCGCCCCGTCGGGAAAAACGGCCATATCGGTGGCCGGTGGCCTCTCGGGCGGACTGGGCAATCTAGAACCCAGGCCCGTACTACTGGTGGATGAGAATGTCCTTTGCGAGCACCATGATCTCTTCAGCCCCTTTCCCTGTATTGCGGTTCCATCCGGGGAGGAGCACAAAACACTGCAAACGGTGGAGTCGATCTATCGTGAACTGCTGAGGCTCGAGGCCGACCGTTCCACCCTGCTGGTCGGTGTGGGAGGGGGACTTGCCACGGATGTGGCCGGATTCGTGGCTTCCACCTTTTTGAGGGAGGTACGCTTCGGGTTTATCTCCTCAACGCTCCTGGGACAGGTGGATGCCAGCATCGGGGGGAAGAACGGGGTGAACCTGGACGGGTACAAGAATATGATCGGGACGATCCGGCAGCCCTCATTCGTCTGGTGCGATCTGGCCCTGCTTCACACCCTGGCCCGTAACCATTATATCTCAGGGGTGGCCGAGGTGATCAAGTACGGGGCCATCCGGGATGAGGATTTCCTCTATTACCTGCGGGAACATATGGAAGGGCTGCTGGACCTGGATATGCCTGTCCTGGAGGAGGTGGTCACCAGGTCGGTGAGGGCAAAGGTGGATATTGTTGAGAGGGATGAGAGGGAATCAGGGCTGAGAAGGCTCCTGAACTTCGGGCATACCATCGGCCATGCCATTGAACGGGACCGGAAGGTACTGCATGGAGAGGCCGTGGCGGTGGGCATGGTAATGGCTGCCAGGATTTCATTCAACCTCGGGATGCTGAAGGCATCAGGGGCGGACCTGATATCTGAGCTGGCGGTTTCAGCCGGCCTGCCGGTAGAAATGGCCCTCGACCCGGAGGTGATCTACGGGAACATCCGGAAGGATAAGAAAAAGAGCGGTGAACAGCTCCATTTTGTGCTGCTCGAAGGCTTGGGGAACGCAGTTGTGCGTTCAATGCCCTTTTTGGAATTCAAGACCATGCTCCATGATCTGTATTAGTATCAGTAAGGCTTCGCAGATCGGAACTGCGATCGGTTCCGGTGCAGAGCTGATCGAGCTGAGGCTGGACCTGCTCGGGGCGGAACCGGAAGAGCTCTACTCCATGGTCCCGGCCGGAATCAAAACGGTGGCGACCTGCAGGCCCGGGGAGTATGATGAAAAGGAGAGGATCAGTTATCTGACCGGGGCAATCGGGCTGGGGGCTTCCTATGTGGATGTGGAACTTGAATCATCGGGCAGTTATGCAGAGGTGATCATGAAATCGGCCTCCATCCATGGCTGCGAAGTGATCTTTTCACACCATGACTTTTCCGGTACGCCAGGCCGTAAAGAACTGAAGGATAAACTGGAACATTGCTACAGAAGGGGAGGGGCAGTGGCCAAGATTGCCACCCATGTGCACAACCGGGAAGATCTGCAGAACCTGGTTTCCCTCTATGAGCTTCCCGGGAGGAAGGTGGTCCTGGGCATGGGAACCCTTGGCCGGATTACCCGGGTCATCGGGCCCTACCTGGGGGCAGAGTTCACTTTTGCCTCACCGGGGGACGGACAGGAAACCGCATCCGGACAGCTGAGTGCAGCTCAGCTGAATGATATCTATAAAATGATTGATGGATCATGAATTCATTTGGTAAATTATTCAGGATCAGTATTTTCGGTGAATCACACGGGGAATCCGTCGGGATTGTGGTCGACGGGTGCCCGGCCGGGATCCCCCTGAAGCTTGCCGACTTCAACGCCGATTTCTCCAGGCGGAGAAGCGGGGCCAAAGGAACCACTCCACGCAGGGAATCCGACCTCCCCAGGATCATGAGCGGCCTTTTCAACGGACACACCACGGGTGCCCCCATCCTGGTCATCATTGAGAATACCAGCACCAGGCCAGAGGATTACAGCCGGCTGAAGGATATTCCCAGGCCGGGGCATGCCGATTTCACCGCCGGGCGGAAATTCGGGGGTTACCAGGATTACCGTGGCGGGGGCCACTTTTCCGGCAGGCTGACCCTCGGGCTTGTGGCTGCAGGGGTGATCGCAAAGAAGGTGATCGGGCCGGTGGAGGTGAGGGCCACGATCCTGGAGGCGGGAGGAAACGCCGATATTGAGGCGGCCATTGACCGAGCTGTGGAGGCCCGGGATTCGATAGGAGGCATTGTCGAATGCAGGATCAGCCGTGTCCCGGCGGGACTGGGTGAGCCTTTCTTTGACCCGGTGGAGGCGCTGATCAGCCACATCGTTTTCAGCATCCCTGCGATCAAGGGCATAGAATTCGGTTCGGGGTTCCATGCTGCGAAAATGACAGGCAGCGAGCACAATGACAATATCATATCGACCGACGGGACCACCGAGACCAACCATGCCGGGGGGATTAACGGAGGGATCACCAATGGCAACGAGGTGCTCTTCAGGGTGGCAGTGAAACCCACCTCCAGCATCCACCAGGTGCAGCGGACCATGAACCTGAGATCGGGACGGTTGGAGGAACTGACGGTGGAGGGGCGGCACGATACCTGCATTGCCCTGCGGGTGCCCGTGGTGGTTGAAGCGGCTGCAGCCGTCGTCATGGCGGACCTCATGCTCCAGGCACAGCAGGCAGACCGGGTATATAAAAAATAAAACAGACTGAAAGAACATGCGCATTGCAATCATCGGAGCCGGGAATATGGGCTCTTGGCTGGTGGAATCCCTCTGTCTCGATTAT
The DNA here is from genome assembly GCA_964467775.1 of uncultured Bacteroides sp. Lineage (GTDB taxonomy): Bacteria > Bacteroidota > Bacteroidia > Bacteroidales. Next base: position 1,087 of record CAYXUD010000097.1, on the reverse strand, counting down.
GAGGTGGGAGTGTATGATATTGACCGGAGCAAACTGAAATACTTCTTTAACTCCAGGAAATTCCTCTACTTCGAGGAGATCCTCGATTTTACGCCTGACCTGCTGATCAATGCGGTAAGCCTGGACAGGACCACCGAACTGTTCAAAGAGATCAACCCCTATCTGCCGGAGAACTGCATCATTGCAGATATCACCTCGGTCAAAAGCGGACTTGCTGAATACTATGAGAAACTTGGCCGCCGTTTCGTCTCCACCCACCCCATGTTTGGCCCCACTTTCGGAGATGTAAAGGACCTCAGCGATGAAAACGCCATCATCATTTCCGAATCGGATGAGGAAGGCAAAGCGTTCTTCAGGGAGTTTTACAGCAGGATGAAGATAAGGATCCATGAATACTCCTTCATGGAACACGATGAGACCATCGCATACTCGCTCTCCATCCCTTTCTCCTCCACCATGATCTTTGCGGCATGCATGAAGGAACAGGAAGCTCCCGGCACCACCTTCAAGAAACATCTCAGCATTGCCCGGGGACTTTTATCCGAAGATGATTATCTGCTTTCAGAGATCCTGCTGAGCCCCTTCAGCCTTGGCCAGGTCGAGCGGATCAATGAGCAGCTTGAGGCGCTGATCGGGATGATCAAATCCCGTGACAAGGAGCAGTTAAAGGAGTTCTTTGGAAGGCTTAGGGGCAACATCGGGCTGTAACCTCAGGAGGAGCACACGGCTGGTGTGGTCGGTGATCCTGAACCGGTTGTCGATCCGGTGCCCCATGATCCAGACGATCTTCCTTCCTGTGGCCAGAATCCAGGTACGTTCCTTTTCAGGGACGGGGATCTTCTCATCCACGAAAAAATCGCTCAGTTTCTTGATCTGGTCCATCCCCAGCGGATAGAAATAGTCACCGTGCAGCCAGTGGCGGATGGTCAGCGGGAACTGGATCTCATCGTAATCGAGGCAGGCCGTGTTCCGGTCCGAAGGGATCTTCGCAAGCCTGCTCCTGTCCAGGACCTCCACATCCATCGAGAAGGGAAGCAGGGAGAGGTTTTCCGGGCTGTCCAGGTAATAGCGTTCAAATGAGGCAGGA
>CAYXUD010000096.1:0-3437 GCA_964467775.1 uncultured Bacteroides sp. | reverse complement strand
GAACAGAAGCAATATGATAACCGGGCTGGAATTACCTACCTCCGAAACAAGGTTCAGTGAAGAATTCAAGATCACCATTTACAGGATCATCCAGGAAGGCCTGAACAATATTCTCCGGCACTCGGGGGCCAGCATGGTAAGTTTGACTTTAACGGAAAAAAGTGATACATTAGAGATTGAATTAAAGGACAATGGGGCCGGTATACCGAAAGATAAGGTTGAGTCTTCCGACAGCCTGGGTCTCATCGGGATCAAGGAGAGGGTACTGCACTGGAACGGAGTTTTTGAGGTGAGCGGTAAAGAGGGGGAAGGGACCATCCTCAGGTTCCGGATACCATTGGCCGTTTTGAAATAGTCCGTCATATGCCTGATTTTCTGGTGGTTGATGATCACCCCATTGTAAGAAAGGGGATCTGCCAGATCCTGGAGGAAGTGTCCGGAAAGGTACAGATCACTGAAGCCAGTGATGCTTCGGAAGCTTTGAAAAATTTGCGGGCCGGTAAATTTGATATGGTCCTGCTTGACATCAACCTGCCCGGGAGAGGCGGCCTGGATCTGCTGGAAGATATAAAAGGACTCGACCCGGAGGTGAGGGTCTTGATAATCAGCATGTACCCGGAAGCACAGTATGCCATCCGTTCGCTTAAAACAGGAGCATCCGGTTATCTGACAAAAGAGAGCGCTCCCAATGAACTTCTGGCTGCAGTAGGCAAGATACTTGGGGGAGGCAGGTACATCACACAATCCATTGCTGAAAAGATCTTTGATGCCATTGACCAGAAAGGGCCTCCTCACGACCTGCTCTCAAACAGGGAACTTGAGGTATTAATACAGATCGCCAAGGGGCGCAGCCTCAAGGATATAGGTGATTTGCTTGCCCTCAGTGAAAAAACGATCAGCACCTACCGCAGCCGGATCATGGATAAAATGCAGCTGAATTCCAACGCCGATATTGTCAGGTATGCCCTGCAGCATAAGCTGATCGAGTAGAGCTCCTTCAGGATCAATTACACCATATTAAGGTTCCCCCTACAAAGCGTGTTGGGGTCTGCCTTCCCTGCCTTACCACTTTCCCGCACTTTTTTTGAAGGAAGACTGACATTCAACTTGTTTTCTCCTTTACATCCGGAAAGGATGCCCTTGGCTATCTTAGTTGACAAAATCCTGCCAATTTTAAATGAACTTGATTCAGTCTGTATCGGGACCTGAACCCTTTCTTATTTTCCGGGTGCTCACACGGAAATTTGCATTGCCTGTTTCCGGGATCCGAAGGATCATCAGGGCAGTGAATGTTACCGGGGTACCGGGCGCACCGGCAACCATGCTCGGGGTCATCAATGTCCACGGGGAGGTAGTGCCGGTGGTCAATTTCAGAAAAAAATTCGGGATGCCCCGGAAAAAAGTCACCCCGGACAATGTGATCATCCTTCTAAGCACCCCCGGCCTTGACCTGGCCTTTGTGGCAGATGAGGTACTGGAACTGACCGAACCGTCCGGCCTGCAGGAATGTCCTGCAGAGCTGGTGGTCCCGGGGCAGGAGCATGAGATCCCCGGAATTCTCCTCTGCGACAATGACCTCATCATGATCTATGACCTGGAGGAGGTCTTTCACACGGATGCTGTGACCCTGCTGGACCTTTACAAAATGAAAAGGAAGGAAAACCATGGATAGGAAAGGAAGACCGATCACCGGACACGGCACGGAGGAACCGTTCAACAGCGAGCTGATGGCCCGGCTCAGCCGGATCATCGAGAAGAGGACCGGACTCTATTTTCCTGAGAAGAAATGGTCTGTGCTTTATGAAAAGATAAAACTTGCCGGAAATGCATTTGGATTCCAGGAGCTCCACTTATTCTGCCGGTGGATGGAATCTGAATTAATGCAACAGGATTCCGTTCAGAAACTGGCAGGTTACCTTACTGTCTGCGAAACTTTTTTCTGGAGGGACCGGGAGATCTATGATGACCTGAGAAATCATATCCTTCCCCCGGTGATTGAGAGCAGGAGAAGCTGCGGCCGCAGGATAAGGATCTGGAGCGCCGGCTGCTCCTCGGGCGAAGAGCCCTACTCCGTGGCCATGCTGTTACATGCCATGCTGCCTGATTATGACCAATGGAATATCCAGATCCTGGCAACCGATATCAACCCGCAAAACCTTTCAAAGGGGCTGGACGGGATATACGGAGAATGGTCTTTCCGTGGAACACCCGACCGGATCAGGACCAGCTATTTCACCCGGACAAACCGGGAAAGATACAGGATCAATGATGCCATCCGGAAACTGGTCACCTTCCAGTACCTGAACCTGGCCCAGGATCCATTCCCCTCCCTGTCAAACAATACCACCTCGTTCGATATCATACTCTGCAGGAATGTGATGATCTATTTCCATCCCTTCCTGATAGAATCGATCCTCCAGAAATTCAGCAGATCCCTTCTTGCAGGGGGCTGGTTTCTGACCGGAGGGGTGGAGGCAGGCCTGGTAAAAGTTCCTTCCCTGTTTCCGGTCAGATTGCCGTCAGCCACATTTTTCCAGAAACGGGAGAGGGAGCCGGAGATCATTATGAAGCCGGCCACCGCGAGAAGCGGGGTCCAGGGAGAAAAAGCCAACGGGTCGGCAGTCCCGGTTGTAAGAGCTGCCACAAAGCCTATTCGTCCCGTTTATCCAGCCAGGATCCCCTTTAAGGAGCCGCCCGCCCCCCTTGAGCAGGCAATGGAGCTATACCAGCAGGAGCGCTATGAGGAGTCGCTTCAAATCATCGATCCGATGCTGCACAAAGGGGATGCTCCGCAGGATGCATTTACACTCAAGATCAGGATCTGCTCCAACCAGGGCAGGTTCGATGACGCCCTGCAGGCCTGTCATGCAATGATCGGCCGAGATCCTTTCGATCCTGAAGCATATTACCTCATGGCACTGCTGCACCGTGAATCAGACGATCCTGAAAGGGCACTGGAAATCCTGAAAAAGGTCCTTTACCTGGATCCCGGCCATATCATGGCCCATTATACACTTGGGACACTGTTGTTTAGTCAGGGGAAACCCGGAGCTGCAAGGAAGCAGCTCCAAAACGCGACCGGACTTTTAGGCCAGCTTGAACAGGAGAGCATCATCCCCGGTTCAGACGGATTATCCTCCGGCCGTCTTTCCCGGATCATACAAGTCATTCTGCACAACCTGGAGCACCATGAAGAACAGTGAGAAGAAGCAGCCCCGCAACGGTTCCGGCACCGGGAACCACATCCGCGTCATGGAGGAACGGACACGGGAACTGGCCTCCCCGGCAGGCGGGGATTCCTATTCCGGGAAATTGATACCGGTCATGTTATTTCAGCTTTCCAATGAAACCTATGGCATCGAAACAACCTGCATACAGGAGGTGCTGCCCATGCTGGACCATACGTTCATTCCGGGCCTGCCGCCAATATACAAAGG
>CAYXUD010000095.1:0-30444 GCA_964467775.1 uncultured Bacteroides sp. | reverse complement strand
TCTTGAGGTTGGAATAGGGAAGGACATGGTTGGAGAAGAAGAAAGCGCCCACAGAAATAAGTGTGGAGAGGATGATGACCGGGGTCATGATCCGCACCAGGGAGATCCCGGATGATTTGAAAGCCAGCAGTTCAAGGTTTTCGGCCAGGTTCCCGAAGGTCATCAGGCTGGCCAGCAGCACAGCAAGCGGAATGGCCAGCGGAACCAGGGTGGCACTTGTGTAGATCAGGAATTCGGATATAACGTGGAACTCCAGGCCCTTCCCGATCAGATCATCGATGTACTTCCAGAGGAATTGCATCAGGAGGATGAAAATCACGAAGAAGAAAGTCAGGACAAGAGGACCAATAAAGGACTTTATGACCAGAATGTGCAGTTTTTTCACACCACGCCCGATTCGTACCTATAATTTCAACGAAGACAAAGTTAACTTATTTTCATTTAGGCAGGACGGGTGAGGTTATAGTCCGATGGCATGCCTCAGTTCCGATATCTGGGTATCCCACAGGCCGATTGCGTCTTCTTTCTCATCCTCTTCTGCGAAGTCGGTGATCAGGAGCGCCACATCGCCGGTGAGCTCATCGGTATGGATCCTGAACTCAAAAAAGGAATCTTCCTCTTCATCATCCAGCCAGCGGAACCGTATGAACTTGTTGGTCTTTTTCTGCAACAGCGATGCCTCCTCCTCCGTGCCCTTCCAGATGAAGGTGTACTTCCCCTTCTTCAGGTTCACGTCATCGGCAAACCATTCTGATAATCCTTCCGGGGTGCTGAGCCTGTTAAATAAGATCGCTGGAGAGGTATTAAGCGTGTATTCAAGCTCGTATTTCGTCTTCATGCGGTGAGGGAGTTTTTCAACAACTCTGCAGTATATGCAATATAGTAAAATTCTGCGGAATTCAAAATTCAGTGAGTCAGAGCAATACTCAGTGGATCAAAACCCTGGAATGAGTATAAAAAAGCCGGTTCAAGTTTTTCTTCTGGGAAAGTGATTATATTTACTGCTTCCACAATCAGAAACCAGATTTAGACCATGAGCTCAACAAGTAAAAACAGAAAGAGTGTCGTTATTGTGATTGCCAGTATTGCGGCCACTGGCGGACTTCTTTTCGGGTTTGATACCGGGGTTATTTCGGGTGCGATCCCGTTCATACAGGACTACTTTTACTTAACGGATTCACAGGTTGAGAATGTCACAGCGCTTGGATTGATCGGTGCCGTGGTTGGCGCCCTGTTCACAGGACGCATCACCGATTATCTCGGACGGAAGAAAGTGATCCTGGCCTCTGCTTTTATATTCGCGACAGGTGCCATCTGGACCGGACTGGCACCCACGGTAAATCAGTTGATGGTTTCCCGCTTCTACCTTGGGCTGGCCATCGGTGTCTCCTCCTTTGCCGTTCCTCTGTACATATCCGAGATAGCGCCCACCAAGATCAGGGGAACCCTGGTCTCCCTGTTCCAGCTGCTGATCACCGTGGGGATTCTTGCTGCTTACCTGAGCGACAGGGCATTTGCCGACAACAGCAACCTGGAGAGCTGGCGGCCGATGCTCTATGTGGGGGTTATACCGGCTCTCATCCTTTTCACCGGGATGTTCTTCCTGCCTGAGACCCCGCGATGGCTGATGAGCAAGGGGCGTGAAAAGGAGGGCCGGAAAGTACTGAGCAGAACGGAGGATCCGGAATTGCTTGATACGGTCATCACCGAGATGAAGAAAGAGATCGAGATCGACAAAAAGCAGGAAGGCTGGAAAGAGATCCTGAAACCCTGGCTCAGGAATGCCCTGATCATTGCCGCAGGCATCATGTTCTTCCAGCAGTTTGTGGGGATCAACACCGTCATCTATTACAGTCCGAAGATCTTCCTGGCGGCAGGATTTGAAGGAGCCGAGGCTGCCATAGCCGCTTCTGTCATTGTGGGAGTGGTCAATGTATTCTTCACCATAGTCTCCCTGTTTGTGATTGACCGTCTGGGCAGGAGGAAACTCTACTTCATCGGCATATCAGGGATCACGCTTGCACTGATATGCATGGGGCTGGGATTCATGATTCCGGGAGCAGGCAAATGGTTCCTGGTGATCTCCATGCTGTTCTACATTGCCTTCTTTGCCATCAGCCTCGGGCCCCTCGGGTGGTTGATCATTACAGAGGTATTTCCTACCAGGGTGCGCGGATTGGGGTCATCCATCGGCTCGCTGTCAAACTGGGGCTTCAATACGCTGGTCGTATGGACATTCTTTAAAATGGCAAGCGCCATCGGGAATGCCAGGGATGTGGTGGTGCCGGAAGGGAAGGTACTGTCCGATGTCTGCCCCACCTGTGTGGGCAGTGTTTTCTGGATCTTTGCTGCCATTGCCCTGATCGGACTCGTTTGGGGTTATTTCTTTATCCCTGAAACCAAGGGCGTAACGCTCGAGGAGATCGAGGCACACTGGAGGGAAGGGGGAAAGCCCAGGAAACTGAAACTGAAAATAAAATAGACCGAAAAAACCCGGAACAGGGCTGTTCCGGGTTTTAAACAGGAAAAGATGACAAGCTTTCTTGAACTCGCCAGGAACCGTTATTCCTGCCGTAACTATGATTCCAGGCCCGTGGAGGCTGACAGGCTGGAACAGGTGCTGGAGGCAGGGAGAATCGCCCCTTCGGCCGCAAACATGCAACCCTGGCATTTTTTCGTGATCCGGGAGACCGGTGACCTGGAGAAGATCCGGGGCGTATACCACAGGGATTGGTTCAGGACCGCTCCCTGTGTGATCGTCATCTGCGGTGACCACCGCCTTTCATGGAAAAGGAAGGACGGGAAAGACCACTGTGACATTGATATGGCCATCACCGTTGACCACATGACCCTCCAGGCCACGGAGCTGGGTCTGGCCACCTGCTGGATCTGCAATTTTGATCCGGCCGCCACCAGTCAGCTGCTAAAGCTTCCCGGCCACCTGGAACCGGTCGTGGTGCTGCCCCTGGGATACCCGCTGGATGTAGCCGATCCCGGCCGCCATGGCCTGAAACGGAGACCCCTTTCGGAGATTGCCAGCTACGGAATCTGACTTTTTGAAGATCTGGCACAGGTTTTTCGCAGCCAGTGGCTGAACAGAGGATCAATGATGCTTGCCGTATGGCCATGATTCTCTATGATCCCTTTAATTTCCAGGCACTCTCTGATACGTGCAACGTTGCTGGAGGATCCCAGCCCGTATTTTTCCAGGGACTCAGCGGAACAGATCTTCCCGGGATGCAACAGGAGCGCTCTGACAAAGTTGAATTGCCTTGGATTTATACGGCCCAGGATGTTTTCGAAGTGAATCTCATTCTGATCTACCAGGTTTTCAAAAGCCTTTTCAACGATTGATGCTGTGCATATTCTATCAGTGATCAAATAGGCATTCCAACTGAGCAACTGAAGGTAAAAAAGGTGGTTTTCCGCCAGCATGGAAATGGTTTTTGCAGCATTATCTTCTATGATCTTATTGCCGTTAAAGAATAAACTTCTTATGTATGGCAAGTAGTTATGGAAGGTATTTCTGCCCGGGTAGTAACAACGGCCAAAACCATACATTGGGCTGCCAATGACTCCAAAGAGTTTTTTAAAGTATTGGTTATTATTACCGGATAGGCAGTATGCACAACTTTCATGTTTTCTCCAGCAGAGTCGGAATCTCTTCAGCACCTGATAAGAATCCACGAAGTGTTTAGTGTTCTGGAAATTGGAAATAAATATGATCAATTTGATTTTCTTCACTTTTGCAATTGTCTCAGTAAGGTCCAGTATGTCCCGGATATCTTTGGCAGGATCTGTCCTGGCTGGTAACTTCGAGGATGTGCTTCTGCACAATTCTGCTGCATACCCCTTTAAGAAATCTGACAGTTCAAAGACCGTCTTCAGATCGAAATAGAAAACGCGGAAGTCTTTATGTCTTTCCAGCAATGTGTACCCTGTTTCTTTGAGAAGTAATTGTTTGCCCCAGCCCCTGTGAGCGACTATTGCCACGTTATTTAAGGAGGCAAGTTTTGAAACAAGCCGGTTGAATAGAAACGCGTGTCCGGGAAGGCAGCCGCTTCCCGGAGGGCTGTTGATGAACTGCTGTAGTTCCATTTTCTGGTGAATCAAAATGTCACTGAAATGTGATATTTCATAGATGTACTCACCTGGCTTTTATCGTACTGAAAATGATGGGATTTGCTAAGTATCAGAAATTCAATTATATAAGACTTTGACTATCCAGGGTATTTTATCAACTCTTCGTAAAACATATCCAGTGTGTCACATTATTGTGACATTCGGATTCAGCCAAACGCGGGCCTGTTGCCTGGTTACCCTTCAGTTCCTCAGGTTCCCTGCCGATTGTCAGGATGCCGGGGGCTTCGCCATCATGATCCAGCCACACTTGATGAATTAATATTAATTATTTAACTTTGATTCAATAAATGACTCGTAGTCATAAAATATATTTGAGATATGGGAATTTCTGAAAGAAAGGAGAGGGAAAGGCAGCAGCGGAAGGAGGAGATCATCCAGGCTGCTGAAAAGGTCTTCTTCTCAAAGGGATTTGACCAGTCCACCATGGATGATATTGCAGAGGAGGCCGAGTTAAGCAAAGGTACGCTCTACCTCTATTTCAAGAGCAAGGATGACCTGCATATGGCCGTGGCCCATCAGGCCATCATCCTGCTGCGCTCCTATACTTCCGCCGCCGCGGAGGGTGAGGGAACCGCCCTGGAAAAACTCCGAAGGATGGGCTGGGCCTGTATTGAATTCTCCAGGACACATCCGGACCAGATGAAAGCCATCATGTCGCTGGAAGAGCTGGAGCCGCAGGGCATCAGCCTGACCACCACCGATGTTCAGTACATGATCTTCAATGAATCGACGGTGGGCACCGTCATCCAGGTGGTGGAGCAGGGGGTGAATGAGAAACTGATCAGGAGTGATCTGCCTGTATCCCTGATCGCCCATACACTCTGGATGTCGGTATTGAGCGTGATCCGGTTCGTGACCATGAAGGAGGGTCTTTTTGAAATGCTTGACCTATCCCCTGAAAGGCTGTATGAGAGTCATTTTGAGCTGGTAATTAACGGAATACGGCCATTGAAATCCAAATGATGAACTGATGAAAACAAATTCGATCGGTGTGCTCCCATTCTGCGTCTTATGCGGTTTATGGCTGACAGGCACTGAATCAATGGCCCGGCATCCGGTGCTGGAGGCATACATCCGGGAGGGGCTTCAATCGAACCAGGCACTGAAGCAGAGGCAGCTGGACTATGCGATGAACCTGGCTGCGCTGAAAGAGGCCAAGGGCCTGTTCATGCCTGATGTAAGCTTCAATGCGAGATACACGGTGGCGGACGGGGGAAGGATCATTGAGTTCCCCGTGGGTGACATGTTGAACCCGGTCTACAGCACGCTCAACGTGTTGACCGCCTCTGAAATGTTTCCCCAGATCGAGAACGAGTCTTTCCCATTTCTCCGTCCCCACGAGCATGAAACCAAGGTTTCCCTGGTTCAGCCCATTTTCAGTTCGGAGATCATCCAGAACTACCGGATCCGGAAGCAGTACACAGAGATAGCCAGGATCGACGTGGACCGCTACAAGAGGGAGCTGATCAGGGAGATCACCAGGGCCTATTACGGGTATGCGAAAGCCCATCAACTGGTGAAGCTTGCAGACACCACGATCTCCCTGGTGAGGGAAAACCTGAGGGTCAGCCAGAGACTTTTCGAGAATGACAAGGTCACCATCGATGCGGTATACAGATCTGAATCCGAGCTCAGCAAGGTGGAGGTTCAGCGTGCCCAGGCCAACAGCATGCTGGAGGCCTCCAGGGCCTATTTCAATTTCCTGCTGAACCGTTCGCTCGATTCCACTGTTGAACTGGTTCCCGAGGAGCCTGCACCCGTCGAGGTTTCACTGGAGGAGGCCAGCCTGCTGGCCCTGCAGAACAGGGATGAGCTCAGGCAGATCGAGCAGTACCGGTTGCTGAACCGGCGGGTGACCGCCCTCCACAGGGGCAATAACATCCCGGGGCTCTTTGGTGTGGTTGACTATGGGTTCCAGGGAGAGGAGTACAGTTTTACCGGGGAAGACGATTTTGTGATGGCATCCCTGGTGATGAAATGGAACCTTTTCCAGGGTGCCACCAACTACCAGAAGATCCGGCAGTCCAGGATCGAGCAGGAGAAGCTGGATCAGCTCTATACCGAAACCCAGCAACAGATCAGGCTGGAGGTAATCAACCACTACTATGCACTCCAGGCTGCATTTGAGTCGGTGCAGTCGGCACGAAAGCAGACCCGTTCAGCTGTCAGGGCCTATGAACTGATCAACAGGAAATACAGCGAGGGACAGTCCTCCCTGCTGGAGCTGATCGATGCGCGGACCAGCCTCACCAGTGCAGCCGCCAACTTAATCATTGCCCAGAGTGAATACTTCAGCCGTCAGGCTGATTTTGAATTTGCCGTGGGAATCAACTCCCGGAAAACTAATCAGATAGACTAATGAGACTACCTGCCCTATCGTTGACCATATCCCTGCTGGCCATGGCAGGATGCATCTCTTCGGAACAGAAGAAACCCCTGGAAACCGGTCCGGTCCGGGTCAGGGTCGAGCCCGCCGGGATCTTTGAAACCAAGATCCCGATCAGAGCCACCGGGTTTCTCGGTACCACCACGGAAATGAAACTGAGTTTCAAAACGGGGGGGATTGTCAGGCAGCTTCATGTGAAGGAGGGGATGCAGGTGTCACGCGGAGATTTGCTTGCCGCACTTGACCTGTCGGAGGTAAAGGCCCAGGTGAACCAGGCAAGGATCGGGCTGGAGAAGGCGGAACGGGACCTGAACCGGGCCGGCAACCTGTACCGTGACAGCGTGGTCACCCTTGAACAGTACCAGAATGCCCGGTCTGCTTTCGAGCTGGCCAGGGCACAGAAGCAGATCGCCGACTTTAACCTTCGGCACTCAGAGATCAAAGCGCCTTCAAACGGGAAGATCCAGAAGATCCTGGTGGAAACCAGCGAGGTGATCGGGCCGGGCTACCCGGCCATCCTTTTCGCCTGCACTGAAAATGACTGGGTGGTGAGGGTGGCCCTTACCGATAAGGATATCGTGAAGCTCTCCATCGGGGATTCGGCCCTGGTATCCATGGATGCCTTTCCGGGAAGGAAGTTCAGGGCGGAGGTGACCGGGCTCGGAACGGTTGCCGACCCGGTGACCGGGACCTATGAGGCTGAGTTGCTGATCCTCCACGCCCACCCCCAGTTCAGGACCGGGTTCATCTCGAAAGCCGAGATCTTTCCGGCCCGGGTGATCCGGGCCGTGATGGTGCCCGTTGAGGCCCTGCTCAATGCCAGTGATCACGCGGCCCATCTCTTTGTCTTCAGGAATGGAAAGGCCGAGAAGAGAGTGCTCAGGACCGGGGCCATCCTGGAGGACCGGGTGGTGGTGCTGGAAGGACTGGAAGAGGGTGAACTTGTCATCACCGATGGCGCCAAATATCTCCGGGCAGATGCCGAGGTGATTCCTGTTAACCTGGCTGACACCGTACAATAATGAGACTTCCAAAAGTTGCCATCGACAACGCTTCCTTCACATGGATGGTCGTTATATTTCTCACTATTCTCGGGATACGCGCATTGATGACGATGCCCCGGACCGAGAACCCCGAGGTGACCGTTCCAGGCTCCTCCATCATCGTTCTGATGCCCGGGGCAAGCTCGATCGATATGGAAAGGATGGTAGCCCTCCCCGTGGAGGAAGCCCTGAATGAACTTGAGGATATCCATACGATCACTTCGGATGTGAGGGACGGGATTGCCGTGGTGGCCGTGGAGTTCGAATTCAAGACCGACCCCGATGAGAAGTATGATGAGGTGGTCCAGCAGGTGAACAGCATCCGCAGCAACCTGCCGGATGAGATCGTCCAGCTGGACATGTGGCAATGGTCCATTTCAGATATGAACATGATGCAGCTGGCTCTGGTTTCTGAGAAGGCACCCTATGCGGAGCTCGAGGAGGTGGCAGAGGATTTCCGCAAACGCATCGAAAAGATCAGGAGCATCAGGAAGGTCAGCTACTACGGGCTCCCGGAACAGGAGATCCAAGTCCGCCTCGATTTTGAAAAGATGGCCATGGTCAACACCTCCATGGACCATATTGTCAAAGCCATTGAGAGCAACAATGCCGATATCCCCGGCGGCAACATGAAACTGGGGCCCACCAGCCTGAGTGTTAAATCCTCCGGATCCTTCCAGGACCTTGACGAAATCCGGAACTGCGTCGTGAACTCCTTCCAGGGAAGGCTCATCTATCTCAGGGATGTGGCCACAGTGGAATTCGGGTACGGGGAGCAGAATTACCTGACCAGGTACGGGGCAAAAAAAATGCCCGGTGAAGGGAGGGGAATGCGCTCGGTCTTTATCGGCATCAGCCAGAAGGAGGGGTTGAATGTCCTGAAGACATCTGAGGAGATACTGCCCGTTATTGAATCCTTCAGGGAGGAGCTGCCGGAAAGCATGGAGCTGGAGATTGTCTATAACCAGCCCGTGACGGTCAGGAAGCGCATCAACGGCTTTGTGAACAACCTGCTGCAGGGGATGGTCCTGGTGGTCCTGGTGATCTTTCTTTCCCTGGGATTCAGGTCCTCCGTCGTGGTGGCCCTTGCCATTCCGCTCTCCCTGACCATCGGACTGGGATTCGTGGACCTTGCCGGGTTCGGATTGCAGCAGATCTCCATTGCAGGCCTGGTGGTGGTCCTGGGGATGCTGGTGGACAACTCCATCGTTATGGTGCAGAATATCAACCGGTTCATGGAGATGGGGCATAACCGGCGGGAGGCCTCCATTCTGGCTGCATCGGAGATAGGCTGGCCCGTGATCACCGCCACACTGACCACCATTCTGGCTTTTGTCCCCATTGCGGCCATGCCAGACCAGGCAGGCGAGTTCATCAAGTCATTACCGGTCACCATCATGGTCACACTGACCGTCTCGCTGTTGATCGCACTCACCTTTACGCCCGTGATCACCAGCCGCCTTTTCAGGGAGCGGGCAGGGCTGCCGTTCAAGGCCAGGGGCTTCGGAGGGCTGCTCAGGTGGATCATAGAGAAGCCGTTCAGGGCAAGCCTGGACCTGGCCCTCAAAAGGCCCCTGATCACCCTGCTGCTTTCACTGCTCTACCTTCTCGGCTCCTCCTGGATGTTCCGCTATGTGGGGATCAGCTTCTTCCCCAAGGCTGAGCAGCCCAACCTGATGATCCAGGCCACCCTGCCCGAGGGCTCCAGCCTTGAGCGGACCGACAGGGTGGCACAGTTCATGGAATTGGTCCTGGACACCATGCCGGAAGTGAAATATTACGCCACCAATGTTGGCCATGGCAATCCCCGCATCTACTACAATGTATTTCCCCGCAGGTATGATCTGCGTTTTGCCGAGATCTATGTGGAGCTGTATGATTATGAACCGCTCCTTTTCGCAGAGACCGTCAGGAAGATGAGGGCGAAGTTCGAGCACTACCCGGGGGCGCGGATCCGGGTGAAGGAGTTTGAACAGGGGCCCCCATTCGATGCGCCGGTCCAGGTCTACCTGATGGGGGATGACCTGGATCTGCTGAGGGAGATATCGGCCGATGTGGAAGAATTCATCAGGCAGCAGCCGGGTGCTGTCAATGTTGAGAACCAGTTTGTGAAAACCAACACGGAGCTCCTGTTCGATATCAACAAGGAGAAAGCGAACATACTGGGTGTACCGGTGATTGAGATCGACCGGACCATCCGGACGGCCGTCGCGGGAATCGGCATCTCCAAGTTCCGCGACAGATCAGGCGAGGAGTATGAGATCGTCCTCAGGATGGAGCACGGGGGTGATTTCAGGCTGGAGGACCTCGACCGGGTCTACGTATCTTCCCTCTCGGGAAAGCAGATCCAGCTGAAGCAGTTCGTGGAGGTAAAACTGCAGCAGGTCCCCAGTTCCATCAGCCGGTTTGACATGGAGCGCACTGCAGAGATCCTTGCAGATGTGCGGTCGGGCTGCACCCTCGACGAAGTGATGGACCCGGTGCTGGAAAAACTGGAGCAATACCGCATGCCGCCCGGTTTCAGCTATCATATCGGGGGTGAACTGGAAAGCCGCTCGGAATCATTCGGGGGAATGACCAATGCAGTGATCATCGCCATCGTTTCCATATTCTCGGTCCTGGTGCTCCAGTTCCGTTCCTTCAAACAACCGCTGATCGTCTTCGTGGCGATCCCGTTTGCATTTACGGGAATGATCTGGGCACTGCTGGTCACGGGAAACACATTTTCCTTTACCGCTTTCGTGGGGCTCACCAGCCTGGTGGGGATTGTAGTGAACAATTCGATCATCCTGGTGGATTACATCAACATACTCAGGAAGCGGGGCGACTCCCTGCACGATGCCGTGAGGTCAGCCGCCGAAATACGGCTGACCCCCATCGTTCTCACCGCGCTGACAACCATCGGGGGACTGCTGCCCCTGACATTGCGGGGTGGATCCATATGGGCTCCTATGGGATGGACCATCATCGGCGGATTGCTGGTCTCCACCCTGCTGACCCTGGTGATCGTCCCTGTCTGCTATAAACTGCTCGAGCAACGAAAAGAAGTTGCCTGATGAAGTTGACTCTTTCATCGGTTCGCATTATCTTGCCGTGAAACCTGAAGCTGATGCTCGATCTTCACTACTCCAATTTAAAACAAATCAAATGAAACGGACAATGCTTCTGATTGCCTTTTTTACAGCTCCATTATTTCCCCTTCGGGGGCAGTTCAAGAGTGATGTGATATCAACCCCTGTGGGTGACCTGGAGATGTTCTTCATCGGCCACGGAACACTCATGTTTAAATTCAACGGCCTGGTGATCCATATCGATCCGGTCATGCGGGAGGCGGATTACAAGCAGATGCCCGATGCGGACCTGATCCTGGTGACCCACCAGCATGGTGACCACCTGGACCTTACTGCCATCAACCATGTCATGAATGAGGGGACCAGGGTGGTGATGACCCAGGCCTGCATGGACCAGCTGGAGGATTTTAACGCCACGGTGATGAAGAACGGGCAGCAGGAGTACATTCTTGGGATCGCTATCACGGCCCTTCCGGCATATAACATCAAGCACGTGAGGCCCGGGGGCCAGCCTTACCACCCGAAAGGGGAGGGGAATGCCTACCTGCTCACATTCGGATCGACCAGGGTGCTGATCGGGGGGGATACGGAAAACGTGCCTGAACTGAAGGCGCTGAAGAATGTTGACATCGCTTTTCTCCCCATGAACCTGCCCTATACCATGACGCCGGAGATGGTGGCGGACCTGGCGCTCGCCATCCGGCCGAAAATCCTCTATCCTTACCACTACGGGGATACCGATCCGGAGGAACTGGTTGAACTGCTGAAGGATGAAGAGGGTATAGAGGTGAGGATCCGGGAGCTGCAATAGTCCTTCCGGGAGCTTCAATAGTCCTTCCGGGAGCTGCCACAGTCCCTCCGGGAGCTGCCATTGTCCCTCCGCGATCTGATGCCTCCAAAATGGAATATTGAACAGGCTGTGGATAAATGGTTTATGGACCAATGGCCATATGTCATATATTTAGCATATGATGAAAATCACAAGATTATTACCGATCCTGCTCCTCTCTGTCTCCATCACCGTTTCCGGACAGTATACAAAAGAGTTCAAAAGGATCTTTTTCGATGCGGAGTACCTGTATCTGACAGGCTTCTATCAGGAGGCGTTCAACCGTTACAAGAACCTGCTGACCCTTGATCCCGGCAACAGCAACATCCTTTTCCTTTGCGGGGCGTGTTGCCTCAATATTCCGGGCAACGAGCAGATGGCCATCACCTACCTGGAGGAAGCCCTGCCCGGAGTGACGCAGGATTACAAGGAAAAGGCCCACAAGGAGCCGGGTGCCCCGGTGCTCACCTACTTCATGCTGGGCAAGGCGTGCCATCTCAACAGCGAATTTGACAAGGCCATCAGGAATTACGGGCAATACGTGGATGCCGGGTTCGACGAGGATCCCCTGCAGATTGAGTATGCCCGGCTGCAGATCGAGGCCTGTCGCAGGGCGGCGCAGCTGGTGGATAAACCGCCCTCTTTCGAGTTCACGAGTGTCCTGGACCAGTTTGATGACGACCTGCCTTCCTGCAGCAAGCCGGTTGTTTCCGGGGATGGAAATACCCTGATCTTCCTGGTGGATTACCCGAGCGACAAGAAGATCATGATGACCTCCCGTACAGGCGGAACCTGGTCAAGGCCGAGGGTGATCAACAGTGAGATCGGGATGGTGGGAGAGACCTACCCGGCATGCCTCTCCTATGACGGGTATCACCTCTACCTGGTCCATCATTTTTATTCACATTCAGATATCTTCGTCTCCCACCTTGAAGGGGGGCGCTGGTCGGAGGCTGTCGCACTGGGACCCAATATCAACGGAAGGACCGACGAGACCCATGCCAGCATATCGAAGGACGGGAAAACCCTTTACTTCACCAGTGATGCAAGGGGCAGCCTGGGCAGCTATGATATTTTCGTTTCAAAACTGGACAGGAAAGGGGAGTGGGGTACCCCCTCCAACCTGGGACCCGTGATCAACACACACTTCGAGGAGCACACCCCTTTCATATCCGGCAATGACTCCATCCTCTTTTTCAGCTCCCAGGGACATGCCACCATCGGGGGCATCGATGTCTTCTATTCGGATCTGGGACCCGATGGCAGCTGGGGAGAGCCCGTCAGTCTCGGATACCCGGTCAATACGACTGGGGATGACCTCTTTTTCAACCCGGGCTGGGGTGACATGAGTGGATTTTATGCAGTCAGGCGGAAGGACGATCCCACTTCCAACACCATCAACATGGTCATTGAACTGGAGCCTGCCGGGGAGGTTGCTGCTGTCGCGCGGCCAATGACTGAGGGGATGGCAGCCTCAGATCAGCAAAAGAGGCCAGCTTCGGTGGAGGAGGTGATAGAACCCGAGGTGACCGGTGAAATCCTTGAAGTGCTCAACAAAGGCTCCGAAACGGGAGCGGATGCCGGGCCGGTAAAACCCGTGGCAGGTTCCACCAGGCTTCAGACCAGTGTTCCATTCGATCACAACGCTTGCGAACTGAATCTGGCCGCCATGCTGGAGGTGGAGAAGATCGCAGAACTGATGCAGGCTTACCCCGAAGCCACCATCCGGCTGACCGGGCATGCGGATGCCACGGGATCTTCTGATTACAACCTGCTGCTTTCCTGCCAGAGGGTCGACCAGATCGCCAGGTACCTGGAGATGAGCGGGATTGATCCCGGGCGGATCCTTACAGAGGGCAGGGGCGAGGCTTCACCGGTTGCCCGCAACACCTATCCTGATGGTACCGATGCTCCGCTGGGAAGGTACCTGAACCGCCAGGTGACCGTGCTGGTGGTCAGTCCCGAACCCATCCAGGCGGACCTGACCGGGATTTATGTCCCCGCCGATCTGAGGCCGGTGCCGGGTGAGGAACCTGCGGACAGCTCATCCGGCGGGTTTACCATCCAGCTGTGTGCCAGCCATAGCCCGGTGAAGATCTCAACCTTTCAGGGATTTGAGGGTATCAGGGAGCACAAATGCAGGGATGGCTTCTGCCGTTACACTTATGGCACATACCAGACCTTCGGGGAGGCAAGAGCGGAATTGGCGAAACTTAGTCATTCGGGATATGCCGATGCTTTCATTCAGACGCTGGAGTGGTACAGGAAGGCCACCGAATGAAAGCTGCCTTCCCTGAACTATATGTGGTCAGGAGCTGAACCGAGTGTCATTACTCTGATCTGGGCCGGGTCCACTTCCGTTTCAGGATGAAACTCCGCGGAATTCATGTATTCCAGGATGGATAGCAGCAGCTGCCTGGATGCAAGGTTCTTTTCCAGTCCCTTCCCCAGGTCGATGCTGCAAACCATCAGCTTGCCACCCCCGCACCGGGCTTCGAAGAGCAGGCCGAGCTTCCTGCTCTCAAACCATGTATGGATGGGCTGGATCAGGGGCCGGATCTCACCCGGCAGGTGGTCCAGGATCATGGCCTGGGAGCGGGTGACAGGATCCCACCATTGCCAGTCGCTGTGGTACCCGGTCGGGAATTGCCTGAAAACCGGGTGGCCCGGATCGCAGAGGATCCCCAGCGTATGGGGCGCCTGGCCGCGGGTCCAGGCCGTATTCCAGAAAACAGTGGAGAAGCCGATCTTCACCAGCGCCCCGTATTCACCGTTCACCTTCCCGCAGGTAAGCAGAAGCACGGACCCCCCTTCTTCCAGCTTTTCCAGTGCCGCCCTGTCCATCTTATCGGTAATAGTTACCCCTCCCGGGTCCAGGTCAACGGTTTCCGGGTATACCCAGAAATCCCATGAGTTTGAACAGGGTG
Source organism: uncultured Bacteroides sp. (assembly GCA_964467775.1). Classification (GTDB taxonomy): domain Bacteria; phylum Bacteroidota; class Bacteroidia; order Bacteroidales. The sequence continues at coordinate 16,045 of CAYXUD010000095.1, read as the reverse complement.
TCCCTTCCAGGCTGACTTCAAGGGTCAGTTTTGCGGCCCCGGGGATCTCTTTCAGGTCAAACTGAACGGTGCCCAGCGGGATGTTGCTGCCGATAGGGATTATCTCCTTCTCAATCGTCTTCTCGAAAAGCAGCCTCTCCTCCGCATCCCGCATCCCTTCCATCCCGGTGATCCGGCAACTGATCTTCTGGCCTGCAAGCGGATGCTCCCCGAAATGGGCAAGCTCTATCTCAGCATGAAAGGTCTCCGTGTTGGAAAAGACCCTCTTCTCCATCCTGGCCAGCGGAACGGTCTGCTGGCAGAACCGCCTGAATGCTTCCGGGGTGATGTATCCCTTTGAATTGAAGAAGGGATCCAGGATTCCCACCAGTGCGGTTCCCTGTCCGGGGAAATCATGCAGCTGGAGCAACTGGAAGCCGGCAAGACCCGGGGTGCGCAGGGCGGCTTCGATCTCCGCCTTGTAGCAGAGTGCCTGCAGTTTCCCGGATGCCATCAGGAAATCCCCGGCCTGGTCTCCCATATGGTTTGCCTCCAGCAGCTCTTTAAAGATCTCGAAGTTGGTGGGCTTCAGCACCCCGGTGTACCTGCCGATCTCCGAGAAATCCGGAAAGACGCACCACTGTCCGATCTCATGGCTGACAAAGGGGACGCTATAGGGGGCTATGACCTCCCGGAAGTCGAACATGGTCTGTGGAGGAGTTGCGTTGATCACACTGCCCAAACCCTCTTCCCAGTGCTGGATGCGCGGTTCGGGGCCGTTGTGATAGTCGTTTTCAGGGATCAGGGGCCATCCAGCCGCGGAGGTGTACACCCGCCTGGGGTCCCTGGATTTCCAGTATTCCAGCAATTTCCCCAGGTATTCCTCCTGCCTCCTGCCGGCTGGCTCATTGCCGTAGGCCATCATGCAGAACGACGGGTGGTTCCCGTAAGCCTCCAGGATCCTGTCCCCTTCCTGGTAGATCCACTCATCGAGCGGACTGCCGTCCCCGATGGTGCTCCCCTGGTTGGCCCATGAACCGCACTCAACCTGGAGATAGAAACCGAGCCTGTCCGCAGCCCGGAATGCTGCTTCGGGCGGGCACCAGGAGTGGAAACGGATATGGTTAAGGCCGTGCTCCTTGCACCGGCTGATCAGGTATATCCAGGATGCCTCGTCGGTGGGGGGGTAACCTGTGAGCGGAAAGATGCAGCACTCCAGGGTGCCCCGGAGGAACACCGGGTGACCGTTTACCTCGAAGCGGGTCCCCTGCGCGACAAACTCCCGCATTCCGAATGCCGTTGCCTGCCGGTCCACCGTCTCCCCGTCAGGGCCGGCGAGGGTTGCCTCCAGGCGATAGAGGGAGGGATTGAATTCACTCCAGAACTGTGTCCCTTTTCCCATGGGGTAATCCAGGTCAATAACCTGCTGCCCGACGGAGATGGAGATGTTTTTTTTGAGTATGGGCGGGGTGTGCGGTTTTCCCGCATTGAAACTGGCGGCCCATGTCTCAAGTGTTCCCTCAAACGGATTTCCGGAGAGGTTGCCGATGCCGAGCACAACCTTTGCACTGCTGCTCCGGATATCCGGGTAAACCTGGATGTCCCTGATATAGACAGGCGCATGTTTCTGCAGGCAGATCTCCCCGGTGATCCCGTTCCAGTTGGTCTGGGTGTGGTCACTTACGCTGTGGGAATTGTTGCCTACCGGCACGATCATCCGGTTATCGATCCTGATGCTGATCCTGTTCCTCCCCCGGTTCAGAAAGGAGGTGATGTCATACCGGTGGGGTGCAGCAAGGCTGTTCCTGCTCCCTGCCTCCTTGCCGTTGATGTAGACCCGGGATTCCCAGTGGCAGCGTTCCAGGTAAAGGGTGATGCGTTCTCCTTCCCAATCCGCCGGGATCACCAGTTCCCTCTGGTACCAGGCCGGCCCGGCATAGTACTTCACGGGTTTCAGCCAGAAAGGGATCTTGATGTTATCCGGCTGCCTGTACCTCTCATACCTGTCATCCCTGAAATAGGAGCTGTCCCAGATATCCCCGGTCCACGGAGTGGACAGGGTCACATCGTACCCAAGGCCGTTCCCGGCCATGGAGCCGGGCAGGTTGGCCGTCCCTTCAAGGGTCTGGTTGAACCACTCCTCGCCGATCCCCTCGTCCAGGGAGTCGATCCTGAAATCCCACCTCCCCTCAAGCGATATGGAGTCCCTGACTTCCGGGGTCCGGGTGGTACAGCTGGCAAGCAGCAGGAGCAGGATTGGAAGTTTCCTCATTTTCCGGCCTGTTTGTTAATTAAAAGTATCAAAAAAAGGAGAATGTGTATTTTTGTTCCGGACTTTGAGATACCCAGTTCATGAGATGTTTCCCCACCCTCCCCGGCACACTCCTTCTGATCTGCCTGTCACTGGCTGCCTGTGATAAGAACCAGAGCGGGGTGACGGGTGTGGTGGAGCTTTACCTCATGGATGAGTTTGGGACGGTGGGAGAGGGCTGTGCGATCGATCCCGGCACGGTGAAGCTGCAGCAGGAGCCCTTGCTCTGGTACGCCAATTTCCTGAGCTACAGCCCAAGTGAATATGCTTTCACGATCACGTACGATGCGAGGGATACGATCGAGAAGATGGAACACTCAGTATTCGGGGTCCCGTTCGGGGTGACGGCCGGTGGCGAACTGATCTACACAGGCTATTTCTGGCCCGGTTACTCCTCGCTGGGGTGCCAGTGGATCGTCATTGACCCTGTATTCTGGCGCGACGGTGACAAGCTCTATGTTGAACTGGGCTATCCCGGATTGATGGAAGGGGCAGAGGTCCCCGATCACCGCAACGATCCCAGGATCCTCGGGATATTCCGCAGGGACGGGAAACTGGCCGAATAGCAGGGTGCTGCAAAGAAATCATGCCTTTTTCTCAAAAAATATGCTGGATTATGACCGAAAAGTAGTTCATTTGCAAATGAATAATAGAGATTAGCTGTGTTCATAGAGCCATGTTCAAATTAAAAACAGATGAACTATGAGAAAGAGTATCAGATTTGTATTGACAGCAGGGATACTCGCTGCTGTGTTGTCGGGTTGCGAGAATCTCCCAACCGCGAATTTCACCTTTGACCCTTCGGAGGTTACCGTCTATGATGAAGTGACTTTCACCAATACTTCCACAGAGGCAGATTCCTATGCGTGGGATTTTGGAGATGGATCCACATCATTTGATGCGAACCCCACGCATGTTTACAAGAGTGCCGGGACTTTCACGGTCAAACTGGTGGCCACCAACAAGGATGGGGATACGGAGGTGCAGAAGGAGATCGTGGTGAGCCCGCCCGATAATAAATATACCCTCGACGGCACTGAATTCGCCATTGACGCGGAGTTGTTCTGGTACCAGTCCCCGATGGGAGGCGATCCCTATATCAGGTTGCTTACGACCGTCGCAGGACAGGATAATCCTGACCTGTTGAAACTCTACCCGAACAAGGGATTCGGGGAGTTGCCCGGCACCTATACCTGGGACAGCGAGAAGCCTGCAGGCACCTATGATGCGGGTTACACTGCCAACTATGCAGGGATGCAGTATGACTGGACCGCTATCGGGAAGAGCGGATCCGGGGACCTGGTCATTACCGAGCTGGATGACGGGATTTACAAGTTCGAGGCTGAGATCGTACTCTCCGTGGGGGATTATGACTACCAGACCGGCGATTTCATTGAGGAGAGCACCTCCAGTCTGGTGCTCGACTATATCGGCGAAATTACCCCGCTGTAGGATAGGATTTAATAGATCTTGAAGGACCGTCTCATGCTGCTGCATCAGGCGGTCCTGTTTTGTTCCGTCCGGGGAGACTCCCGGGGCCCGGCTACTCCGGTCCCAGGAATGAAACTCTGAACCCGGTTACTCCGGTCCCAGGAATTTAAACTCGATAGTGGGGTAGTGATCCTCTCCGTTCAGCTTGTAGTCGACGATCTGAAGCTTGAAGTACATGATCCTGTCGGTCTCCTGGTCGTATTTCCTCATCAGGTACTTCTTGTCCGGGTCCATGGTATAGAGATTGCTCGAACCCACGGCACCCAGTATCTTCCAGTCGGAGCCGATGGCGCCTTTCATATCGGTGAATTCGTACTGATCGGTAAATGAAAGGTCAATATCCTCAAATGCAATCTCCGGATCGAAAACATGGGCGATCCTCACGCCAAATTCATTGTTGATCAGGATACCGCTCAGGTTGAAGGGTGCATATACCCCCGGATCGCTCGTTTCCCACCATCCCCGGTAGGGGGTGCAGAGGATGTCCCAGTCGCTCCTGAGGGGCTCCACCTGGACCGTCGCATTCCTGGAATAGGAGAAATAGACATAGTTGAAACCGGGATTCAGGTATACAGTCGATTCGCGGGGCTGGTCCAGCCACTGGGCGGAGGCATACCTGAAGGTGCAGGAATCTTCTGTTCTCGAAACAAACTGAAGGGCGTAATAGGCGTCCTTTTCTATCCCCCTGTTCTGGATATAGATCTCCCCGTCTTCCCAGTTCGTGAGAGTCAGGGAGTCCAGGGTATTCACGTAGGACGGGTCATCGAAGGTCCACTCTCCCGAATGCTCAATAAGGTCCAGGATCAGCTCCTGTGAGATCTCACTGAAGTCGTACTTCCCGCTCTTCACCGCCGTGGCATAGCTGGACCAGCCGAGCAGTACACGGTTCCCCTCCCCGGCCGATTCAAAGGCCAGGTCCCAGCCGGTGGAGATGGCCGTATCGACCTCCAGCACAGTGTTTTCATAGAACCTGTGAAAGGACTGGATCTTCCTGATGGAGTGCTGAACGGTGAAGGTCTTGTCCACCGTGCGGGGAATGGGTACGGTGTCAATCTCCTTGAAGCATGAGGGAAACAGCAGCCACACCAGGAACAGAAGGGATATGAGGAGCCGGTTCTTCATAAGCCTACCTGATAAACTTCAGGTTCAGTTTCGCAAAATAGGTCCTGCCGTAATTGAGGGGCCTGTCATAGGTGGGCTGATACCCTTCCTGCCCGTAGTCCCTGTAGCCGGAAGTGGTACCTTCATGGTTGTTGAGCAGGTTCTTGCCACCCACGACAATGTCGAGCCGCTGCTTCCAGAGACTCTTCGAGAAGGTGACCTCCAGGTCTCCGAAAGGAGCGGTGAATACGCGGTAGTACCCGCCGCCATTCTCTTCGGGAATGGCTGCCAGTGACGGGGTCTCCCCGTAGTATTTCAGGTTGGCCATGATCACGGCCCTGAACCTGTTGAAGGAGTATTTCGTGTTGAGCGAGTAGTTGTTGTAGAAAATGATCGGCAGGTAATCCCCGGAGCCTTCACTGTCAAAGGTCTCCCCGACCCTGCTGAAACCCGCCCCGATCATGAATCCCGAGATGTGCCGGAAGGAGGTTCTGATCTCCCCGCCGAGGGTGCGCCTTCCGCCCAGGTTCACGTTGGTGGCCGAATTTGATTCAGCATTCGTGACAATCAGGGTGATGGCGTCCTTCCCGTTGTTATAGAAAATGCTGGGTTCGATCTTCAGCCCAGACCGGCGGAACGGCTGGGTGTAATCGACCGAGGCATTGAAGCTGTTGGTCGTTTCAGCCTTCAGCTCCCTGTTCCCCGTCAGGTCATGGTTGCTGTCATGGAAATCCAGGTAAAGTTCCTTCAGGGAAGGCGCCCTGAACCCCCGGGCATAGGAGATCCTGAAGCCTGCATTGTCGATGATGTTCCACCGGATATTCATGGAGGGGATGACCGGGGCACCGTAAATGGTGTTATAGATCACGCGCAGGCCGGGTTGAAGGGAGAGCCTCCTGAAGAGATCGTACTGGCTGCTCACAAACAGTGCATAATCCCCCATTTCAGCACCATCCTCGATTTTATCTCCGTTTCCATTGTCGTAGTTGAGATCCCAGCCTGCTGTCAACGAGAACTTTTTACCCTGCGGTGCATACATGAAACTGCCCCGGGTCATGATGTTGTTGAAGACCGTACTGGTCGTTTTCGTCACCTCCCTGGTCAGCAGGTAGAGGTCAGAGGTGATATAATCGGTGCTCCTTCCGAAGTATGTGTAGGCCCCTACGATATTGTAGGAGAAGCTCTCTGAAAGTTTATCACTGACCATCACACTGTTAAGGGAGCGGGTGGTGTGGTAATCCGCATCATAGGCCAGGATCACCTTCTCCACGTAGTTCAGGTAATTCTTCAGCAGCATATTCATATACTGGGACTTGACGCTTACCCGGAAGTCGTTTTTCCGGAAGGCATACTCAACGTCGGCATTGTAGACCCGTTTCGGTTTGAATTCCATATACCTGTCGTGGCCATCCGCGTCGGCCGTGTCCACGTTCATATCAATATCCACTCCCTGGAACATGTTCCGGTTGCCTGACAGCGTCACCGTATGCCTGCCCCTGATGACCGAGCCGTAGAGGCCGAAATTGTAGTTCCCCTTGTTGTCGAGGTAGCTGTTGCCCTTCACGATATTGTTGAAATAGCTGTTCTTCCTGGTGATGATATTGATCACGCCGGCAATGGCGCTTGTCCCGTACTGGACAGACATCGGCCCCTGGACGATCTCGATATGGTCAATGTTCTCCATATTGAGCTGCGTCAGGTCGATATTCCCATCGACCCTGCCGATGATCGGTATCCCGTCAATCAGGTATTTGATGTTCTCCCCTCCCATGCCCTGTATTTCGATGGAGGTACCGGTTGAGGGATCCACGGAAAGCCGGATATTGGTCTCGTTCGACAAAGCTTCAGCAAGGTTGTTGACCCCTCTTTCCTGCAGGGTCCTGGCATCGAGAACATCTATCTTATAGATCGATTTATCGACCGGTTTGGGAACGTGCTGGCCTGTGACAACCACCGCCTCCATATCGATGAAATCTCTCTGGAGCCGGATGGTCCGGTCCTCACCCGGAGCGATCGTATCGGTATAGGTCTGAAAGCCTACAAACGATACACAGATCAGGGCTTTTTTGTCCAGGCCGAAGGTGATAACACCATTTTTATCCGTTGCCCCCGCAGTGATATAGCGTCCATCCAGGCCCGTTAAAACCACATTGGCATACAGGCAGGGATCCGAAGTGGCCTGGTCCAGGATCCTGACAGAGGTGGGCTGGGCCCATAAACGGGCGGAGAGAGACAGGAATGTCGCTATCCACAAAATCATTGTTGACGGTCCAGCTCGGTGCATATTGCCCTACCTGTTTGTCCTGGTCATGCTCTCAGGCACGCAGAGGATGTAATCTGCCAAATCCCTATTCTCTGGTTCCAGCGAATCAATATCTTGCTGCAGCACGGTACCGATGGTCATGATCTTCAGCTCCCTCTCCTGCTGCCTCAGGTGCCAGACGATACCTTCGAAATTGTCGGAGTGGTAGGAGCCGTTGAAATGGAACATCGTTTTGCCCTTCTCCCAGTTCTTCATGATGAAATAGGCCATGGTGGCATCCTTGACGGCCTGGGCTTTGGGAAGATTTTCCATGGCTGAGTTTGTCGTTCCCGCGCCATGGGGGTCCCTCGCCTTTCCCGGCATGGCTTCCGCCTTTCCCGGCATGGGCTTTCCCATATCCTGCATGTTCAGCATCTCCCTGTAACATCTTACCTCAGGATCATAGCGAATGGGCAGAGGTGCCATATAGCCAAGGGCCTCCGCAGAGAGGCTGTCAAGGGCTTCAAAACCTTTCCGGTACACCATCGAAGCGTATCGGCGGGGGATATTGGTCGCTATGAAAGGGATGTGATGCTCCCTGGCGAACTCCACCAGAGGCTTGTAGTCAGTCTGGTAATTGCCCCACAGCCTCATCTCCGCTTCAAATTTATCTGCCGGATACATGCCCGCCAGGTATTCATCCAGGATCAGCTGGTTGTCCGCTTCAAACATCTCAGCCCCCAGGATCAGGGCATCCTGCTTCATACCGTAAAGGTCCTTCGTCATCTCAAGCTGCAGCCAGTGAGCAATGGGGTCAGTATGCAGTTCGCCGAAGAATATGATATCGGCTTCCCCCAGCTCCCTGATCATCGTCGAATACTTCACCTTTTTGCCGCTCCCGTCAAAGAGGTCATAGGCCGGTTTGTGGCCTGTGAAGCCGGGTAAAACAACGAATGAAAGGAGGATCAGCAGATAGCGCTTCTTCATACCTGGGTCGATTTTCGGGTTAAATTTACTCTTCTTTTCGGACAATGTGGTCAAACGCCTGCCGGCTTTTGAGTTTCTGGTTGATCACAGGGTGGTCGGGATAGGCCACCACGTAATTCAGGATGGATTTCAGCACCGGGAAGTTACCCTTTAATACATTGTCCGGGGCATCTCCCTCGAAACCAAGGTAACCGTAACTCCCGTAGTGGAGCAGTTTTATCGCGAGGCCACCCACCGCTTTCCGGTTTCCTGTTCCTATGAACCCTGTTGTCTGCCCTGAATTTGAATTTCCGGGCAAAGCGAAGACGAGGGAGTTCCCGTCCCATCTCAGGGAGTCGATCTTCCCCCGGTCCTCCTCCGGGAGGAGTTTCTGAGCCTGATCACTGATGCGCAGCCGTTCGAAATATCTGTTTTCGTAACCAAGAACCCAGACGGGTATATCTGCGGGTATCTCCATCAGCCCGCTGTCAGAGACGATCATCAGCTCTTTTCCCTGTGCGGCCTGGGTTTCCTTCCACAGCCGCCCCAGCTCCTCATATTCAGCTTTCAGGTTACTTTTACCCGGAATGATCATGAGAGAGCTATCAGCCCCGAACAACTGGGAAAGGGAGGAAGGAACTTCACTGCGGTGAAGGATGCGCATCATATTGAACTGCGGGTCCACACTGATCTTCAGCGGCCTGCTTTCAAACTGGAAGGTATATGTACCCAGACGCTCGCTCAGTTCCACCCTGGTGCGGAATACCTCTTCCTCATTTTCAAGGTAGATGACGATGGGTATGCTCAGGTGGAACAGGTCACCTTCCTGGACCTGCATCAGTTTGAAGGAGATTTTCCAGTGTCCCCCGGAGGAAGCGATCATGCCCCTCTGGATCTGCAGTGCCGGTGCCCCCGTGCGGTTGATCCACTGGTCGAAAAAGGAGTGCAGGTCCCTGCCGGTGACCCGTTCAAATGAAGCGCGGATATCGTCAAATGAGGCGAACCGGAACCGGTTCTTCTCGTAGAAGTCCGAGTAGGCCCTCAGAAAAGCATCATCCCCCAGCTCACTTCGTAACATTTCGTTGAACATCAGCACTTTGCCATAACCTATAGCCTCTTCGGCCGGGTTGTTCCTTGAGACGAACTCCGAAGGGGGGAAGTCATTCTTCTCATTTACGTAATCGGTGAATTTCTGAAGGGTGTTCCTCCTGTACTCCACAGCGGTACCCTGCTGTTCGCGGATCAGGTGGTCAGCCATATAGACGGTGATCCCCTCGCACCAGTTCCCTTTGCTGTAATCCACGAACACACTGTTCCCCCACCAGTTATGGAGCAGTTCATGCGGGTAGGAGGAGTGAAGGATCCACGGGAAGCGGATCACCTGTTCCCCCAGCAGTGTGAAGGAGGGCATCCCGAGTCCGGTTTCCCAGAAATTCTCCACCAGGGCAAATTTGGTATAGGGATATTTTCCGATCAGGCCCTGGTAGAGGTCCAGGTAATAGCCGGTCACACCCAGGTACCTGTCAGCCAGCTCCCGGTCGGGCGTCCTGAGGAAAGCCTGGATCAGGATACCCCCCGACTGCGTGGAGTATTCCGTCCACCGCCCGGCCACCAGGTAAACCTCCTCCATGGGGTCCGCGGACCTGTACTGTACCACGCGCCTGTTGCCGGTCACTTCATTAACCGTCCTGGTTCCCTGGGAAACCACATTCCAGTCCCGGTCCAGTTCCACGGTCAGGTCGAACGTGAAAAGATCTGTATTCTCCACACCGGGCACCCACCCTGAGGAACCGGCCAGATAGATGCCGTCGGGAGAGATGATCCCGTCGGTCATACTGAAACCGCGGGCATATTCCACGGCACCCGAAACGATCTCTTCCCTGATCTTTCCGCGGTAGCGGACCGGAAGCTCTGTTTCGCCTTTCCGGCCGGGCGGGAAAGTAACCCTGTATGACTCCGGTCCGGGATTCCCTGCCGTCTCCTGTTTTTCAATCCTGTAATCCCCGCCGGAGGGCTCTACGGAAAGGTTTCTGTTCAGTGTAAATATCAGGCTCCCAGATTGTTCCAGCAAACCGGGAGGGATGACCAGCGTATCGGTCACGGAAATCTCATCCGCCGCATGATCGATGCTTGCGTGTATGCGGTGGTGCAGGTGCTGGGCACTTAGAAGCGGGCACATGCAGGCAAGCGCTGTAACCCGGAAGAAATGTCTCATATCTCTGTTCATTTTTTGCTGTCAGTTCTTTTGTCCCTTTTTTTGTTGTTGTTCCGGAAAAAGGCGACCGTCCTCTCAAATGCCTCCTCTTCACTGTATTTGGGGATAAAATCGAGATCCCTTCGGGCTTTCTCCGAGGTAAAGGTATAATCGGTGCAGGTATATGTCACCGCAAAGCGGCTCATTTTCGGGGAGTATCTTTTAACGGGCCTCCATAAAAAGGCAAAGAACTCCGAAATGCATCCCAGGCCATAGGCAAACCAGCGCGGGAGCCAGAGATCCCCGGGCCAGATCCGGTATCCCGCACCCTCCACGATCCTGTCAAAGAAGGAGAAGAAGTTGGATCCTTCACCATCGGTGATGAAATAGGAGTGGCCTGCCGCGGGGAAAGATCCGCCGAGGAGGGCTTTTGCAGCCAGGAGGTGGGCCTGTGCCACGTTCCCCCCGTAGGCGTGCTGGGATCTTGAACGGCCGTTCCCGAGGCGCACATAAAACCCGCCCCTGGCCATCTTCACCAGTGACCCGACATGGTACGGGTCCCCTTCCCCGTAGATGTCAGCCGGACGAAGCGAACAGGTCCTGAGCCGTTCACCATTCGCCCCGATCACCAGTTTTTCGGCCATGAACTTGCTCACACAATAGGAGGTGGAGTGCTTCTCCGGGTAGGGACGGTCCTCATCCACGTTTATCAGGGGCTTTCCGTTGTGCAGGACATCCAGTGAACTGGTATATACCATCGCCTTCACACTGCCCGACAGGCAGGCTTCAAGCACGCTGCGGGTCCCGTCCACATTGACCGAAAGGACCTCCTCTCCGGAAAGGGTCCCCCAGTCCACGATGGCCGCGGAATGGATGACCAGGTCAACCCCTTCACACAATTGCTTCACAAGGTCCCTGTCCCGCACATCCCCCCGGACGTACCTGATCCTCGGATCGGTAAAGCCCTCCAGGGGATCCCGGTCAAGGACCGTGATCTCTTTGACCGGAATGGGGGATGAATCACCCAGTGCCTCCTTCAGGATAAATCTGCCCAGGAATCCCGACCCGCCGGTAAGCAGGATACGGGTTCCGTGATTCGCATGATTGCTGTTCGCCATTGGATATTGATAAACAAATGATATTTTTGGAGACCCGAAAATAGGAATTTCCTGATACACGCATGCAAAAAGAGCAATACATTCTGAAGGGCAGACCGGGAGAAGACTACCATGTTTTCGGGACCAGGATGCTGGAACTTGCCAAGCAGTTGGCAGGGGAATCCGCCGCCGGCACACTGAAGATCACCCTTACCACCAGGAAGCCTCCTGCCCTTTCGGTGATCCCGTTCCGCGGGGAGAGGGCGGCCCTGTTTTCAGTGACAGGTGCGGGTGACAGGCTGCGTGAAATCATTTCAGGTGCTGAAGGTTTCAGGGGGGGATACCTTGTGGAGGAGGCGGTCCCCTTGGCTTATCAGAAAACGTGGGATGATGGGGATCCCACTCCCGGTGTATGCCTGCTGACACTGTTCCACAGAAAGCCCGGGCTCAGCCGGGAGCTTTTCATCAGGCGCTGGCACGAAGGGCACACTCCGCTCTCCCTGAGGCTGCATCCGCTCTGGAACTACAACCGGAACGTGGTGGAAAAGGCGGTGGTGGATGGCCCGGACTGGTACGACGGCATTGTGGAGGAGCAGTTCAGGTCCGCTCCGGAGCTTCTGAACCCCCTTAGGTTCTTTGGTCCCCCGTTCAGGGTGCCAAAGCATATGATCGAGGTCTACAGGGATACAAGGTCGTTCATTGACATGAAACGTATCGAGACCTACCTGGCCACTGAATATCACATCAGGTCATGAGAAAGATATTGTTTATGTTCCTCGCCCTGATGGGGGCCTGGCAGAAGTTGCTGCTCAGGATCAGGGGAAGGACGGAAAAGGATCACTATGATCACCGGGTCGTCACGGGAAAAGCCTGGACGGATTTCTGCGACCAGCTGAAAGCGGCGGGCAGTGTGCTGCTGTCCCGGGGAACCCCAAGGGATCCCCTTCAGCAGGCGGAGGGCATACGCTACCTGTCCCGGCTTACCCGGGCCGGGCTGGAGGCCTATGTGGAATACAACGATCCCGGCTTCCCGGTGTTGCGCAGGATGGTTCATGAAACGGTAAAAATGGGGGCGGACAACCCGGACAACCACTACCTCAATGCACAGATTTCCGGCAGCATGGAGTACAGGATCCTGGGGAGAAGGAATACGGTGGACCATATCAGCTTCCATACCCAGAACGGGGGATACGGGACCACCGGGGGCCTGGCCCCGTGCGGTAAGATTGACAACGGCGAGCTTGTCGTTGAAGAGGACGGATCGTTCGAGATATGGCTCAGCCGGGAACCAAAGGGGAAGAACTGGCTGAAAGTGGAGGAGGAAACCACCATGGTGATGGTGCGGCAGACCTTTGCCGACCGTGAGCGTGAGCAGCCAGCCGAAATGAGGATCGAATGCCTTTCATCGGGGGAGAGGCCCGGACCGCTGACAGCCGAACGGCTGAACGAAGGCCTGCAGTCAGCCGCCATGCTGGTGGGGGGCTCTCCCCTGCTGTTTGCCAGGTGGGCCAGGGAGTTCAGGGAACATGTGAATACCCTGCCGCAGTTTGACCCGGGGAGATCCAATGCCGCGGGCGGGGACGAGACCATCATCTATTACCACAGTTACTGGAGGCTCGAAAAGGACCAGGCCCTGGTGATCGAGGTGATGCCCCCGGAGTGCGATGCCTGGAACTTCCAGCTGAACAACTACTGGATGGAGTCCCTCGACTACCGCTATCACAACATCTGCATCAACAAGGCAGGCGCTGTTTACGAGCCGGACGGGAGCGTCCGCATCGTGGTGGCTCATGAAGACCCCCGGAGGCCCAACTGGATCGAAACAGCCCATCACAGGGAAGGGACCATGTGCTGGCGCTGGTACCGGATCCATGAAGGGTCCCGGCCGGTGGAACCGGGGTGCAGGGTTGTACGAACAGATGAAATAGCGGATTCATGAAGCAGAAAAGGATCATTTCAGCCAGCGACTTTCATAAACGCCCCGGGTGGTTCAATGCACTGAATGCCGTCTGGAAGCGGGCTTATAAGAGAGGATCGAGCCCTTTTCTGAACAAGGACGAACTGCTGCTGACAGCCAGGCGTTCCACCGGGCTGAACGATCTGGGGAAGGATTTCTGGGATGAACCCCTCGAAAGGCTGCTCCTCTCTCTCAATCATGAGGCGATGCTGCATCCCATCGGTGCCTTCATATCCCGCAAGCGCATCATCAACCTGCTGAGCGTGCGGCTGAGGGCCGAACACTGGTTCAGGAACCATCCTGAGATCCTTGACCAGGAGCTCTATCCACCGCTGATTATCGTGGGACTGCAGCGGACCGGGACCACCAAGCTGCACCGCCTGCTTGCTGCCGATCCGGATAACCGGGTGCTGAAAAGCTGGGAGGCGATTAACCCGGCACCGATGCACAGGAGTATCAATGGAAAGGAGAGGAGGATCAGGGCTGCGAAGGCCAGTGAAGCCGCCCTTCGCAGAATGGCCCCGGGTTTCTTTGCCATCCACCCGGTGGAGTACTCGGCACCCGAGGAGGATATCCTGCTGCTGGATGTGACCTTCCTCAGCACAACCCCGGAAGCCATCACCCGTGTGCCCTCCTACGCGGAGTGGCTGGAGAAGACCGACCAGTCCTGTGCCTATGAATACGGAAGCCGGCTGATGAGGTTCCTGCAGTGGCAGCAGCCGGGCAGGAGATGGATCCTGAAATCGCCCCACCACCTGGAGTTCCTGCCGCTGATCGAAAAGTATTACGGGGCGCCGTCGTTCCTGTGGACCCACAGGGAACTGTCGGAATGCATCCCGTCGTTCCTGAGCATGGTCTGCCACAGCAGGGCCATCTTCAGCGACGAGGTGCGTGTGGAGGATGTGGCCGGCCACTGGGTCAGGAAGACCAGCTACATGCTCGAAAAGGCGATCTCCTACCGGAACCGGGGTAAAAATCACCTGAAATTCACCGATATCCTTTACGAAAACCTGGTGTCCGATTCCATGGGGGAGCTGGAAAAGATATACAACGGGAACGGCGGGCTGCCGGATTCCCTGGCCGAGAGGTTCAGAATGGCAGAGATCGAAAACCCGAAGGGAAAGTACGGGGTGCACGAATACGGGCTGGAGGAGTTCGGGCTGACCAGGGAGGAGCTGATCGGCAGGAATCAGGACTATTTCGATCTCTACTCCGGCCTGGTCAGGAAGAACCCGGTCCCATAACAGTGTTCAGGTGGAAGAATCGAGACAGGAAAGCTACAAGAACCCGGTGACGGCCATTGTGACCGGGATCGGTGACCTCTTTAAACGGCCGGGGGAGCAGGTGGTGTTAAGGGATTCGGACCGCCTGGACGGGAAAAAGGTGCTGATCACAGGCGCCAGCTCCGGCCTGGGATTTGCCACCGCCGTTGAGCTGGCCAGAAGGGGTGCCCGCGTGATCATGGCCGTCCGGAGCGGGATCCCCTTGAAAGGGGAGGAGGTGCGCAAAATAAGCGGGTCCGGACTGGTGGAGATGATCCGGCTGGACCTGGCCGATGTGGATTCCCTCCCGGGCTTTGTCGCTGAACTGAAGGAGAGATACGGGCCCGTGGACCTGGTGGTTTGCAATGCCGGGGTGGTGACCCGGCAGAGCAGGCAGGTGAAATACGGGCTGGATGAAATGTTCACGGTGAACTATTTCGCCAAATTCCTGCTGGCCAGCCTCTGCCTGGAAGCCGGCTGCCTGAACAGAGAGGGCCCGGAGAGGCCGAGGATCATTTTCGTGGCCTCGGAAAGCCACCGGAACGCAGCGGGATTCGACTGGAAGGGCTTCGGGAAATACACACCTTACGGGATCAGGCAGTCGGTGGCCATGTACGGCTATTACAAGCTGCTGCTGCTGACCATGGCGAACGAACTCTCCCGAAGGATCAACGGCGGTGGTAACGATCCGGGCAGCCCGGAAGGTTCCGGCAATGAACTCACCGCATCTGTCTTTGCCCTTTGTCCCGGACCGGTGAACTCGAACATTGCCCGGGAGGCCCCCGCGCTCTTCCAGCCCCTGCTGAAACTGATATTCCGGGTCTTCTTCCGCTCCCCACGGAAGGCATGCCTGCCCGTGGTCTACCTGGCCGCCTCCCCGGAGGTGGAGGGCAGCACCCTCAACTACCTCTTTTTGATGCAGCCAAAGCCGATGGACGGAAAGGCCACCGACCCGGAAAACGGCCGGCGGCTCTGGGAGCTTTCAGAGCAGCTGAAGGCGCAGATCTATAAAAAGGGACAGATCCCCATCTGATGCCGGGTGCATTTCAGGTCGTTAATTTTGAGGAAAATATTGACTTCTGCCTTCCTCTCATAATAACTTGCATGGAATATATCTCTGGTAGTCATGAGAGTGGTATGCAAGGTTTCCATTGTGGCCATCACCCTGGTTCTGTCATTCACAACCTGCAACGATAAGCCAGAAAATGATGCAATTGTCAATATCCCCGACCAGGTTCTTCTGAAAGCCCTGATCGATAATGGAATTGATACCAACGCAGACGGTCAGATCAGTTACGGGGAGGCCGAGAATGTATTTCACCTCGGCATTGAAGGAGAGGGGGGAGGCTGCAGCCGGGAGTGTGACATTCGTTTGGAAATCAGTAGTGTCCGACTAAAAATATAAGAGAAGGGTACTCCCCGGAGGTTTCCCCTTCATGTTGTAG
>CAYXUD010000094.1:0-12601 GCA_964467775.1 uncultured Bacteroides sp. | reverse complement strand
CTCTTTTTAAATAAAAAAAAAGTATTATTTTTACTTCATATGGGACCTCGCCCGATGAAACAACCAAGTTACAGCTGTGCAAAAAACAAAGTGATCCAATTAACCCAGTGAATAAACAAGTCAACTTATGAACCGAAATCTTAACTTATCCGGTAAATTCTTCCTTCTTCTGTTTGTCTCTCTTGGCCTTTTGATAACAGGCTGCAACCGCGGGACAAAGACAGGGGGCGAAGGATCGGGGGATTTTGAAGCCTCCGGCAACCTGGATGCGGAGACCCAGGAGCAACTGAATACCGCCAAGCGTATTTTCTATTCGCTGCCCTCTCCCCTTGAAACAGCCATGCTGATCAAAAATGCAGGTGCCGTATACAACGAAGAGCTCCTGAATCCCACTGGAAATACCTCCATCTATATTACCTCGAAAAGCAAGGCGCTGAACCTCGGGGTGTACTCCACCGATCTGAGCTATGCGAGTCTGTTTGACCAGACTCAGGCGACCCTCGATTATATTGCTGCTGCCAAGGAGATGGCCGACGGACTGAATATCCTGGATGCCATCAGTGAGGAGACCATCGAGACCCTTGAAGACAACATCAACAACCGGGAAATGATCATCGATATCATTTCAGAGACCCTGATGAATTCAAGCTCCTTCCTCAAGGAGAACGGACTGGAAGCCACAGCTTCCGTGATCCTGGTGGGAGGATGGATGGAAGGTCTCTACATTGCCACCAACCTGGTGGATGTCAGCAGGCTGGAGGGGAATAAACTGGTGGAAAGGATCGTTGACCAGAAGCTTTCACTGGACATTATGATCAACCTGCTCAAGGCCTCGGCGGAGGATCCGGACGCTCAGGCAGTCCTGGAGGATGTGCTGGCGCTCAAGACAGTCTTTGACAAGATCACACTCGAGCAGGGAGAAGTTACTGCCGTTGAAGACCCTGAGACCAATGTCACCACCCTGAGATCAGAATCATCCATCGGTATTACCAGGGGTGTTTTCCTGGAACTGAAATCGAAAGTAGAGGAGATCCGAACAAGCTATATATCTTAATACAATAACATCATGACCAGAAAGGGCATTCTATTTCTATCCCTTGTTGTTTGTATGCTTTCACTGCCCATGGCTTTGAATGCCCAGTGCAAACAGTTCGCCAAGAATACGTGCAAACCCGGGCTGGATCCTTACCAGCATGATGGCAATTATGATGCTGCCCATCTGTTTGTGGAAGGAGAGGAAGCCGATATGTACAAAACGCTGCATGCCGATATCAGCTACCGGATCGGCGTTTGCGGAGCCAGCAACCTTCCCCCGATTAAATTTATAGTGCAGGATGTCAGGGACAACTACAAGGTGATCTACGATAACAGCGAACACGATTTCGATTGGAAATGGGATGTTAAACTTACATCGAGCCGGCAGTTAAGGATTGTGGTGACAATCCCGGTGTCTGATGAGAACACAACCTCGCCCCAGGAGGGCTGTGTGTCCGTTATGATAGGATCGCAAGACTTCTAATCCGGGTTATCTTAATTCATGCATCATGACCAAGAAATGTATTCTCCTGTTATCTGTTGTTGTGCTACTCATCTCTTTGCCTGCAGCTTTGAACGCACAGTGCAAGCAATTTGCCAAGAATACATGCAAATCGGGGCTGCATCCCTACCAGCATGACGGCAATTATCATGCAGCCCTGCTGATTGAAGGGGAGGAGGCTGAGCTTTACAAGACCTTCTATTCCGACAGGAACTACCGGATCGGCGTCTGTGGTGCACCGAACCTGTCGGAGATTGAATTCAGGGTCATCGATACCAGAAACGGAAAGACATTGTACGATAACAGCCTGAACGATTTTGACTGGAAATGGGATTTCAGGCTGGAATCGAGCCAGCAATTAAAGATCATGGTGAAGGTCCGGATCCCGGATGGCAATCTGGATGAACCCGAAGAGGGCTGTGTTGCCATCATGTTCGGTTCGATGGACGATTAACTGCCGCCCCCGTGCAGTTTGGGCTGCAGGTAACGCCCGGTATAGGATCCATCAGCGGGTATATCTTCCGGGATACCTTCAAATACAACCTCCCCGCCCTTTTCCCCTCCTTCAGGACCCAGATCAATGATCCAGTCCGCATATTTGATCACCTCCAGGTTGTGCTCGATCACTATGACCGAATGCCCTTTGGCCAGCAGCGACTCAAATGATTTCAGGAGAAGGGAGATATCATGCATGTGAAGCCCGGTGGTGGGTTCATCAAACAAAAACAACACCTTCCCCTCTTCTGACTCTTTGCTCAGGAAGTAGGCAAGTTTGATACGCTGGCTCTCCCCGCCGCTGAGTGTACTTGATGACTGGCCCAGTTTCACATAGCCCAGTCCAACCTGCTGAAGCGGTTTCAGCCTCTTCACAATCCTCTTTTCAGTGGCTCCCCCGGGGCTGACAAAGAATTCCAGGGCTTCATTGATGGTCATTTCAAGCACGTCGTAAATATTCCTGCCCCGGTATTCAACCTGAAGGATCTCATCCTTATACCGTTTGCCCTGGCAGCTGTCACAGATCAGCCTTACATCCGCCATAAACTGCATCTCCACTTTGATCTCCCCTTCTCCCTGGCATTCTTCGCACCTTCCCCCATCAATATTGAACGAGAAATGGGAGGCTTTGAAACCGTTGATCCTGGAGGCCTGCTGAGCGGCAAAGAGCTTGCGGATCTCATCGAAGGCTTTCAGGTAGGTCACCGGATTTGAACGCGATGACCTGCCGATGGGATTCTGATCAACAAACTCCACCCGGTCCACCAGGTGCAGGTCTCCCTCCAGCAGGTCGTGTTTCCCGGGCTTCCCGCCAGAGCCGGTCAGCCTCTTGTTCAGGGCAGGAAAAAGGATGTCGCTGACCAGGCTGGACTTACCTGAACCGCTGACCCCGGTCACCACGGTAAAGACGTTTAACGGAAACTTCACATCGATCCCTTTCAGGTTGTTCTCCCTTGCCCCGGTCACCATCAAATAGTTGCTCCACCTGCGCCTGCTGGCCGGCACCGGTATCCGGTCCAGTCCGTTCAGGTACCTGGCAGTCAAGCTCTTTTCCTCCGCCAGCAATGCCTCATGCCCTCCCTGGAAAACCACCTCGCCTCCGTGGTGCCCCGCCAGGGGTCCCATATCAATCACATGGTCCGATGCCCTGATGATCTCCTCATCATGTTCAACCACAAGCACCGTGTTGCCAAGCTGCTGAAGTTCCCTGAGCACCCCGATCAATTGGTTTGTATCCCTGGGATGGAGGCCGATACTGGGTTCATCCAGAATATAAAGCGACCCCACCAGGCTGCTGCCGAGGGATGTGGCCAGGTTGATGCGCTGACTTTCACCCCCCGAAAGGGTTGACGACAGCCGGTTCAGTGTCAGGTATCCAAGTCCGACACTGTTCATGAACCTGATCCTTGATCTGATCTCCTTCAGCAAACGCCCTGAGATCTCCATATCCTTTGAGCCCGGTTTCAGGTTATCGAAGAACTTTTCCAGGTCCGCCACGGGCATCCGGACCAGCTCATTGATCCTTTTTCCACCGACCTTCACATAACCCGCTTCCTTTCTTAACCGGCTTCCCCCACATTCCGGACAGATGGTCTTGCCCCGGTACCGGGAAAGCATCACCCTGTACTGGATCTTGTATTTCTTGGATTCAAGATGGTCGAAAAACCGGTTCAACCCTTTGAAATAGCGGTTTCCTTTCCACAAAAGGGCCCGTTGCTCATCTGACAGCTTATAGTAAGGTTCGTGGATAGGAAAATCGAACTGGCCGGCATTCATTACAAGGCGGTCCTTCCACTTCTTCATTTTCTCCCCTTTCCAGCATACGATGGCATCATCGTAGACAGAAAGACGTTTGTCAGGGATCACCAGTTCCTCGTCAATCCCCATGACCTTGCCATATCCTTCGCAAACCGGGCAGGCTCCCAAAGGGTTGTTAAAACTGAACAGGTATTCCGAAGGCTCCTCAAAATCGATCCCGTCCGCTTCAAACCGGGTGGAGAACTCCTCCAAATCCCCGCTTTCAGGATTCCAGACCATACAGTGGCCATGCCCGACCTGCAATGCAGTCTGCACCGAATCACCGAAACGGGATACGGAATCGTCATCGGACTTAACCACAATCCTGTCAACGACCAGGTTCAGGACCACTCTTTCAGGATCTGCTCTCTCTCCCTTCATCTCCTCCAGAGGGACCATCCTGTTCCCCACTTTCGCCTTTGTCATTCCCTGGCCGGCATAGATATCCAGCTGGTAATCGATCTCCCTGTCAGCCTGCAGGCAGACTGTCGAAAGGATCACCAACCGGGTTCCGGCCTCCTGATTCAGAATATGGTCCACCACATCAGAAACCGAATGCCGCTTGACCACTCTCCCCGACACCGGTGAGTAGGTTTTGCCGATCCGGGCAAAAAGCAGCTTGATGTAATCATAGATCTCAGTTGAGGTACCTACGGTGGACCGGGGATTCCTTGTATTGACGCGCTGTTCAAGAGCAATGGCAGGAGGAATGCCATGGATGAAGTCAACATCGGGTTTATCGATCCTTCCAAGGAACTGCCTGGCATAGGCTGAAAGACTCTCCACATACCGCCTCTGGCCTTCCGCATAGAGGGTATCGAAGGCGAGGGAGGATTTGCCTGATCCGGAAAGCCCCGTGACCACCACCATATGATCGCGTGGAATCCTGATTTCCACGTTCTTCAGGTTGTGAACGCGGGCCCCTTTAATATGAATTTCCTGATCGCTGCTGACTGGCATAGTATTTGCATAAAATTACTATATTTTGTTATAACAATTATTTTTGCTTAATTGCACTGCATAATTAACATTTAAGATCCTGCCTATAGAACACCTCTACGCTTAACCAACAGGAACGGGAGTTTTGAAAAAGCGTGTACTGAGCGACCAGGATTTGGTTCAAGCATATATCAAAGGTGATCCAGCAGCCATTGAAACGTTAGTAAAACGGCACCGGAGCAAGGTGTTTACCTATATTTTGCTCACCATCAAGAACCAGCAGCTTGCCGAGGATCTCTTCCAGGAGACTTTCATCAAAGTGGTGCAGTCCCTCAGGGGAGGCAAGTACAAGGACAACGGAAGGTTCCTTTCATGGGTGATCCGCATCGCCCATAACCTGATCATCGATCATTTCAGGAAGGAAAAACAGATGAACGCCGTTTCCAACGATGAGACGGAAGTGGACCTGTTCAACAGCAGGAGGTTTTCTGGCAGGAACATAGAGGAGATGATCGTGGACAGCCAGATCAGGGCTGAACTTCGCTCATTGATCAACGAGCTGCCGGAAGACCAGCGGGAGGTGGTTCTACTCAGGCACTACGGTGAGCTCAGCTTCAAGGAGATCGCAGATCAGACCGGTGTAAGCATCAACACAGCGCTGGGTAGAATGCGGTATGCACTGATCAACCTGAGGAAACTGATCAAGGAGAAAGACCTTTCCCTGACGAATTATTAAGATTCTTTTACTTTCTGACAATAATCAAAGTGTTCGGTCGTTCTCATTATGAGAAAACCTAATTTAATTGCCTATGGTAAATGTTTCTACCCTGTTTTACCGGGTGGATGGATTTGATAGGGAGAATGAATCGAACGACACCTGGGAACTGCCGGACCAGAACATAGAAACACAATTCCTGCGAAGTTTACTGGAACCATTGCTGTTCGATCCGGGAGACGAACTGGTGCAGCGGACGCTGCAGAAAATCTAGAAAAGCGAGAGGCGTGCTCTAACGAGCCGCCTCTTTTCATTTGAAAGTGTGCAGCACCCTGATTGAAGGTCCAACCTATCGGACTTTCTGCTTCCCGGCTTCGCAACTGCTTAACGACGCAACTAGATGACTTCCGACTCCATGATCCGGATGGCGGAACAGAGGTGGATGCCGGCTGTCTCGGTGCGCAGGCGTGATTCTCCCATATGGAATGGCTGGTAGCCCGCCGACACGGCTTCACTCACCTCTTCCGCGGCAAAATCTCCCTCAGGTCCGATCAACAGAGTATACCGGCCCGAATGTTCCAGTTCAGCCAGTGCAAGGCGGTATGTGTGATGGCAGTGTGCGATCCCCCTGGTCCCCGGAACTTCCCTTTTGAGAAAATCAGATAGATGAACAGGTTCGGAAAGAAGCGGTTTGTAGGCTCTCAATGATTGTTTCATCGCAGAGACGATAATCTTCTCCAGACGTTCGGATTTAACCTGTTTCCGCTCTGTCCGCCTGCATATGAGCGGGGTGATCTCAGAGATCCCGATCTCGGTGGCCTTTTCCAGGAACCACTCGAACCGGTCCATGCTCGCTGTAGGTGAAATGGCGATGTGAAGATGGTATGGAAGAGGTCTGTAGTCTTCGGTGAAAGATCTGACCTCCAGTATGCACCGTCTGGGATGGGCTTCCTCTATCACAGCCTCATACCAGCCCCCGGCTCCATCCACGAGAATGACCATATCACCCTTTAGCAGCCGTAGCACCCGGATGGCATGCCTTGATTCCTGCTCATCCAGTTCCTGGATTTTCCCTTCGATCAGCCTCTTGTAAAAAAGGTGCATGGGGTGGATTTGAATTTAAAAATAGTAAATTCACTGGCCAAAATCCCCGTTCATGTTCAGAATCGGCCTTCTCTCCGATACCCATGGATATTATGACCACCGGATTGCTGATCATTTCAGCGGGTGCGCTGAGATATGGCATGCCGGGGATATTGGCGACGTGGAGGTGGTCACACGCCTTCGGAGGATCGCTCCGGTAGTCGCGGTTTACGGAAACATCGACGGGATGCCCATCCGTTCACAGTTTCCCTGTCACCAGCGGCATACAAGGGAAGGCTTAGATATCTGGATGACCCACATTGGAGGTTATCCAGGCCACTATGATGCCAGGGTCAAACCGGAAATATACCACAATCCTCCGGGCCTCTTCATCTCCGGCCACTCCCACATCCTGAAGGTGATGCCGGACAGGAAAGCCGGTTTCCTTCACATGAACCCGGGTGCAGCGGGGCGAAGCGGCCTGCACAGGGTCCGCACCCTGATCCGGTTCGAGATTTCGGATGGCAGGGTGGAGAATGCCGATGTGATCGAACTGGGACCGCGGTCAACAGCATCCAGCCTCTCCCTTTAGCTGATGGCCCGGCCACCCCTCTGTCACTCATATTCCATGAACCGGTCAAGGAACAGCTCCATCCTGCGCTGTGCCGCCAGGCTGTAAACATACTGCGCCTGCCCCAGTCTGGTCTTCACCCTGCGGTCAGACGCCTTCAGGGTATAGACGATATCATTGAACGTTCTGTTGGAAGAGAGTACCTGCAGGCCTCCGGGTGAATATGCAATATAGTACCATGTATTCCGGTCAACCTGCAGGTAGATATCAAAAACGTCACCGGATCCTCTTTCAACCAGTTCCACGTAGGCATCCACTTTCTTGTTGACCTGGATATCCCCGATGTTCCCGATGCCCACCTTGCCATTGTGGCGGAATGACCTGGTTGCCTGGTTCCACTTCAATGGCAGGTCATTGAAGAAGATGGTATGCCTCCAGGCAGGCGGAATCTCATCATAACTGCCGGTCAGTGCCAGCTGCCTTTCCAGGCTTCGGGCCTGGGTCACTCCAAGCAGGTCACGCATGGCCAGCTGGTAATGGTGCCGGCTCAGATCAGCCGGTTCCAGGTCCGGAAGGCTGTCAATCTCACTTCCCATGACCTTCAGGGCTTCGGGCGAAAAGAAAAAATCAAGTCCCATGACGATCCGGGCAGAGAACTCATCCTCACTGACCTTATGCAGGGCATTGCCGGCTGACTGGATCCTGACCTGTCCGTAATCAAGGGTCAGGTTGATGGGCCCTTCCCCGTAAAGCCGGCAGGTGGCTGTTTCAAGCCTCAGGTAACTTCCCGGCCGGGTTGAATCGGCAAGTTTTTCTTCAGAAGAGATCAGATAGCTCTCCCGTTCAGGATCATAGACCAGGACTCCGCTGGCAGTGGTTATATTCGCATCGAAATAGTCTTTCCGGGAACTGAGGAATGCTGAATAGATATGGGTGGAGTCCCTGGTAATCATGGAACCGGCGAAAATCTTGTTCTGGCCCGTATTGACCATCTGTTCCCCGACCGGGATCCGGATATCAGCAGGATCAATCTCCGCGGTGAACCTCAACCAGCCCTTGCCGATGTTACAATTGTGTACGACCTTCACACCACCATCAAATGTCAGCAAAGGATTGGAGGCGGCCATCTGAACCTCGCCCTGGAAGTCGAAGTAGGGACTGAGCATGAACGGATCTTCCTCCTCCACTTTTCCGGCGGACCTGCTCTGGAGGGTACTATCCACCCAGATCCTGTCAAAAAATACCTGGTAGTTGTTGCCGAATGCATCCCGGTAGTCGTAATACCCCGATCCATCATAGTCCCGGGCACCGTTTATACCGATGGAGGCACCGTAAATCAGGTGCTGCCTGTTGTAATGGTCGGCAATGATTTTTGCATTGGTGAGCAGACTCATGGAGGCCTGGTACCCGATCTCCACCTCCCCGGAATCGGGTAAAATATATGCATCCGCCGATTCAATGAACGGAACCCTGTGGGCATGCAGTTTGCGGGTCCTGTAATCGTACGTGGCCCCGGGAGCCACGAAATGGAGACCATCCTGCCCCGGATGAACCGACCTGTATACAGGGCCGCTGGCCCTTAACGAATCGATGCCTATATCCGCAATATTTTCAGGAAGCGGCTTTTTCTGCGACAGATCAACCTTTCCGCCATCCATGTACCATGTCATATGGTCGAGCCTGGCTTCGTAAAGGTTGTAGGGCAATTCAACCCGGGTCTGGTCCCCTCTGGCAGTAAAGTCGCCCTTTCTGGTGTCAAGATCCACAAAGAGGTTCACATTATCGGTAACGAACGAGAACTCCTGCCCTCTATCCCCCCTTAACTGAACACCTGCCGAATCAGCGAAGATTGAACGTGATTCAAAGATGAAGTTATCAGACTCCAGGCGGGCGTCCTTGAGTGCCATCACCCCCTCCCCGGAGAGTCCGGCGGGTCTTAATGCCAGGTTCCCGCCATGGAATATGGAGTCATTGAAGATCCGGAAGGTCTCTTCAACCCTGGCAACCTTCATCACCTGGTCATCCGGGAGCAACTTCACGTCAGCCACACTGTTCTCCACATAAGGGAATTCTGTGGGATCAGGCTTCTCCCTGATCAGGTATCGCCGGGAACGGGCCATCATGGAATCGGGGTGCATCAGAAAATCATCCGACCAGGTTGTGGAGGTGAGGTAGTCGAATGATCCGTAGCCATGCAGTCCCCCGCTGCTCATCTCTATGTCGTTGTAAAAAGTGCCCATCCCGCCATACAGCCCAATGCCCTCCTCTGCGGTCTGCATATAGAATCCCAGAGAATTGTCATCCCGCAGGGTCATCTCCATCAGGAGGGGCGGCAGGATACCCGCAGAGATAAAGGTGCCATTTGGTGAAATAGCTTCCGGGCTGAAATTATCCAGGCTGTCAATGGTGAACGGTTCCAGTTCAAAGTAGAAAAGGTCGCGGTCATAGACTCCATGCTGGATATCCGGGCTGTCGAAGTAGATAAATGAATTCTCCCGGCTCGTAAAGGATGGGTATTGCGGGTAGCGTACCAGACCTGACTTGTTATCCGGGCGGTCAATCAGCAAATCGCCTGTGATGTGTTCGATGGCATTGTCGATCCGTGCCAGGATGGGTTCGTTATACTGGTTGACCTCACCCGTCTGGATCGATATCTGGAGTGAATCGATATTCTGCAGGTTGATCTTGAAACTGTCATACTCGAAGAAAAAGTTACTTCCTGTAAACCTGAATAATCCAGCGTCAACCACACCATCGAACTGGAAACTCCGGTTCCGTTTCATAATGATGCTGTTCTCCCTGGGGACCAGCCTGACGTTCTGCGAATCGCTCAGGAATATCACAGGGATACCGTGGATGGTCAGATCCCTGGTCTGAAGGTCCAGCTCAGCATTGGAGATCCCTTCGGTGCGTGAATTGAACCGGATGACATCATAATCCCTTTTCCGTATGGCGGCATCAATGTAGTCGAAAAGCTTCTGCCTGAGGATCACCATATCGGTGGCATCGTTGAAATAGACGAATCCCTGCTTGGCCAGTGCCATGAGCTGGTGCTTTATCTGGTACAGGGGGTATCCGACAAAGCTTGCAAACGGATCAACATTGAAATTCCTTCCCCCCACCATGGCTGAATAGCGGGCAAGCTGCACAAGGGGATGGCTGATGTCCATCCCCTGAAGCGCCATGTAAAACTGGTTGTTGAAAAATGTGTTCGACTCAAAGGTGGCCCTTCCTATGGTTGATCCCTGCAGGGCCTGGAGCATGATCTTGTCCTTCCCCCGGGTCCAGAGGAGCTCATCAAAGTTCATATCGATATTGTGGTAGGTGTTGGAGTAAGGTCCCTGTGAAGTAAAGTCTTCGGACCTGTTGAGCCGCAACTGCTCAATCGCCACATCATAGGCAAATTCCAGGTCAGGATGGTAGATCGAATCCTCCCCGAAATAGATGGTCACCAGGGTATGAGGTGACCTGATAAAGCGTGCGTTCATCGACAGCCTGTGGGACTCCGCCCGGACACGTAGTGTGTCATCACTGAAGATCTCAAGCACTGCCGGAGTTCCTTCCACCCCTGACCCCACAAGATTTGCACCTTCAACAGAGAGCCCTCCCTGATAGTTGATCCCGGGAGCAAACCCTTCAATCCTGTAGGAGTTCCTGTAGGAGACAAACTGCGGATACTGGGCTTGCTGCAGCTCCTTGATCAGTGTCACCTTGTCCTCCAGCCTCCCCAGAACTTCCCCTTCAAACAGGGCCGGGTAGAACAGGATCACCGAATCGGCCGAATAGGTGGGTGTCTTCAGGTTGATCCTGTAATCTCCCAGCAGGGCATACATTTCAGTGTCAGGCATCCCTACCCTCTCCCAGGTGACCCTCCCCTTGTTTCCCACCCAGTGAAGGGAAAGCGGGTCAATATAACCTGAAGCATCCATGATCTGAATGAAATCTCTTCCGGAGTAACATGCAACGGTCACATCCTCAAATTGTACCGTCATTGTACTATCCATATGGAAGCTGAATGAGGGGGTGGAAACCTTCCAGGTGATTGTATTTGACGAGTAGAAGATATTCTCTTCCAGCAGGGACAGGGAGAGCGACAGCCATTGGTCAATGGCCCTTAATAATGCCCCGTCACTTAAAAGGAAAAGCCTGTATCCCTCGAGCCACTCTGAATAGCCATGTGAAGTCTTATCTTCATAAAAGAATTCTATCATTATCCGCTGGTAATTGATGAAATGGGGCCTGGGCCGGCATTTTCGATTCAGCATCAGGTTGGAAATCCCGATGATCTCCATCTGCCTATCATAGGGCAATGAGTCGAAGAGATGGATAAATCTTTCAAAATCTGGTATCTCATCGGTCTGAAGCGCCGACCCTGTAAAAGAGACAAGCTCCTGGATATAGGTGGCTGTATCAGCCGAGAACTCCTTGATAATCTGCGAATAAACAGGCGCTGACAGCATCACGGAGATCAGGATGGCAGGTGCTCTTTTCATGGAAGCATTGTGATTGCGCTATGGTTTAACAAAGGAGAGCAGGATCCAGTTCGATTGCTCCCTGGTGCTGAGGTGGTCCAGGCCGCATTGGTAAGCGGCATTCAGAACAAACTGCACCTCTTCGGCCAGAATCCCGCTTACGAGAATGAGCCCACCTCTCTTTATATGCAGGGCATACACGGGCAGATCCCTGACAAGGGTATTCCGGCTGATGTTGGCAAGCACCAGATCAAATACCTCATCTTCCAGCAGGGATACATCCCCCAGCTTCACCTCCATGGCAGCAGCCCCGTTTCGCTCCACATTCTCCAGGGCATTCTCGTAGGCCCACTGGTCATGATCGATACCCTGCACCCGGGCTGCCCCGAGGCGGCAGGCATAGATCCCGAGCAGACCGGTCCCGCATCCCATATCCAGCACCTTTTTCCCCTCCAGGTCAAGGTCCATCATCTCTTCGATCATCATCCTGGTGGTGTGATGGTGCCCGGTACCAAATGACATCTTGGGCTCGATGATCAGGGTACAGGGGAGATCGCTGTCCGGATCATGAAAAGGTGCCCTTATGAGCAACTTTCCGCGGATCTCCACCGGCGTGAATTTCTTCTCCCACTCTTCGTTCCAGTTCTTTTCAGGTGTCTCGTGAAACCGGTACTGAACATGCAATCCTGACCGGGACAACTCGTCAATCAACTGATTGAATGTCTCCCCGCAGAACTGGTCCTTCAGGATATATGCCTGGATCAGGTCCTCTTTCTCCACAAAACCCTCGAATCCGATCAGTGATAATTCTGCCATCAGGATCTCCTGTTCATTGCTGCTCCATGATCTGATGGGAATTTCGAATTCAAGGTATCCCATAGAGGCGACTGACGTATTTAAAAAGAGTTGACGATGGCCATGAAATCTTCAGCTTTGAGTGATGCCCCTCCGATCAGTCCCCCGTCCACATCCGGATTGATAAAAAGTTCCTT
>CAYXUD010000093.1:0-14289 GCA_964467775.1 uncultured Bacteroides sp. | reverse complement strand
ACAGAAACCCTGACGGAAAAGTCCGTTCAGATCAGAACCGGCACCACGGTGGAGGAGATCAGGAGGGAGAAAGGGAATAAACTGTCGGTCCGGACCGAAAGCAGGGAGCAGTTCACATTCGACAGGGTGATCTCCACACTGCCTTCCCCCCTGTCGGCCTCCCTGGCCCCTGATCTCAGAAAGGATGAGATCGAACAGCTACGGGCGATCCGGTACCTCGGGGTCATCTGTCCTTCGCTCCTGCTGAAACGCCCGGTTTCCGCCTATTACATCACCAATATCATTGATCCCTGGACCCCCTTTACCGGGATCATTGAGATGACCGCCCTGATCGATCCGTCAGAGGTGGGAGGCCTCCACCTGGTTTACCTGCCCAAATATGTGAGCCCGGACGATCCGCTCCACCGGAAGAGTGAAGAGGAGCTGAAGGAGTACTTCCTGGGGGGACTGTTCAGAATGTACCCCGGTCTCTCCGGGGATGACGTGCTGCACTGGTCCCTTGCCTCTGCCAGGCAGGTATTTGCCCTGCCTACCCTCCACTACTCGGAAAAACTGCCTCCGGTGGCCACCTCGGTGGAAGGGTATTATATCGTTAATACCGCCCACATCATCAGCGGCACCCTCAACGTGAATGAAACGATCCGGGTGGCCGGCTCGAAACTGGAAGAAATAGTGAGAAACCATGGGTCGTAGAAACAAACCTTTGGCCACGCTCTCCCTCGATCTGGACAACCAGTGGTCCTACATGAAGATCCATGGCGACGAAGGCTGGGAGGGATACCCCTCCTATTTTGATATTTTCATCCCCCATGTGCTCTCCCTCCTGGAGGAGATGGACCTGAAGATCACCTTCTTTGTCGTGGCCAAGGACACGGAAAACCAGGAGAACCGGAAGTACCTTGGCATGATCACCGCACATGGCCATGAGATCGGCAACCACTCTTACCACCACGAATCATGGCTGCAGTCCTACACCCCGGAAGAGACCGAAAAAGAGGTCCGGGAAGCGGAGGAGGCCATCCAGAAGGCCTGCGGCCAGGTGCCAAGGGGGTTCCGCGGACCCGGGTTCAGCTGGAGCAAAGAGCTGCTGCATCTGCTGAGCCAGCGTGGATACACCTTTGATGCCTCCACACTGCCCACCTTCATCGGGCCGTTCGCACGCATCTGGTACTTCTGGAAATCAGATCTTTCCAGGGAAGAGAGGCGTGCGCGAAAAGAGCTTTTCGGGAAATTCAGCGAGGGTTTCCGGAGACTGAAACCCTATTACTGGAACCTGGGAAACGGGAAGAGGCTGCTGGAAATTCCGGTGACCACCATGCCGCTGTTCAGGATCCCGTTCCACCTGAGCTACCTGGTCTACCTGAGCGGCATCTCCATGGCCCTGATGAAGATCTACCTGGGCATGGCACTGCTGCTGTGCAGGATAACGGCCACTCCCGTCAGTTATCTGCTGCATCCCCTGGACCTCATCGGGGGGGACCAGGTCACGCAGCTGGCATTCTTTCCCGGGATGAGCGTCCCCACGGAAAGGAAGGTGAAGGTATTCAGGTACGTGCTGGGAAAGCTTGGGAAAAGGTTCGAACTGGTCACCCTCGGGAGCTTTGCCGAAATGCACACCACAGCGGCAGCCAGGACCATTTAGTGCCGGCCCTCTTTGCGGTGCCCCTCCATCCCCTCAGCATCAGATGACCGCGAATGATCAGCGGAACGGTCCGGTTCATGGTCCAGCCTGAGCTTCACACGCAACATGTTCTGAACGATAAAACCGATGCAGACCAGCAGTGCCGGCGCCACAGGGGTGAATATCCGGAGGGAGGCGCTGACCAGCATACTTTCGCCAAGATAGAGGAGTGAAAACAGCCATAAGAAACGGATGGTTACCGGCAGTCCCCTGAAATTCAGGAGGGATGGGACCAGTGAGAAAAGTATCAGCGTCAGAAGGATACCCTGCACCAGGAGAACCAGCAGATCGGAAGGGTCATGGACGGCATAGGAGTAAGGGTAATCAAAGAAAAGCCGTCCGAGGTTATAGAAACAGTTCTCCAGGTAGTTCCAGGGATGCCTTTTGATATTTTCAAGTGCCACCCTTTTGAACTCCTGATCCCTTTCCATGCCCGGCAAGCCGCAGATCCTGTCGAGGTGAACCTGGTGGTGTGCGATCAGCGAATCATTTTTACCCGGGGCAAATCCCTCGAGATCAACAAAGAAGTTTGAATCTGTCTGCCAGTCCCCGTACTCACCTTTATACGGGCTGCTCATCCAGTAGAGCGTATCACCGGTATTGGAGTTGAAATAGAGGATCCTGTCTGTCAGCACGTAACAGTAAATCAGGTAGGGCAACAGGGTCAGAAAGGAGATGCCGAGCATCATTGACAGGTTCCTGTATGTCCCGCTCCTCCGGTGAACGGCCCACAGGATAAGCGTGCCGGCAAGCAGGAAAAAGACCACGTAGATAAATGCCACCTTGATCAGGGCGATCCCTCCCAGTACCATCCCGGAGAGAATGATGTGCCTTGTGCCGTACCTTCCCCGGCCGGGGCTGAAAGCCCTGATCAGATAATAGATAAAAAGCGAGACAAGCATATAGGTGATCGCCTCGGAGTGAACGAACCGGATGTTGTAGAATGAGACATAGTAACATGCCCAGAAAATACTGACCGACAGGGATATCTGCCACGACAGGAGATGCCTCAGGGATTTGTACAGCAGGACAACGGATAGATAGTACAGCAGGGCGTTCACCAACCGGATGGCCAGAAGGGGGAATTTCAGGGCCACGAATGGCACCAGGAAAAGCGGGTACCCGGGCCCGTTGACCAGCTGGATGTCGGGATAGGCCGGGGAGAAATAGCCATTCAGCAGGTTGCGGGCATAATTCAGGTACCTCCATTCGTCTCCGATCAGGTGATCAACATGGAACAGGAGGATGAAACAGCCGTAACCCGCCAGGAAGGGCAGGAAAAGCAGGAACGGCCTGTTCAGCAAATTCCGGAAGTTCATTTCCTCAGTTGCTTGACTGTGGTTGAATTCAGATGAAACAACTCTTCAAAATACCTCTTGCTCTGCAAAGATATGAATGCGAGTGAGATAAACTGAATAGCAGCAATAAGAACGATTCCGCCGATCAGGAAGGCATGCGGACGATCCTGGAATACCATGCCAACGGCCATTGAAAAACGGTCGTCGAAGTATTGTGGCTCAACCTGAGTTTCCGCCAGGACCCGCAGGGTGTTGATAAAGATCCAGGCAACGATGTAGAGCGAGATGATCAGCAGAACCAATCCAATGGTCAGGTAAAAAACATATGGCCTGAATATGAATGCGGCCATCAGGCTGTGCAGCATCGTACCGATCACATTGATGCTGGAGGACCTGGACTTCTTATAGAGGCGCTGGTCACTCCAGTCCAGGTGTGCCGGAATCTCTATGACCCTGGCCCGGAGGATCATTGATTTATACAATATCTCCGGATTGATCTCAAAATTGGTGGTCTTGAGGCTCAGACTCGAAATATAGGCGGTCCGGTACCCCCGCACCATGCAGGTGAATGTATGGAACCTCCGCTGCGCTGCGAGTCTCATGAACCGGTTGGCCCACCGGCTCATCATCCTCCGGAACAGGGGGACTGCCGTTATTTTGCCTCCTTTCATGTAGGGGGATGCGATCACGGCATCCGCCCTGGTCGCTCTCAGTGTTTCCAGTATCTGCAAAATATGGCCAGGGGCGTAGCTCAGGTCCAGGTCAAATGTGATCGTGAACTTGCCACAGGCTTTGTTGAACCCCGTGCGAAGCGCATTTCCAAGGTTCAGGTTCACCGGATGGTGAATGATCCGCACCTCCTTCCTCCCCGTGGAGAATTCCTCCGCCAGTTCACCCGACCGGTCGCTGCTGCCATCGTCGATGACAAGCATCTCGAAACCGTTCAGCCCCTTCAGGCTACTCAGGTAGTCATACAGAATACCGAGGTTCTTGAGGAGGATCGTCTCCTCATTGAACACCGGCAGGATCAGTGACAATTCCGGCCTGTTTTGATTTTCAGATCGTCTCTCCATAAATGCTGCATTAGGTTTCAGTAATATCCGACTATCTGGGAGTTATTGACCAGGTGGTAATATAACTTCATTTCCGGCACCCCGATGTTGGTCACAAACCTCACCCTCACCCTGATGAAATCTGCCGGTCCGGTCACATCCTGGATCTGCCACTCTTCGTTCAGTTTAAGTGCCTGATGGGATTCCACGTAGACGGCCCCATCAGCTTTGGCATCGATGGAGGAGATAAATCTGCCCCCCGGGGTGAGGATCGCCGAAAAACTGATCCTCCCGGTCCGGACCTGCATGCTGTCCCCGGCCTCGCTCTTTACCACCAGGGTATAGCTGATCTCCCCGCCCGCCGCATCCCCCGGTCCGAAAGGCAAATAGAGAACTGACTCAATGGTATTGTTGCTGAGGGTCTTTTGCCACGGCAGCACCTGTCCGTCCGTGATCACCAGGTTTGAAATGCCGTGATCCCTGAAATGCTGTGCCCCTATGGACTTTCCGAACAGGTGATTATCTGATGACGAAGAGGCCAGCACGCAGGTCACAGCACTTCCGTAACTTGGAAAGTCATAAAAATTCAACCCGTAAAACTGATTTGACTGACCTGATAATGAGTCGATCCCTATCCGTGTGTGTGAGCCTGCCTGGATATTGGTGTTTGTGAACATATGTCCGTCGATGCCCAGTCCGGAAGGCTCTCTTGTCCTGATGGCACTCACACATTGCCACAGGGTGTTATTGGAGTAGTAGTTGGCATTGATCCATCCGGAACCGGTGGTACGGAGATCAAATCCGACCTTTGCCTTTTCTATATACATCCCTTCGAACGTATTCAGCATGGCATAGTTCCTCGTGGAGTGGCTCGATTCCAGCTTTACACAGGTCCACCTGTACCCCTCACCCCTGTACCTGCCTCCTGAAATTCCGGCACCCACAAGATTCCCGTTTGACCTTCCCCAGTAAAACATCGATCCATCATATCCATCGGGTACCGCCACTGTTGCATCCCTCATTTCGAGCTTCACCCCCGCCTTCAGCACCACACTGTCCGTAAAGAGATAGGTGCCCGCAGGGGCATAGACCGTGCCGTCGGCCATTGCAGCCTCCCGGATGGCCTCCCGGAAGTCATCAGCGCTGTTCTCAGCGCCTGTCGGGTCCGCCCCGTACGCCACCACATTGAAGATCTTCATGTCCAGTTTTTTCAACCTCGCGGAAAGAGCGATGTCATTCTCATTGAGCATCCGGATCCAGCTCTTCACCGGAAGATCCCTGACCTTCTCGCCTGCACCAGCCGTGTCAATGACCTGTACCTGAGCAACGATCCCCAGCGGGAGAAGCACCGGTAAAGCGGCCATGAATGATCTCTTCAAATCCATGCTGCCAGAGGGCTATTTTATTTCAAAGGCGCCCAGGTCAGGGGCATTCCCCAGGTAGGGAAGTCCGACATCCGTCCCGGCATCGATCAGGTCACTCTCTGCTTTAGGTTTCATGAACCCGATAACGGGAAGTGAACCATCCTTCTGCCTGCCATGGCTCATCGCCCCGGAATCGGTGCTCTCAAAATCTTCGCTGGTCACCGAGAGCGTCAGATTCCAGCTGTTATATTCATCAAGGACCGCCTCCTTGAAGAAGGTGGGGCCCTCTCTGTTCCCGAACGCGAGGTTGTTCCTGTAATACATCTCCTCCTTCACCCCCTGGAAATCGAAATTCCCGTATCCGTACGAATTCCTGCAGGCGGTATTGTTGTAGATGTTCATCTTCACATTGACAGCATTCTCATTGAAGCCAATGAACTTATTGTCCGCTGCAATGCAGTACCGGACAACCCGCTGCGGGAAACCGCCTGCCGGCTTTGTGGTCCTGCCCAGCTTGAAACCGGACCCGTCTCCCCGGTCGATCCCGTTGCTGAACGACCAGCAGGAATCGAGAACAACAGTGCCTTCATTATTGTATGCATCAAACCCGTCATCCGAATTGTTCCAGGCCCTGCATCCCTTCATGATGACGATATCTGCAAGATCGGGATTGTTCCCTATTCCGAATCCATCCGCGTTGTTTCCGGGAGTAGCAGAATGAAGGTCGTAGTTTCCATATGCATCACAGTTCTGGAATGTGATGGTGTCACAGCCCTCCAGAAAGAACCCGGAGCCCTGGTGCCCGTAACTGTCTGTCTCGATGAAAGTGACCCGGTTGCAGTCATAGAGGTAGCACCCCACCGTGGTCTCCCCGTCATTGCTCTGAATTGTCCCGGTAAACCCGAGGCCCCTGAAAATGATATGGGAAGAGCCAACGATGTTCACACCAACGCTGGGTTTGGCAGCCTCTTTTTTGCTGCAGTCCAGTTCGGGGGCCTCTCCGGGGTAGTTGAAGATACAGATGGGCTGAGATGCGGTGCCATCCTTGTGATATACGTTCAGCGCATTGGGATGGTTGCGGGGCAGATACCTGCCCCCCCTGATGTACACAGTATCACCGGGCCCGAGCTGCTCTACGGCATGCTGCCAGGTTGCCCACGGATGCTCAAAATCCCCTGTATTGCCGTCATCACCTTCAGGATCGACGTAATAGTCGGCAATCGCTGGTTCGGTAATGATATCTTCTTTCTCACAGGCCGTCAGAAAGGCCAGGAGGACAAACAACAGGCGTATCATATCTGTTTCATTAAGGTTTTGCTTTTTTCTCCAGGCAACCACAGATGCTCTTCAGCACACGCTTCCGGTCCGGCTCCGTCATAAGCGTTCCGGACGGCAGGCACAATCCCTCCCGGAAAAGCCTCTCCGATACGCCGTTCACGTAACGGGGACATGACGCAAAGACCGGCTGCAGGTGCAACGGTTTCCAGAGCGGCCTTGCTTCGATCATCTCCCTCTCCAGGAATATGCGGAGGTCGTCCCTGGTGACCTTCGCCTTTGCAGGATTGATCAATACGGTGGTCAGCCACCGGTTGGAGTAATAGGATCCATCAGGTTCTTCCAGGAAAGTGACGCCCTCGTACTTTTGCAGGTGCCCAGCATAGAAGCGGTGGATCTCCCTTTTCTGTGCGACGCGCCTGTCAAGGGCTTTCATCTGGCCCAGGCCGATCCCGGCCAGCACGTTGCTCATCCTGTAGTTGAACCCGATCTCACTGTGCTGATAGTGCGGAGCCTGGTCCCGCGCCTGTGCCGACAGATGGCGGGCCCTGCGGATCAACTCCTCTTCATTGGAAAGAAAGGCACCCCCTCCCGAGGTGGTGATGATCTTGTTCCCGTTGAATGACAGCACCCCGATCCGGCCAAATGAACCGACGGGGTGATCCCGGTACCTGCTTCCCAGCGCTTCCGCTGCATCCTCGATCACCGGCACCTCATATCTGCCGGCTATCTCCAGGATCTTCCCGAGGTTGGCCGGCATGCCGTAGAGGTGGACCACGATAATAGCCCTGATCCTTTTTCCCCTGGAGAGGCGGTCCCTGATCGCCCGTTCCAGCAATTCAGGGCTCATGTTCCAGGTCTCCTTTTCGCTGTCTATCAGAACAGGCGTGGCACCCAGGTAGGCGATCGGGTTCACGGTGGCCGAGAATGTAAATGAGGAGGCCATCACCTCATCTCCCTTCTTCACTCCCAGGGTGATCAGGGCAAGGTGTATGGCTGCGGTTCCCGAGTTCAGTGCAACGGCGAACCTGGTGCTGCAGTACCCTGCAACCGATTCCTCAAAAGCGTCCACATTGGGCCCCAGGGGAGCGATCCAGTTGGTTTCAAAGGCCCGGTGAACGTAATCCAGCTCCGTTCCATCCATGTGGGGAGGTGAAAGGTATATTCGTTTGGATCTCTTCATTGATGGCTGCTATTGGCCTCCCTTTGGCTTTGCGATCACCTTCTCCCTGAACCTGTGGAACACCACCGAATCATCCCCGACATCTCTGTCCAGCACCATGCCGGCCATGATCCTGTTCCTGCTCCCCACCTTTATTCCGGGCAACGTGGCGCTGTTCACCCCGAACATGTTCTCATCACCCA
Source organism: uncultured Bacteroides sp. (assembly GCA_964467775.1). Lineage (GTDB taxonomy): Bacteria > Bacteroidota > Bacteroidia > Bacteroidales. The sequence continues at coordinate 6,254 of CAYXUD010000093.1, read as the reverse complement.
CCACCGTTGACCCTGAAAGGCTCACGTTCGGACTGATGAAATTGTAATCACCCACCACCGTGTCATGCCCGATGCTTGCCCGTGAATTGATCAGTGTGAACCTCCCGATCCTCACATTCGGTCCTATGTTCCCATAGGGTCCGATGATGACGCCCTCCCCGATATCCGCCGAAGGGGAGACGTAGGCATCGGGATGGATGAAAGATACAAATTCCGCACCCTCCGCCGCGAAACGCTCCACGATCCGCCTGCGGTGCTCCAGGTTGGCGATGCCGATCAGGTAGGATTGCTCCTTCACGATGTGATGCGTCTCAATATCGCCCAGGTAAGGCGCTGTAAACCTGTAGGATGAGTAGTTCCCGGGTTTGTCATCGAGGAACCCTTTGACAATCAGTTCGCACGCTTCACCCCTCTGCCGTGAGAACACGATATATTCGTCGATCTCCGCCGCGTGTCCTCCCGCTCCTATGATGATTACATTTTTCATGGGACAACTTCTATGATCCGTTTACCTGGCCAGGTATCCCCCATCCACCACCAGGTTGATCCCCGTCACCCATTTGGCCGCATCCGAAAGGAGGTAGATGCATGCGCCGGCCACATCCTCCGGATGACCCAATCCCAGTGGATGAAGTGACCTGATCCTGCTGAGTGATTCTTCATCTTTGCTGTAGAGTGCACTCTCCGACATGGGTGTCCGGACCACACCCGGGGATATGCAGTTGAACCTTATCCTTCTGGGTGCAAACTCAACGGCGAGCGATCTCGAGGCGGCAAGGAGCGCACCCTTGGTCATGCTGTAGAGCGATTTGCCGCTTTCACCCGCCGATCCCATCACCGAACTGATGAAAACCACACTCCCCCCCTGGCCGGAGAAGACGGATCGCTTCACCACCAGCTGTGAAAGCAGCAAAGCTCCCCCGACATTGATCCTGAAGTAGTGCTCCAGTTTCCCGGGAGTGGTCATGTGAAAAGGGAGCGTGGCTGAGATCCCGGCACAGTGCACCACTCCATCGACCGGCCCTGCTTCTGCCGCCGCCTTTTTCACCGCACGCTCTGCCTGCGTGTGGTCCAGCAGGTCGAACAGGACGGGAATGTGCTCCCTGCCCCCATCCATCAATCCCAGGGTTTCATTGAGCCTTCCTTCGTCCCGGCCTGCCAGGATGATCCTTGCTCCCGCCTGGCTGCACTGAACGGCACACTGCCTCCCTATCCCCGAGGATGCCCCGGTGACGATGATGTTCTTGTCCTCTAATGAAAAGGGATTCATCCGGTGTGTTCTGTTCATGGTCAAAGTTCGGTAATCGGGCTGAGATGACAATGGTCCAGGGTAAGAATGGCGCTTGCCCATGTCAGTCCGACTCCAAATCCGCTCAGGAGTACCTTTCTGGGACTGTCCAGCCTGCCCTGGAGCTCAGATACAATGGTCAGGGGAATCGAAACGGATGAAGTGTTCCCGAATTTCTCAATGGAGGAGGGCACTTTCTGCGGGTCAAGCTTCAGCTTCCTGGTCAGGTATCCGTTTATGTATGAATTAGCCTGGTGAAAGACCAGAAAGTCCATGGCAGAGAGCGTTTCGGATGCATATGCCAGCAGCTTCCTGATATCACGCGGAACCTCCCTGATCAGGAAATTGAATACATCGGGCCCATTCATGTAACCCTGTTCCATGTTCCTGATATTCCCGTATTCATCCACCACCCTCTCCTCCAGGGTCTTCAGGGAACTGGGGATGCGGTAGGCTCCGGCATCAATCTTTATCAGGGACTCGCGCGATCCATCCGAATTGAGTGAGAACCAGCTCTTCCCGTACCTTGGATCCCGGTCAACAAGCGCAGCCACCCCTGCATCTCCGAAGATGAATGCAGTGGTCCTGTCCTTGGGAGAGTATACCTTGGACCTGGTTTCACCATCCAGCAACAGGACTTTCCTGATCCCCTCCTGCTGCAGGAATGAGTGGGCTACGGATAGTCCGTAGATAAAGCCGGAGCACCCCATATTGATGTCAAAAGCCATGGTGGAACTGGACAATCCCAGCCGGTCCTGCAGTATCACCGAGGTGGCAGGCATGTGATGGTCCGGTGTCTGGGAAACGAAGAGCAGCAGGTCGATCCCGGAGCGGTCGGTCCCCGTCTCATCCAGCAGCACCTGTGCGGCCCTGTGGCAAAGATCCGATGCACAGGTGTTCTCATCGGCAAAGCGCCGCTCCCTTACCCCGGTTTTCTCCACCACCTCCCTGGCCGCCTCCTCCGAAAAGTACTCCGTATAGGTGTAGTTATCGATGACGGTGGAGGGGACTGCCGCAGCGAGCCCGGCTATGCCGACATCCTTGAATGCCAGGTACGCCATGGGCCCTATCTGTTTTTTCTCTTCATGACTTCATCCATGAGATCTCCCACCGTAATCAGCCTGTTAAAATCGACCATCTCGATCTCGACACCATACGCATCGTCGAGCATGGCGATCAGCGAAAGCTGCGAGAGGGAGTCCCATTCTTTATAATCCCTGAAAACATCGTCCCGGGAGATCTCGCGCCCCTCGATCTCCAGGGTTTCTTTCAGTAAGGTAAGGAATTGTTCTGTCATAACCGCGCACTTTATAGACTGCAATTTACCAATCTATGGTGGTATTCCCTGATTTTATTCCAACATTGTCGGGTAGGCCTTATCGGTTTTTATGAATGATGCAAGCGACAGGAAGAAGAGCTTCACATCCAGCCGGAAAGACTGGTTCTTCACATAATCCACATCGATTGGTATCTTTGTATCCCAGTCATGCAGCTCCCGGTGGTACACCTGGTGGAGCCCGCTTATTCCGGGTTTCACCAGGAACCGCTGCTTCTCATATTCGTTATACTCCTCGTATCTTTTCGGAAAATGGAGAACCGGCGGCCTCGGTCCGATGAAGCTCATCTCCCCCTTGAGAATGTTGATCAGCTGGGGCAGCTCATCCAGGCTGGTCCTGCGCAGGAATCTCCCCACCCTGGTGATGTTCGGGTCGTCTTTATAGATGAACCCTTTATAACCCTTGCCTTCCCCCGGCTGGTGAAACATGGTGCGGAATTTGTAAATGTCAAACACCCTGCCGTTCTTCCCGATCCGCTGCTGCACGAATATCACAGGTCCCCTGGAGCTGAGCCTGACCGCAAGGCCAATGATGATCAACAGGGGGGAGAGGATGCAGACGCCCGCAAAGGCAAGGATCCAGTCCAATAAGGGTTTCAGCAATTTCCTATATATCATGGCTCACACAAACTGGGCTGCACTCCGCGATGTATATCTCCCGGCCGCTTCAAGCGCGTGTCCGGCAAAACGGCCGCGCATACCTGGATTGTCAGCCACATCCTGAATAAACTCAGCGATCCTGCCGGTCATATGAGGCTCAAAACAGCGGCCCATGTCATTACTTTCGATAATCTTCTCCAGTTCCGACCCTTTCCGGGTGAGTCCAAGAACGGGCACTCCCACGGCCATTAAATCAAACAGCTTGCTGGGTATGGCCAGGTCCGAGGCTGAAATGTCCAGGCTCACCACGGCCAGACCTGCCGATGCAAGCGAGTAATTGAGATCCTCCGGCCTTTGCCAGGGCAACAGCAGGCAGTTATTAAGTCCCAGTGCTCTGATGCGCCTGGTGATCTTCCCTTTTTCCTTCCCCTCTCCGATGATCAGGAAGAGGATGTCCTCCCTTTGGATGGATGCCGCAATATCTGCCAGCAGGGCCGCATTGCTGGTGGTCCCCAGGTTCCCTGAGTAGAGCACCACAAACCTGTCCTGCAACCCGTGCCGGGCAATGAATGGATTCTCCCCGGGAGGGACCGGTTTCAGGCTTGCGCTGTCTGACCATAACGGAACAACCCTGATGCTCCGGCCCGCCCGGTACCCCGACAAGAGATCCTTCATCCCGGTGGTGAGGGTAAAAACCTCGCGGGCCCCGGAGAAAACCTTCCGGTTTGCCGCCTGCCACCTCCTGGCAATCCACGATCCGGCGGAGAGAAATCCGTACTGAATGAATGCTTCCGGGTATACATCAAAGATCAGCAATGAATAGGGGTTTCTGACCAGCCTCGTAAGCAGCGGGGCAAAAGGGGGATTGGAAACCACCAGCAGGTGTTCCCTGCGGTACCTGAACTTCAGCAGCATCAGGATCTGCATTGAGGCAACACCCCAGGATATCAGCCTCAGCACGGTATCTCTCCTGTTGTATTTCATGATCCGGTGAACCGCCACATCCTCGTGCAGGGGTGTGCTCCGCTGCACAAGGCGGCCCGTGATCAGCGTACAACTCCCGTGGTCGCTGACCAGGCGGTTGGCAATATCAATCGTCAGATAGCCTGAGTCCTGGTTGATGATGACCGTACCGGATCTTCTGACAGACTCCTTCATGGCCCCTGATTCAGTAATTCATCATAGAGGGAGAGGTATTCCCGATACCGTTCATTCCCATTGTACAGCCTGGCCGCCCTCTCTTCACACTGCAGGCGCATCTCCGCCCCTTTTGCCCTGATCTCTGAAATGGCTTTCAGCATCCCGGGGATATCACCCTTCTCCAGTACCACCCCTGTCGCGGCATCTATGGCCTCGGGACTGCCTCCCGTGTTGTAGGTGATCACCGGTGTACCACACGCCAGCGCTTCAATGTTGGTGGTCGGGAAGTTATCTGCATAGGTTGGATTGATAAAAACATCCGCAGCCGCATAGATGGCTGCAAGCTCAGCCATATCCCCTGTCGGGCCTATCCACATCACGCAACCGGGCAGGTTTTTCGCCCGCCTGGAGCCTGCACCCACCAGTACAATCCGGTCATTGCCGCTCAACCGGGCGGCGAGCCGGGAGAAATCATCCAGTCCCTTGTGGGAATCCCAGCGGTTTGCCACCCCCAGGATCACGGACTTTCCTTCCAGGTGATGATCCCGGATAAACCTTTTGTTACCGGCCGAACTGTTGAATACGCCCAGGTCGACCCCGTTCGGGATAACCCTGACAGGGTACTCCCGCAGGAATGAATCCTTCAGATGGTTCTCCAGCCACCTGGACGGCGTTACGAAGACCAGCCGGTCGAGCCCTGTGAACAGCTCTTTTTTCCAGGCAAAGTTTTTCGTGGAATGATCGGAAAGCCAGCTGGCGGGGTATCCCCTCCGGTTGGGGCATGAAAAACAGCGGGTCTTCCACCGGTCGCAGTTCACCCGGTCGAAGTAGCTGCAATGCCCCGTAAAGGCCCAGCAGTCATGCAGGGTCCAGACCACGGGCTTTTTATATTCCTTCAGGAATTCAAACAGCAGCCCCACATGAAGATAGTAGCCATGAATATTGTGCAGGTGAATGATATCCGGTTGGATGGCCGCCACCCTCCCGAGGAATTTCCTGGTCCCGGCAAGTGATCCCATTCCATGCTCATCCAGGAGCCTGGTCCTCAACAGATGAGAGAGCATACCCACGCGCCCCCCGATGCGAACCGGTACCGGGTGGGGGCCTGGAACGCCCCTCCCGTAGCCCAGGTAGCCCTGATGGCCTTCCCGGTGAAGGAGCCTGCCGATCTCCCCTGCGATCTTTCCATGGCTGCCTGTGCCGGCCGTGGTATTGACCTGAAGTACCTTCATCGGTCCAGAGTATCGGATTTTCCGAACATGAAAGAGAGGTATGCCTCCCCTATGGACCCTATGGAGTACTTCCCGATGGATTCCCGTGCATACCTTCCCATCCGGTCTCTCAGTTCGCCGGACTCCATCAGCATCTGCAGGCAGGTCCTGAACCGGTCATAATCGTACAGGGGGACCAGGAAACCGTTGATCCCGTCTACGACCATCTCCGAGGGTCCCGCTACACAGTCAAACGCAACTACCGGCAAACCGGCCGATTGCGCCTCTCCTATGACATTGGGGAAACCCTCTGAGCTTGAGGTAAAGGCAAAGATCCTGCTCTTCAGGTAGTAACCGTCCACCCCCGGCTGCTCCCCCTCAAGGGAGACCCTCTCCTGGGCCCCCCTTTCATGGATGTAAGCCTGCAGCTGTCCGGTCAGTGGCTGTTTTACGGTATCCCCTCCCACGATCACCAGCTTCCAGCCCGGCATATCTGTCTGAAGGAACAGATCGATGAGTTCCTTCTGGTTCTTGGTGGGAATCAGGCGGCCCACCGACAGTACGATGTCTTCCTTCGCTTTTTTGTGATCAGGGACGGCAAACTCCCGGATTGGATTGCCGATGACCGCAATATCCAGTTTTTTGAATTCTCTCCGGTAGATGGCCCCGGCCACCTCCG
>CAYXUD010000092.1:0-38655 GCA_964467775.1 uncultured Bacteroides sp. | reverse complement strand
AATGCAGCAATGATGACCGATATTGTGGAGATGGACCGGTTTCACATCGGTAAAGTGATCAACCATTTTAAATCAGGCATCATGGGCATTCCGTTGGGAAGCGGCTATATTCAGTTTGTGCCTGCCGGTGTACGGGCCACGCTTTCGTTCCCTTCCCCAGTCCAGACAGCAAAAGATTTCGAGATGGCGCTCAAAAGTCCGGTATTCAATTCATTAAATGAGAAACTGGGAGAAGAGAAGATCATGGCTGCCATCAGGGAGGATGCGGCACTGCGTGGGAGTCCGGTCATGCATGTGCTGGAATCACTGGAGCAGCCGGAAAGAAATAGAGAGGAGATCACCTATGAATATGTAAGCGGCATCTATAGGGACGGGATGCCATATAACGGAGCCCTTGCCAAGATCAATTTCAAAAGGCACAAATGGAATTTTGCGGCGCTCTCTTCCGGCGAGAAACCCAAAACGGTTTTGCAATTTGTAAAAGCATTCAACAAAAGATCTCTGAAAAAGGCTGAAATAGCATGGAATGGTGGCTACATACTGAACCCGGAACTGGTGGGAAAACTGGCACTCCCGGAAACATACATAGGATCTCCCCTGGGCATGCTGATCTCGGACGGAGTCATGTTATGCCCCCCGCTGTTCAACAAGCCAGCCCTGATGGTCCGGGCAGATGGTACCATTGACATTCGCAGGGTCTCCTGTTCAGAAGGAATTCATGTGGTATTGAAAGAGAGGACTTTGGAGTTGTCAGGGAAGGATCGGAATGTGATCTCCCGGGAGAGCCATTGTTCCTATTTTGACCTGCTCTGCCCGGATGACCATATTCAGGGCAACGGCAGGGTGATTGTCAGGCTGGCAGGAAACAAGGTAAAAGAGGTATACAGATCCGGGAAAAGGGAGAAGGTCCCCTTGATGCCCGTGGGGCTTACATTTGCATTCACTCCTGAATCTTTTCCGGATGAGCTGAAGGAAGGGTGCACACTGGAGCTGATGATGCCGGAATACAAAGATGTGGTGCATGCCGTGGAAGCGGGCCCCCTCCTGCTTTACGGGGGAGACATAGCCATTGACATGGAAACAGAAGGCTGGAAAACCGGACATTCCATCAGAACACAGGCAGCCAGGATCGATTACACGGGGATGCGGGGACCAAAGATCGCCGTCGGGATCAATGCTGGCGGTGAGATGGCAGTGCTGACCATCAACGGCAGGATCAGGGAATCGGTGGGGGCGACCCACGGGGATATGGCATCGATCCTTAAGCAGCACGGCATGGAACAGGCCATGGGTTTTGATCCGGGTGGGAGCAGCACCCTGGTGGTGGTGGACCGGACCCTTAACATATCGCCTTACAACAAACAATACATGTCAAATGCCTATGCGCTGAAACCTGAACCCAGGGCTGTTTCCAATGCCATCATCGGCTATCTTGAGCAGTGAGCCAATGAACAGCATCTATATCCATGTACCATTTTGCAGGCAGGCATGCCGTTATTGTGATTTCTTCTTTTCCGTCAGTCTGCAATACCAGGATGAATTTGTCGACAAGTTGCTGGTTGAAATCGGATCAAGGGCACAGGGCAACCAGGATTCAGAAATAACCAGCCTCTATTTCGGAGGAGGGACACCTTCACTGCTTTCAAATGAAAATCTGGACCGGATCCTGGAAACGTTGCAGCATCACTACTTTATCGCAGGGAATGCTGAGATAACCATGGAGTGCAATCCCGATGACCTGGATCGGCAAAAGCTGAAGTTCCTGAGAGATGCCGGCATAAACCGCATCAGCATCGGGATACAGTCCTTCCAGGAAGAGGAGCTGAAACTGATGCGGAGGTCCCATCATGCCGGACAGGCAAGCCGGTGTGTGGAAAATGCCGCCGCCGCGGGGTTCAGGAATATTACCGCAGACCTGATATACGGGATACCGGGACAATCGCCCGGAAAATGGGAAGAGAATGTTATCCGCACCCTCGCCCTCCCGGTATCTCACATTTCAGCGTACCACCTCACTTTTGAACCGGGGACAGTGTTTGACCACTGGAGGAAAAGTGGACGCCTGGTACCGGTCGAAGAGGAGCAGAGCGAACAGATGTACCGGATCCTGCGCGGACTATTGCTGGCCGGTGGATTTGACCACTACGAGATCTCCAATTTCGCAAAAGAGGGAATGCGGTCCCGCCACAACCTGCGATACTGGTCCGGAGAACCCTACATGGGCTTCGGTCCTTCGGCCCACTCATTTGACGGCTTACGCCGGAGCTGGAATATATCTTCCATGAAGGGATACATGGAGGGAATTTCCAGGGGGGAAGTGATCAGCGAATCAGAAGAACTGAACATCAGGGAGAGATACCATGACTACCTGATCACCTCCATGCGTACGAGCAGCGGAGCAGATCCCGGGCATATTTTGAAGCAATTCGGGAGAACGATCCGGGACCACTTTGACAGTGCGATAGAGGTTTTTGCTGCCGGGGACATCATCATTTCTTCGGGTGACAGGCTGATCATAGACCCGGACCACTGGCTACTTTCAGACCATGTGCTGCGCGGCCTGTTTCTGGCTGATGATGGTTGCGTGGCTGATGGCTAATTCCTGCATTGAATAGCCTGAAAACCGGGAATGTATCCTGATATGCTGAAGCTCTTCCGGGGCACCTTCCCTGACGATTGCTTCAGTAACCGGCAGACCGGCTTCTTCGTACATCTGTTGATAGTCCCTGAATCTCAAACGGTTCTGAGGCTGGATGCGGTTATCCAGGATCTGCCATTGCCTGTCGCTGAATTTCAAGAAATTGTAAATATTTATCGCGCGGTCAAAATGGGCAAAATGATCTGACATGTCAATAAAATGGCTCATGATGCCCCCCGGTTTCAGTACCCGGTTGAATTCCTTCAGGATCTTCCCCAGCTTGCCGGCAGGGATGTGTTCCAGGGTATTGTTGGAGCATATGAAATCAACGGAACCATTTTGAAGATCCAGTTCAGCGGCATCCCCTATCAGCGGTGTCAGCCCGATCACCGCGTTGAACTGGCCGGTGTCATAGGCATCCGGATCGAAGAGCATATCAGTAAGCTGTTCCAGGCGTTCCCGTCCGGACCCTGGCAGGAGATCATTTAAAAGACCCCGCTTGTGCCATTCCAGCATTTTCTGGAGGGTCAGCTGCTGGGTTTCCCTTGTCATCCATTGCTGAATGTCGATGGAGACCACCCGGCCCGATCCGGCCAGGTAGAAAAAGAGGGGAACAACCGGGTACCAGCCGGTTCCCAGTTCAAGGATGATCCTTAGGGGTTCCGGCTTTCCATACTTCTCAAAAGCCAGGTAATGATCCCTGGCATGATGAAGCTTCAGGCCAAAATGATCATCCGTAAGCTTCACCCCGCCGGTGACATGTTTCTGAAAGAAGTAATTGATCCTTGCTGAACCGGGAAGGTAGGAGATGGTCTTCTGGACCATGGCCTTTATGATCCATTTTGAAATCATCATCATGCCCCGGCAGCCTTCATGGCCAGTGAGATCAGTTCCTCCAGTTTCTCTTTCAGTGTATCGTAGCTGAAGTATTTCCTGCCCAGTTCGTAATTGAATGCTGCCATATCTTCGGCAAGATCCGGATTGTTAATCACATCAGCCATGGAACAGACCGAGGATTCAGTTAGATTGCCGTTTTCAATCATCACCGTTTTAAAACCCTTGCTCCCGATATCGGGCATGAATACCGGTTCATAATTGTTGACGAAAACAGGGCGCCTGGCCAGCACCGCTTCCACGAAAGCGTTCCCGAATCCCTCATAGATGCTGAAGTAGGTACATGCAATGGCCCGGGCATAGGCATCTGACAGGGAGAAGCGAACCTCCCCGTTGCTGTTGGTCAGTCCCTTGTTGTGAAAAAGGTGATAGGCAAATCTCACCTGCTCACCCAGCTTAAGGTCATGGATCTGGTTGACCAGTTCGTTATAGTAGGCACTGCCGGCATCATCCGCATAGTTACCGGTGATGACCAGTTTGATCCTTTTATCATCGAGCCTGTGAAGCAGTTCGATGGCAGTTTCAATCCCCTTTCTGCGGACGATCCTGGTTATCTGGAAAAGGAGCAGATCATCCTTGCCGAACCCGAGGTGTTCCGCAAGTTTCGCATTCTTCTTGGTCGGAACGCCAAAAGGCTTGCTGAAGTCCATCACATTGGGGACAGTTACGGCCGTACGTCCGAAACGCTCCAGGATGGTGATGGCGGCATGCGTGTTGATCACAGCATGCACGGAATTAGGGGCCTGCAACGGGAACACCTCTTCCACAAACTCGTTGATCTCCCTGTGCGGTGAAAGGTAACGGCTGCCCCGCTCCCATGCAAAATCGTGATCATGGGTGATGGTCGGGATACCCGATTTATGGACCGCTTTATTGATGGCCAGTCCCATTTCCAGGTGAGAGGGAAGGGCCGAAGCATTCTCTGAAATGATCAGCTCTATTCTCTTTTCAGTGATCCAGTTAAGGATCTTCTTGTAGATCACTTTTGAATAGAGGTTGAGATGTTCGATCAGCTCCTGTGGATTGGTCTCCGGATAGAAAAACGCCTTTTTCTGGCTCCAGAAACTTTCCGGGGAAAAAAATGACATTTCGGGAACCAGGGTTTCCGTTTCGGGATCCATCTGGCGTTCCTGGAACTGTCCGGAAAGAATAAAAATCCTGTGCCCCATGGATCTGAGCACCTCTATCCATTTTTCCGTCTCCAGCGCCACACCATCCACACCACCGATGCGACCGATTATGATTCCGATATTCATGCCAAGGAACCTATCCTATTTGAGCATGAAGGAAGAGGAACCGATGATTTTTCCGTTACAATAGAGCTCCACCTGGTGTTCCCCGGGAACGATCTCGCCATCGTTGGTCCAGAAGATGGAAACAGGCAGATCGGTATTTTCATAGTTGACCACCCGTGATGCAGAAGCCGGGATCTGTTCCCCTCCAGTTTCAACCATCTCGAGCTCAGGTGAGCCCAGCACCACCTGATCGGGCCTGAGGATCCTCAAGAAGATGAGTTTTTCACCTGTTCCGGCAACCTTGTTGGCCCTCAGGATGAAATCAACCCGTACCTTTTCGGTGGTACGGATCCGGGAGGTCTCCTTATCCCGTTTGTTCAGCAGCACCAGGTTTATGTCTGAAGCCTGCAGCGTGGTGGCCAGGTCTTTGATCTCCTCCAGCTGGTCTTTGTCCTTCAGCAGCTGTTCCTTTTCGGTGGCGAGCCTCCTTTCACTGTTCTTAAGCTGCTTGTTTTCAGCCAGAAGCTCCTGGTTCATCATGTTCAGTGAATCAATCTGGACAATGTAGCTCCGCAGGACGGAACGAAGGGTCTCCATCTCCTTCCGGTACATTTTGATCTTATAGGCATCGTCGGCCTGTATAGCAATGAGGCGGTCGATTTTTTCCTGCTGGAGCTTCATTTCCTGCTGGATCTGAAGGTTGTTGGTCTCCAGAGTGTCATATCGGAAATAGATATTCCTCAATTCCCGTTCAAGAGAATCACGTTCCACCCTGAAATATTCGGTTTTTTGGGCCAGGTCGGCCGATACCAGGTTCAGGTTCTTACGTGTGTCAAGTAACATATATACGGCTACTGCGAGTACCACCACGAGCAATCCCAGGATCCCATATAGAACACCGGTATTTGATCTATTATCTGCCATGATAAGCGGTTGTTAAATATCACAAATATACATATTACTGGTCAGGTTTCGAGGTCGCTTCATCAATGGTTATGATGTTATTGACGATGGCATAGATGGTCAGGCCCGAAACCGATTTAATGCCGAGCTTGGAACTGATGTTCTTTCGGTGGGTGATTACTGTATGGGCTGAAAGGTACAGCTGGTCAGCTATCTGTTTGTTGGTCAGCCCCATGGAAATCAGCCTGACAATGGTCTTTTCTCTTTCGGAAAGCTTGAAAGCCTGTGAATCTGCAGGTTGCCCGGACCGGGAGTCCAGGATCCCTTTAATTGTTCCGATGATCTTGTCCTTGCTTTCTTTCGGATGGATCGAGGCATGAACCTCACCGGCAACAATTCTTTCAGGGAGGTCAGTGACAAGAATGGTCCTTTCCAGCAGGGAAGCATTGGAAAGAAACAGATCCGTAGCGTTATCGAAGATCGATTGACTGATGACCAGGAACCCGGTCCGGTGGTGCTTCAGAAATGCCGCCAGCGGGGGAAATGTATCGAATTCCTGAAGCACCACTGCTCCCGGTATCCGGTTCAGGATGGTCACCATGCCCTTTCTGACGAGATAGGAATCAATGGCAAGTATGAAACCGGAACGGGTCATGAAGATCCTGAATTATGGATCAGCTGCTGTTCGAGCTCGGCTACCCTGGGGATCAGCACTTTGTCTTCCATATCAGCATGGTCCACCAGGTCTTTCACAAGCTCATCGAGATCACGGAGAACCTGGATGCACAACTCCTGATCGTCAAAAGGGGGCAGGTATTTGATAATCAGTTTGGAGAGGTTTTCCAGACTGTATTCGAGCCGGTCATGTTCCTTTTCAAATTCTTTGATGGAATAGCTTTCTAACTGTTCAAGAAAAACCGGATCGGGCTGATCCTTCAGGGACTGCCGTTCAAGTTCCAGGATGTAAGGAAGGATCTCCTTTTCTTCACGGGAAATGTGGTCAAGGAACTCCTGTTTGTAATCATTGAAGAAACCCGAAACAAGTTTGATCTCCTTGTGGGAAAGGCCTGATTGATCCAGCAAGCGAAGGATCTTTTTCTCCATCCGGGGAAGTGCCACATCCAGGTAATAGGAGTGTGTGGCGGTGAGGTACTCCACCACAGCTCCCAGTGTAAAATGTGACAGGCCTTTCATGGGTACATACTCATTATCCAGGTAGGCGTTGGCTATTTCAAGAAAAAAGTCGGGATTTACACCGTGCGCCATGCAGACCTCTTCCACATTCATCTCGCCGAACCCCATCCGGATATTGAACCTGGCCAAAAGCGGCAGGAGCTGGTTATGCTCAAGGACTGCCCGGGCCATGGACATCTCTTTGCTGATCATTGTTCAAAGGGTTGACGGTTGATATCCGATTCGGTAATGCGGTTCCACATAAACAATAACATCATATCTATTGCGAAGGTTCGATCTGTCTACTCATGATGGATGAGATGGGGCGGATGGTCCGGGTCGAATTCAAACTGAAGTGTCACATGGCTGATGTGAAAATCGCGTTTCAGCATATATTCAATATTTTGCCGGGTTATTTTTACCTGGCTCAGCTTCAGGTCATCGGCCAGTTCCACGTGGGCTTCCAGGTGGATCTGCTGATCAGTCAGCATCCACGTGTGCAGGTGGTGGATATTGCGAACACCGGATTCCTGTTCCACGCGTTTCCGGATCTTTTCCAGGTCCAGGTGATCGGGTGCAGACTGCATCAGGATATTAACGGCCTCCCTGAGAATGACAAAAGCTTCCCTTATGATGTAGAGAGAGATAATCACAGTGATAACGGGATCCACCCAGGTGATCCGGCGCAACTGGATCAGCAGTCCACCGACCACCACCACTACCGATGAAAACAGGTCGCCCAGCAAGTGAACATAAGCGGCCTTCACGTTGATACTCTTGTGTATGTCCCTTTTCAGGATCATCACGGCATAGAGATTGGCCAGCAAACCGATCAGGGCCACCACGATCATCACCATGGAATTGACCGGCTGCGGGTCATTCAGGCGCCGGTAAGCTTCCCTGATCAAAAAGACACTCATAACCAATAAGATAACTGCATTCAGCAGGGCGGCCAGGATCTCGATGCGTTTGTATCCGAAAGTCTTTTTAGAATTGGCGTCCCGCCTTCCGATCAGTGTGGCCATATAGGCGATGAAAGTGGCAAAGGTGTCACTGAGGTTGTGCAGGGCATCTGACAGAAGGGCAATGCTGCCCGACAACACACTTCCGCCAATCTCCACCAGAGAGATCAACAGGTTCAGCATGGTGGCGGCAAGCAGGTTCTTTGTGCTCACAGGGCTGTGTGAATGGCTATGTTTTCTGCTCCCGGGGCTATGCGTATGGCTGGACATCTTAAATAAACATTAGCAGGCTGAGGGCCATGATGGCCATACCGGCCAGGAAGCCGTAGACGGCATGGTGATGGAACCCGTATTCACGGGCGGTGGGAAGCAGCTCGTCAATCGATATGAAAACCATGATCCCGGCCACCCCGGCAAAAATAAAGCCAAAAAGCCTGTCATTCAAGAACGGCATCAGGATCAGCCAGGCCAGAAGGGCTCCCACGGGTTCGGCCAGGCCCGAGAGAAAGGAGAGAATGAAACCCCTCTTCCTGTTGCCTGTTCCGTATGAGATCGGGACCGATACAGCGATCCCTTCAGGTATATTGTGGATCGCAATGGCCACTGCAATGGGAATGGCAATGGTAGTATCTGTAAGTCCTGCCATAAAAGTGGCAATCCCCTCGGGAAAGTTATGGATGGCAATGGCAAGTGCCGTAAACAATCCCATCCGAACCAGTTTAGGATCCTTTTTCCCTTTCATGTTCACATCTTCCACGCGGCGGATCTCGTGCGGATTCTCAAAAGAGGGAATCAGCCGGTCGATGATTGCAATGATCAGGATCCCTGCAAAGAAAGCGATCACCGCATACCATGTCGCCAGTTTTTCGCCCAGACCGGGGACCAGTGCATCACGGGCCTTCTGCAGGATCTCCACAAAGGAGACATAAACCATAACCCCGGCTGAAAATCCCAGACTCAGTGAGAGGAAGCGGGTGCTGGTTTTTTTGGTGAAAAATGCAAGGGCACTTCCGATACCGGTGGATAATCCTGCAAAAAGGGTCAGTCCAAACGCGAACCAGAAATTCCCTGCCTCCATCATCACCTCTTTTTACCGTTTTTTTTAGGCCTTTTAGGGATGGGTGTCTGTGAAAAATAGCGGGGTCTCATCTTCGTCCATGCGATCATCACCGCACCGGCAGCGATAAACGGCAGGCTCAGCCACTGCCCCATGTTGAGTTTCATTCCAGCTTCAAAGGAAACCTGGTCATTCTTGACAAATTCAATGAAAAAACGGGCCGTGAACAGAAGGATCATGAAGAGGCCGAATATGAAACCGTCCCGGACTTTCATATAGCGCTTCCTGTAGAGAACAAAGAGTATCACAAAGATCAGGATGTAGCTGAACGCTTCATAAAGCTGGGTGGGATGACTCGCCACTGTGGGTAAAAGCTCCCCCGTGTTGGGATCATACATCTTATCCCTGACGAACTTGAATCCCCAGGGCAGGTCGGTCTGGCGGCCGTAGATCTCAGAATTGAACAGATTCCCCAGCCGGATGAATGTCCCACCCAGCGCCACCACAATGACAATCCGGTCGATAAGCCATAAAAATGACAGCTTGTATTTGCGTATATACAACCAGAGGGCAAGGAGGATCCCGATCGCTGCACCGTGGCTGGCCAGCCCGCCTTTCCAGATTTTCAGGATCTCGACAGGATTCTTGAGGAAGTACTCCGGCTCGTAGAAGAAACAGTGGCCAAGCCTTGCGCCGACCACGGTACCAATGGCAATGTAGATCAAAAGCTGATCCAGCATCTCTGAAGTGAGCCTCTCGGTGGCAAGGAACCGTGTAAACACAATATACCCTAAAAGAAATGCGATGGCGAACAGGAGCCCGTACCAGCGGATACTCAACGGGCCGATGCTGAAAATCTCCGGATCCACGTTCCAGGTGATAACATCAAAGATCATGACATTCATTGGAAGGTTTTAACTGACAAAACTACAAATATAATAACAATCCGGGGGTTTCACCTGAAGCTTATATCTTTGTATGTTTGCATAAAAATCCAGGACGTGCTTATCAGAACCCTGCTCTTTCTGCTGTTGGTTGGCCTTTGCTGGAACTGCGCACAGCAGGGTTCTCCGTCAGGAGGTCCAAAAGATAAGGATCCGCCCGTGGTCATAGGAAGCACCCCACCCAATTACTCCGTCCGGTTTGCGGCTAAAAAGATACTGATCACCTTTGATGAATACATTGTACTTGACAATGTGAACCAGGAGCTGGTGATATCCCCTCCGATGGAGGAGAAGCCGGAGGTGAAACTCAGAAAAAAAACGATTATTATTCAGTTTGAGGAGACCCTGAAGGCGAACACCACCTATACCTTCAATTTCGGAAGCGCCATCAAGGACCTGCATGAAGGGAACAAGCTGCTCAATTTTGAGTACGTATTTTCAACCGGGGATGTCCTGGATTCACTTTCGGTAAAGGGGACACTCAGGCATGCAGAAGACCTGACAGTACCGGATGAGCCCGTCACCATTATGCTCTATGAAGACCTGAGGGACTCGGTGCCGCTTCTGGATATTCCGCTCTATGTGGGCAGGTCAGGTGACAGTGGAGTTTTCAGCGTTAATAACCTGCGGGCCGATGTATACAAAGTCTTTGCACTGAAGGATGGCAACTACAATTTCCTTTTTGATCTTCCCACCGAAGAGATCGCGTTTCTGGATACAAACCTGATCGTGAATGCCGAGTTTGCAAGAAGGCTGCTGGAAGCAGCGGGAACAGCCGCTGATACCTCAAAGATTGAAGCAGACAGCATCCCGGACAGAGGGCCGGATTACAACTCCATCTACATCGATCTGATGTTGTTTACCGAAGAGTCGGAGATCCAGTATCTCAAGGACAATTCCCGGGATGACCGGAGAATGATGCAGATGATATTTGCCAGGCCTCTCACCGATACCTTCTCTTTCAGGGTTCTTGGCCCGGGAACAGGGGAGGGCATTGAACTGCTGGACTATTTTTCCGCCCGGAGGGATACCCTGTCATTATGGATCAGGGATTCTGTTGATTATAAAAAGGATACACTGATACTGGAGGTAAAATACACCGTGAAAGACACGGCACAGCGCTATGTAAACCAGATAGACACATTACAGTTTACATACCGGGAAAAAACCAAAAAACAAAAAAAGGATACGGGGGAGGCGCAGAAGCTCACCATTGCCACCATCAGGAATAACGGGGAACAGCACCTTCACAGGGATCTTCAGCTGGACTTCAGCGTGCCCGTGGCGGCCATTCATGATTCACTGGTCAGCCTCTATATGATAAAGGACACGTTGCAGGTGCCCGTATCTTTCCAATCCAGGTGCGATTCAATGCTGCCGACACGGGGATGGATCTCTGTGGAGTGGGAATCCTTTTCCAAATACAGGATGGTGATATTGCCGGGGGCAGTTTCTCCGATCTATGACATGGAACACGATACCATTGATATTTCATTCCGGACAAGGGATATCGAATATTATGGACAGATCCTTCTGCAGCTTGAGAACGTCAGAAATAACGTGATCATCGAGCTGATCAGCAAGGGTAACGTGGTGGGACGGCGAACGGTAAGAGAGGACGGACTCTGTACCTTCAGCTACCTGACGCCTCAGGATTACCAGATTAAATTCACCCATGACCTGAATCAGAACGGACGCTGGGATACGGGAAAATACCTGAAAAAACTGCAGCCTGAACCGGTGGAATTCCTGACCAAGAAGATTACTGTCCGCTCGAACTGGGACCATGATGTGACCATGTCCCTGAAAAAATAGGGATCACCCTTCCCTCTCTTTATCCAGCTGTTTCCAGATCAGGGCGGCAGCTCCAAGCACGGCAATGTTTTTATACAGAAGGGCAGAAGGAAGGATCTGGATCTTGTTCCTGTAGATCGGAAGCAGGTTCTCTTCCATGCTCTTGATGGTCGGTTCAATGATCCATTTTCCAGCTTTTGCCAGTCCGCCGAACAGAAAGATCTTTGCCGGGCTGATATGGGCCACCGAATCCGCCAGGTTTCTGCCCAGCAAGGCACCCGTTTTTTCAAAGGCTTTGATGGCAATAGGGTCGCCCTTGTCGGCCATGGAGGTGATCACACTGGGCATCAGTTCCGTAAATGGGATTCTCCGGAATTCACTATCCTCCATCTCTTCTGCAAGAAGTTCGAAAATGGTTCTTTTAATGCCGGTGGCAGATACATAGGTTTCAAGACAACCCCGTTTTCCGCAACCACACTGGCGTCCGTTATCCACCGCCCTGACATGGCCCAGCTCTCCGGCAAATCCGTCGTTCCCGTAAACGATGTCCCCGTTGACCACAAGGCCGCTTCCCAGGCCTGTTCCCAGGGTGATCATGATGAAGTTCTCTATTCCCTGTGCACCCCCGAAAAGCATTTCACCCAGTGCGGCGGCATTGGCATCATTGGTAACAACGGTGGGGATCCGGAACTGCCGTTCCATCAGTTCCACAAAAGGAATGATCCCTTTCCAGGCCAGGTTGGGTGCATGTTCGATGGTTCCTGAATAGTAGTTGCCGTTAGGCGCCCCCACACCGATCCCGAGGATCTTCACCTCGTGGTCCAGCTTTGCAGTACTTTGTTTCAGATGCTGGTGGATCTCTTCGATAAATGGATCAATGGTGGCGTGCCTGGAAGTACTGACCTCGTCTTCAAGGAGTATCTTTCCTGATCTGTCCACCAGACCGATCTTGGTGAATGTACCACCGATATCGATCCCAACTACGGCTTCCTGGCTCATCGGAATTGGTGCGTTTGATTAAATGTGGCAAAAATAATAAATATCAGCTGATTTGGTTAAATTAGCTGATATAACTAAAACCCGAATCATGACCAATTTCATTGTACCCGTCGATTTCTCTGTCGATTCATTGAAAGGCCTGGAGTGGGCGGTTCTCTTTTCAAAGAAGACAAGCGTTAACATCCAGCTGGTATATGTACTGACCAACAGCTCTAATTTTCAGCCCAGCGTGGTGGAACAGGAACACAAATATGCACAGGCGCAGTTCAAGAAACTGATCCAGGAATATCAGCCAAAACTGGGAAATGATTCAAAAATCAGGTTCATTATCAAAAAGGGCAAGGTATACCGGGAGATTGTGAACCAGGCCAATTCTTACAAGAATGCCGTGGTATCGGCATCCACCCATGGCGCCTCCGGTTTTGAGGAGCTGTTCATCGGGAGCAATGCCCTGAAGATCATGGCTGCCACAGAGCAACCTGTATTTACACTGAGAAAACCGGTGCCTGCGGACATCAAGAAGATCGTGATACCCATAAAACTGCACCGGGCCACCAGGCAGAAAGCCACCATAGCTGCCAATATTGCGGAGATCTTCGGAGCGGAGCTTCATGTGGTTGCCATATCCACAGGCAGGAGCAAACGTGATATGGAACGCCTTGAGTCATATGCCAAGCAGGTGAACAACTATTTTAAAGCCAGGGAACTGAAGAGTGTTTTCAAATCTCTGTTCGGAGAAAGCCTTCCAACCCTTACTTGCAATTATGCGGAGGCTGTGGATGCCGATCTGACCATCATCATGTCAAGTGCGGTAGATAAATGGAATGTATTTCTGGGCAGTTATGCCCAGCAGATGGTCAACCGGACCAGCACCCCCCTCTTGAACATAAAGCCGCAGGAGAAGTATATATCATCGGGATTCAGCACTTTTGGAGGATAATTCAAATAGCGCATTCCAGCTAAAAGCGTTCATGGAGGCATTGCCCTTTGTCTCCTGGTTCAAGGACGCGGAAGGTAAATTCACCGTTGCAAGTACCAGCTTGCTCGAATCGCTGCGGAAGGAGCCTTTGGAAGTGATCGGAAGGCGGAACCAGGAGGTGTTTGACCGGGTGGAGGCGCGGCAGATCGAAGAGGAGGACCTGGATGTGCTTCAGTCAGGCAAAGTCACTGAATCCACCTACTCCAGGAACCAGCGGGTTTTCAGGACTGTGAAATTCCCGGTTTTCGGCCGGGAGGGGCTGATCACCGGAACGGGCGGCTATCAGGAGGATATTACGAACCTGACCAGATCGCTTCAGGAACTCCACATGGAGAAAGAGTATCTGGAGGCCCTCCTCGAAAATATTCCTTTCTACATCTTTTTCACCGACAGGCATCACAGGTATATACGGATCAACAGTTTAATGGCCAGGTTACTTCGTGTTTCGCAGCCCGAAGAGGCTATTGGAAAAGGGAATGATGCATTCTTTACCAGGAGGGTTGCCAGGAAGATGATTGAAGAGGACAGGACCATCATCGAAACCGGGAAACCTATCCTGAACAGGATCATCTATTTTGAAGATAAGGGGGTGGACGGGTTCTGGATGGAGAACAATAAGATCCCCATCAAGGATGAGCGCGGCGTGATCACCATGATCATAGGCATATTCAAGGATGTGTCGGAGATGAAGAGGATAGAGACAGAATTGAAGGAAGCAAGGGACAAGGCACAGGAATCAGACCGCCTGAAAACATCGTTCCTGGCCAACATGTCCCATGAGATACGTACCCCCATGAACGGGATACTGGGTTTTGCCAACCTCCTGAGGGACCCGGATGTCAGCGAGGAGCAAAAGGATCTGTACCTGAAACACATTGATCAGTCATCGAACCAGTTGCTGAACATCATTGATGATATCATTGATATTTCCAAGATTGAATCGGGGCAATTGAAAATCTCCAATAAACCTGTACGGATCAATGCGATCCTGGATGATATCTACTCCTCTTTTTTTCACCGCATCAGGGGGGATGCACCGGGGCAGAAAAAGGTGGCCTTCAACCTGCAAAAAGGAGTGGAATCAGTGCACTTCACCATTGTAACGGATGACTTCAGGCTGAGGCAGATCTTTAACAACCTGATCGGGAATGCGATAAAATTCACCCGGGAAGGACATATCACCTTCGGCTACTCGATCCGGAACAACCGGTATGTTGAATTCTTTGTAAGCGACAGCGGGGTAGGGATCCCTGAAGATATGCTGAAGGTTATTTTTGACCGGTTCGGACAGGTGAGCCGGGACAAACAGTACCAGCCGTCAGGGACCGGGCTTGGGCTGCCTATCTCAAAGAACCTGGTCCAGCTGATGGGCGGTGAGATGTGGGTGGAATCGAATGAAAAGTCGGGTACAACCTTTTATTTCACGCTTCCGCTGGTTTCCGAGGAAGCGGAGGAAGAACCAAGGGTCCTGATCTCAAACAAGAGCTATAACTGGAAAAACAAACGGAT
This sequence comes from uncultured Bacteroides sp., assembly GCA_964467775.1. Classification (GTDB taxonomy): domain Bacteria; phylum Bacteroidota; class Bacteroidia; order Bacteroidales. Next base: position 23,568 of record CAYXUD010000092.1, on the reverse strand, counting down.
CCTGGTAGCAGAGGATGAAGCTCTGAACTGGATGTTTATCAGGGAAATGCTCAGAAAGACCGGAGCAGAGGTCCTGAGGGCAAAAGACGGGAAAGAAGTTGTCAGACAGGCAAAGCGGATCCATCCCGATGTGATCCTGATGGATATTAAGATGCCTGAACTGAATGGGATTGAAGCCACAAGAAAAATCAGGTCCTTTGATGCAGGGGTGCCCATCATTGCGCAAACCGCATACGTGATGGCCGAAGAGAAGGAAGAGAGCATGCGGGCGGGCTGCAATCATTTTGTTACCAAACCACTGGACAGGACCGTGATCATGGAAATCATCGATAGCCATTTCAAAAAACAGGAATGAATGCTGTCATTATCGTAGCAGGCGGTTCAGGCCTGCGCATGGGGGGACCTGTTCCGAAACAGTACCTTGATCTGGACGGAAAGCCGCTGATCATACATACCCTGGACAGGTTTCTGGCATATGACCCGGATATTAAAGTGATACTTGTCATGGCCAGGGGACACCGCAAGTTCTGGGATGTGATCTCCATCTCCTACGACAGGAGTCAGGACGTTGTGATTGCCCCCGGGGGGAAGACCCGTTATGATTCGGTGAAAAACGGACTGCAATATATTGATGACGGGATCATCGTGGGGATCCATGATGCAGTCAGGCCCCTGGTGAGCACGGATACCATTGAAAGATGCTACCGTGCGGCTGCCGATGGCGGAAGCGGCATCCCGGTGGTGGAGATGGATGATTCAATCCGCATGGTCACTGAGCCTGACCGTTCCGTTCAGCTGGACCGCACCCGGCTGAAACGGGTCCAGACCCCCCAGGTATTCAGATCGGAGCTCATCAAGAAGGCATACGAAGGGACCTGTGATCCCGCTTTTACCGATGATGCATCAGTGTATGAATCACTCTGGCATCAACTCACCCTGGTGGATGGGAATCCCGAAAACATTAAGATCACCACACCCACAGACCTCAAGCTGGCATCCCTTTTGCTGTAATTATTTTACTACCTTGCATCCCTATGTGTGAACCCCATGGCAAGGGTTATATCCATCCTTTTCGTTAGTGTGTTACTGGGCCGTGTTCTGGTAGTCCATGCACAGGTTGATCTTGGAATATCAGATGACCGCCTGATTATTGAAAGATTTGATATCCAGGGCAATAATGTCACAAAGGACCACATAATCCTGAGGGAACTGGTATTCGGAGTGGGTGATACCATTTTAAAGATGGACCTGATCCCTGCCATTCAGCGAAGCAGGGAAAACCTCCTGAACACATCCCTGTTCAATTTTGTCTTTTTTGATGCGGAACACCTGCCGGGAAACAGGATCGTTGTGCAGATCACCGTTACAGAACGATGGTATATATGGCCGATACCCATCCTGGAGTATGCCGAACGGAATTTCAGTGAATTTGTGAAGAACAGGGAATGGGATAAACTTGTGTACGGGATCTGGCTGAAGTGGAATAATTTCAGGGGAAGAAAGGAACTTCTTACAGGTAAAATAAGGCTGGGCTATATCAACGAGTATGCCCTGGCCTACGAGATACCCAACCTGGGTAAAAGACAGCAGCACGGAATCTCAACCGGATTCAATATCAACCATCAAAACGAAGTATCTGTGAAGACAGAGTATAACCAGCCCGTTGAATACAGGCCACAGGACAAACCAACCCAGGTCCGCCTGAACGCATTTGCCAAATACACCTTCCGGAGGAGATATTATTCAACACATTCGGTGCGGATAGAGTATTATGAATATGAAGTCTCGGATTCGGTGGTGGTCGTCAACCCCGCCTACCTCTGGCCGGAGCAACCCGAAGAATACACTGATCCCACCCGGCTGAATTTCTTTACGCTCTCCTATGAGTTCCAGCACGATGTCCGGGATTCAAAGATTTACCCGCTGGAAGGATTCCTTGTCAAACTGAAGGCAGAAAAACTGGGACTGGGGATCATCCCGGAATTTCCGGTTCCGTCCATCCGGTTTACAGGGGTTCTGATGTTCCACCAGGAACTGGCCCGAAGGCTCTATTTCAGCAATACCACCAAGGCAAGGTATTCCTCCGAGAAGCGGCTGCCCCATGCCCTGAACCAGGGACTGGGATACTATGAATTCCTGAGCGGTTATGAACCATATGTGATAGACGGGTCAGATTATGTCATTTCCAAATACAATCTAAAATTTCAGATCATAAAGCCAACCACCAAAACCCTTCCGTTCATAAAGATGGAGCAGTTTAATAAAATCCATTATGCCATCTATATCAATCTTTTTGCAGATGCCGGATACGTGCACAATGAATTTCCCGCCCCCACCAATACCATGGTAAACACATGGCAGTTTTCCGCCGGGATCGGACTGGATTTTGTAACTTACTACGACAAGGTGTTCCGGATCGACTATGCAGTCAACCGTTATGGTGAGCATGGCTTTTTTTTCCATCTTGAAACCCCGTTCAACAGATGGTAAAACATGAATGAATGGTAGTAAAAGGCAAATATTCAAGACCCTACGCCCTGTTGGTCAGCCTGCTGATACTGCTGCTCATAGCCGTTGCCTTTGTAGTCAATGAACTGGCCGGATTCAGGCAGGGTGTCATCGATTACGTGATCCTGGGGGTGGTTGTATCTGCAGGCACCATCCTGATCGTCCGTTTTTTCTTTATCCGGTATGTGGAACGAAATATCAGACCTATTTTCAGGACCATTGAAAGCTATACCATGTCGCGAAAGAAATTAAGGAGAGCCATTGACAAGGGAGATGTGGTATCAGACCTGGATCACGAGGTCAGGTTGTGGGCGGATAACCAGACCGAGGAGATCAAAAAACTGAGAGAGCTGGAAAAATACAGAAAAGACTTTCTGGGGAACGTGTCCCATGAGCTTAAAACCCCCATATTCAATATACAGGGATATATCCTTACACTGCTGGACGGAGGAATGGTAGATGCCAATGTGAATAAGCTATACCTGAAAAGAGCCGAGAAGAGCATTAACCGCCTGATCAATATCGTGGAGGACCTGGATGCCATTTCACGGCTAGAATCGGGTGAATTCAAGCTGCGCATGGAGACCTTCAACCTGGTCAGGCTGGTTGAGGATGTGATCGATGACCATGAAATGGCCGCCAGGCAACGGAATATCAAGATCGGGTTTGACGGGAACTACAACAAACCAATCAGGGTCCGGGCCGACAAAAAACAGATCGTTGAGGTGCTCGGCAACCTGGTCAGCAATTCCATTAAATACGGAAAGGTGGGGGGCAAGACCACCATTGGGTTTATCGATACGGGGGAGAATATAATGGTGGATATCTCTGACAATGGCATCGGGATTGACGAGAAGGATCTTCCCAGGATATTTGAACGCTTTTTCAGGGTGGACAAGAGCCGTTCGCGGGAATCGGGCGGAACAGGGCTTGGCCTTTCCATTGTAAAGCATACCATCCAGGCTCACAAACAGACCATTACAGTCAGAAGCAAGGTGGATGTGGGGACCACCTTCATTTTCTCTCTTGAAAAAGCCTAAGGCCGGGGCAGCGGAGCAGGCGGTTCAACCCAGTCCCCCTCTTCTTTCATCAGACCGATAAGTGCTGCAAGGGCCTGCTTTTCCGGAATGTTTCGCACTACCGGGTCCTTCCCCTTGTAGAGGGTCACCCTGCCCGGACCGGCTCCCACGTAGCCGTAGTCCGCATCGGCCATTTCACCGGGTCCGTTGACGATACAGCCCATGACACCGATTTTCAGGGAGACAAGGTGGGATGTGGCATCCCGGATCTCTTTCAGCCTGGAGATGATATCAAAATGGGTACGCCCGCAGGAAGGGCATGCGATATACTCTGTTTTGCTGATCCTGGCGCCGGCGGCCTGGAGGATGTCCAGCAGGATTTCATTGATATAGGAGGTCCCATGGCGGGCAGATTCCACCTGGACAGCATCAATGGCGCCGTCCACCAGCAATGAGCCCAGCTCCCCGGCAAGCTGCAGGCAGCACTGCTCTTCATCCTGCTCGGCGGCGACGGTCCTGTAAACAACAGGGGCCTTTTGATTGACCAGGCAAAATTCATTCAGCATTGATCTTATCTCCCCGATGGAAAAGTTTCCGCGTTCCAGCAACAGGAAGCGGTCTTCTCCCTCCAGCAGCCCGGGATCCTTCCTCCACTCGTGATAGGTAACACCCCCATGCATGATCTGCCCGGGAGAAAGGTCCTCCCCAGGTGCAGGGGGGGTGCGGCTGATGATCTTTACCCGGGAACCATTGCCGATACCTGACACGGAAATGGATGATCGCCGGCGGTAGCTGAAAGGATCCCAGGCCAGGCCGGCGTATGGACCGGAAGAGGAGACCGGCGGTTTTGGAAACATTCCTGTGATCATCCTGGCGACCGGCAATTCAGCTTCGGGGGGTTCGGTGAGCGATACCCGGATGGTATCACCCAGGCCCTCCAGCAGGAGGGGGGCTATCCCCACCGCCGATTTAATCCGGCCTGCCGTTCCGCCTCCGGCTTCGGTAACACCCAGGTGCAATGGAAAGTCCAGGCCTTCCCTTGCCATGGTGTCGGCCAACAGGCGCACCGACTGGATCATGATCCTCGGATTGCTCGATTTCAGGGAAACCACCACCCGGTCCATCTTCTGCTGCCGGCAGATGCGGAGGAACTGCATGGCCGATTCCACCATCCCCGACGGGGTATTGCCATATTCCCTGAGGATCGGTTCAGCCAGTGAACCATGGTTGATCCCAATGCGGATGGCTGTACCCTCCTCTTTGCATACCTTCAGCAATTCCGGAAGCACCTCCTCCACCGGTCCGCCCACGAGGTAGTTTCCGGGGTTGATCCTGATCTTGTCAGCCACCCGTGCAGCCTCCAGCGCCAGCTTCGGTTTGAAATGGATATCAGCCACCAGGGGCACCTCCATTCCCTTTGCGCTTAATGCTTCCCTGACCAGGGCCATGCCCTTCACCTCCCTGCTGCCCTGCGTGGCCATCCTTATCAGTTCGGCGCCGGCCCTGATCATCCGGGTGCACTGTTCAGCAGTGACTTCCACCTGGCTGGTTGAGGTATTGGTCATGGACTGGATCCGGACAGGTGCATCCCCTCCCAGGGAAAGGTTCCCGATGGTCACTGATCGTGAACGAAAAGGCACAGGCATCTCAGTTGATTTCCCAGTCAGTCCCGTCCTTGCGGTCTTTGAGTGTAACACCCAGCCGGGTGAGCCCGTCCCGGATCCGGTCAGCCGTCCCGAAATCCTTGCAGGCCTTGGCCTCATTTCTCAGTTGAATGATCATCTCCACCAATTCGCCCGTGATGCTGCTGCCCGGGACCTCTCTCTCCGGGGGTACGATCCCGAGTACTTCGTTGACCATGGAGTGGTAAAGGGACCTCAGTTTTTCCAGATCCGCGGCATCAATGGACTCTTTTCCTTCGGACAGCCGGTGGATCATCTTCATCCCTTCGAACAGGTATGCGATCAGTCCGGGGGTATTCAGGTCGTCTCTCAGCGCATCGTGGCATCCCGATACCAATTCATCCACCCGGACCGTGGTGGTTTCACCGGGCTGGAGGCCATCAGCCAGTTCCATCGCTTTGATGAGCCTCGCCAGGCCTTTCTCTGAAGCCTGAAGTGCTTCGTTGGAGAAATCGAGCGGGTTGCGGTAATGGGCCTGGAGGATAAAGAAACGGAGTGTCATGGGTGAATAAGCAGACTTCAGCAATTGATGGTCCCCGGAAAAAAGCTGGTCCAGTGTGATGAAGTTCCCCAGTGACCGGCCCATTTTCCTGCCGTTGATGGTGATCATGTTGTTATGCATCCAGTATTTCACCGAAGGCTTTCCGTATCCGGCCACGTTCTGTGCGATCTCACATTCATGGTGGGGGAAAAGCAGGTCCATGCCGCCTCCATGAATATCGAAATGCACCCCAAGGTATTTGGTGCTCATGGCCGAACACTCAAGGTGCCAGCCCGGGAAACCTTCACTCCACGGGGAGGACCAGTGCATGATATGGGCCGGCCCGGCCTTTTTCCAGAGAGCAAAATCGAGGGCATTGCGTTTTTCCGGCTGGCACTCCAGCGCCCTTGTATTGGAAAGCAGGTCCTCGATCTTCCTTCCCGAAAGGATGCCGTAAGGATGATCCTCATTGTAACGGGACACGTCAAAATAGACAGATCCATTTACTTCATAGGCATAACCGGCCCCCATGATCCTGGCGATCAGCTCCTGCTGTTCGATGATATGACCGCTGGCACGCGGCTCTATGCTGGGAGGCAGTACATTCAGTTCCCGCATGTTTTTATGGTAGCGGTTCATGTACCGCTGGACCACCTCCATGGGCTCCAGGGACTCGAGCCTGGCTTTCTTCAGGACCTTGTCCTCCCCTTCATCATTATCATTTTCCAGGTGTCCCACATCGGTGATATTGCGGACATACCTTACCTTGTAACCATAGTTAAGCAGGGTGCGGAACAGCACATCGAAAATAATGGCCTGACGGGCATGTCCAAGATGGGCATCCCCATAAACCGTCGGGCCGCAGGCATAAAGACCAACAAAGGGAGGATTGATCGGCTCGAACCTCTCTTTCTTCCTTGAGAGGGTGTTGTAAATGGTAAGCTTGTCGGTCATGACGCAAAAATAGTTATTTTTAACTATTACCTATCACAGCAGGACAATGGGCAAAAACAGGCGGAAAAGCAAAGAGAGGCTGAACAGGGAGCAGGCCACCACGCTGATCATGGGCGTGTTCGGGCGAAATCCAAAGAAAATACTGAATTTCAAACAGGTATCCGCTGAGCTTTTCATCAGCGACAAGTACAGGCGGGCCGTGATCGGCAGGACCCTGGATGAGCTGGTCCGGAACAGGCAGCTGGAACAGGTGGAACCCGGCCGCTACAGGCTTGTCAGCCGCGCAGGCTACAGGACAGGGACACTGGATATGACCCACCACGGATATGCGTTCCTGGTGACAGGGGAGAATGAGGAGGATGTTTTCATTGCCCGCAACAACCTGAGGACAGCCCTGGACGGGGACCTGGTCAAAGTATTTGTCTACCCGAAGCGAAAACAGAGCATCCGCCTGGAAGGAGAGGTGGCAGAGATCCTGGAACGGGCCAGGGACACTTTTGTCGGTACGGTGGAGATATCAAGGGATTATGCATTTCTGCTGCCGGACAGCAGGAAGATGCCCTTCGATATCTTCATCCCAAAAGAAAAACTGGGTGGGATTAAGCACGGTCAGAAGGCCATTGCCCGGATCATTGACTGGCCCGAGAAGGTAAAGAATCCTTTCGGGGAGATAGTGGATATCCTGGGCTATCCCGGGGAGAACGACACGGAAATGCACTCCATCCTGGCCGAATTTGAATTGCCCATCAGGTTTTCCGCCGGGGTAGAAGCGGCTGCCAGGAAGATACCGGACAGGATCTCTGAAGAGGAGATCAGGACCCGGAGGGATTTCAGGGATGTCCCCACTTTCACCATCGACCCGGCCGATGCCAAGGACTTTGATGATGCCCTCTCACTGCGACCGCTGGAGGGAGGGTTGTGGGAGGTGGGTGTACATATCGCCGATGTCTCCCATTATGTGAAGCCCAAAACCATCATAGACCAGGATGCCTACGAGCGGGGAACTTCGGTCTACCTGGTGGACCGTGTGGTGCCCATGCTGCCGGAGAAGCTTTCCAACGGGGTATGCTCACTGTGGCCTGATAAGGATAAGCTGACCTTTTCGGCGGTCTTTACCATGGACAATTCGGCCAGGGTGCTGGATGAGTGGTTCGGGCGGACCATCATCCATTCAAACCGGAGGTTCAACTATGAGGAGGCACAGCAGATCATTGAGACAGGCAAAGGGGATATGAAACAGGAGATACTGAAACTATACAAGCTCTCTGAAATACTTAAAAAGAACAGGTTTGCTAAAGGATCCATCAATTTTGAGCGGGATGAGGTAAAATTTTACCTGGATGAGGACGGAACACCCACGGGGATCTATTTCAAAGTCCAGAAGGAGGCCAACTGGCTCATCGAGGAGTTCATGCTCCTGGCCAACAAACATGTGGCAGCCTATGCAAGCCGGGGCGGAAAATATGCCAGGGAGGCGGAGCCCCGGCAGGCCGGGGGAAAGAAGAAGGGGGGGAAAACCTTTGTTTACCGCATCCATGATCTTCCCGACCCTGAAAAGATGGAATCCTTCACGAGGTTCATCACCAAATTCGGCCATCATCTTGATCCCCGGCAACCGGCCAGAAAACTCTCATCTTCGCTGAACAGCCTCCTGGACAGTGTCCAGGGGACAAAGGAGCAGCATGTGGTCGAGATGATGGCCCTTCGGTCCATGGCCAAGGCCCGCTATTCCACCCGCAACATCGGGCATTACGGGCTGGCTTTTACCGAATATTCCCATTTCACGTCCCCCATCAGAAGGTATCCGGACCTGATGGCACACAGGTTGCTGGCCCACTACCTGGACAATGGAGAGTCGAAGAATGCGGATAAATATGAACAACGGTGCCTGCACGCTTCTGAAATGGAACGGAAGGCAGTGGAAGCGGAACGCGCCTCCATAAAGTACAAGCAGGTGGAGTTCATGCAGGACAAGATAGGCAAGGAGTTCGACGGGCTGGTATCGGGACTCACCGATTGGGGTATTTATGTGGAGCTCATCGAGAACAAATGCGAGGGGATGGTATCCATCAAAAGCATCGTGGATGATTTTTACGAATTTGACGAGGAGGAATATACCATCACAGGCCGGCACACAGGCCGGAAATTCGAGATAGGGGATGTCGTAAGGATCGAAGTGGTCAATGCCAACCTTTCCAGAAGGCAGCTGGACTTCAAGCTGGTGGAATTCGAACAGGAAGGATAAATTTTCGAAGAAAAAGTTGCCTAAAGCTGATATACTCATTAATTTAGGGTGACTTTGAAATTCGAACCGGGATGGTGGTAATCAAAGCTGAGGTAAGGGCCCAGATCGTTGATGTAGCACGGAAGATCTTCACACGGTATGGTTTCAGGAAAACCACCATGGAAGAGATTGCAGCTGCTTCCCGGAAGGGCAAGAGTTCCATCTACTACTATTTTCCCAGCAAAGAGGAGATATTCCGGGCAGTGGTGGAGAAGGAAGCCAGTGAGCTGAAAGAGCGTTTGGAAAAGACCATTCATACCGATGCGACCCCTGTTGAGAAACTCAAGGCTTATATCCTCTTCAGGCTGCACCATGTCCGCACCCTGGAGAACTTCTATGCAGCACTGAACGAGGAATACCTTTCCCACATGGGCTTCATCCTGGAGATCAGGAAGAAATTTGACCGGGAGGAATTGGAGGTGGTCCGGGAGATCCTCGAGGAAGGCCTGAAGGACGGAACCTTCCAGCTGAACAATTCGGAGATAGGCGCCATTGCCATAGCTACCATGATGAAAGGGCTGGAGCTGCCCCTGCTCCTCAGTGATGACCATAAGACCGACCGCGGGGAGCTGCTGGATGACCTGATCCGGGTCCTGTTTTATGGGATCCTCAGGCGGTAAGGCACTCCGGGTAACCGGTGCTAAAATGAAACCAGTATCTATTTCCCTGCAGCCAGGGCCGCCATTTTATGGAAAAGTCCTGTGTTCTCGTAGATCCCCCTGAATTTTTCAGCCCCGGGTCCAAAAGCAAAGACCGGGATCAGTGTGGCCGAATGTCCTCCCGTCGCAAATCTCGGCTCTATTTCCCCGTAGTCTTCTCGCCCTGTCTCCTGGTCTGTGGCGGGCGCAAGGGTGAATCCCCCTGTCTCATGATCGGCCGTTACCACCACCAGCGTGTGGCCGTCCTTCCCGGCGAAATCGAGGGCTACTCCGATCGCCTTTTCAAAATCGAGCATTTCAGATATCAGGTATTCAGCGTCGTTGTCGTGTCCTGCCCAGTCGATCTGCGATCCCTCCACCATCAGGAAGAACCCGTTCTCATCCCCGGAGAGCTGATGAATGGCCAGGGCCGTGGCATCGGCAAGGAAATCACCCCTTCCGCCCGTTGCGGGCGGCAACCCTTCTCCGGCAAGCAGGAAGCCGTATTTTTGCCCTTCCTCCAGATTATCAGGAGCTTTCAGTCCGGTAGTATCCAGGATAAATCCTTTTTCCAGGGCAGAGTCAAACAGGTCCAGTCCGTCCTGCCGCCGGTTGAAAAAGCTGATCCCACCACCGGCGAAAAAGTCAATTTCAGAGTCAAGCAACTGGGTGGCTATCTCTTCTTCCATATGGCGCATTTCAACATGGGCATAAAAAGAGGCCGGTGTGGCATGAGTAATGGAGGAGGTGGCAACCACCCCGGTGCTCCAGCCAAATCCGGAAACCGTTTCGGTGATATTGGTGACGGGCATTTTCAGTGTATCCAGGCCGATTGCGCCGTTGTAAGTTTTTTTCCCTGCAGCCATGGCCGTGCCGCTGGCCGCAGAATCGGTTACCTTGTGGGTGGCCGAAGAGGTTTTGATCATTCCTATATTTTTAAAACGGCCGAAATTTGAAGGCGCTTCACCATAATAGAATCCGGTGGAAACAGCAGAGAGCCCCATGCCGTCCCCGATCAGGAAAATAATATTCACCGGTTTTTCCGTGGCATCTTCCCCTGTTTTCCAGGCAGCAGTGCAAGTCAGGGTCACGGCCATAAGCAACAATAAGATTACATATTTCATCGCTCTTTGAGATTTTGTCTGGTTCAGCAAAGTAAATAATTTATCTCTGTTTCAGGTACATTTTTCAATGGCAATCCCGAAACTCTTTCCACGGTCATCCTCCTGGCAGGAATTTTCTTCGGATCTCATCATAAACAAGGATATTACCAGTTGTATGTCCGTCGCTGTCAAAAGATCTCCCCTCCAGCCCAGCGGTTCCCAGATGCATGTTCCCTGGCCCAGTTCATCAGGGAGGCCAAAGACGATATCATGGATCTCTCTGATAAAAATCGCATACTCAATCACATTGACAGGTTTGTGGTATCGTTTCACAAGGTCATTCAGGTTGCCAGCGAGGTCATCCAGGGTACCGTGCCAGCGGGGGTAATATGAGATACCGATGATATCAAACCTTACCCCCCTGGCGATCATGTTGTCGAGCCAGAAGACCGATTCATCATGCTGGCCGCCCAGGGCAATATGCATCATCACGGGGATCTCCGGATCCACCATTTCACATCCATCCACCCCGGCCATCAGCAGCCTGGCAAGCTGGTCAGGGTGGCTGATGTGTCCGTCGGGCCAGAGGAATCCGTGATTGACCTCGTTGCCTATCTGAACCATATCAGGCGGGGTTCCCTGCTGTTTCAGTGACCTGATCATGCGGGCTGTGTACTCCCTGACCGAATCCTGCAGGATCTCAAAATCGAGCTCTTCCCACGCCAGGGGCTTGAACTGTTGCCGGGGGTCGGCCCAGTAGTCACTGTAATGAAAATTCAGCAGCAATTTCAGACCTGCAGCCTTCACACGGGTTGCCATCCCCAGGGTATAATCGAGGCCGCAGTATCCCTCACCCGGAGCGTATCCGTTTTCGTTCTCCGGGTTGACAAAGATCCTGAGGCGGATATAATTGATGCCATGGTCCCGGAGGAGCTCTATGGCATCCTTCTCCTTGCCGCCGTCAAAGAATTTTCTCCCCCGGGCCTCCAGCTGGGGAAGAAAAGAGATATCAGCTCCGACCATCCTGTCGACCGGCTTTCGTGTTTCGGGCAACTGTTCAGCGGAGGGCTTCATCATTTTGAAATCAGCGGGAATGGTATGGATCTCATGTGCACCCGGCCAGAGCTTTCCGGACCGGGCCTCCACACGGATCTTATCCTCCGTGGTCCCTGCACGGAGAATCAACTCGCAGAGCCCCCCCGTTCAGCTGGCATTCCACATAATGACTTACGGCACTATCGCTCCTTGTCTCCAGGAGGGTTCCCTCTTTGGTCAGGATCTGTGCATCCCCTTCAAGATGGATTTGAATTACGCGAGCGCATTCCCCGAAGTTCTACTTCGGGGTAAGCGAGCACAAATAAAATAAGAAATTAATCGATGATTCCTCGCAGCTTGCTGCGAGGAGAGTCAATGGAGTCCGAAGCACTGGTTATCTCCATGCCTGCACTGTCTGTCACGGCTATCCGCAAAGGGGTTTGATCCTCTCCGTTGGCCACCAGGGTGGTGCTGTAGACAGTCAGCATCACCGAAACAGGGGTCCCTTCCCTGACCTGGCTTGCAGCGGCATAGAAGGTCGGGGGGAGATCCGGAGGGTTGCATTGGATCAGGGCCAGGAGGGAGAACAGGATCCCTGTGAATATAAAAATGAGGGCCAAAATCAGATTGAGTCTTTTCATGAGCTGTCAGGGTTAAGCATAAGAACCGGTGGAATTGAAGCTCCTCGCGGTTAGCCGCGAGGAACCTTTAGCCCGACGAAGTCAATCTTCGATCCGTATATTATCCCAATTGTGTTCGCTTAACCCGAAGCTCTGCTTCGGGGAACCGAGTTTACGAGCTCGGCAGCCAATGCGCTCGCGGGATTTATAAGTTACAATAAAAAATACAGTTAGCTGTATATTTGCAGGAGCGACTTAGTATTATATCCTGAATAAAACTCAAAACGACAGATATCATGGAAATTAAATTCTTCAAAAGATTGCGCCGGTTCCTGTGGACCACCCTGATCGGGGGCGTGGTGGCACTGGCTCCCCTGACCCTGATCATCCTGCTGTTCAGGTGGATGATCAATGTGATCGGCCGGATCCTTACTCCGGTGGTGGATCAGATCCTGCAGAATCCCGATCCCAATCCCTTTTTCAAATTTGCGCTCTACGTGATCACTTTTGCGGTGATCCTGCTCTTTTTCTTCATTATCGGGCTCATTGTCCGGACGCGCCTGGTCTTTTTTCTGAACCAGGCAGAGGACCGTTATCTGAAAAAGATCCCGGGCTACAGACTGGTCAGGGAGACCATCCAGCAATTCTTCGGGAAAAAACGCTCCTTTTTCAGGGAGGTGGTGCTGGTGGATATCTACAATTCGGGCACCCTGATGACGGGGTTCATTACCGACGACCAGGGCGAGGTCATTACCGTCTTTGTTCCCACGGGGCCCAATCCGACATCGGGCAATATCTACCATCTGCAGAAAGACCGGGTAGTGAAAACGGGCGCTTCGGTGGATAGCGGGATGAAATCGATCATCAGCTGCGGGGCGGGTTCATCTGAAGTATTTAGCACCATGAAACAGCCATAGGCTAATCCCTGGCTGTATGGTCCATGGCACCGGCATTCTCTTCGGAGAGAGGCTTCTCCTCGTTTCCAGCCTCATGATGCTTTACGGACACATGCCGGAAGAAACGTCTCTGGTTGAAGAGAATGGTGGCCACGGCGACGGTGATGCTGGAATCGGCTATATTGAAAACTGGCCTGAAGAAGATAAAGCCGGAGCCTCCCCTGAACCATTCCGGGTAGTGGCCCTTGATAACCGGGAAATAGAACATGTCCACCACCTTGCCGTGGAAAAGGGGTGCATATCCCCCGCTGTCGGGGAACAGGGTGGCTGTCTGAAGCGGAGTGCTGCTGCTGAAGATCACTCCGTAGAATACGGAGTCAATGATATTGCCCAGGGCCCCGGCCATGATCATGGAAAGGGTGATGATCAGGCCCGTATGGGCCCTGATCCGGATCAGGTGATGCAGGTAAAAACCGATCGCCGCCACAGCCCCGATCCGGCATGTGGTCAGCAGGATCTTCCCCCAGCTGCCGGGAAGGGCAAAGCCAAATGCCATCCCGTTGTTTTCCACAAAATTCAGCATTCCCCAGTTGCCCAGAAAAGGGATCTGCTGGTAAAGGGTCATGTTGGTTTTGACCAGGATTTTCAGCACCTGGTCGGCGAGAAGAATGAACAGTATGACAAATATGGATTTCCGCGTGATGGACATATTGCTTTGCTTCACCTGCGGGGCAGGTTATCCTGGCATTCGGACCTGGATCCTACTGCCTTGATTTTGCCTCGATACTGAGTGTGGCATGAGGGACTGCGCGCAGCCGCTCCTTGGAGATGAGCTTTCCTGTCTCCCTGCAGATCCCGTAAGTTTTATTCTCGATCCTCACCAGTGCCGCCTGAAGGTGCTGGATAAATTTCAGCTGCCTCTGGGCAAGTCTTCCGGCCTCTTCCTTGGAAAGAGTTGCAGCTCCCTCCTCGAGGACTTTGAAGGTGGGGGAGGTATCCTGGGTGTCGTTACTTTCGCTCTGTGTAATGGCCGATTTTAATAATTCGTAATCCTCCTTGGCCTTATCAAGCTTCTGCTGGATGATCGCCTTGAACTCCTGCAGCTCAGCATCCGAATATCTGTTTTTCTCAGCCATGATCGGTGATATTTAATTTGCTAAATATACAATAATTTCATGATTATGGACCGTCCGTGTTACACCCGGGAAACCTGGATTTTGATGGTAACATCGTCATCGATATCAATGCGCTTACAATGGTTGTTCTCCATATCATCCGTCAGTGAAATGCTTTCAGCAAGTATCTGGGAACCAATATATTCCCCGTGTGCAATAATTGCGTCATTGATCAGGTGGTGTTTTTCAATGAGCACCCGGATCTTGTCAGTCACATCGAACCCGCTCTCTTTCCGGATGTTCTGAATGCGGTTGACCAGCTCCCTGGCCACCCCTTCCTGTCTCAATGCTTCCGAGATATGGATATCGAGGGCAACAGTGATGGCTCCATCATTGGCCACAAGCCAGCCGGGAATATCCTCGGAAACGATCTCCACATCCTCCAGGGTAAGGGTGATCTGCCCGCTTCCTGCTTCGACCACACAGGAGCGCTCTTTTTCAAAAGCGGCGATCTGCTGCTGGTCCATGCTGCTGATGGCGGCTCCGATCTCTTTCATCAGTTTTCCGTACCGGGGCCCGAGGGTCTTGAAATTGGGCTTAATGCGTTTGACCAGGATGCCTGAAGTGTCCGGTATATACTCGATCTCCTTTACGTTGACCTCATTCAGTACCAGGGATTTTACCTTTTCCACCTGGTCCCGGAACGACGGATCAGTGACAGGGATCATCAACCTGTTCAGCGGCTGCCTCACTTTGATATTCACCTTTCGCCTCAGCCCGAGGATCATGGAGGAGAGCTTCTGGGCCACATACATCCTGGCCTCCAGGTCAGCATCGATCAATGCCTCATCATATCCCGGGAACGGTGCCAGGTGTACCGATTCCTCCCTGTAACGGCGGGTGACACTGTTCAGGTCAATAAAGAGCCTGTCCATATAGAACGGGGCAATGGGCGCTGCCAGCATGGCCACAGTTTCCAGGCATGCATAGAGGGTCTGGTAAGCGGCCAGCTTATCGGTATCAAACGCTCCGCCCCAGTACCTTTTCCGGTTGAGCCTGACATACCAGTTGCTCAGGTTCTCGGTGACGAAATCCTGGATAAGGCGGGCGGCCCGCGTGGGCTCGTAATTCTCATACTCTTCCTTCACGTCCCTTGCCAGGGAGTTGAGCAGGGAGATGATCCAGCGGTCGATCTCCGGCCGCTGTTCCATGGGAACCTCCTCCGCTTCATGGGTGAAAGCATCCACATTGGCGTAAAGGGCGAAAAATGAATAGGTGTTATAAAGGGTTCCAAAGAATTTCCTTTTCACCTCATCGATCCCCGAACCGTCAAACTTCAGGTTGTCCCATGGCTGTGCATTGGTGATCAGGTACCACCGCAGGGGATCCGATCCATGTTCCTTAATGGTGGCGAACGGGTCAACGGCATTGCCCAGGCGTTTGGACATCTTGTTCCCGCTTTTGTCCAGCACCAGACCGTTCGATATGATGTTACGGTAGGATACCGAATCAAAAAGCATGGTGGAAATGGCGTGCATGGTAAAGAACCATCCCCTGGTCTGGTCCACCCCCTCGGCAATGAAATCAGCCGGGAAGAGCCGGTCAAAATCATCCTGGTGCTCGAAAGGATAGTGGTACTGGGCGTAGGGCATGGCACCCGAATCGAACCAGCCATCGATGAGCACCGGATCACGGAACATCTTCCGGCCCGTTTCGCTCACCAGGATGATCTCATCCACAAAAGGCCTGTGCAGGTCGAACAGGTTGTAGTTCTCCTGTGAAAAATCGCCTTCAACAAATTTTTCAAGGGGATTTGCTTCCATGAACCCAGCCGCCACCGATTTTGTGATCTCCCTCTTCAGTTCGGCCACCGACCCGATGAAGGTTTTTTCATTCTTGTCTTCCGTAACCCAGATGGGCAGCGGGGTTCCCCAGAAACGCGCACGCGAGAGGTTCCAGTCCACCAGGTTCTCCAGCCACTTTCCAAAACGGCCGGTGCCCGTGGAGGCGGGCTTCCAGTTGATGGTGTTGTTCAGCTCGATCATCCTCTCCTTCCTGGCCGTGGTCCGCACAAACCACGAATCCATGGGATAGTAGAGAACCGGTTTGTCAGTCCGCCAGCAATGGGGGTAATTGTGCAGATGCTTTTCAATGCGGAACGCCTTATTGGTCAGCTTCAGGGTAACGGCGATCTCCACATCGGTGGTGGGATCCTGTTCCCTCTTGGTATCGTCGTATTCGTTCTTAACATACTTTCCTTCGAACTCCCCGTAGGTTTCCAGGTTGACCCTCTCTTTAATGAAGTCCGGGTCCATATCCTTCAACCGGTAGAACCTCCCCTTACGGTCCACCAGCGGCTGGACATTCCCCTCTTTATCGAGGATGGTCAGGGATGCAATATCATTGTCCATGGCCACCCGGTAGTCGTCTGCCCCGAAGGTGGGTGCCGTGTGGACCACCCCCGTTCCCTCCTCGGTGGTCACAAAATCCCCGGTAAGCACCCTGAACGCGTTCTCCCCCGGATCGACCCAGTCCAGCAGCTGTTCATAAAAGATCCCTTCCAGTGCCGCGCCAGGGAAGGTCTTTTCAATCCTGTAGGGCACATGCCTGTCCCCCGGCTTATACACCTCCATGGGCAGTTCCCAGTCCTGCCCGGGGAAATAACGGCCCATCAGCTCACTGGCCAGCACAACGGAGACGGGCAAACCGGTATAAGGATTGTAGGTGCGGACCAGGGAATATTCGATCCCGGCCCCTACGGTGAGTGCCGTATTGGAAGGCAGGGTCCACGGCGTGGTGGTCCAGGCCAGGATAGACACCTCGGCATCGGTGGCGTCAAACAAAAAGGCGGAACGGGCATCTTTGACCACCTTGAACTGCGCCACCACGGTGGTATCCGTCACATCCCTGTAGCAACCCGGCTGGTTCAGTTCATGGGTGCTGAGCCCGGAGCCTGCGGCAGGCGAATAGGGCTGGATAGAGTATCCTTTGTAGAGCAGGTCCTTTTTATATAGCTCCTTCAGCAGGTACCAGACCGTCTCAATATACTTGTTGTCATAGGTGCGGTAGGGATCGTCCATGTTGATCCAGAACCCCATGTGCTCTGTAAGCTCCTCCCACATTTCGGTGTACTTCATCACATCCTTCCGGCAGGCGGCATTGAAATCGGCGATCGATATCTTTTTTCCGATATCCTCCTTGGTGATCTTCAGGGCACTCTCCACGCCAAGCTCCACCGGCAATCCATGGGTATCCCAGCCGGCCTTGCGCTTTACCTGGAACCCCCGCTGGGTTTTATAGCGGCAGAAGATGTCCTTGATGGTCCGGGCCATCACATGGTGGATGCCCGGTTTGCCGTTGGCCGAAGGAGGACCTTCGTTGAAGATAAAAGCAGGCCTTCCCTCACGGCTGGTCACGGATTTCTCGAAGATCCTCTTCTCCTTCCAGAAAAGGCTGATCTCCCTGTTGATCTCTGACAGGTCAAACTTCTTATATTCAGGGAATTTCTTGCTCATCCGCCGCTCCACTGCAGGATTCCTTAAAATTGCACAAAGATAGACGCGGGAGATGGATTATGCAAGAGATCAGGAAAAAACAGCAACAGGGTCCACCTGGCACCGGATCACTGGTTTATTCTTATGTTAAAGCTTTATAATCCTGCGAATGATCTGCTGGTCATCACTCCTGATTTTCAGCAAATAGATCCCCCGGTCCATCCCTGATGCATTGATATAGCATTCGGTCTCAACCCCTTTTCCGGTTGCCGGTTCACTCCTGTAGACCAGGCACCCGCTCAGGTTATATAATTCCAGTACGTACTGGTGTCCCGAGGCCTTTTCAATGCTGACATGGAACCCTTCACTCGAGGGATTGGGGTAAACTGATACTCCAAAGCCCGGTTCAACGGGCTGGTCAACCGAAGTGGCGAGATCCAGGATGCCGTATTCCCTGATCCCGGTCAGCAGGTTGCCGGTGGCCGCCACGGGGGTCACTTCAAAGAATATGCAGTGGTTCCAGTCCGCCTCTTTGATGGTATAGGTTGTTCCCAATGCCCCAAGGATCTGCACTTTATCTGTACCGTTGGGATACTTACCCCTGAACCATCTGTATTTCGACTCGCCCTCCGGATCGCCGTTCTGATCGAAAAAAGTATAATGGCCGGTCACCTCCTCGCCAATTCCCGGATTACCGCTGATCGAGACGTCCAGGGCCCTGGGAGCAGAGATCAGGTCCGGTGTTTCCAGCTTTGCGCTGGTATAGATCCTGTATTCACTTTTGTCCAGCCCGATGGGCATGTGGAGATCAGATACCACCAGGGAATCGCCGCTCAGGTAGTCATACCATGTCCCGGTCTGGGTAAATGAGGGATCTATGGTTTGTGGGTATGTGTCGAAATTACCCAGGATGGTCACATCCATGGTTTCGTGTCGCAGGTGAATGGTCTTCAACGTGTCAGCCACATCTATGCTGAAGTCGGAAGTGTTGAAAACGGGCTGTAACTGCTTCAGACCTGCCAGGGCAGCATAGACCTGGAACAGGCGCTGCCTGTTCGGATCTTCCAGGTAATCCCAGCGTATGGGTTTGGGCCCCAGCTTATCGTTGTTATAATTAATATCATAGTCATATCCCTGCTCACCGAATTGCCAGATCATTTTCGGGCCCGGTATGGTGAAGAAAAATGCGGCGCAGAGCTCACCCCTGACCAGTGCAATCTCCAGGTTATTCCTGACATTGTAGTTGGGATTTTCGTAATTCCCCCAGGTGACAATGTCATACATTTGCCTTTGTTCATCGTGGCTCTCCATGTAGGTAACCAGGTGAGGCTTGCTGAAACCCCTGTTTTTATAGCAACCCCAGGAAAAGTCCGATTTGCCATCGAAACTCCAGCCCATCCCGGCCCGGCCATAATTATACTGGGAATTGCCCCAGACCATCATCCCATAATCAGTCAGCACCTGCTCCTCGTCATTATCGGCGAAGTGTTCCAGGATGACATAGGCCTCCGGGTTCACCCTCCAGATGGTATCGGCATAGGCCTTTAATATGGCAACACGGCTGGCATCGTACCTAGCCATGGCGGCGGCGTCTCCCAGTGTGTTTTTCTGGGTCAGGCCTTTTGACAAATCAAACCTGTATCCATCCACACGATACTCCTCCAGCCAGTATTTCAGAACCCGGCTAACGAGATATTTGGTGGCTTCACTTTCGTGGTTCATATCATATCCCACATTGAATTCGTGTTTTGGCACCTGGTTGAACCATGGATTGTCGGCGGCCGGGCGGTTGTTCTGGCTATCCCAGTAGAGCCTGACCAACGGGGACTGGCCGAATGAATGGTTCAACACAATGTCCAGTATCACTGCAATCCCGTATGAATGACAACTATCTATGAAGCGCTGGAGATCTTTTTTAGGCCCGTAATATTTATCAAGGGCAAAGTAGTGTGAGGTGTTGTAACCCCAGCTGCTGTTTCCCTCGAATTCGTTGACCGGCATCAACTCGATGGCATTAACCCCCAGATCTTTAAAATACTGGATGGTATCAGTAAGTGTCTTGTAATCGTGCTTTGCAATGAAATCCCTGATCAGGAGCTCATACACAATCAATTCATCTGTAGGAGGAGGAGTAAAATCTGTGGTGTTCCAGTCGTACCCGGTCTGGGCAGTCTGCAGGTAAGAGGCAATACCGGTGGTTTTGTCCTCCGGAAATGGGAGAAGGCCCGGATATGTATCCTCTCCAATATATCTATCCTGAGGATCACACACCTTCTCGGCATAAGGATCCCCAATAACGATACTTCCGTCCACCAGGTACTGGAAGAGGTATTCCTTCCCGGCTTCCAGGCTGTCCAGGGAGATCCAGAACCGTTCACCGGACGGTGTCATATTCATATAATATTTGTCACTGATCTCCCAGTCATTGAAGCTGCCTATCACATAAATAAAATCTTTTCCCGGGGCATACAGAACCAGGGTTGCCGTGGTATCATCCACATAGTTAATACCATCTTCCATGCCTTCGGGCAAAGCCACTACCGGGACCTCCTTCCTTGTCAGATAGTAAAGTGAATCAGCCACCTCGCTGGTATCGTTTTTGGCAATAACCTTGATCCAGGTTCTGCCTTCCCGTTCCACAATCAGGGTATCGGCAATGAATGGCTCCGTTGTCTTTTTAATGATTTCTTTGTCATGAATCAGGATCAGTGAATCTGATTGCTGGGCCTGCGCCTCGAAGAAAATGGAATCGCCCAGTTCTACGATCAACATGGACTGATCCGGTTTGACAATCTCCACGTTCAGGCCTTTTACATACACAGGGTAAAATATGTCACCCCCCGAGGCTGTCCTCCCCACTTTCGAGTTATCGGCACTGCGGAACACGAAAGCGAGCTCATTTACCTTTTCGCCAGGCAGGGTGCCATAATAATCATCGATGGAGGGTACAATTCTTAACTGGTATAGATCTGCAGCGATCCGTTCCAATTTATATTTTGGAGAGTTGTCTCCCCAGTCCGGAGCATGTTTCCAGTCAGATCCGTCTGAACTCTCACTGGTGATGACCCCGGTGTGGGCATATAGATCCCCGGTATATCCCATGAGCGCCTGGTTGCCCCCGGTAGCATCATAAGTGATGATCACCGAGTCTGTCTGTACCGGGAAGGCTGGATCGGCCGTGATGAGTTGCCCGTACACATCAAAACTGCATATAAAGGCAAGAAACAATACCAATCCCTTATAGATCTTCATAATGCAAAGTTACGATTCAACAATCAACCAGCAGCCAACTCCCTTAATGAAAACAGACCCGGCCACGCTGGCCGGGTCTGCCATATTACTTGTCTGATTTTACTGTCTAATAAATTTAGCGGTCCCCGCATGGCCCTGTTCACCAGATACCCTCAGGATATATAATCCTTTTTTCAATTCACTGGTGTTCAGTTGATATGAGCTCCTGTTCTCCAGCTGCATCCTCAACACTTCCTGTCCGAGGATATTGGTGATCGTGATCTCATGCATCCCGACCTTGTTTTCAATATACATGATATCGGTCACAGGGTTGGGGTAGATGGATACCTCCTGGAAAAGAATGGCATGGTCTGCAATCCCCAGGGCAACATCATTGAACCAGACCACGGGAAGTTCATTGATGAAACCTCCGGTGGTATCCAGCACCACATATTTCCTGTTAGGACCCCCTCCCGGGAATTCGCTCTTGTCGTCATCCCAGCTGCTGTCAATGCGGAACTTGTACTGCATGGTATCTCCCTCACCCCCGATGGGTGCAAAGGCAGCCGGAATAGTCGTATAAATACCATCGCCGCCCAGGTCATACAGTTCATCGTTCAAATTACTGCCCCAGCCGTTCATCGAACCTGCCACATCCACATAGTTTTCCCTGGCCACAAATCTTCCTTTGGCAATCTCATTATTCATGTCCACAGAAAGGATCACCGGCACTGTTCCAGGGACGGTGTTGTTCCAGACAGATTTTGCCTCCCTGCCACCCTCGATCACCGTGGCGTGCCTGTTGGGGCCTCCTCCCGGGAATTCACTCTTATCGTCATCCCAGCTTCCGTTGATCCTGTATTTGTATTCAATGATCGTCTCCAGGTCAAGCTCTTCGACAGTAATCTCATACAGGGTGTCAGCGTTATCATCGGTCAGATGATAATCAGTGCCATCCCATCCGTTCAGGCTGCCGGCAATATCCACATAATCGGTTTCAGGCACGAAGATTCCTTCCCTGGCCGCATACCTCATATCCACTATGAATTTGACGTCTGCCACCGGTTTTCCGACATCGTTGAAAAAGTGGGTTAAACTGATCTGGTAATTGCCCGCAACGATGGGATCCCTTTCTACGGTCTCTTCGGTTTCATCCATTTTGAATTTGTAGGAATAGCTGGTTCCTGCAGTAATACCGTCATCCGCTTCCGTCAGCTTCTTTTCATACCTTGCATCGGGAACGATACCGATCAACAGCTGATCCATTTCGTATTCCGTATCATTCACGATGACATAGGCTTTGCCGTCAGCCCGGTCGAAATTCCCCAGCTCTTCCTGGTAGGTCAGATCAAGCGTGAATTTCAAGGCCGGTGTGGGAGGCTCATAGCTAAGGGGGATGTAAAAATCGCCGCAACCATCAGCTGCATTGTCCTTGGCCTCGAAAGCCCAGCTCCCCCCGTTAAATACGGCTGTGATCCCGATAATGGTGGATCCTTCTTCAACACCATAGAATTTACCGGGAGTGAAGGTGATTGAATAGGTACCATCCCCGTTGTCGGTCAGCCTTGGAAAGTCAAATCCCTCTTCCTTGGGCTGGGCATCATAATCGATTCCCGGATTACCCCAGGAACTTCCCCAGTTAGCAATGTTGTTGTAGAGGAAAGCAGCCGAGTGCATTCTTATATCAGCTTGACCTATGATAGATTGACTTCCACTCGGAACGCAGGCTATGTTTGCGTCCAGGGTAAGGGTAAGTTCATCCCAGCCTGTTGCATTAGGCGGGTCGATGGAGATCGCCGCAGGCATCTGGGGTTGGGCCCATTGTGCCATTGCAAACAGGATGATGATCATGAATCCAAAATGTAGATTTTTTTTCATAGTGATATTGATTATTGTTTTTCAGAGCATAAAGATACTAATTTATCCCTCTATTCATTGAGAATTCCTGCCCTTAAATGCTTCATTTTTTGGATTATCAGAGGCAGAACCCGGGGAATATCCGATTGCAAACGATTGCGGAAAAATGAAGTATATTTGAAAAGATTTTCACTTTTTATGCGGAGCGCACAGGTTACCATCAAGGATATTGCTGAAAGGCTCAGGATTTCGCCATCAACCGTATCCAGGGCGCTCAAGGATCATCCCGATATCAGCAAGGCCACTAAGAAAGCGGTCAAAGAACTGGCCGAAGAACTCAACTACGAACCCAATGCTATCGCCCTCAGCCTTTTAAGCAGCAGGAGCAATAACATAGGGTTGATCATTCCGGAGATCGTCCATTACTTTTTCTCACAGGTGATCAGCGGTATCGAAGATGTTGCCAATGATGCAGGATATCACGTCATTATCTGCCAGTCAAACGAATCATTCTCAAGGGAGGTGAAAAATGTCCAGGCACTGCTCTCCAGCCGTATCGAAGGATTGCTGCTTTCAATCTCCAAGGAGACGCGGGAACTGGACCATTTAAAAAACCTGCGGAAAAAGAATATCCCCATTGTCTTTTTTGAC
>CAYXUD010000091.1:0-2926 GCA_964467775.1 uncultured Bacteroides sp. | reverse complement strand
CCACCAGCCGGAGGGACTCCCCGTTTTCGGAAAGCCTCCCGGCGGACCATTCGATCACCGGTGAAATGACCCCGTCCCAGAATGGGTCCGCCGCGTTGCCGGTCAAAAACACCCTTCCCTTCGGGCCGATGGCCGTCCCCTGCGGGAGGGTGGCCGTAACCCCCTTGTCGATACCATACCCGGAGAGGTCCGCGGGCCTGTCCGACGGGTTGTGCAGCGTGATGAACTGCGGCAGTTCCAGGCTGCTTCCGTTCACAAAGAACTGCGAGATCATGACCGGCGGATCGAAGAGATCCGCGGCCACCCCCGTCCCCATGTTGACCGGTCCACCGGCTGAATAGCCCGAAAGGATCCCGGGAGAGGATGGCAGCAGGCCGAAATCAAAGAGTGAAGGTTTCCTGAAGAGCGGGTTCCCGAACAGGTTCGAGTTGCCCTCCGGGAGGAGGGTGTTGTCCGACAGGCTGTAGGATACCTGTATGGCCGACCTGCCGTCAGCCATCCAGGAGGCTTCCGACGAATTGGAGAGGATGCTGTTGATCACCCACGCATTCCCCCCGGCCAGGCCGATGTTCTTCTCGTAACATGCCACCGGGTTCCCCGTGTTGTAGAAGATGCAGTTCCGGATGACGGCGGTGCTTGAGTCCTTCACGGCCACCCCCATGTTGCAGCTGATGAAGATGCTGTTGGTCACGGTGGCCGAGGAGTGCTGGCCCACCGAAACGCCCTTGTCGTTCACATGGAATGCAACGACCGAATCGACCAGGACACCTGCCGCCTCCTCGCCGATGTCCACGGCATCGCTGTTGAACGCGTGGAAACCGGTGATGGTGCAGTTGCGGATAATCGCGGTCCCGGTCCCGTCACAATCGATCGCATCGGTATCAACCTGGTCATTCCCCACAAACCGGCAGTGCTCGATCAGGGCGTTCCCGTACTTGACATTGATCAGGTCGCCGGTCACTTCCGAATGCAAAGAGCTGTTCGTGAGGGTGATGTCCGAATACCTGCCGACGATGGGATTGCTCCTGACCTGCCCGATCACCATGTGGTCCAGCACCAGGTCCGCGTTGAAGGCCGAGATGGCGGCATTCTCCAGCACGGGATCGGGGCCCTCGGAGGCATCCTCGATGGTCACATAACGCAATGAGGAGAGCCCGTCCGTGTTCCTGAACACCATCCCCCCCCAGCTGTCGCCGGGCTCTTCCGGGTTGAGCCTGAATGTCACCGGGGCGGTGGAGTCCCCGTTAACATTCAGCACCCCCTGCACAAAGATATTGCCCCCTGCGGGCATCAGGATCTCCACGCCGGGATCTATCCCGAGGGTGACACCTTCCGGGATGGTGATGTCCTGCAGCACCAGCCAGGGGGAGCAGTCCGCCGAAAGGGTCATGTCATCCTGGATGATCCCGGGGACGATACAGGCGGAGTTGGGTGCATACCGTGCCGTGAAGAACCGGTCATCCGCCAGGTTGATCCTGGTCCGCTGATCCGCAGCGTAAAGGGTGGCGCTATCCCGCAGGTAGCAGGAGAGGCCCAGGTCAAAGCTGAGGTCCGAACTGTTGGAGGATTCCTGGTGCACCTCCGCGGCCAGGATGTTCGCTCCCGCCTTCAGCAGTCCGCTGTCGACCCTGTAGGTGATGAATACCTCTTCTGTTTCGGCGCCCACGGAGGTGATCGCCCGTGTCTGGTGATCCGTATCGCCGCACGGGAGGTTCGCCCTGGCGATCTCCGTCCCGTTCAGGTAGACGATGGCCCCGTCATCCTTCAGAAGGTGGAGGAAGAACACCCCGTCCCCGACCAGCCCTTCAGGGATGGTAACTGATTTCCTGAACCAGGAGGTGATATATTTGTTGGAGGAGCTTCCCCCGTAGCCGATCTCCGTCGCCTCGTCACCGTCCCCGTACCCCAGCTCGGCCGGACCGGATTCCCAGGACCCGTCATCGAAACCGGCCAGCACCCAGGAGGATCCCGGGTAGACACCGTTGTCCAGGTACCTCCACTCCGATCCCGGGGGGATGACCCACTGCCGGGGGACCTCGTACCAGCCGGTGAAATCGTACCCGGGCCTCTCCGTCGCCTCGATCACGGTCTCCCACGACTTCAGGTAGGGCCCGTAGGAGAAGGGCCCCGCCGTCTTCAGCCCTTCCACCCGGAGCTCCCCGGCCTCCGGGGGGGTGCACTCCAGGGCCAGGTTCGCTATCCCGGGGAAATCGTAATCCTGGAGGTCCGCCAGCAGGTCGGCGGGCCGCTCCTCGACGAATCTCCGCAGGTTGCAGACCTCCTTCCTCCAGTAGGCCTCCGAGGGCATGGCATTGCCGTAGGTGGAGGTGGTCCCGTACCACCGGTCGATGTGCCTGGGGATCTCATCCCCGATGATCGCCTCATGCTCATCGATCAGCCCCTTCATCCGCTCCGCGTTGAAGGTGGTGAAAAGCTGCGAGGCAAGCCTCCCGGCAAAATAGTCCCGGTAACCCCCGTTCCTCCAGAGGTACCTCAGGATCCAGTGGTTCTGGCTGCGGTAAAAACTGATGAAGTCGCTGGCAGGCTTGAAGAAGCCCCTGTCCAGGTCCATCAACACCCACCGCCATTTCCCTCCCTCCTTTGGTTTCCAGCACATCACGTTGTGGTCGATGGAGGTGTTCCTGCAGGCCATCTCGGTGATGACCATATCGGTGAAGTTCTCGATATCCACCAGCTCCGCCACGGCATTGTAATTGGCATCCACCGAGAGGTCGTTTCCCAGGAGGTCCTGCAGGTATTCGTAGGCCTGCACGTCGCCCGCCTCGGGGAGCTCCTGGTTCTCCACCAGGTCGAAGCTCCCCGGCTCCATGTTGTAGCTCTTTTCGATATAGTCCGCATCCACCTTCTCCCGGATGTTGTGGATGCCCAGGTAATCCCCGTTCACGAAGACCACCGCCGGCTTGAA
>CAYXUD010000090.1:0-17371 GCA_964467775.1 uncultured Bacteroides sp. | reverse complement strand
TCTGACTCCCATGGTCTGCTGATTAAAATGTCCTTAGGCCTTACCGGGCTTTCCCTCCGTGTCCCCTGAAGATCCTCGTGGGCGCAAATTCCCCGAGCTTATGGCCCACCATGTTTTCGGTGATGTAAACCGGGATGAATTTGTTGCCGTTGTGAACGGCGATGGTGTGGCCCACAAAATCCGGGGAGATCATCGACCTTCTTGACCAGGTCTTGATGACGGACTTCTTCCCGGAATCGTTCATTTCCAGCACACGCTTTTCCAGCTTGAAATCGATAAATGGTCCTTTTTTCAATGAACGGCTCATCTTATGCTATTTTTTTGATTTTCTTTTCTCCACCACATACCTGTTTGAATACTTCTTCTTCGAACGGGTCTTGTATCCCTTGGCGGGCATCCCGGTCCTTGACCTCGGGTGTCCCCCCGAGGCCCGTCCTTCTCCGCCACCCATGGGGTGATCAACCGGGTTCATCGCCACACCGCGTGTGCGCGGGCGACGGCCCAGCCAGCGTGAACGGCCTGCTTTCCCCGATTTTTCCAGTCCGTGGTCACTGTTTGAAACAACACCCACCGTGGCACGGCAGGATGTCAGCACCATCCTCGATTCCCCGGAAGGAAGCTTGATGATGGCATACTTCCCGTCCCTGGAGGTGAGGGTCCCGTAGGAACCTGCACTCCGGGCCAGCATGCCCCCCTTGCCGGGTTTCAGTTCGATGTTATGGACATTTGTTCCCAGGGGTATATTGTCCAGCAGCATGCTGTTGCCGGTTTCCGGCACCACCTTTTCGCCTGAAACCACCTTCTGCCCCACCCGGATCCCTTCCGGAGCAATGATGTAGCGCTTCTCGCCGTCGGCGTAAACCAGCAGGGCGATCCTGGCGGAACGGTTGGGATCATACTCGACGCTCTTCACGGTGGCCTCAACGTTGTCCTTGTTGCGTTTGAAATCGATCAGCCGGTACCTTCTCTTATGACCTCCACCCATGTAACGCATGGTCATCTTGCCGGTATTGTTCCTCCCCCCGCTCTTTGTGAAAGGTTTGAGCAGCGTCTTCTCCGGCTTTGATCCGGGCGTGAGATCATTGAAGGAGGAGATCTCCTTGAACCGCTGACCCGGGGTTGTGGGTTTATACTTCTTGATTGCCATAATTCCTTAAATGTTGCTGTAAAAATCAATGACCTCGCCCTCGGCCAGGGTCACCACTGCCTTCTTGTAGGAAGCACTCCTTCCAACCGAGATGCCGCTCTTGGTGTAGCGCTGCTTGCGCTTGCCGGCAAAACGCATGGTATTCACCTCCGAGACTTTCACGTTATATAGATCCTCCACCGCCTTTTTGATCTGCAGCTTGTTGGCATTCTTGTCAACGACAAAACCATACCGGTTGAAATCCTCCCCCTGGGCGGTCATCTTCTCGGTGACTATGGGCTTAATTAATACATTCATACGTTCTCGATTTATCAACAATTATGCATTCTTCTGCAGAACGTCAAGCGAACTCTCAACAAATAACAGTGCCGAAGCATTCATTATTTCATATGTATTTAATTCTGAAACTGTTACAACCTTGGAATTCTGCAAATTTCGCGACGACAAATATATGTTTTTATTTCTTTCATTGATGACCAGCAGGGACTTTTTATCGTCGATCTTCAGGTTTTTCTGGATATTCGCAAAATCCCTGGTTTTCGGGGTCTCCAGATCGAAATCCTCCACCACCATCACCTGCTTGTTCTGCACCTTGTAAGTGAGTGCTGAACGGCGGGCCAGCTCCTTCACCTTGCGGTTCAGCTTCCCCCCGTAACTCTTCGGCCTCGGGCCAAATACACGGCCACCGCCCCTGAATATCGGGTTCTTTATATCGCCGAAACGGGCTGTACCGGTACCCTTCTGGCGCTTCACCTTCCTCCGGCTGCCCTGTACCTCACTACGTTCCCTGGTCTTGCTGGTACCCTGGCGCCTGTTGGCCATGATCTGTTTTACATCCAGGTAGATGGCATGATCATTGGGTTCGATCCCGAAGATCTCCTTGTTCAGTTTTACCTTCTTACCGGTGCTCTCCCCGGATATATTCATTACCTCTAGTTCCATCACTTCTCAATAATTAAATATGAACCATTCGATCCGGGAACAGAACCTTTGAGGATCAGGAGATTGTTTTCGGGCACGATCTTCATCACCCTCAGGTTCAAAATCTTCACCTTCTTGTTTCCAGTCTGTCCGGCCATCCGCATGCCCTTAAAAACCCTCGAGGGATAGGAGGAAGCGCCCAGTGACCCGGGAGCCCTGCTCCGGTTGTGCTGTCCGTGGGTGGCGTCGTTCACCCCTGCGAAACTGTGCCTTTTGACAACACCCTGGAACCCCTTGCCCTTGGAGATCCCGGAAACGTCCAGCCAGGTGTCATCATTGAAATAGTCCACGGTGATCACGTCACCCGGTTTCCAGTCCTTGACAAACCCCTTCAGTTCGATCACCTTCTTCTTTGGCGTGGCATTGGCCCTGGCAAAGTGTCCCTGCTCAGCCTTCGGGGTGTTCTTCTCTTTCTTGTCGTCGAAAGCCAGCTGAACCGCAGCGTACCCGTCACTCTCAACGGTCTTCACCTGTGTCACCGTGCAGGGACCCGCCTGTATCACGGTACAGGGGATGTTTTTTCCATCTTTGTCGAAGACGGAGGTCATTCCGATCTTCTTACCAATTAATCCTGGCATCTTATTGAATTTTACCTGTGTTAGACTTTGATTTCAACTTCAACTCCACTGGGCAGCTCAAGCTTCATGAGTGCATCGATGGTCTTGGGAGTGGAACTGTAAATGTCCAGCAGCCTTTTGAAGGAGCTCAGCTGGAACTGCTCCCTGGACTTCTTGTTCACAAAGGGAGACCTCAATACAGTGTACACGCGCTTATGGGTGGGCAGTGGAACAGGTCCGCTGACCACAGCTCCGGTGGATTTCACTGTCTTTACAATCTTCTCGGCTGATTTATCAACCAGGTTGTGATCGTACGACTTCAACTTAATTCTAATCTTCTGGCTCATTATCCTGATAATGGTTAATTAAATGCTTTTCCCGTCACCTTTTCAAGGATCTCTCTCGAGAGGTTCTCGGGCATCCCTTCATAATGACTGAACTCCATGGTGGAACTTGCCCTTCCCGAAGAGAGGGTCCTGAGAACGGTCACGTAACCGAACTGCTCGGCAAGGGGAACTTTTGCCTTGATCACCCTCGCACCCGCCTTGGTGTCCATTCCTTCGACCTGTCCGCGCCTCTTGTTCAGGTCAGAGATCACATCCCCCATGTATTCCTCAGGGGTGACCACCTCTACCGACATGATAGGCTCCAGCATGATGGGACCGGCTTTGGAGGCTGCGTGCCTGAAGGCCTGCCTGGCTGCAATCTCGAACGAGAGCTGGTCTGAATCCACGGCATGGAAGGAGCCGTCCACCAGCCTTACCCTGAGGCTGTCCACCGGGAACCCCGCCAGGGGTCCGTTGAACATGGCATTCGCAAATCCCTTTTCCACGGAGGGGATATATTCCCGGGGTATGTTCCCGCTCCTTACCTCCGAGGAGAACTGCAGTCCCTTGAACCCTTCATCGGCCGGACCGATATAGACCTCGATATCCGCATACTTTCCGTGGCCGCCGGTCTGCTTCTTGAATACCTCGCGATGGTGTACCTCGGTGGTAAGTGCTTCCTTATAATTGACCTGAGGCGTACCCACGTTGCACTCCACGCTGAACTCCCGCTTCAGGCGGTCAAGAAGGATCTCCAGGTGCAGCTCGCCCATGCCGTTGATCAGCGTCTGGCCGGTATCCATATCGACCCTGACCTGGAACGTGGGATCCTCTTCTGCCAGCTTGCCCAGTGCAATGCCGAGCTTGTCAATATCTGCCTGTGTCTTGGGCTCAATGGCCACCCCGATCACAGGTTCAGGAAAGTCGATGGCTTCGAGGATCATCGGCTTGTTCACCATGGTGATGGTATCCCCGGTCCTCAGCTCTTTCAATCCGACCACCGCACAGATATCCCCTGCACTGATCTCTTTTTTCGGATTCTGCTTGTTGGCATGCATCTGGTAGATGCGGCTGATGCGTTCCTTTTTGCCCGTGCGGTTGTTGAGCACCATCACCCCTTCCAGAAGTTTCCCTGAATAGACACGCACATAGGCCAGGCGCCCAACAAAGGGATCGGTGGCTATCTTGAATACCAGGCCGGTGAGCGGCTCTTCATCATCCGGCATGCGGGTGATTTGTTTCTCTGTCCTGGGATCGATCCCTGATACCGCACCGATATCGAGGGGGCTGGGAAGGAGGTCGGAGATGGCATCGAGCAAACGCTGGATCCCCTTGTTCTTAAAAGCAGATCCGCAGAGCACCGGTACAATTTTCATGCTGATGGTGGCCCTGCGGGCATATGACATGAACTCCTCCACGGAGATCGATTCCCTGTCTTCCAGGAAGCGTTCCAGCAGGTCATCGTCTGATACACAGACAGCCTCCACCAGCTTCTCCCGCCACTCTTCCACGGTCTCCACCAGATCGTCAGGGATCTCACAGTACTCATATTTCATGCCCAGGGTTTCGTCCTCTTTCCAGACAATGGCCCTCCGCTCGATCAGGTCGACGATACCCCTGAAGTTCTCCTCGGCACCAAAGGGTATCTGCAACGGAACAGGGTTGGAACCGAGTTTCTCCCTGATCTCCTGGACCACTCGGAAAAAATCGGCACCCACACGGTCCATTTTGTTCACGAAAGCCAGCCTGGGCACCCGGTACTTGTCAGCCTGCCGCCACACGGTCTCGGACTGGGGTTCCACCCCGCCTACTGCGCAGAATACGGCAACGGCACCATCAAGGACCCGCAACGAACGCTCCACCTCGACGGTGAAGTCGACGTGCCCTGGAGTATCAATAATATTGATCTTATACTCCTTGTCGTTGTGGCTCCAGAAAGTGGTGGTCGCTGCTGATGTGATGGTGATCCCGCGTTCCTGCTCCTGTACCATCCAGTCCATCGCAGCGGCTCCGTCATGGACCTCACCGATGCGGTGGGTGATACCTGTATAGAACAGAATGCGTTCTGTGGTGGTGGTTTTCCCGGCATCGATGTGCGCCATGATCCCAATATTCCTTGTATGTTTCAAATCTGGGCTCATAATTGCCGCACACTTACCCTTACAGTAAATGCTGTCTTAAAAATGTATTAGAACCTGAAATGGGCAAAAGCCTTGTTGGCTTCAGCCATGCGGTGCGTGTCTTCCTTTTTCTTATACGCGCCGCCTTCATTGTTATATGCTGCTATTATTTCTGCTGCAAGTTTTTCACTCATCGATTTGCCCGCCCGTTTGCTGGAAAAGAGGATAAGGTTCTTCATGGAGATCGATATCTTGCGGTCGGACCTCACTTCCATGGGAACCTGGAATGTCGCTCCGCCAACCCTGCGGCTCTTTACTTCCACATGCGGTGTGATATTCTCAAGTGCCTGCTTGAAGATCTCCAGTGCCGGTTTGCCTTCGTTCTTGGTCTTCTGCTCAATAATGTCCATGGCCCCGTAGAAGATCTCATAGGCTTTGCTCTTTTTACCGTTGAGCATCAGGTTGTTCACGAACCTGGTCACATAGGGGTCATTGTACCGGGGATCTGGCAGAAGTATTCTTTTTTTCGGTTTGGTCTTCCTCATTGCTTGTGGCTATACCTATATATAATATATTGTGTCAGCTGCCTGTCGGATTGATCGCTATTTTTTAACCTTGGGCCGCTTGGTTCCATACTTGCTCCTGCGCTGGGTCCTCCCCTCCACACCGGATGTGTCCAGGGCACCGCGGATCAGGTGATACCTGACGCCCGGGAGGTCTTTCACCCGGCCTCCCCTGATCAGCACGATGGAGTGCTCCTGAAGGTTGTGGCCTTCACCGGGTATATAGGCGTTCACCTCTTTCTGATTGGTGAGCCTTACCCTTGCCACCTTGCGCATGGCTGAGTTCGGCTTCTTGGGTGTGGTGGTATAGACACGCACACAGACACCCCGTCTCTGGGGACATGCATCGAGTGCGGGAGCCTTGCTCTTATCGTTCAGTTTTTTACGGCCTTTACGAACTAATTGCTGAATCGTCGGCATACTGTATGGTTCAATATATGGCTAAATGTCTGTTAATTTCGGTTCGCAAAGGTATGCTTTTTTTTAAAAAAACAAGAAATATTTATTGAATAATTATAAAACCAAAATTTTATTACTTTTGCATCACCTGTTCTCTGGGTGCCTGAACAAAATTTAATCGTAATTAATTGAATTCCTTTTATTTATTTAATGCCTGATGAAGACCTATTCAACCAACCAGATTAAGAACATTGCCCTGCTCGGGAACTCCGGATCGGGGAAAACCACCCTCGCCGAGAACATGCTTTTTGAAGGCGGGGTCATCGACAGAAAGGGCGACGTGGAATCAAAAAACACGGTCTCCGATTTCAACCAGATCGAGCAGGAGAACCAGACCTCGATGTACTCCAGTGTGATGTACACAGAATATAACGGCAAGAAGATCAATATCCTGGATGTACCCGGCGCTGATGATTTTGTGGGAGGCACCGTTTCGAGCCTGCATGTTGCTGATACGGGCGTGGTGGTGATCAATGCGCAGAACGGCGTTGAAGTGGGCACCGAGATCCACTTCAGGTGGCTCGAGAAATTCAGGAAGCCGGCCGTGGTCCTGGTCAACAAATGTGACCATGACCATGCCAATTTTGAGAAGACCCTGGAGAGCATCAGGGATAGCATCGGCCGGGATGCAGTCCTGGCCCAGTACCCGGTCACTACCGGGCCCGGGTTCGACTCCATCGTAGATATCATCCAGATGAAGCTCCTCAGGTACCCCAAGGGCGGAGGCAAGCCGGAGGTAACCGCTATTCCCGATTCGGAAGCGGATCGTGCCGAGGAACTCCGTAATGAACTGATCGAAAAGGCGGCCGAGAATGACGAGGCCCTGATGGAGCTCTTCTTTGAGAACGACGGGCTGACCGAGGATGAAATGCGCACCGGGATCACCGCCGGGCTGGTGGCACGGGGCATCTTCCCGATCTTCTGCGCTTCTGCCCGCAGCGGAATGGGTGTGGGCCGGTTCATGGAGTTCCTGACCAACGTGGCTCCCTCCACAAGTGACCTGGAACCCGCGGTCACCGCCGAGGGAGAGGAGGTGGCCTGTAATGCCGGCGGACCTGTTTCCGTTTTCGTCTTTAAGACCAGTGTGGAGTCGCACATCGGGGAGATCAACTTCTTCAAGGTGATGTCCGGCGAGCTGAAAGAGGGTGCCGACCTGAACAACAACAAGACAAGGAACAGGGAGCGGTTCTCTCAGATCTTTGCACCCCTGGGGAAGAACCGCACCAAGGTAGCCTCCCTGGCTGCCGGAGATATCGGATGCACCGTAAAACTGAAAAACACCAAGACAAACCATAGCCTTTCCTCCCCCGATGTTTCCTACCTGTTCGGGCCCATTCCGTTCCCGGAACCCAAATTCAGGACAGCGATCAAGCCGTTGAGCGAGGGCGACGATGAGAAACTGGGAGAAGCGCTGACACGCATCAACCAGGAGGATCCCACGGTAAAGGTGGAATACAGCAAGGAGCTGAAGCAGATCATTCTTTCCGGGCAGGGCGAGTACCACCTGAACATCGTCAAATGGCACCTGGACCATATCTACAAGGTGGAGACCCAGTTCATCGCCCCCAAAATCCCATACCGGGAGACCATCACCAGGGCTGCCCAGAGCGATTACAGGCACAAGAAGCAGTCGGGTGGTGCCGGTCAGTTCGGCGAGGTGCACATGATCATCGAACCCTATATCGAAGGTTCCGAGCCAAAGCCTATGTTCAAACTGGACGGTAAGGATTACAAGATGGCCAACCGGAACGTGGACACCCACAACCTGCCATGGGGCGGGAAACTGGAGTTCGTTAACTGCATCGTGGGCGGCTCCATTGATGCCCGGTTCCTTCCAGCCATCCTGAAAGGGATCATGGAGAAACTGGAAGAGGGACCGCTGACGGGATCCTATGCACGGGACATCCGGGTCTATGTCTACGACGGGAAAATGCACCCGGTCGATTCCAACGAGATCTCCTTCATGCTGGCAGGCCGGAATGCCTTCAGCAAGGCGTTCAAGCTGGCCGGGCCCAAGATCATGGAGCCGGTTTACGAGGTGGAGATCCTGGTGCCCTCCGAATACCTGGGGGATGTGATGAGCGACCTCCAGGGAAGGCGTGCCATTGTCCAGGGAATGTCGAGCGAAAAAGGCTTCGAGAAGATCACCGCCAAGGTTCCCCTGGCAGAGATGAACAGGTACTCCACCGCACTGAGCTCACTGACCAGCGGCCGTGCCATGTACAGCATGCAGTTCGACCAGTACACGCAGGTGCCCGGGGAGATCCAGGAGGAACTGCTCAAGGCGTACGAGGCGGAACAGGAGGAGGAGTAGGGCTACGCTAAAAAGAAGGCTTCGGAATCCAATATACCTCCGCAGTAAGGCTTCGGAGCCCGGCATCATCTCGCCGGGCAAGCCTTTTATACCCATTCTGGCCTGCCGGAAGAGGGGTCTTCATCCAACACCCTTTCGATCCAATCGCATCCACTGTTCATGTAACCCGGATATGCTCATTTGCTGAATCTGTACAGGCAGGATGGTTGCGTTTTGAGAAAAAATGTTGTAAGCCAGGGCACACAAATGGCGAAAGGTGTTCATGTAACATTAATGTGACATTTGATCTCCCGGAAAACAGAGTAACTGAACCAAAAACAGGTACAGGTACAGAAGCCCTCCCTTCTCTCCCGGGACCATCAGGGTTCCGGACGAGAAGCCTACAAAATTTTGGCTATAAAATTTTTAAGCGACGAGCACGGAAGCCCCCCTTCTACTCACCGGGACCATCAGGGTTCCGGACGAGGAGCCTACAAAATTTTGGCTATAAAATTTTTAAGCGACGAGCACGGAAGCCCTGATGGTCCCTACCTCAACAGCTCCTTCAGTTTGTTCTCCAGGTACTCCCCCCTGAGGTCCTTGGCCACGATGATGCCGTCACCGTCAATGAGGAAGTTCATCGGGATGCCCATCACGCCGTACATGGCGGCCGGCACCGATTGCCACCCCTTCAGGTCGCTCACATGGGACTTCCACTCCAGATGGTCCTGCCGTATGGCCGCCACCCACGCCTCCTTTGTATTGTCCAGGGAGACCCCGTAGACCGTGAACCCGGAACCATTCACAAACTCTTTGTCCATGAAATGCCTGTAGGTTTTTAACAGGTTGGGGTTCTCCACGCGGCAGGGTGAGCACCAGGAGGCCCAGAAATCGATCAGGACCATTTTTCCCCTCAGGGAGGTGAGGGCGATCTTTTCGCCATCCGGCGACCTGAACACCAGTTCAGGTGCCCGCTCGCCGATGTTGATGCCCGTTTTGACCTCGCTGTTCGCGGCAGGGTTGGATGGATTTTCTTTCTGGTCCCCTTTCCTGAAAGAACAGGCAGCCAGAAATACCAGGGCAGAAATCAATGAGATAATCCCTTTCATATAAGATCTCTATTATGCTTCGCGTTTGATGGCTGCCCCGAGCTGGTTCAGCCGCTGGTCGATCCGTTCATAACCGCGATCGATCTGCTCGATGTTTTCAATGGTGCTGGTCCCTTCGGCAGACATGGCCGCAATGAGCAGCGCCACACCTGCACGGATATCGGGTGAGGACATGGTGGTTGCCCTGAGGCAGATGGAACGGTCCAGCCCGATCACCGTGGCCCGGTGAGGATCGCACAGGATGATCTGGGCCCCCATGTCAATCAGTTTATCCACGAAGAAGAGCCGGCTTTCAAACATCTTCTGGTGGATCAGCACGGTCCCCCTGGCCTGGGTGGCCGTCACAAGGGCCACGCTCAGCAGATCGGGGGTAAAGCCCGGCCAGGGTGCATCGTCAATGGTCAGGATGGCCCCGTCAATGAAGGTCTCTATCACATAGTGCTCCTGGGGAGGGATGTGCAGGTCATCCCCAAGCAGTTCCAGTTCAATCCCCAGGCGCTGAAAGGTGGCCGGGATGATCCCGAGCTGGTCATAGGCTACATTCTTGATGGTAAGGTCGGACCGGGTCATGGCAGCCAGGCCGATGAAGCTGCCCACTTCGATCATGTCGGGCAGGATGGTATGCTCGGCGCCACCCAGCTGCTCCACACCCTCTATGGTCAGCAGGTTGGAACCGATCCCGGATATGCGGGCTCCCATGCGCACCAGCAATCTGCAAAGCTGCTGGATATAAGGCTCGCAGGCAGCATGATAAATGGTCGTTGTCCCTTCAGCCAGGACGGCGGCCATGATGATGTTTGCCGTTCCGGTCACCGAGGCCTCATCAAGGAGCATGGAGGCGCCTTTCAGGCTGGATGCACTCACCCGGTAGAAGTTGCGGGAATGGTCGAAATCAAAGGTGGCCCCCAGGGACTGGAAGCCGAGAAAGTGGGTGTCGAGCCTCCTTCGCCCGATCTTGTCACCCCCCGGTTTGGGCAGTACGGCCTCCCCGAAGCGGGCAAGCAGGGGCCCCAGGATCATCACCGATCCGCGGAGGGCTGCCGATTGTTCGAGGTACGGTTCTGTCCTGAAATAGTCCAGGTCGACCTGTTCTGCCTGGAAGCTGTAGCTGGACCCGCCCCAATGTTCTACCTTCACCCCCAGCTCTTCGAGGAGCGCTATCAGCATCAGCACATCCTTGATCCGGGGCAGGTTGTGGATGGTCAGCTTCCCGGGTGTCAGGAGGGTGGCACAGATGATTTGCAGAGCTTCATTCTTCGCACCCTGGGGAACAATCTCTCCGGACAGGCTGTGACTGCCTTCAATGATGAATCTCCCCATAGATCACGATGGCTTGTTCTTCTTCCCCCCTCCTCCTTTCTTCTTGCGGCTCTTGGCCAGGATCTCCTTTGTTTCGGGAAGGCGGAGGTCGCTGCTGATCTCAATCTGCCCCCCGGAAAGGGTTTTCAGGTCCATGAGGATCTCTTCATCACTCACCGCCTCCCGGTTCCAGGTCAGGTACGACTTCTTCATGTGGTAGGCGATCATGCGGACCAGGTCGTCCTTCTCCTCCCCCGGCTTCAGCTCAACAGCCTTCTCGATCATCAGGACGATGGACCGCCCATAGTGCTTGTACCTGATATTGTGCTGGTTGTAAGGTACTATGGCGGGTTTCTGCTGAAGCTTCTCACGTTCGGGCCAATCATAGGGGGAGTCGATATCCAGGTCGAAATCGGCGATGATGGCCAGGTGGTCCCAGAGCTTGTGCTTGAAATCATTCACATCCCTCAGGTGCGGATTCAGGTTCCCCATCACCCCTATGACCGTCTTCGCTGCCTTGTTCCTCTCCTCACGGTCCTCGATGGTCTTGAGGTGGTTGACCATTTTCTGTATGTTCCTGCCGTACTCGGGAAGGACCAGCCTTTTGCGGCTGGTATTGTAATCGTATGTCATTGATTTGATTTTTTACAAAAGTACATCTTTTTATTCAACCACCCTCAGCTTTGCGAATTTGAGCAGAAGCTGCTTCCTGCCGATGGGGAATTCAACGGTGGCCTTGACATTGGAAGCGGCTCCCTCGAGGGCCGTCACCCTGCCGATGCCGAACCGGGGGTGTTCCACCCTGGTGCCCACGCGGATCAGTTCCGGGTCGGATGGCGTGAAATCCCCGGGAGGGCCAGGGGAACGGCCAGCCTGTGAGGCCTGCGGGGATGACGAAATCTGGTTCACATTGACCAGCCGCCTTCCACCCTTCTGTATGCCTGGCGGCTGGGAGCGGCGCTCCATGATCTTCCGGTAGGATTCCGGCACGAATTTCTGTTGCTCCTGATGATGCGCCTGCGGGATTACGGGATAGAAACCGGGGGGCAGTTCCAGGTACTTCGTGTCGATCTCCCTGATGAACCTGCTGGGGGAGCATGCATGCTGGATGCCCCATTTGTAGCGCTGGGCCGCATAGGTGATCATGGCACTCTTGATGGCCCGGGTGAGGGCCACATAGAAGAGTCGGCGCTCCTCCTCCAGCTCCCTGGGATTGTCGGTGCTCAGGGGGGAAGGGAACAGCTCCTCTTCCACACCCGCTATGATCAGGTGTTTGAACTCCAGTCCCTTGGCTGAATGGATGGTCATGATGCTCACCTTGTTCCGGTCCTCCTCCTTCTCCTGGTCCGCATCGGTCATCAGGGTCACCTCCTGAAGGTAATCCTCAAGTGTCATCTCCCCCTCCCTTTCCGGGTTGTCCGTGAAGTCCTTGATCCCGTTCAGCAGCTCCTCCACATTCTCAACCCTGCTTACGCTCTCCGGGGTCTGGTCCGATTTCAGCTCTTTCATGATCCCCGCCTCGCTGACAATGCTGTAGGCCAGGTCAAATGCCTCCATTTCGCCGAGCCGCTGCCGGAAGCTCCGGATCATCCCGGTGAATCCCTCCAATCTCGACAGTGTCCCCTTATTGAAGCCCAGGCTGACCTGGTCCAGGTGGGTGAGGATATCCCAGATGTGGGTATCCAGCTTCTCCGCGTATGCGTTCAGCTTATCCAGCGTGGCCTTACCGATGCCCCTCATGGGGTAGTTGATCACCCGTTTGAGAGACTCATCATCCCTGGGATTGACCGTCAGCCTGAAATAGGCCAGCAGGTCCTTGATCTCCTTGCGCTGGTAGAAGGAGAGGGAGCCGAACACCCTGTAGGGAATGTTCATCCTGCGGAGGCTCTCCTCGAAGATCCTGGACTGCGCATTGGTTCGGTAGAGCACGGCAAAGTCACTGTATTCAAGCTGTTCCCTGAACCGCAGGTCGGAAATATGCCCTGCCGCGATGAATCCCTCCTCCCTGTCGTCGGCCGCCTTTACCACCCGGATGGGCTCACCGTCCTCGTTGCGGGAAAAGACCTCCTTGGAGATCTGTCCCCTGTTCTTTCTGATCACGCTGTTGGCCGCATCAACGATCATCCGGGTGGAACGGTAGTTCTGTTCCAGTTTGAAGATCCTGGTTTCGGCATAGTCGTTCTTGAAATTGAGGATGTTCTCGATGCGTGCACCCCTGAAGGAGTAGATGCTCTGGGCATCATCCCCCACCACGCAGATGTTCCGGTGGACCTCGGAGAGCCTTTTGATGATCAGGTACTGCGAGTAGTTGGTGTCCTGGTACTCGTCCACCAGCACATAGTCGAACGCCTCCCTGTATTTCTCCAGGACCGCGGGGTGGTCCCGGAACAGAATGTTGGTCTGCAGCAGCAGGTCGTCAAAATCCATGGCCCCGAAATGCTTGCATCGCTTCACATACCGGTCATACACCTCACCCAGCCTCGGGCGCCTGGTGACCTGGTCGCGGACCTGGTACTCAGCGCTGCCCATGTACACATCGGGTGTCACCATGTTGTTCTTGGCCGCCGAGATCCGGCCAAACACTTCGGCCGGTTTATAGATCTTTTCGTCCAGGCCGAACTCCCTGATGATCGTCTTTACCAGGCTGCGCGAATCGATGGTGTCGTAGATGGTGAAATTGGAGGGAAAGCCCAGTACCCCGGCTTCACGCCTGAGGATCCTGGCAAAGAGGGAGTGGAAGGTACCCATCCAGAGCCTGCGGGCCAGGCCGGGATCGACCATGGCGGCGATCCGCTCCTTCATTTCATTGGCCGCCTTGTTGGTAAAGGTGAGCGCCAGGATCCTGGCGGGCGGAATGCCCAGGGAGAGCAGGTAGGCAATGCGGTAGGTAAGCACACGGGTCTTTCCGGAACCGGCTCCGGCAATCACCAGTGCCGGGCCCCTGTGGTTCAGCACTGCTTCCTGTTGCGCCTGGTTCAAATCCTGCCTGATCGCTTCCACTTTTTTCTGCCCATTTGCCGGGTTGACTAAGATAGCATATGTTCATGGATTATCGTCGGGGCAGATCGCCGGGAGATGCATAAATTATTGCACAGTTCTTGTAAAAATTGCAATTTTACGGCCCCCGGGACCGTATAATATTTTGGGTTGATTTCGTTTATACTCTAAACACCATGGAAATTGCACCGCTGCACTGTTCATAAAAAGATCCTGCCGGGGGTGATCATGCTCTTTTCACTGACCGGTATTGCCCGGGGACAGCTCTCCTCGGCCACCGCCAGCCGCGTGGACAGCCTCAGCTACCTGAACAGCCCGGGCAGGGACCCGCTCTTCGTGTTCTACCAGACCAACAGGGTGCACAGGGCAGGAAGCCTGACAGCCACCCTTCCCGGAACGGATGTTTACAGTTTTGAATGGCGCATCTACAATCCCGGCCTCCCCGGTTTCGATCCCCCCTTCAGCACCGATGCAGGGGTACACTCCTCCACTGTTTCAGGGCTGCAGGAAGGCGGTTACCGGGTAAGGATCTTCAACGGGAGCGGCACGGACACCACCCTGATGGCCTGGGTCATGCTGGATGATTTTTATGCAGAGGTGGAGAAGGATAAGGATGGGATGCTCCCCGGCTACAAGTATACCTGTGCCCTGCTGTCGGTTTCCGGGTTCGTCTATCCCGATACCCTCATCTACCATGACCCGGCTTTCCATGACACCATCTCCCGGGTGACCGGCTTCAGCTTCAAATGGAGCTCCGACAACAGCGATCTGAGGATCCCCAATGACACCATTGTCCTTCACCCCAACATCACCTACCAGCCGCCCTACAAGGATACCTGGTACATCTTGACCGCCACCGATGACCTGGGGATGGTGGAGGTCGATTCGGTCTTCTACGAGAGCATCCAGACCCGGGCGGAATTCACGGTGGAGTACCTGGACAAGGTGCTCGAAAGGACCGATCCCCCCAACATGTGGGACCCGGATCTTACAGGGGAGTGGAGCAAGGACAGGGGGAGCAAGGATGCCAGGCTGACGGTGAGGTTCATCAATGAATCGGAGAACGGGTCCTCGTTCAGGTGGGTGTTCCTGGACACCCTGGGCGGGATCATCCAGCAGGAAACCACCTTTGACCTGGAAGAGATGCCCCAGTTCACCTATGAAACAGCCGGCAAGTACTACTACCCCTACATGATCTCCACCAGCGAGGCCGGGTGCGAGGATTCGGCCACCATGGAGGAGGGGATCTACGTGGAACCTTCCCAGCTTGCGATTCCCAATGTCTTCACCCCCAACGGGGACGGGAACAATGATATCTTCAGGTTCGTGCACCAGTCCCTCCGTTCCTGCAGGGTGACCATCGTGGACCGCACCGGCAAGGTGGTCTACAAGAGGGAGATCGATGATATCTATGCCTGGGACGGATGGGACGGCAATGTGAGGGACAGCGACCGGAGGGCGCCGGAAGGGCAGTACTATTTCGTGGTGGAGGCCCTGGGATATGACGGCAAGGAGTACAGTGACCCCTCCATCTGGGATGACTGGTCGCTGTTCAAGAGCATCAGGAACCAGAGTTCTGGCAGCACCGGCACCACGGGATCCACACCCGGGGGATCAGGCCAGGAGGGCGACCAGAAAACCCTCTACACAGGCTGGCTGTACCTTTTCAGACACTAGGGTCATGTCAAGATGATATTGTCGGATAGAGTCTTTTGAGCTTTATCCGAGCATCATCGGTTTTAAAATGCCAGTTTATTTTGGCCTTCTTATTGTTTCTGTCTTTTTCCCAGGCCCTGGTCTCTTTTCTGATGGTAGCCATGTTGTCAATACGCCGGCTTAAACACTGACCCATTAAAACATTCAGTTCTATTTCAGCCATGTTTAGCCAACTTCCATGCTTGGGAGTATAAATGAATTCAAATCGATCCCAGACCCGCTTTGCCTCCTCGGGGGGAAAAGTCTCGTAAAGCGCTGAAGGCTTATGGGTGTTCAGGTTATCCATGATCAGGAAAATCTTCTCGGCATTGGGGTACAACCTATCAGCTATGTACCTGACAAAATAGGCCCAGTCCCTTTTCGTTTTACTTTTCTTGATTCGGATATACCGTTTGCCCTTCAAGGGTTCATTAGCCATGAAGATATTCGCCACCCCCTGCCTGGAGTATTCATAATCCTCCCTTGCATCCTGGCCTGGTTTTCTTGCAATAGGGATACGCGTCTGCTTAATCAGTTGCTTCGGCGACTCATCCATGCATACAACCGGTTGTCGCCTGTCATAAGGCATCTTGTACATATCCAGGACAGATTCCATATGGGCTACAAAATCGCTACTTGCCAGGGGCGGAATCACCCAGCCTTTGACCCGCCACGGTTTGATTTCGTTTTTTTTAACACCTGACGAACAGTTTCATGTGAGATGTTTTCAGTGTAATTCAGTTCAACCATCTTATCTGCCAGCATTCGCAGGGACCATCGTGCATACTTTTCCGGCGCCTCGCTGCAACTTAGGGCTACCTACTGACTGGCACAAAGACCTGGTGGAGAAGAGGCTCGCTGAATATAACAGCAACCCCGGTATCGCAATGGACTTCGATGCTTCAATGGAGGATATCGACAAAGAGCTCTGATATATAGGACTATTTGTGTGCTTCACCTTTAATAATGGGGAATCTTTCCCAACTCATCTCGCATTTAGTATTTTCAAAACTCTTTTCAAGATTGACGACAATCATTCGGCTGATAAAAATTGGCGCAGAATCTCGTACTAATAATTTATAGTAATAGAAAGTATGCCAATGCATACGACCAAACCGCTCTCCCTTTTCGATGCCGGAATGATGTTTCTCAATCAGAATGATATCATCTATTAGGAATCGGGATATATTATCTCTATTTGAGATTTCTACTATACCATTTGATTTGTCGATTTTTAGTGATGTTTTCCTGTCATGTAATAAGTAGTTAATTTCTAATACTACCGGAGGAATTCCTGTAAAGAAAACCCAGACTATTGCAATAATCAATGCAAACTTAAAGGAATCAGAATTAGCAGTAAATGCCAAAATCGGCATAAAACCTAGGACAAAAAACAGTGTTGCTAACAATGGCCATAGAAACGGTTTGATTGAGGACCAAAATGTAAGCTTATATACTTGGCTATTGGTATCCATGTTGCATCCACCAGTTTAAATTATTCATACGCATGTATAATTCCCCATACCATTCTTTGATTTGAAAATAAGCTTTCTCGTAAAACATCAGGGAGGGTCCGGCAATAGGTATCGAACTGCCTGCCAAAGAGAGGCCCGTTACTAGTGCAGCACCACTTAATCTATATATGTATTGCCCTTGGTTAGTCAACCCTGAAAAACCCATTGGTTTTCCATGCTTGAGATTTTAATATTCATATAGTACTCCAGGATAGGCTGAAGATATTGGCAAAAAC
The DNA here is from genome assembly GCA_964467775.1 of uncultured Bacteroides sp. Taxonomy (GTDB): domain Bacteria; phylum Bacteroidota; class Bacteroidia; order Bacteroidales. The sequence goes on along the minus strand of CAYXUD010000090.1, from coordinate 75 downwards.
TAATGGTTTCGGCCTTGATTCTCCGCAACATCTTCTTGAAGTTGAACCCTGCAGCAGCCAATAAGGTATTAATGG
>CAYXUD010000089.1:0-37703 GCA_964467775.1 uncultured Bacteroides sp. | reverse complement strand
TTATGTGCCCCTTACCGGTCCCTTTCCTCGAGCATCACCGTATGGCTCCTGAGCAGTTTCACAAGGATATAGTTGACAACGCCCAGGAGGAATCCGGCCAGGAAAATATAGTTGAATTCTCTTCCCCGCACAACGATTTCGCCAACAGCATCAAATATGAAAAATACCATAAAAAGTGCTGCAAACCCATTCTTCTCTTTCTTCAGAACCTTTCTCCAGCTGAATGATACTTCGGGTTTTCTGAACTGCCTGAACTTCGGAACAAACGGTGGCACATCCTTTGCCCACTCCAGGTATTGGGGCCCGAACTTTCTTCTCAGGAATTGTTCTTCGGCAAACATGATCCTTTCATAATAGATCCAGAAGGCAAGGCAAAATACCAACACAAACCAGACAGACCCGGTGAACAGGGAGAGCCCCAGCCACATGAAAAAATTGCCCACATAAAGCGGATGACGGACCACCGAATAACTGCCCGTGGTATTCAGGACACTGGCCACCTGTTCCTTGACATTCCTTCCCGAGGTGAGACTGGGAGTATGACCTACTGTATAGACACGGATGAAGAGGCCAAGGAGGCTGACAAGCAGGCAGGCATATCCATAATATGCCTCCTCGGGTATATTCCCCAGAAAAAATGATCCGGGGTGCAATCTTCTGTACAGGTAGAGGAGAATTCCAGCGATCAGAATTGAAAACGGAAGTATGCCCCTGTACCGGAAAAGCCAGTTTCCCCGCTTTTCAAACTCTTCCTGCAAAGCCATGGTATCGCGTTTAACTGTAAAGGGTTTGAATTTAATGAACTTTCTTCAAATAGAAGAAGAACCATTACATTTGCATAAATTCGAAAGGCCAGCAATCATGATAGTGAGATTAGCGCGGAGGATCCTGGGAATCAGAAGTGAAACCGATATTGATGATCCCATCCATTACAATTCGAAACAGCACATCAATGCCCGGCACAGCAATTCCAGTTACTTCAGAAAGATCCTGAAGAGGGTTCAAAAACCCGCAGAAGATTTCTACGGGTTGATGAAAGAGAAAAATCTGCTGTCGAATGATCTGAGGATCATTGATGTAGGCTGCGGTTCAGGGAATCTTTTGAATTTGATCGCTTCCGAATATCCTTCCGCTTCACTTACCGGGACCGATTTTTCTGAATCGAAGATCGGCCACTGCAGGATCCTTTACCCCCACATTGATTTCAAACCGGGGGATATTTATGATGAGCTGAACCCTGAGTACGACCTTGTTTTATGCACAGAGGTGCTTGAGCATCTGCTCTATCCGCATACAGCCCTGAAGAACCTTGTTCATGGCCTGGAAAGCAGGGGCGTTGTTTTCATTACCGTACCAAACGGAAGGCTGGACAGTTTTGCGGGGCATATTAATTTCTGGAGCCCCGAAAGCTGGAAAGTCTTTCACGAAGTCAATCTCCCGGGCGAACTTGAAATTGAAACAGGGGTCATATTCAGCAACAGGGTGCTCTATTCAATCATCAGGAAGCATTAAACACTCCATAACTCTGCCGGGAACGATTTTGATAAGTTCCTTAAAAAACAATTGATTATTGTATTAGTTTTGTGTAAATGGCTTGGGTATGACATTAAAAAGAGCGATTTACATACTGGCATTCCAGGTATTTGCAACAACCGCCGGAGCACAGATCAACATCTACCTGGGTGGCAACCTGCAGGGAAACCTGTCATGGCTCAGGGGGGATGAACATACCTATAAGCCGGGTTTTGGCGGAGGGTTCAGTTTCGTCTACTGGGAATATGAATACTGGTTCCTCAAGGCAGGGCTGGATTATCAGTATAAATCCTCATCCTGTTTGTGTTACCCTGATCAGTATGATGTAGAGATCACCGGGCCCGAGGACAGGATCAACATCGGATTTACCGAACAGACCATAGGTGTACCCCTGGTTCTCTATTTCAGGCCGCTTGAGTCGGGGGAAAACACTCTCCTGATTGTTGGAAAACTGGAAACCTTGCTGGTGGTCCACCTGAAGGAGAGTTCAGACGAATTTGGGGAGGTGGTCAGGCAGGGCACGGAGGTAAAATCGAGGATGAAAACCGGCCTGGGACTCGGGGCGGGGTACCAAAGGCAGCTGGACCGGAACCTCTATCTGAATATCTATCCTTCGTTCAACATCGATCTCAGGGGCCAAAGGGCATTTAATTCCGTTACACTCACTGCCGAGATCCTATTCGGCATATACTGACATGATCTGCTGCCTCCTCAGCTCCTTGCGCAAAGTCTTCGATTGGCCTCCGGTGATCCTGTCAAGGGATTCCCAGAATCCCGGACTGTGGTCCTTGTAACGGGTATGGACCAGTTCGTGCAGGATCACGTAATCGGACAGATGATCGGGAAGCATCACCAGCCAGCTGTTCAGGTTGATGCCATTTTTTGCGGAACAGCTCCCCCACCTTGTTTTCATCTTCCGGATCTTTACCCCCGAGATCCGGAATCCGTGTTTCCGTGCAAGTGCATCCACCCTGCCGGGCAGATACGCCCGGGCTTCCACCTGGAGGATCCTCCAGATGGCATCTTCCATGTTATCTGATCTGCTCTTTAGTTCAACGGTAATCTCCTTTCCCCGCACGTACAGGGTGTCTCCTTCATTGACAGTTCTTTCCATACCCGGCATCAGCTCCCCGAGTCTGGCAACGACCCAGTGCTTCTTTGAAAGAAGAAAAGCTTCTGCTTTTTTCAGGCTCACGAATCCGGGAACGGTCACCCTGACCTCTCCCTGCCGGTTGATCCTGATTGATAGGTTTTTCGCCCTTCGGTTCCGGACAAACCGGACTCTTCCAACATCCGGGCAGTGCAGAATATTTTCCGTTTTATTCATTCAGATTTAAACTGTTATCCATAACTTTAGCGTTTGTTTAAAAAAACGGAAAAGATGCGAATATCCATTACGCTGGTTTTCCTGTTGTTCGCAACAGCCCTTCAGATCAATGCCCAGCATGCGTGGTCGCTTGAGGACTGCATAGAGTACGCCATGGAAAACAACATCCAGATTAAGCAATCAGTATTGAACACCGAATATAATGAAAACCTTCTGAAGCAATCCAAACTGGGACAGATCCCAAGCCTGAATGGCAGCAGCAACTATACCTATTCGTGGGGACGTGCGCTTGACCAGACCACCTACCAGTTTACAGAGGACCAGCAGATCAATTCCATCAGCCTGGGGCTGACCTCCTCCGTGAATCTGTTCAACGGACTGAGGGTCCGTAACACCATTCTGCAGAATAAGCTGAACCTGATGTCCAGTTACGAGGATGTGGAAAAAGTGAAAAACGATATTTCCCTGAATATTGCAGCAGCCTATCTGGCCATCCTTTTCAACAAGGAGCTCCTGGCCGTTACGGAAAACCAGCTTGGGATCACCGGACAACAGGTAGAGCGAACACGGAAAATGGTCGATGCCGGAAAACTGGCCAGAGGAAGCTTCCTGGAGATCCAGGCACAATATGCCGCCGAGGAGCTGAACCTGGTCAACGCCGAAAACCAGCTCTCCATCTCCCTCCTGAATCTGCAACAGATCCTGGATCTGCCCATTGATACGGCATTCGATGTTATTATCCCCCAACTGGCTGACCCGGATGAGAACCCGATGGTCATCAGTGCCACAGAGGTTTACCGGATCGCCGAACAGGAGATGCCTGAGATCAGGAGTGCTGAACTGGCCAGGGAGAGCTCAGAAAAGGGACTGGATATCGCAAAGGGGGGCAGGTATCCCTGGCTTTCCCTGTCAGCCAATTACAATTCAGGCTTCTCCGATATCAGGGAGAAGGTGGTGGGATTTGGTGAGATGCCGCCTGCCCCGATCGGTATCACTGATGACGGAACCAATGTGAATTCATACCCCATTCCTTCACCGCAATACGGGAAATATCCCTTTTTTGAACAGATGCGTGATAATACATCAGCCGGTGTGGGCCTCGGGCTCTCCATCCCCATCTTTAACGGCTGGCAGGTCAACACCAATGTTGCAAATGCCCGTATATTCCTGGAGAATGCCGAACTGGAGCTGCAGAGCAGGAAGCTGGCGCTTTACGCCTCTATCCAGCAGGCATACGCCGACGCCCTGGCAGCATTGAAGAAATTCAGGGCCACTGAACAGGCACTGATTTCCATGGAGGAATCGTTCAAGTATACCGAGAAGAAATTTGAGGTCGGCCTGGTCAATACAGTGGATTACAACACTTCCAAAAACCAGTTGACAGCCACCCAGTCAGACCTGCTTCAGGCCAAATACGATTTTATTTTCCGAGTCGAAATACTCAATTTTTACATGGGGGAACCCATTGCACTTTAACATCCCGTTTATGAAATCGAAAAGACTATTGCTCATCCTGGGTATCATTGCAGTTTTACTGATCATCTTGCTGGCCGTTGGCAAGAAACAGGGCTGGTTCGGAAATGAAGGTTTCCTGAAAGTGGCTGTTGAAAAAGGCATCTCCCGTGAAATCGTTGAGATCATTACCGCCAATGGTAAGATCCAGCCCGAAACCGAGGTGGCCATCTCCCCGGATGTTTCGGGAGAGATCGTGGACCTGGTTGTCAAAGAAGGGGACGAAGTGGTGAAAGGGCAGTACCTGCTTAAGATTAAACCCGAAGCCTACCAGATGGCCCGAAACCGTGCGGAGGCCTCCCTGAACAATGCAAAAGCCAGGCTGAAACAATCTGAAGCACAACTTGAAATGGCTAGTCTTGAATACAAGAGAAACAGCCAGTTATACGAAGAACGTGCTATTTCCGAATCAGAGTTTGAACAGTCGCAGACCTCATACAGTACTGCCCTCGCTGAAAAAGAGGCTTCCGAGTTCTCGGTGCAGAGCGCAAAGGCCACGCTTGATGAAGCGGACGAAAGTCTGACAAAGACTTCGGTTTACGCCCCGATGAGCGGAACGATTTCCAGCCTTTCTGTGGAACTCGGGGAAAGGGTGGTCGGTACCTCCATGATGTCAGGGACGGAGATGCTCCGGATTGCCGACCTGACCAGGATGGAGGTTGAAGTCGAGGTCAATGAGAACGACATTGTCAGGGTGGCCAATCTGGATACTGCACTGATCGAAGTGGATGCCTATCCCGACGACCGGTTTACGGGAGTCGTGTCAGAGATCCCGGTTTCGGCCAATACCACCGGGGTCACCACCGACCAGGTCACCAATTTCATGGTCAAGATCTTCCTCTTGCCGGAATCCTATGCAGAAAAGATCTCCGGAAGAAATCCCTATCCCCTCAGGCCGGGAATGTCTGCCACAGCTGATATTCGGACCGACAGGAAGACAGGCATCTATTCAATCCCCATCCAGGCAGTAACCACCAGGATGGATACCGCCGGTGTTATAAAACCTGCCCGGTCTGAGACAGAGACGACCGGTGAGGTGAGTTCCGACGGAACGGTGAGCTCCACCACCGAGAGCATCCCTGCAAAAGGAACCAGTGATGAGCCTCTTGTGGTGGTATTTGTCGTTTCCGATGGAAAAGCATGGATGAAACCGGTGAAAACGGGGATACAGGATAATACCTACATCGAGATCACCGAAGGGCTTGATACGGCAGCGCAGGTTGTCGTGGCCCCCTACTCCGCCATCTCCAGGCAGTTGAAAAATGAGATGAACGTGGAAGTGGTTTCCGAGGAGGCCCTCCTGAGCGGAGATAAGAAGAAAAAGGACTAATCCTCTATGGCCGAACCGCTGATCCTGCATATTGAGACAGCCACTGATATCTGTTCCGTAGCTATTTCAAGCGGGGACCAGCAACTGGCCCTGATGGAAAGCGGGCCTGAACGGTCTCATGCCAGGCTCCTTAACAGATTTATCAGGGAGGCCCTGACCCGGAGCAGTGCAGAGATGCATATGCTGGATGCGGTGGCAGTCAGCAAGGGTCCCGGCTCCTATACCGGTCTTCGCATTGGCACCTCCACGGCCAAAGGCATTGCATATGCCCTTGAAAAACCGCTTCTTTCCTGCGGCACCGAAGAGAATATGGTGCATGCCGCAATGGAACATCCTGAGGTGATTGAGCTTTCCGCCGGATTTGACAGGTTCCTGCTGCTCTGCCCCATGCTCGATGCCAGGAGAATGGAGGTATATGCGGCATTCTATACCCCCAACCTCGCTCTGGTAAAGGCGGTCTCAGCGGATATCATCGACAAAGAGAGCTACAGGGATCTGCTTTCGGAATACCATATCTGTTTTTTCGGGGAAGGAGCCGGTAAATGCAGGGAGGTGATCTCGAACCCCAATGCCCATTTTATCGAGGGTATAAACCCTTCTGCCGGTTCAATGATCCGTCCAATCCTTCAAAGGTACCTCAACCGGAAGTTCGAAGATGTGGCCTATTTTGAACCCTTCTACCTGAAGGACTTTGTAGCAACAAAACCCAGGAAAAAGGTGCTGTGACCGGGAGGCTTTTGAACAATTTGATATCTTTACATCAAAATCAACATATGGCAACAACTGCAGACTTCAGGAACGGATTATGCCTTGAATTCAACAATGACCTCTTTACCATTGTGCAGTTCCAGCATGTGAAACCCGGAAAAGGTTCTGCATTCGTCAGGACAAAGATGAAAAGCCTCACTACCGGGAAAGTGATCGAGAATACCTTCTCCGCTGGAGTCAAAATAAATACGGCCAGGGTGGAAAGGAGGCCCTACCAGTACCTTTATGCAGATGACGTGGGTTTCCACTTCATGCATATGGAAACCTACGAGCAGATCTCCATCCCTTCAGACATGATTGAAAATGCTGACCTGATGAAGGAGGGGCAAGCGGTTGAAATAGTGGTACACGCCGATACGGAGACTCCTTTGACGGTGGACCTTCCCCCATTTGTTGAGCTGGCGGTTGCTTATACAGAACCGGGTGAGAAGGGGAACACTGCCTCCACATCGGCCCAGAAACCCGCTGAACTGGAAACCGGGGCAAAGATCATGGTGCCCCTGTTCATTGATACCGGTGAAATGATCAAAGTTGACACCCGTGACCGCTCATACGCGGAAAGGGTCAAGAAGTAACCTGGAAACCAAATGATCAGGCATGGGAAAGTTTTCTGAGAACAGGCTGAAGCTCTCCACATTCAAACTGAATGCATTGCTGGATATCACCCTGGCCATCAATGATAATGTTTCCACCAGTGAGCTGATACGCAGGTATGAGAAGATGCTCACCGATGACCTGGATATAGGAAAGGTGATCGTGCTGAAGTACTCTGACAAATGGGAGTGCCTGCTCAACTCGGGATTTGGAAATAATTTCTTCAAGAATGTGGATATGGACCGTGATCTTCATATCTACGATGAGATCTCGTTCATCACTTCAGAACCACAGCATTTCCCCGAGCTGGTGGACATCGTCATTCCGGTATCACACAAGGACAAAGCCATCGCCTATGTGTTGATCGGGGATATCGAAGAAGAGGGAGAAGGGGTCAGTCCCATCATCAAACACCTCAGGTTCATCCAGACCCTCTCCAACATCATCACAGTAGCCATTGAAAACAAAAGGCTGTTCCAGGAGTCCCTGAGGCAGGAGGCGATCAAACGGGAGATGGAGCTGGCCAGCAGGATGCAGACCATGCTGATCCCTGCCACTGAAAGGCTGCCCTCAAATAAGTTCATCCGCATGAAAGCCTTCTACCACCCGCATTTCGAGGTCGGCGGGGACTATTATGATGTGATCGAGCTGAGTGACAATGAAGTGGGCTTCTGCATCGCTGATGTCTCCGGGAAGGGGATCTCGGCAGCCATCCTCATGTCGAACTTCCAGGCCAACCTGAGGGCGCTCTTTACGGCGGACCAGATTCTTTCGGATACCCTTTCACGGCTGAACAAACGGGTCATGAACAGTGCCAAGGGCGAGAAATTCATCACCCTCTTCATTGCAAGGTATCATTTCAGGACCAGGAAACTGACCTACGTCAATGCCGGCCACAATCCACCGTTCCTGTATGAACTTCAATCCAGGAAACTGACCCCGCTGGTGAGCGGATGTGTGGGCATGGGAATGCTGGATGAACTTCCCTTTGTCAATGAAGCCGTTATCAAGCTGGATGGACCTGCAAAGCTGTTCTGCTATACCGACGGGCTGGTGGAGGTGATCCAGGATTCAGGAGTGGAATTCGGAACGGAGCACCTTGAAAAGGAGCTGTCAAATCCAAACACCCTGGAGGAAAATATCAATTCCATCATAGAGAATCAGAAGATCCTGGAAGGCTCGGCGGCCATTTTCGATGACATCTCCATCATCGGGGCAGAATTTCCCGGGAAAAACGGATTCAGTTAAGGCTTCCCTTCAGGTTCCTTTTCAATTGTTTCAATCCCCTCAGCCTCATTGCGGTGATAGATGTCCATGGCAACCAGCATGGCAGTATATCCCCAGAAGAGGACCGAGAGCTTATCCGTATCCAGGAAATTATTAAGCAATCCGTGGAAATAGTACGAGAAGAGGCCTACCAGGATAGCCAGTGAGAGGAGCCTGATGGACCTGCGCCCGGCTGTGAGGTAAACCCTGATGCCGGTATAGACCGTCGTTCCTATGACCATGAGGATGCTGAGCAGGCCAAAAAATCCCGCCTCCGCGAGCGGACCCAGGTATTCGCTATGGGCATTGCCAAGTGTTCCGAAATCGGTACTGATGCGTGTTTTTTCATAAGAACGCTGATAGGATCCGTATTCAAACTGGTAGGTCCCCGGCCCGAATCCGAACAATGGTTTGTCCTTCCACATACGCACGGCACAACTCCATCGGTTGATCCGCTCCAGGTTGGACTGGTCGGTGGAGATGTTGGAGATGGATTGCACATGCTCTGCCAGTTCGCCGGAGGATTCCACCCGGTTCTTTTCCAGCTTTATCAGCAACTGGGTCCTGACGGAAAAAAAGAGGCCGACCAGGATAGCTGCCCCAATCAGTACAAGTTCAAACCGGATCTTCAGCCTGAGGATCACCCAAACACACAGGGAAGCCAGAATGCTCAGCCAGGTGGCCCTGGTATAGGAGATCACTGTGGCAAAGATGTACAAACCGATCAGCAGGATCATCAGGAAACGGGTATTGATGTCCTCACGCTTGATCAACATGAAAAGCGGGATCAAAACAGGCAGGATGAATCCCATGGTCGCACCGTAGGAGGTGTGGTCGTTATAGAACGGTTTGCACACACGGTGGGCCATCACCTGGTCATCCAGTCCGTACTGGGCATGGTTAATGATGGTATAGAGAATGATACCGGTAAAGGCCACTATGAAGATCCATAAATAGGTGTGCATGTTTTTCTCTTTTCTGAAGACCTGGGATGCAATGAAATAGAATCCTATTACAAACCAGAGCCTGGAAGCCAGGGCCTTGAAGGAGACCAGCAGGTCGGTGCTGGTCATGCTGGCAACGAACATCCATGCCAGGTGGAAATAGATGGCCAGGCTTACCGGGTGTCTCAGAAAACGGATATCGATCCGGTCCCCGATAAGGTATTTCAACAGATAGAGAAGCAGCAATCCTGCCAGTAATGGCTCTGTGGGAAGGTACATGTCGATGGAGAGTCCGTTGGTCAGCAGGCTCAGGGGAATGGACAACGGTACAAAGAACACAATGGCCATGAGGTATTTGTCCACCGACACAATGGCCAGGGCCACGAACAAAAGAACAGCAGGTACAAGGGGGATATAGAAGAACTCGAACGCAATCATAAGGGTGTTCAGCGCAATGAATGCGAGCAGCGTCCCCCAGAGGAGGGCATTTGGATACCTTTCTCCGATTCCCCTGATCATCAATCCTCCTTTAAGGCTACCCTCGCTTTGATGTTATCAATCACGATCAGCAGGATCAGGGTAAAGAGCAGTGTGGAAAAGGTTGAAACGATCACGATCAGGGATTTGTTGGGGTATGCCTTCTTTTCAGGCGGGATGGCTTTTTCAACCACAAATTTGTACGGAAGGTCCTGTTCTGCCTCAAGGCGTGCCTCCTGGTACCTGAGCTGCAGGCTGGCCACCACCGAGATCTCCGTCCTGACCTCAAACATCGTTGAAATATAAACGGGCCCTTTATCAGCGAATGCCCTGATCAGGCTATTGGCGGGATCTTCCGAATCATCGATCTCCAGGGAGAGCTGACTGGTCACCATTGCCAGTGTATCCTGCAGTCCCTCCAATATGACCTGAGATTTCCGGTACTCCTGTTCCACCAGCCTCAGTGCTTCCTTTGCGCGCTTCTTTTTCATGTTGTTGTATACCGTATCCACCAGGTCTGAGATATCATTGGCCATCATGGCTGCGAGTTCAGGGTCCTTATCCATCACGGATATCTCCACAGACATGAATTCTGTCAGCCTGAAATCAAAATTGGAGCGGTACATTTTCAGAAGCTCTGTTTTCGGATATTTGTCTTCCGGATCGATCTCATAATGCTCCATCAGATTATAGGTCTCAATGATCCGGGTTCGAATAGGCTCGGAATGCAGGACCTGAAGCAGCTGTTCCGCCTGCTCTTCCTCCCCGAATCCGTGAACACTCTGCCTGCTCGAGTAACTCGGTATCATCAGCGATTTTGATACATCCGCACTGGAAGCCGGGAACATGATCACTGTTGCCTTGAACATGGGGGTGATCATCAGCGATACCACAATGGAGGCAATCCCTGCCAGCAGACCTACTGCAATGAGGATGATCCGTTTGTTCCAGATGTAGATCAGCAGATCAACTGAATTGAAATTGTAACTGGTTTGTTTCTTTTTTTCCATGACAAAGTGGGTTATGAGTCTTTTACTCTGATCAGGTAATAATTCTTCTTGCCTTTTTGAACCAACAGGTATTTGTTATTGATAAAATCATCCCTTGAGATCCGCCAACCAGGCTGATCGACCTTCTGTTTGTTGATGCTTACACCTCCACCTGCGACCAGCCTCCGGGCCTCTCCCTTGGAGGCAAAGATACCGGTTTCCACGGCCAGAAGGTCAATGATGTCCATGTCGGGGTCCGGAGACTCCACCTCGAACTGGGGAACTCCTTCAAAAACAGCCAGTAATATATCTTCCCGGATGGCCTTCAGCGACTCGGTGGTACCCTTGCCAAAAAGGATCCCGGAAGCTTCGACGGCCATCTCATACTCTTCCCGTGAATGGACCATGACTGTCACCTCTTCGGCCAGTTTTTTCTGCATAATCCTCTCGTGGGGTGCCCGGCCATGCTCACCGGTGAGGGATTCAATCTCTTCCCTGTCCAGCAGCGTAAATATCTTGAGATATTTTCCGGCATCCTCATCCGATACATTGAGCCAGAACTGGTAAAACCTGTAAGGGGAGGTCCGGGCCGGATCGAGCCACACATTCCCCTCTTCGGTCTTTCCGAATTTACCTCCGTCTGTCTTTGTGATCAGCGGGCAGGTGAGTGCATAAGCCTCTCCCCCCTCAATGCGCCGGATCAGCTCCGTTCCGGTCACGATATTTCCCCACTGGTCCGATCCACCCATCTGCAGTCTGCAGTTGTAATCCCGGTACAGCACAAGGAAGTCGTATCCCTGGACCAGCTGGTAGGTGAACTCGGTGAAGGACATTCCCGATTTGCTTTCCGCAGCGAGCCTCTTCTTCACAGAGTCCTTGGCCATCATGTAGTTGACTGTAATATGCTTGCCGATATCGCGGATAAAGCCAAGGAAGGAATAGTCCTTCATCCAGTCGTAATTATTCACCATGATGGCCCTGTTGGGGGCATCGGTATCAAAATCAAGGAACCTGGAGACCTGCCTTCTGAGCGCCTCCTGGTTATGCCTGAGGGTCTTCTCATCCAGGAGGGACCGTTCCTGGGACCTCCCGCTGGGATCTCCGATCATGCCGGTGGCCCCGCCAACCAGTGCAATGGGCCGGTGGCCGGCATTCTGGAGATGTTTCAGCATCATCACCCCCACCAGGTGTCCGATATGCAGCGAATCTGCCGTAGGATCGATCCCCACATAGGCGGAAACCATTTCCTTTTCAAGCATCTCCTCTGTTCCCGGCATGATGTCATGGATCATTCCCCTCCACTTTAATTCTTCAACGAAGTTCATATTCCTGGCTGCCTGTTCAATGATTAAAAAACTGGGCTATTACCTCCGTCCCTCTCTCCCTCTTTCTGGGCACGTACTCTTTCCAATCCTGTCTCTTCAGGTATGGAAATACTGCAGGAGCAAATGCCGACAGCGGTTTGTACAGCAATGAGCCCTCAATATGTTCGGGCTTAATGATCTGTTTTTCTGCGTTGACCTGGTTGACGGGCCAGAGGATCATGCTGATCACAAAGGCCGTCACCAGCAATCCGAATCCCATGCCCAGTACCCTGTTCACAAAATTGAGCGCCACCGCCTTCACCAGTCTCTCCACCAGGAACGCTGCCAGATGCACCACCAGCACGACGACCACGAAGGCAACAGCAAATGCGATCACGTTGATATATTCAGGATCAATATTAAAAACCGAGTCCAGCAGGGCCGCAAAAACAGGCCTCAGCCTGATGGCACCGAAGATCCCCAGGACCAGGGCCAGCAGCGAAGCGATCATATGGATCAATCCCTTTCTGAATCCCCTGTATAATGCAAAAAGCAATGGAACGAGAAATATGAGATCAACGAAATTCATCTACGTGCCTAAAAACGCCACAAAATAACAGATTTCTTTGGAACTTCGACAATGTTTTTGTTGGCGTTGGAATAAAAAAAAGCTGATCCTTAGTTATTAACGGCCCGTTTGGCCGGCTATTATATTCGGCGTCATGGAGATCAGAAAATTCAAAATTGCCTACGACCTGGAGCTGATTCCCGCTTCTCATGGAGGGATCACCCGGGGCGACCTGGTCTGGGATCCCATATTCGGGCTCCCGGATTTTACAAGGAAAGGCATGCCCAATAATATCTTCACAGCATTTCTTGATGCAGGCCTGATCACAGAAGATGAATGGACCACCATGAGGGAAGAGAGCCGGCAGGCGCTATTTATTGAAGTCCACCTTGCATCCCGGACCTTGGATGAACTGAAGCATCCGAAACTGGGAAAGATCACCGGCGAGTTCATCACCGAAAAAGTGAGCAAATTCACTTTTGGGAAGCTCATGGTCCGGACTTTTAACGGCTGATCAGATCAATGACCTCCCTGATCCGGCCAACCCGGAAGAATTGCCCCGAAGGAGGATCCTCCTCCACCTGCTCATGAGCCCAGGTCGTGTGGAAGGGCACATGGATGGCCCATGCCCCCAGGTTGAGGGGAGGTATAATATCGGATTTCATGGAATTCCCGATCATCAGGAACTGGCCGGGCCCGATGTCCAGGTGATGCAGCAGCTGGAGGTAGTGCTGTTCCTTCTTATCACTCATCACCTCAATGTGGTGAAAATAGGAGGAGATGCTGGAACGTCTCATTTTTCTTTCCTGGTCAAGCAGATCCCCTTTCGTGGCCACGATCAGGCGGTAGTAGGGGGAGAGTTTTTCCAGGACACTCCTGACATCATCCAGCAGTTCAATGGGACGGTTCAGCATACCCTTTCCAATCCCTATGATCCGGCTGATGGTCTCGGGAGTTACTGCTCCGCCGGTCACGTTGATAGCACACTCCATCAGGGACAGCATGAACGCCTTGATCCCGTAACCATAAAGTTCCAGGTTGGCCATCTCGGTTCTGAAAAGTGCCCCGGCAATATCATCTTCCACGCCGTACACCGAGACAAGATCCGAGAATTCCTTTTCTGCCTCCCGGTAATAGGGTTCATTGACCCACAGGGTATCGTCCGCATCAAAGCCGATCACCTCTATATCCCTTATCAGTCGCCCCATCCTGCAGCATTGATGAGTCCAAGGTCACGCGGAAAGATCTCCTCGTGCGAAACCGTCAGGCTCCGCAGCCTGATGGATGGATCTTCCGGCCTGTTCTCTTCAACGAAGAAACCCAGGCCGCTCAGCCTGCCACTGATCACCGAACCGGAATCAATATCGATGGAGGTTATCCTTCCGTTTCGTTCATCCCTCCGGATACAAAGGTCATTCTCCACAAACATGAAATATTTTTGTCCACCGGACGAAATGAAACGTTTCAGCTTCAGCACGGGAGTATGTCCGTGGACAACCAGGTATCCCTCCCAGAGGCTTGAAGCACTACCGAAGAATGCATCCCTGACCCAGAGAAAGGAATCCCCCGGATCAATGTGCTTCTCCAGGAGGTACCTGTTCAGTTCGCCGTAACCTTTCATATTGATCTGATCCATTACCGGGATAGCCGGTGAGATCCCGGCATGCGTGACCAGGATCTTCAACCCGTTCCCGAAATGGATGGTATGGCTCATTTTCAGGCTTCGAAAGAAAGCCAGGTAGAACGGATCCATATCAGACTGGAAACTGAAAAAACTGGTAAATCCAAAGGACTGGAGCGTGGCCTCCCCGCCGTTATAGTACCACAGCTCGATAGGGCTGTAGCCGTACCCCATATCCTCCATTGCATTGAGCATCATCATTTCATGATTTCCCATCAGGCAGGCGGTCTTAATTTCAAGCCCAATGATCCGGTCGATCACCTCTTTGGAGCAGGGGCCCCGGTCGATATAGTCCCCCACGAAAACGATCTGATGGGGATGGAACCTGCGGATTCCATCCAGCAGCCGGTCAAGCAGCCTGATCTCCCCGTGTATATCCCCGATGATCCAGTAATTTTTCATGATCCGCAGGCCTTATTAAATGCAAGGCCGGATGCTCAAAATACGGAAAAATTCTATTTTTGAACCATGGCTGTTTCTAAAAAACAAAGGTTTGGACTGATCATTTTTTTCCTGCTCGTCCTTGCTTCCATCCTGGTGACAGTCGAACCCTGGAAAAAGCCCGCCGGATCCATGGAAACGGCCCTTGTGAATGCTCCCCCGGCCAGTATCAGGATTGCCTGGGATAACCTCTCTGAAGGTTATCCTGAGACCCATTTTCACGACACGGTAAGGTCCTACACCGGTTTTGACCTGGCCTACAACGAATCTTATGAACAGGCCTCCTGGGTGGCCTATGTACTGACCCGCGCCGAAGTTGAATCCGGAACTGAGCCACGGTCCGGTAACTTCAGGCCTGATCCCTCCATCTCCTCCGGTTCGGCGGCTCTTTCCGACTACCGCGGGTCGGGGTATGACCGTGGCCACCTGGCTCCTGCAGGAGACATGAAATGGAACGTTGAGGCCATGAGCGAATCGTTCCTGCTTTCAAATATGAGCCCACAGGATCCCTCTTTCAACCGCGGGATCTGGAGGGAGCTCGAAGAACAGGTCAGGAGGTGGGCCGTTGAAAAAGAGAGCCTCTATGTTGTGACCGGGCCCGTGCTCAGTTCGGTTTATTCTACCATTGGTGAGAATGAAGTGGGCGTACCCGCCTATTACTTCAAGGTGCTGGCGGACCTCTCCCCCCCGGATCATTCGTTCATCGCATTTCTCCTCCCCAATGAACCATCCGCTGAAGAGATCGCCCATTTTGCCATCTCTGTCGATTCCCTGGAGCAGTTTACCGGGTATGACTTTTTTGCATCCGCTCCCGATCCGGAGCTCATCGAGTGGCTGGAGCGGCAACTGGACCTGGACAAATGGCACTGATATCACACTCCGTACCCATGGAAAACAGGGAGCGTTTCAGTTACATAGCTTTCTATGATCTGGATCACACCATCCTGGTGGACAACAGTGCCACCCACCTGATCAATGAGGCCAGGAAAAGAGGAGTGATGAGCGAAAAGCATTTCCGGCATGCAGTCTATCTGTCGATCCTCTACAAGCTGGGCATCGGGGACTCGGCGAAAATGATCATCCGGATGCTCTCCTGGCTGAAAGGCCTCCGGGAGGATATGATCAGGGAGTTATGCATTGATGTGTTCAATGGCCTGATCGTAGAGAATATACGGCCGGAAATCCTGGGCACCTTCGATAAGCACAGGTCGCGGCACGGTGCCGTGGTACTGTTGTCCTCTGCCTCGGAGCCCATCTGCGAACCCGTTTCGAGGCACCTGAAAATGGATGGTATGATCTGTTCCAGGCTGGAGACCAGCGGGGGCGTCTTTACCGGGAAAATCCTGGGCAGGCTGGTCTACGGCGAAGAGAAGGAACGACGGCTGCTCTCCTACTGCAGCGACAACGGATACGATCCTGCCGAGGCATTCTATTACGGGGATTCCTATACGGACCACCATGTCATGGCGACTGTGGGGTTTCCCGTCGCCGTTGATCCGGATAGAAAGCTCTGCAAGCTGGCCATGAAGAACAAATGGCCTATCCTGGTCCGCAACCGGGCCTGAATAATCCCTCTCTCTCCCCTCTTCATGCCGCCAGATCAGATTTGTATTGTCTTTAAGGTATTTCTAACCTTAGCCTGATCCGATATGAAAAAAATCTCATTATCCTTTTTACTGGCAATAGCATTGGGATTCCTTCAAGGCCAGGATATCTTCACACAGTCCATCCGGGGAACAGTCGTTGATGCGGTGACAGGATATGCCCTTGCAGGAGCCAGCGTGATCCTGCTGGATGCAGACCCGGCGGTCGGCACCTCCGCGGATATGAACGGGAACTTTATCCTGGAAAGGGTGCCGCTGGGAAGGCAGAGCATCGAAGTTAGTTGTGTAGGCTATGCCACCAGGGTGGTCCCGTATCTTTTTGTTTCAGCCGGCACGGAGACCCAGGTACAGGTAAAGATGGAGGAGAACCCCACGGCCATGGAGGAGGTGGTGGTGCGGTCAGTGAAAAGAAAGGAGAAGGCCCAGAATGATATGGCAGTGGTGAGTTCCAGGACCTTCTCTGTGGAAGAGACCGAACGGTTCGCCGGGACCCTGGGGGACCCCGCCAGAATGGTGGCCAACAATGCCGGTGTGATGACCCATAATGACTCCCGGAACGATATCATCATCAGGGGAAATTCACCCATCGGGGTTCTATGGAGACTGGAAGGAGTGGAAGTTCCCAACCCAGATCATTTCAGTGCCCTGGGGACAACCGGGGGACCGGTCAGTATGGTGAATAACAACCTGTTGAGGGACTCTGATTTTTTTACCGGTGCCTTCCCGGCTGAATTCTGGAATGCGACAGCCGGGGTATTCGATCTGAACCTGAAGTCCGGGAACACAGGTTCCCATGATTTCCTTGGACAGATCGGGTTCAATGGTTTCGAGCTGGGTGCAGAAGGTCCCATGTTCAAGGTAGGGGAATCACAAAAAGCATCTTACCTGGCCAATTTCCTGTACTCTACGTACGGCTTGATGAATGACCTGGGCATTAATTTCGGCACCGGGGCCGCTGTACCCGGGTACATGGACCTGACCTTCCTGGTGGATATCCCCGGCACAAAGGCCGGAAGGTGGAAATTATTCGGGCTCTGGGGAAAAAGCTCGATCGAAATGGGCCGTGAACCGGGTGATACAACCGCAACCCCCTACAATGCCAGGAGTACGGCCACCGATTATTGCACAGCCAGATCCAGCCTAAATCGATCTATATTTACCAGTCTTACGATGAGGCTACCGGAGACTATTACACCACCAACGAAAAACTTGGATTTACAAAGAGCCACCATGTGGTCCTGGGATATAACCATATGCTGGGCAGGAATTTCAGGGTAAAGGCAGAGACCTATTACCAGTACCTGTTCAATATCCCGGTCAGTGATTCATTTGAAGAATACAGCCTTATCAATTCCGGGGACTATTTTGGTGTTGGTGTTGCAGACAGCATGGAGAACAAGGGGACCGGCTACAACTACGGAATTGAACTGACGGTCGAGAAGTTCCTGAGCAAGGGATATTATGTACTTTTCACCTCTTCGTTGCTTGACTCAAAATACAGAGGGGCTGATGGTATCCTCAGGAATACGGCTTTCAACGGCAATTATGTTTTTAATCTTCTGGCAGGCTATGAAAGGCGAATCGGCAAAAAAACATATGTCACGGCCGATCTGAAAGGGGTGTGGGCCGGGGGCAGGCGTTTTGTTCCCATAGACCTTGAGGAATCGCTGGAACAGGATATGGATGTGAGGGACTGGAGCAGGGCTTATGAGGAGCGATATGACGACTGCTTCAGAACAGACCTTAGGCTTGGTGTGAAACTTAATTGAAGCTCCTCGGAGCAAGCTCCGAGGAATCTTCGATCCATAAATTATTTTATTTGTGCTCGCTTACCCCGCAGCAAAGCTACGGGGAATGCGCGAGCGGGATTCAAAAAAATACAGCCAGGAATTCGCCGTTGACCTGCAGAACCTGACCGGCTACCAGAGCATCTTCATGGAGGTGTATGATTCTGAAAAAGATGAGGTTTACCAGATCTACCAGCAGGGATTCTATCCCATGGTCCTCTACCGCATTCATTTTTAAACATCGTGTGCCGGAGGCCTGACAGGTGATCAGATCTGTGCCCTGTATTTCTGCTGCATCATGATCACTCCGTCGTGGAATTCGGGGAAGCGTTTCCAGAGCTCCTTATCGCAGATCTTTAATTCGTCACACTGGATACAGGCCTCGTATCCCCTTTCCATGGCACAACTCCTCACCGTACAATACCTGAGGACCGGCCCCTCCGGCTTGTCGCCTGGTTTGCACTTGAAGCAGAATATCTTCTCGGCATCAAACTTTATCCCGGTCCGCTCTTCCAGTCCCCACTCTTCATACACTGCTTTCTTTAAAACGGGGTCGTTCTTCTCCGTTGCTACCAGGAATCTGCACTCCTCCGGGCAGCAGTATCCGCAGAAGCAGAGCTTCGCGGGATCGATATACCCGTTCTGAACTGTTACAGCGTTCAGGACCTTCCCGGAAATAAGCAGGCACCCGCCCATGCAGGCAACCGATGTTTTCACCAGGAAATCGCGGCGTGGCAGATGAGTTTTCATGGCAGTTGAAGTTCTGATCAAGTGTCAAGTTATGGATTCGGTCTCCAAAATCCTAACTTTTCTGTTTTGTATTTCATCAATACCCTGGACGCCGGGAATGGAGAGGGCGATGTGAGCACGCCCGAGGAGTCAAATAACCGAGAATTATGAGGAATATCAGTCAGAAATTTCCCCGGGAATTTATATCTTGGGGCTCCTTAATAAGTTATTTTCCATAATGAACATCATCGAATTATCCGGTGTAACAAAAACATTCGGATCGGTAAAGGCGGTCAACGAGCTTTCCCTCGTGGTCCCCGGGGGAAGCATTTACGGTTTTATCGGTCCCAACGGTTCAGGTAAAACCACCACCATCCGCATGATCATGAAGATTATGTATCCCGACACGGGAACGATCCTCATCAACGGGCGTGAACACGATTCACACAGGCTCCGGAATGTGGGCTACCTTCCCGAGGAGCGCGGGCTTTACAAGAAAATGAAACTGGGGGAACTGTTGCTATTCCATGGGGAGCTGAACGAGGGATCGGACCTGAGAAACAGGATCGAAACCTGGCTGGAGAGGATGGACCTGAAGGCATACAAAGAGAAGAAGGTGGAAACCCTGAGCAAGGGGATGAGGCAGAAGCTGCAGTTTATAGCCACCATCCTGCACCATCCTGAGATCATTATCCTTGATGAACCTTTTGGCGGCCTTGACCCGGTAAATGCCGACATGATGAAGGATGTGATCCTCGACCTTCAGAAGCAGGGGGCCACCATCATTTTCAGCACCCATGACATGGGTATGGCAGAAAAGATGTGTGACTATATTTTCATGATATATAAGGGAAAGAAAGTGCTTGATGGTACGCTCACCGAAATACAGAACGAGTTTGGAAATGACACGATCATGATCCAGTCTGATCTTGGGGCTGCCGCCCTCGAGGGCCTGCCCGGTATAGAGAATGTCAACAACTACGGGAAACTTCAGGAGGTAAGGGTGGCCTCCGGGACCGATCCCCAGGATATACTTGCCGATCTTTTAAAGAAGACCCGGATCACCAAATTTGAGATCACCAAACCATCCCTGCACGATATTTTCATCCGGATCGCATCCCCTGAGAGAAAGGAGGCCGTCCATGCATAAGATCTTCACACTTTTCAAAAGGGAGTATCGTTCTGCGGTACGTACCAAGAGCTTTATCATCAGCCTGGTACTGGTTCCCATCATGATGGGAGGCGGGTTCCTGGCTGTGATCATCATGGAGAACAAGAAGGATACAGAGGACAAGCATTTCGTGGTCATGGACCATACGCACCAGATGAAGGAATTTCTCCGGGAAGCCGTGGATAAAAGGAACCGTGAGGAGATCTTTCACTCCAGAACAGGGGAAAAGACCGAGCCTGTCTTCATGGTCGAATTTACCGAACCGGACCTGCAGGATCCTGCCGGCCAGCAGCTCGCCCTCTCGAACCGGGTCAAGTCCTCCGAACTTCACGCTTTCCTTGAAATCGGTCCGGGTTTTATCAATGGCCGTGAGAATGATACCGCGACCTACCTCAAGTATTACTCGGAGCATATGTTCAATGACCCATACCGGGAGTGGTTCAGCTATGTGTTGAACAAGCAGGCCCAGATATTCCGGGCTGCTGAACTAGACCTGGACGAGGAGCAGACCAGTCACCTGACCCAGTGGATCGGTGTGACTGGCATGGGGCTGGTCACCGTGGATAAAAAGACCGGTGAACAGCTGGAAGCCGAAAGGAGCAATGAATTGCAGGCAATCCTGATCCCTTACGTGATGCTGATCCTGATGTTTATGATGGTGATGATGAGTGCCTTCCCGCTCCTGAATGCGGTCATGGAAGAGAAGAACGAAAAGATCGCCGAGGTGCTCCTTGGGGCCATTACCCCTTTCCAGTTCATGATGGGAAAGGTCCTGGGCGGGATCGGCGTTTCCCTGACCATCACCGCCATTTATGTGGCCGCAGGGGCCTTCACCATGACTTACCTGGGGATGGAATCCATCATCCCCTATGATGTGCTGCCCTGGTTCTTTGTATTTGCCATCCTCTTCATCCTGATGGTCGGGTCCGGGATGGCAGCCCTCGGGGCCACCTGCAACGATAGCAAGGACGCTTCATCCCTGACATTTCCGGCTATTATTCCGGCCATTATTCCCATGCTCCTGATCATGCCTGTGATCCAGGACCCGACAGGACCCATGGCCACAACACTTGCACTGATCCCGATCTTTACCCCATCAGTCATGGTGGTCAGGTTGGCAACAACGGTGACCATTCCCCTCTGGCAGCCGGTGGTGGGCCTGGCCGGAGTCATCCTCTTCACGCTGTTTTCCGTATGGATCGGTGCGCGGGTCTTCAGGACGGCCATCCTGATCCAGGGACAGAAACCCACGGTTTCCAACCTGTTCAAGTATGCGTTCAAATCGTAGCACTTAATATTCAGTGCCTGATGCTTTTGATCAGAAGGCCATGTCA
The DNA here is from genome assembly GCA_964467775.1 of uncultured Bacteroides sp. Lineage (GTDB taxonomy): Bacteria > Bacteroidota > Bacteroidia > Bacteroidales. Next base: position 16,344 of record CAYXUD010000089.1, on the reverse strand, counting down.
TCGGAAAATCCTGGGGAAGAGCATTCCGGTCCGTTTTTTATAGGCGGTGTACTCATCCCCGAAAGCCTCGGTGAGGATGCGCTCCTCGTACCTGGAGATCAGGTAATAAAAGAGAACAATTACCAGCCAGAAAACGGCAGAAACAACCGACAGGGTGGTGACGACGGCCCCCAGGTAAAACAGGATGGTACCGGTATAGATGGGGTGCCTGACGATCCCGAAAACCCCGCTTCTGATCAGTTCCGGTTTCTCACGCTCCTTCCCGAACACAGCCTTCATCCCGTTCCGTGCCAGCAGCCAGCCGCATATCAGAACAATGCCCGCCAGCGAGATCCTTATATAATTGGGCATAACCTCATTCAGGAACGTGGAGTAATGAACAACAAAGGAGTCGGGGATCCAGATGCCCAGGAAAATGAAAAACAGGATCAGCTGACCCAGATCCCCCCACCTGTACTCCCCGGAAAGGTGGGGATGCCTATTGTGTTTTCTGGTGCTCATTTTTTCTCTCTAAAATAACAAATAGGTTCAGAATCCGTCACCGGGCGGAAACGTGAGGATCTTTCCTGCTTCCCCCCTATCTCTTACCTATCTTCAGGTAATCCTTGAGATGCTTGAACCCTTCTGCGTAACTCACCCTGGGATGATAACCGAGGATCTCCCTGGCCTTTGATATATCGAACCAGTGATTGGTGCATATCTCCTTGATAGCATGGCGGGTCATAAATGGTTCTGACTGGATGTTAAAGACCCTGTGAAACCACTCGGAGACTCCTGCAGCGAAAAATGCCGCTCTTTCCGGTATCTTCTTCTGTACCGGCGGATGCCCGGCAATCTGGATGATGGAATTGACAAAATCCCAGACCCTTGCCGGCTCTCCGTTGGTTATGAACAGGATCTTGCCGGCCGCTTCGGGATTTTTCTCCAGGGCATCTGCTGCAAGCATCAGGGCATCGATCATGTTGTCAATATAGGTGGTATCGATGAAATATTCCTGGTCCCCGATCCGGCGCAGTTTCCCTGAACCTGCCCTTCTCAGTATGCCGGGGATCAGATGCGCATCGTAGGGCCCCCAGACCAGATGAGGGCGCAGGGAGATGGTCTTTAGCTTTTCAGAATTGGCTTCAATGATCAGGCGTTCAGCCAGGGCCTTGGTGGAAGCGTAATGGGAACCGTGGTTATCAGGATAGGGATAGGACTCATCAATTCCCTCCAGGTCTGATCCGTCAAATACCACGCTGGATGAACTGGTAAATACGATACGGCTCACCCCCTGTTTCCGGCAGGCTTTGATCACATTGAAGGTACCTGTCACATTGGTGGACTGATAATCATCATAATCTCCCCAGATGCCCACCTTGGCAGCCAGGTGAAAAACAATATCCTTACCCTTGCAGGCTCTTTCCAAGGCTGCCTGATCCCTTATATCAGCCTGTATGCTGTTGATCCCGAGCGCCCAGTGCAAGGGGTATTCCCGCCGGGAAAAACTGGTCACCCTGTGGCCCTCGGCAATCAGCCGTTTGATCAGGGCCATTCCCATGAATCCTCCCCCACCGGTAACAAGTACTTTCATTCCTTTGCCAGCTTGCTCAGTTCATCCCGTAAATATATCTTCCTTTTTTTACATATTAGATTTTCAACGCAGATTACCGGGAAAATTGTCAATCTAAAGGTATCTTTGACTCTCCAGGAAATGAAAGCTCATTTATCAATACTCCTGTCCATAGGAAGCTTACTTGTGTTTGGTCTGCCCGCCAGCGGGCAGAACTGCCATGACCACCGGGATGCTGTCGATGTGCAGCACTACCGGTTTGAGATCGACCTCAATGATACCACTGATATCCTTCATGGAACTGCAGAGGTGGAGATCCTTTTCACGGCTGATATCCCGGAATTCAGCCTCGACCTGGTTCATGTCTCAGACAATGGACTGGGAATGAATATTGACGGAATAGAGGAAAATGGCAAAGAGGTTAGCTTCAGTCATACAGGTGACCAGGTTTCAATCCCCATGTCAGGCAACACCAAAGGCACCACAAGAAGGTACCTGATCAGTTATCATGGCGTTCCCGCGGATGGTTTGATCATAGCTGAGAACAAATTCGGGGACCGGACATTTTTCGGGGATAACTGGCCTGACCGCGCCAGGCACTGGCTGCCGGTTGTGGACCATCCCTCGGACAAGGCTACCGTTGAGTTCCTGGTGGAAGCACCCGGACTTTACGGAATCGTGGCAAACGGGTCTCTGGCGAAAGAGATCCGTGAAGGGGACAGGGTTTTTTCACATTGGAAAACCGCAGTGCCCCTTCCCACAAAACTGATGGTCATCGGTGTCAGCCCTTTTGCTGTACAGTATCTGACCAGCAAATCAGGGGTCCCGGTTTCAACCTGGGTCTATCCCCAGAACAGGGAAGAGGGATTTTCCGATTACAGCGATGCCATAAAGCCACTGGACTATTTCGAATCGTATATTGCCCCATATCCCTTTTCAAAACTGGCCAATGTGCAGTCCAAGACCAGGTTCGGAGGGATGGAGAATGCCAGCTGTATTTTCTATAATGAGCGTTCCGTAACCGGGAAAAAGGGACTTGAATCGCTGCTTGCCCATGAAATTGCCCACCAGTGGTTCGGGGATGCGGTCTCTGAAAGGGAGTGGCACCATATCTGGCTCAGCGAAGGATTCGCCACATACCTGACCGATCTTTATCTTGAGCATGAGCATGGCAGGGATGCTTTTGTGGCTTCGATGCAGAGTGAAAAAGAGCAGGTCCTGGATTTTGCAAGCAGAAGGATGGCCCCCGTTGTGGATACCACCCTGCCTGTATCGGTCTGGCTGCTCAACACGAACAGCTATGAAAAAGCCGGGTGGGTGTTACACATGCTGAGGAGGGAGCTGGGGGATGAACTTTTCCAGAAATGCCTGCAGGCCTTCTACCAGAAATTCAAATTCGGGAATGCCCTTACCGATGATTTCAGGATCGTGGTCGATTCACTGTCCGGGCTTGACTTCAAGCCATTTTTTGACCAGTGGATATTTACTGCCGGGCACCCCGTCCTCTCTTCAGAATGGTCCTGCCACAACGGGGAGATCACCCTGGTGATCATACAACACCAGGAAGGGCAACTTTTCTGCTTTCCGCTCGATATACGGATTGAACTGGAAGATGGATCAGAGATCCTGAGAACATGGCAGGTCTCACACAAAGAGGAGACCTTTCAGGTCAGCTCTGCCGTCAGGCCCGTCTCTATCGTGCTCGATCCTGGTCACTGGCTCCTTTTCGAACTCCATTGAAATCCCGCTAAGGTCCCGCGGGGAGGATTGGCTTTCAATTTTGCAAATAGGGGATGTGATTATCTGGTATCTCAAAATGCGTATACCTGTAGGAGTGTTCACCAGTGGTCTTCACCCCGATCTGGGATACCTGATAGGTGCTTTTTTCACCGGCAATACGAGAGAAATAGACTTCGTGCTCCATTCCACTCTGGTCCACCATGATCACGTGGACCAGGTTTTCATCGATGGCAGCGTCCAGGTTCTGGAGACAAAGCGGACAGAAGAAATCTATTCGCTCTCCTTCCTGGAAATTAAATTGGGGATGCTTGATGCTGGTATAATTCCCGACTTCGGGATGCAGGAGCAATAAACCTTTTTCTCTCAACGTATTGCGAATCTTAAATACAATGTAATCCCCCACCCTCAGGTGTCCCCTGCAATGGGGGCACAAATAATGATTTTCCATCTCAGTTGATTTTGCCCGTGATGTTTACAAGTTACTAAAACCTGGGATCGTTGTCAACAAATAGTCTATATTTATAAAATAAAACCCGCAACCGAAATGGACAAAGAAAGCATCACATCAAGAATTGGTATTATCCTGGTCGCCGGGTCACTCTGGGGCCTGGTGGAATTCGGGGCCGGCATGGGTCTGCAGAAATGTGCCGTCCTCTTCACGGGAGCCATTTTGACCGGGCTTTCATTTTTCTGGCTCTCATTCATCTGGAGTATTACCCGGCGCATCCTGCCGGTCCTGATCATTGTCCTGGTCGCCATGATGTTCAAATGGCTCGATGCCTGGCTGCTTCATATAGCCTGGAACCATGGATCTGTTCTGAATCCCATGTTCGCCTTTATAACGGCACTGGCAGGTTTCGTGATCCTGACCGGCATTTTCGGGAAGCGGTTTTCGCAGCAACTGAAATACCGCATCCTGGCAGGTGGCGGAGCTGCCCTGATTGCCACCTCCCTCTTCCCCTTTGTGAAGTTCGTTACCGCCACTCCGGCCTGCACCTTTGCCGCTACCAACATCCCGCTGGCACTCTATACAGCACCGGTAGCCATCCTTCTTTCCATGGTGACTGTCCCGCTCGGGTTCGGTGCAGCATTATGGTATAACAGAATAGGCCAAAACCGGCGTTCATTTCAGCCGTACAGTGTGTACTGGAGAATTCTCTCCCCGCTTGTAATTATAGGTTGTGTGCTGGTTATTGTACTTGTAAGGATCATCTGAAAACGTCCCGAATTCCGCTGGCATGAAAGAGATCCATCGTCAGTTGCTGGAACAGATCAGATCGGGAGGTGCGGTCGTCCTCGCCACGGTGATACGGACTTCCGGTTCTACACCGCAGAAACCAGGGAGTTCCGCACTGTTTGGTGATGGCGGCCTGATTACCGGAACTGTGGGGGGCGGTCTCCTTGAAGCCGAGGTGGGACAGATTTCAAACCACCTCCTGATCACCGGGGTATCAGACAAGTATTACTTCAGCCTGGAAGCCGGCCAGGATGGGGAGGGAGCCATCTGCGGAGGGGAAGCAGAGGTGCTTATTGATGCAAATCCCGGCAGGAACCTGGAGGCATTTGAGGCGATGGAACAATCCCTGTCCACGAAAGCAGGGGGATATATCCTTACCGTTGTTTCAAAAAATCCGGGCAATGGCCGGACCATTGACAGATACTGGATTGCCACTGGTAAACGGGCCGCACTGCCCAAAGGAATAGACCGCAAACTCTGGAATTCCATCTCCGCCATTCTGCCGGAAACACCCGGGTCGGGATTCTATGAACTCGATCTTAAAGATGAAGCCCTCTCCGGCAATTACATTATACTTATTGAATTCAGTAAACCTTTGCCACGCCTTGTTATCGCCGGGGCCGGACATGTGGGGAAGGCACTTGCCCACCTTGGCCGCCTGCTTGATTTTGAGATAACAGTGATGGACGACCGGGAGGAATTTGCCTGCAGGGAACAGATTCCCGATGCCGATCATTTTATTGTGTCAGATATCGGAGCATCCATGGAAGAGGTGGATCCGGGCCCGGATACATACATTGTGATCGTCACCAGGGATCACCATCATGATGGGGCAGCCCTGAGACCATTGATCGGGTCCAGGGCAGCTTACGTGGGAATGATAGGAAGTGACCGCAAAGTGGCGGTGATGAGAAGACAGTTCTTAGACCATGGATGGGCCACGGAGGACCAGTGGTCGGAGATACACACTCCCATCGGGATATCCATTGGATCAAAGACCGTCCAGGAGATTGCGGTCAGCATTGCTGCTGAACTTATCCTTGTCAGAAGCCGAATCCAGTCTGAATATGCTACCTAACAGAGCTATCATACTGGCCGCCGGTTCATCCAGGCGAATGGGAACACAGAAACTGTTGCTGCCTTTCAGGGGCAGTACGATCATCGAGACCGTCATAGGAAATGTACTGCAATCCGGCGTTGACAGCACCCTGGTGGTGCTTGGTGCCGACAGAGAGGGGATCGAAAGGGTTATTGATCTCCTTCCGGTCGATAGATGCTTCAATATGGACCATGAATCGGGAATGCTGTCGTCTGTCCTTTGCGGTTTTAAATCATTGCCGGAGGATACAGGAACTGCGCTGATATTCCTCGGGGACCAGCCAGGGATCCCCGCCGGGGTAACAAACCAGGTCCTCCGTGCATACAATGAGTCCCTGCACGGCATCGTGGTCCCCGTCTACAACCACCGGAGGGGCCATCCCCTGCTGGTGGATTTCAAGTATAAACGTGAAATTGAAAAACTTGACCTGGAAAAAGGGCTCCGGTCACTGATGCATCTGTTTCCCGATGATGTGCTGGAAGTGGAGGTGGATGAACCGGGCATCCTTACAGATATTGACACCAGGAAAGATTATGACAACGCCATTTAAATCAATGAAATAATGGAAAAAGAACCGATCAAGTTCACCCTGAACGGGAAGAAAACTGAAATCACCATTGATCCGGCCCTCACCCTTCTGTGGGTCCTGAGGGACCAGTTTGGCCTGACCGGAACCAAATATGGTTGTGGAATGGGTTACTGCGGTTCGTGTACCGTGATCATGAAAAATGTGGCGGTCCGTTCCTGCGCGCTCTCCATCGGTGATGCCGCCAATAACGAGATCATCACCATTGAAGGCCTTTCGGTAAATGGCCAGCTTCACCCGCTGCAGAAGGCATTCATGGAAAAGGACGCACTTCAGTGCGGGTATTGCACCCCCGGGATGATCATGAATGCATACGGGCTCCTGCTGAACAATCCTGAACCGACAAGAAAAGAGGTGATAGAGGGAATGGAGGACAACCTGTGCAGGTGCGGTGCCCACATCAGGATCATTGAAGCCATACAGGCCGCCGCCCGGGAAATGAAAGGAGGGAAATAACCGTGAAAAGAACAAAAGACAAACAGAGGCTGGCCACTACAAAGGACCGGCTGGAGATCCGGAGAAGGGATTTCCTGACCCTGCTGGGAGGGGGTGTTTTTGTATACTTCGGAACCAGCAATCCCTCCGAATTACTGGCATTGCCCCTTGCACAGCGACGGGAGGTCCCCGATGACTACAATGCATTTCTCAGGATTGACGAAGATGGAACGGTCCACTGTTACACAGGCAAGATCGAAATGGGACAGGGCCCGATCACTTCGCTGGCCCAGCAGATTGCTGATGAACTGGACGTCTCACTGGAATCGGTGAAGATGGTAATGGGCGATACCCTGCTCTGTCCGTATGATGCAGGCACGTGGGGATCCCTTACCACCCGGGAATTCAGTCATTACCTGCGTGCTGCGGGAGCAGAAGCAAGGGCGGTCCTGTTTCAGCTCGGCTCTGAATACCTTGATATCCCGGTAAAGGACCTGAAAGTAAAGAACGGGGTGATCGCGGGAGTATCCAACCCGAAGAAGCAGGTGAGCTACGGGGAACTTGCCAAAGGAAAAATGATTGAGCGTTTCCTTGAAAAGAAACCCGAGGTTAAGGACCATACAGAGTTCAACTATGTGGGCCGGCCGATGAAGCATGCAGATGCTAAGATCAAAGTAACAGGGGAGGCCAAATATACCGGGGATATCAGGCTGCCCGGGATGGTCCATGCAAAGATCCTCCGGCCACCGTCACATCGCTCCAGGCTGATATCTGTGGATTATTCCGGTGCCGAGACCATAGAGGGGATCGAGGTAGTGCGGGATGGTGACCTGGTCGCTTTGCTGCATGAATCGCCTGAAAAAGCCGGACAGGCACTGGCAAAAGTGAAAGCTGAATATACGCAGGATGAAATGGAGGTGGATGATAAGACCGTGTTTGAATACCTGCTTCATGCACCTTCGGATAGCAGGCGGGTGGCAAGTTCGGGCAACCTCGAAGAAGGAACCGCCCTGAGTGATGAGATCTTCGAGCGTGAATACCATGACGGCTATGTGGCCCATTCACCCATTGAACCCCATGCAGCACTTGCCCACTGGGAGGGTGAGAGGGTGACAGTCTGGGCATCCGCACAATCACCTTTCGGGGCACAGGATGACATTGCACGGGAAATGGGCCTGGACCTTGACCAGGTCAGGGTGATCTCGCCATTCCTGGGCGGAGGTTTCGGGGGAAAGATATATCACCCGCAGGTGCTGGAGGCAGTGAAGGTTGCCAGACTTGCACAGAAACCGGTCATGCTGACCTATACCCGTGAGGAGGAGTTCTTCATGGATTACTTCAGGCCGGCTGCGGTGGTGAAGATCCGGTCAGGTGTCACCGCTTCAGGTAAGATTGCCCTGTGGGATTTCAGGCAGTACTTCGCCGGTAACCGGGGATCCGACACCATTTATGATGTGCCCCATGCAGTGACCACCGGTTACGATGAGAAACGGGGCAGTCCGGTTCATCCTTTTCCGACCGGAGCCTGGCGGGCACCCGGGAACAATACCAATACCTTTGCCAGGGAATCGCAGGTGGATATCATGGCCGCAAGGCTGGGGATCGATCCTGTCCGTTTCAGGCTCGATAACCTTGCCGACCAGAAGATGATTGCGGTCATCGAAGCGCTGGTTGACAGATTCGGCTATACCCCTGCAGCCGCTCCCAGCGGCCGGGGAATCGGCATGGCATGCGGCATTGATGCTGGGACCTGGGTAGCTGTTATGATTGAAGTAAAAGTTGATGAAAGTACTGGTAAAGTACAACCTGTAAGGACTGTATGTGCTCAGGATATGGGCATGTGCGTGAATCCCCAGGGAACCACCCTCCAGGTGGAAAGTTGTGTAACCATGGGGATGGGGTATGCCCTTTCAGAAGATGTGGAATTCAGGGGCGGGCATGTGATCACTGCGAATTTTGACACATACCGGCTTCCCCTGTTTTCGTGGATCCCCGGGACGATCGATACGGTGATCCTGGACAGGATGGACCAGCCGCCGCAGGGCTGTGGTGAACCTGCCATTATCTGCATGGGCGGAGCGATTGCCAATGCCATTTTCGATGCCTGCGGGGCAAGGCTTTTCCAGATGCCCATGATCCCGGAACGGATCGTTGAAGCACTCAAAAAAGCATAGAATGGAACCAGGAACGAGAGGGCCGGAGCTTAAAAGAAGGGATTTTTTCAAACTGCTCGGAGGGGGTATTTTCATCTATTTCACTACCTGTGACCCTTCTGAGCTGCTGGCTCTGCCACTGGCCCAGCGGCGTGAACGGCCGACCGATTATAATGCCTTCCTCCGGATTGCAGAGGACGGCACCGTGAGCTGTTTCACCGGGAAGATCGAGATGGGACAGGGTCCCATCACCTCCCTGGCACAACAGATCGCCGATGAGCTGGATGTTGCATACGAGTCCGTCATGATGGTGATGGGAGACACGGGGATCTGCCCTTACGACAGGGGCACCTACGGATCCCTGACTACCCGGGAATTCAGCCACTCCCTCAGGGCAGCAGGTGCCGAGGCAAAGGCTGTCCTGCTCGAACTCGGGGCGGAGTACCTGGAGCTGGATAAAAATGATGTCAAGGCAAGTAAAGGCGTGGTCTCAGGTATTTCCAGCCCGCAAAAAAGAGTGACTTACGGAGAGCTGGCCAGGGGTCAGCGTATCGAAAGGTACATGGAGGAGAAGCCCGGTGTGATCGACCATACGGAATTCAATTACGTGGGCCGTCCCATGCTTCATTCCGATGCCAGGCTCAAGGTAACCGGTGAGGCTCTGTTTTCGGGTGATATGAAACTGCCGGGCATGGTCTACGCGCGGGTCCTGAGGCCCCCTTCCCATGCTGCCGAACTTACCTCGGTTGATTATTCACGGGCCGAACGGATGGAAGGAGCAGAGGTGGTACATGACGGGGACCTTTTGGCCGTATTGCACGAATTACCGGACATGGCAGCTGCCGGAATGCGCATGGTGGAAGCTGAATATCACCTCCATGAAGCTGAGGTGGATCAGGATTCGGTCTTTGACTACCTGCTGAAAGCCCCGTCCGAGAGCAGGGTCGTGGATAGTGCCGGAAACCTGGAGCAGGGGGGCAGGCTGGCCGATATCCTTATTGAAAGCGAATTCCATGACGGCTATGTGGCTCATGCTCCGATGGAATCCCATACGGCCCTGGCCCACTTTGAAGATGACCGGATCACCGTCTGGGCATCCACCCAGACACCTTTCCCTGCTCAGGAAACGATCGCCCGCGAACTGGGACTGGATCTTGAAAAGGTGAGGGTGATCGTCCCGTTTGTGGGAGGCGGGTTCGGTGGAAAATCGCCCCATCAGCAGGCCGTTGAAGCAGCGCGGTTATCAAAACTTACCGGCAGACCGGTGATGGTGGCCTGGACCAGGGAGGAGGAGTTTTTTTATGATTCATTCCGGCCTGCCGCTGTGGTGAAGATCCGGTCAGGGGTTACCAGAGCAGGCAGGATCACTATGTGGGATTATCATCAGTATTTCGCCGGGAACAGGGGTTCAGATACAATATATGCCGTTCCGCACAGGTGTACAACGGGCTACGGGGAAGCAAGGGGGAAGCCGGTCCATCCATTCAATACCGGGCCATGGCGGGCACCTGGTAACAATACCAATACCTTTTCAAGAGAGTCGCAGGTTGACATGATGGCGGCAGCCGCGGGTATAGATCCGCTCCGGTTCAGGCTGGACAACCTGGAAAATGAACAGATGGCCGGGGTCCTGGAGGCAGCGGCACACAAATTTGGATATACCCCGGCTGCAGGCCCGAGTGGAAGGGGCTTCGGCCTGGCCTGTGGTTTTGATGCCGGCTCCTATGTGGCTCATATGGCCCAGGTGGAGGTGAATGAAAAGACCGGCGAAGTCAGGGTGATCCGTGTGGCCTGCGCACAGGACATGGGAATGTGTGTGAATCCCCAGGGTGCTGCCATCCAGATGGAGGGCTGCATCACCATGGGAATGGGCTACGCCCTGAGCGAAGATATAGCATTCAGGGGCGGCAGGGTGATGACCGGCAACTTCGACACCTATCAGATCCCCCTCTTCTCCTGGGTCCCTGAGATTGAAACCTTAATTATGGACAGGATGGACCAGCCGCCCCAGGGCTGTGGCGAACCGGCCATCATATGCATGGGGGCCGTGATAGCCAACGCCATATTTGATGCCTGCGGGGCCCGCCTTTACCGGATGCCCATGACCCCAGCCCGGGTCCTGGCGGCCATCAGCAACAGAAGGGGATGATGTTATGTCAGGGCTGTGATCAGCTCCCTGATGTCCTCTTCCGTATTGAACACACTGACCGAGATCCGGATGTTGTTGCCCCTGAGAGAAACGAATACGTTCCTGGACTGAAATTCACGGATCAGGGTATCACCATCTGATCCCTGGGGCAGGGTAAGCCCTGTCAGGTGATGCGCCCTGAAGGATTCATGATCTACATGGAAACCTTTCTCAAGGAGGAACCGGACCAGGGGATCTGAAAGCTGCCTGGCATATCCCTGGATCTCACCAATGCCCCATTCCAGCAACTGCCTCAGGGCTTCGTCCAGCATGGGAACGGAAATGAAATTGCTGCTCTGGCCTACGTCGAATCGGATGGCCCCCGGTTTGTACCCCTCCACATAATCGGTGAGCCTGTCGAACCTTTCAGCGCCGGGGCGGGACATCCACGATTCCTCGAGTGGCAGCCCGCCGTTAAACCCCTGATGGATAAAGGAGAGGGTCGTGGAGTAAGGTCCCATCAGCCATTTATAGGCTGCGCATATCAAGGCATCGATCCCGCATTTCCGGACATCAATGGGCAGCGCCCCTACCGATTGTGATCCGTCCACGATGAATTTGGTTCCCGTCTCCAAGCAACGGGCGCCGATGGTTTCAAGGTCAAACCTGGTCCCGTTCATCCAGTGGACCGAGGCCATCACCAGGAAGGCAGTATCAGTACCAATGGAATCCAGGATCCTTTCGTTCCACTCCTCTGCCCTTCCCGGGATATCCTCCCTGCGGGCAACCACTTTGAGCCTGGTCCTGTGGGTCCGGCACCACCGCCGGGCAGCATAGTAGCAGCTGGGAAACTCTTCGGAAATGGTCAGTGCATGCTGGCCCTTCCCGTACGGAATATTGGTCATCACGCTGTTCATGCCATAGGAGACCGAAGGCATGAGGGCCACCTGCAAGGGATCGCAATTTATCATCAGCCCGAATTTTTCCCTTACGCTATTCACCCCGTTAAAGAAATCCTCCGGTTTTATGGAGAGGGGGTTGCGTTTTCTGCGCATTCCCTCAATCCCTTTCTCTTCAACCGGGATCATAAGCGGCGACATGTAGGCGCAATTCAGGTAGTGAATCTCTCCGGGAATCCGGAAAAGGTGTTTCTGGCACTCCATGAAGCGAGATTATAATTGATCTATTCTTTTCCCCTGGTCAGGATGGTGTTGCAAAAGCCGGCCCTTCCGGGTGTTTGTCGTATCCCTCTCTTTCCCTGATGGAAATATTGTGAAAAAGCAACCGCTCATCACCGTTTTAATGCTTAACCAAACCGGTGATTTTGCTTCAAAATACAATATTTTGCAGTAAAACAGAATTAACCTAAATTTGTCCCCTCAAAACAGGGCTCCATAGTTCAACGGATAGAATAGCGGTTTCCTAAACCGTAGATCCAGGTTCGATTCCTGGTGGAGCTACAAGCAATATTTGAATACCAATCAGTCAGAAATCTTTCAACTGATTTTGAACCATTCAAAGCCAACAATCATCATATTTCATTCTATGACCCAAATATCTTTCATTATACCTTAACGGGTATAATGTAAGGATGATAAAAATATTTTATACCCGAAATGGTATAATTGATAATAATTTCATATATTTATACCCGTAATGGTATAAATAATGGACAAAGAAAGATCTGTTTTATCGGCATTCTTGAAAGAGAGACGCAAGATCACGAAACTGACACAGGAAGAACTCGCACTTAAAGCTGGCGTTGGTTTGAGGTTTATACGGGATATCGAACAGGGGAAAACATCCTTGCGAATGGATAAAGTAAACCAGGTGCTCAGATTATTCGGTCATGAACTGAAACCGGGTCCCATTGACCGTTCAAAACTGATAAATGAATGAGAAAAGCAAATGTGTACATGGAGAAAAAGCTGGCCGGAATGCTCATTGAAGATGAGGACGGTTACAGCTTTGCTTATGACCAGGAATACCTTCAGTCCGGATCGAAACCGGTGAGCCTGACCCTGCCACTACAGTCAGAACCTTTTCAAAGTAAAACGATGATTCCCTTCTTTGATGGTTTAATCCCGGAAGGGTGGTTGCTTGATATTGCGCAGAAGAATTGGAAACTGAATGAAAGGGATCGCATGGGATTGCTGTTGGTATGCTGCAGGGATTGCATCGGAGCTGTTAGTATCGAACCTGCAACGGATTCGTAATGATGGAAAAAAGAAGGTGTCTTTACTGTTACGGGATCCTGGATGCGGATCATCTGGATTTTCACCCGGCATGCAGCCGGAAGATATTTGGATCAGCAGAAGCTCCTGTGATTCCATATTCTGAAGATGAGATGCTGAAACTCGGTGAACAGGTAATCAAATCACAAACAACAGTTACCGGTGTGCAGCCAAAACTATCCCTGGAATTGGACAAACTTTCGAAAAAATCGGAGCCGCAACGATTTACAATAGTTGGTTTATGGGGAAATTATATCCTGAAGCCACCTGCTATGGAATATCCAAATCTGCCGGAGCTGGAAGATCTTACCATGCACCTTGCTTCACTGGCGGACATTCAAACGGTTCCACATTCGCTAATCCGGCTGAATTCCGGATGTTTGTCATATATCACCAGGAGGATTGATCGCTCAGAAGATCGAAAAATTCATATGGAAGATATGTGCCAGATCACGGAAAGGTTGACGGAACATAAATACCATGGTTCTTACGAACAGATTGGAAAAGCAATTATCAGTCATTCGGAAAACCCGGGATTGGATATCATTAATTATTTTGAGCAGGTATTATTCTCTTTTCTTACAGGTAATGCGGATATGCACCTTAAGAATTTCTCGTTGATTGATCAGCCGGGTGTGGGGTATATGTTGGCTCCTGCCTATGACATGGTTGCTACTCATTTGGTGGTGAAAGGTGATGATGAAGAACTTGCTCTTACACTCAATGGGAAAAAGAAAAAAATTCGCCAAAATGATTTTTTGGAAGTGTCAGAAAGGTTTGGCCTTGATGAAAAATCTCTTGACAATATCTTTTCGAAATTTCGAACAGCAATCCCCCGGTGGCAGGAATTCATTGAAATCAGTTTTCTGCCAACGGATATGAAGCAACAATATCAAGAGCTGATCATGAAAAAATCAAATCAGATAGATTTAAATTGATAATCCTGGTGGAGCTACAAATGATATTTGTATATCAATCAGTTATAGAATTCCTGAACCGGTAATGAACTTGGAAAGCCCGCATCTCACAGGTTTTTACTTCACAGTACAATCCGGACTTTATAATCCCGGAAAAAAATGAAACAGAAGTTCAGCAAGAAGATTTTTACTGCAAGGATATTCTTTAAAGATCTTGGTTTTCTAATGAGTCACTTTCCGCAAATGATCGGGGCATTCAGAAACAAGAAGATCAGCCGGGCATTTATGGAGAAAATCATGACGGTTACAAGTGCAGTTAACGTGTGCACCTATTGTACATGGTTTCATGCCAAACAGGCTCTGGCAAGCGGTATCAACGAGGAAGAAGTAAAAAATATGCTCAATCTTCAATTTCAGGCAGGTGCATCCGAGTTTGAATTAACAGCTTTACTGTATGCGCAGCACTATGCCGAAGCCAATAGAAATCCTGACGCTGAAATGACAAAGAAGTTCTTTGACTACTACGGAGAAAAGACGGCAAAGCACATATTTGTCCTTATGCGAATGATATACTTTGGTAATTTACTTGGCAATACGTGGGATGCTGTAATAAGCAGGTTCAGGGGGAATCCTGCAGAAAACAGCAATCTGATATTTGAACTGTTATTCTTCCTGCTTACTTTTTTGTTTATGTTTCCTGCCATGCTGCAGGTTAAAAAAGTAAAGAAATAGCCATTAGCATTTTTTTGCCGCATCAGATTTTGTCAAAGGACTTAAACCACCTATGATTTGTGTATCCTCAAGTTCATTGCATCCTGGTGGAACTTCAAAAATATACCTCCTCAAATGACAATCAATGAAAAAATAGTTTACTTTCGCATCCGGAATTACAGTACCAAGACGATGAACGAAGACCCATATCATAGTCCATTGAAGCACTAACACTTCTGTAGGGTGATCCCCGTGTCTCCTTACAGAGAAAATGTAAGGAGGCAAAGTCATGATCAAGATTTTCAAAACATTTGGTGGGTACATAGAGATTACTGAACCCGAAAAAGGCTGCTGGATCAATGTTACAAAACCATCCCAGCAGGAAATCAGAAGATTATCCGATGAATTTGTATTGCCGGCCGACTCGATCCATGATATCCTGGATGCAGATGAAAGGCCGCGTGTTGAGTTTGAGGACGACTGGACATTGATCATCTTAAGGATCCCCGTTGAAATTGCAAATAACGGTGTGCCGTTTCATACAACTCCCCTGGGGATTTTTATTACTGAGAATTTCACCCTGACACTTTGCCTGCAGGACAATGAGGTTCTTCCCATGGAGAGGCCTTCGCCATACCGGGATCAATACCGGCAGATAACCGATACGATCAATTTTACCCTTCAGTTGTTTCTTCGTTCTGGCACTTTATATCTGAAGTACCTGAAACAGATCAATCAGAGGAGTGCCTCCATTGAACAGGACCTAGAAAAATCAATTAAGAACAAGGAGTTGAACAAGCTGTTGAAAATGGAGAAATGCCTTGTATTCTTTATCACATCCATAAAAGCAAATGAGATTGTCCTGGCAAAGCTCAAGAATTCCAAAAAAATCACGACCGAGCTCAATGAAGATCTGATCGAGGATGCCATGATTGAAAACAAGCAGGCACTTGAAATGGCACAGATATATTCCGATATTCAGAGCGGAATGATGGACGCTTTTGCCTCTGTGATCTCGAATAATCTGAATGCGGTCATGAAACAGCTGACACTTATTTCAATTATCCTGATGATCCCAACGTTAATTGCGAGCATATTCGGGATGAATGTCCCCAATTTTATGGAGAACTCCGTCTGGGCCCTGCCTTCCATAATCCTTGGTTCCTTGTTCCTGTCATTCGTTGGTGTAATACTCTTCAGAAGAAGGCACTGGTTTTAGTTCACTGCCAGACGAAGTTTAATCAATCTTCCGCATCCGCATGGCAATATCCAGGGAGAATCCCGGGGTTTCCAGTATTAAGTTTCCTCCAGTCCATTTAAGCTTTTCCGCGTTCAGGACCGAACCTGTTGAAGGGTCGATCCATTCAAGAAAATAGTGGCCTGCAGGAACCTTATTCAGCATAATTGTATCCTGAAAATTGCCTGGTTCAGGGATAAAGTGGGCCCCCCACTCCCCCTCAAAATCACCATGGAAGATGTACAATGCATACTGTTTCCCCCCTTCTGCCAGCACATTGCAAAATGCATCCGAAGGGATCCCGCTAAAACCGGT
>CAYXUD010000088.1:0-48185 GCA_964467775.1 uncultured Bacteroides sp. | reverse complement strand
CCTGTGGGTGGGGAAAAGGTACGCCAAGACCGGTGAACGGCACCCGGATCCGTTAAGGGGTATCAGCCATGGGGCCACTGTAACCCAGGTCTGCCGCTACTATTACCTGATGGCCTACGGAAAGCTGGTGAGTTATGAACGGTCGAAAGAGATGCTTGATCTGATGGCCAATCCCGAGCTTCATCATAAATTTGTGGCAAACCTGGAAAAGATCGCTCCGCGGGCCCGGTTGTACAGAAAATCGGGGACCTGGAAGAACTATCACGCCGATTCGGTGCTGGTGTGGGGACCGGAAAGAAGGTATATCCTGGTGGCGCTGATCGAGGATGCGGATGGTGAGAAGGTCCTGAGGGACCTGGTCCTGGTAGCGGATAACTTATTAAAAACGAGATAATCAAAATTTAAGGGCGACAGGGTCACCCTCCGGGACAGATGATATTTCAAGGAGAGAAAGTCACGCTTCTGTTCAAACGGACTTTTGATATCCGGGAAGGGGAGATGCGCCGGGCGCTCCTGATGCAGCTGAATATTTTCCTCCTTATTTCCACCTTGCTCATCATCAAACCCACCATTAACTCCCTGTTCCTTACCAATGTGGGCATCGAGAAGCTGCCGGTGGCATTCATCCTGGTGGCGGTGGTTGCGGGTATCATCATGGCATTTTATTCCAGGTGGCTGAGGACCCGGCCGCTCAATAAGATCATCCATTATACCCTGCTGGTCTCTGTATGCAGCATCACACTGTTCGCTCTGCTGTTGAGATTCAACCATATCGAAACCTGGGTGCTTTACCTGTTTTATATCTGGGTGGCGGTATTCGGTGTACTGTCTGCTTCACAGTTCTGGATATTTGCCAACATCGTTTTCAATGCCCGCGAAGCAAAAAGATTGTTCGGGCTGATCGGTAGCGGTGCGATCACGGGAGGTATTTTTGGGGGTTACCTGGCCTCTTTGCTTGCACCCGTAATGGGAAGTGAAAACCTTCTTTTTATTGGTGTGATCCTGCTGCTGGTCTGCATTCCTGTCAACAAGGCCATCTGGAGAAGCTCTGAACTGGCCGGGGTTTCCTTCCAGAGGCAGAAAAGGCGCATGGACAGGCTGGCCGAACGTCCCATTCGCCTGATCAAAGATTCCAGGCACCTCACTTACCTTGCCCTGATTACAGTATTTGCCGTACTGGTTGCCCGTCTGGTTGATTACCAGTTCAGCGCCATCTCTTCCTCGAAGATCGCCGACGAGGATGAATTGACCGCGTTTTTCGGTTTCTGGTTCTCCAACTTCAATATTATCTCGCTCCTGATCCAGCTTTTCCTTACCCGGAGGGTGGTGGGGGTTTTCGGGGTGGGGATCTCCCTTTATATCCTGCCGGCCGGGATCCTGATCGGCGCCCTGGCGGTACTTTTTGTCCCCGGGCTCTGGTCTGCGGTGTTTATCAAATCGGCCGACGGGAGCCTGAAGCAATCCATCAATAAATCGGCCATCGAGCTGCTGGTGCTGCCCGTTCCGGCTGAAATCAAGAACCAGTCCAAGACTTTCATCGATGTGGTGGTGGACAGCGTTGCCACCGGCCTGAGCGGCGTCATCCTGGTGACCCTTGTGAACGGGTTCGATCTTTCAGCCAGGTTTATCAGCTTCACGATCATCCTGCTGGTGCTGCTCTGGTTCCATTTTGCCACCAGGGTAAGGGCGGAATATATTTTGTTGTTCAAACGCAAACTCAAGCAGTTCGCCTCGGATGAAAACCATGCCCTGGATGGGGAAAGAGAAAAGGATCGATTCCCAGGATTCCAACCTCTTCTATGACCCTGGCAGCGTCCCTGAGAAGGACCATTTCTATGTGCAGGTTCAATGCCAGCAATGCGAGAATCCGCCATGCGTGGATGCTTGTCCCGTGAAAGCCACCTGGCAGGAACCCGATGGAATTGTAGTGGTGGATTACGACTGGTGCATCGGTTGCAGGTATTGTATGGCCGCCTGTCCGTATGGGGCGAGGCATTTCAACTGGAGTGAACCTGGTTTACCTGCGGAGTTGTTAAACACAGAACTGCATTACCTTGGCAACAGGCCGAGAATGAAAGGGGTGGTTGAAAAGTGTATTCTCTGTATCCAACGGGTAAGAAAGGGCAAAAATCCTGCCTGTGTTGATATCTGTCCGGTGGGGGCAAGGAAATTTGGAAATATCCTGGATCCGGACAGTGAGGTCAGGTATATTTTTGATAACCAACCTGTATGGATATTAAAGCAGGAACTCAATACGCAGCCAAAATTCTATTACTATTTCGGCCTCGAGGGGAGCATTGATCCTTTCAGCATATAAGGGGATCCGGTTTGCGGACAAAATATCATGTGCCGGTATGAATTTCATTCGTTT
Organism: uncultured Bacteroides sp.; assembly: GCA_964467775.1. Taxonomy (GTDB): domain Bacteria; phylum Bacteroidota; class Bacteroidia; order Bacteroidales. The sequence goes on along the minus strand of CAYXUD010000088.1, from coordinate 45,814 downwards.
TGCTAAAGGCAGCGCAAAGTTAGTCCTCCGGGGAAGCCGGGCTTATTATGGCTGGATCATTCTGTTGTTAATGCTGATCCTCTGGGGTGGACTCGGTTATGCCGGGCAGCTGCAGGCAGGATTGATCAGCACACACTTGCGTGACTCGGTGTCGTGGGCATTCTATATCGGGAATTTCACTTTCCTGGTGGGAATCGCAGCTGCAGCCGTCGTTTTGGTCATCCCAGCCTATATATATCATTGGAAATCCATCAGGGAGATCGTCATTTTTGGTGAATTGCTTGCTGTCTGTACGGTGATAATGAGCATCTGCTTCGTTGTCGCAGATATGGGAAGACCGCAGAGATTCTGGCATTTGATCCCGCCCGTGGGTATGATGAACTTTCCCTCATCCATGCTGTCATGGGATCTCCTTTTTCTTCTTGCCTATGCCATTATTAACCTTGTAGTCGCCCTCTACCTGCTGCACCATGTTTTCCATAAAAAGGATCCCAGAAAGTCATTGGTTCAAATCCTTGTATTTTTCAGCTTACCCCTGGCCATTGGCATTCATACCATTACTGCATTCCGTTACAGCTCGCTCGCCGCCCGCCCGTTCTGGCACAGTGCACTGCTTGCCCCCAGGTTCCTGGCATCTGCCTTCAGTTCAGGGCTGGCCCTGCTCCTTCTTTTGTTCCAGGCACTCCGGAGAACAACAAAATTCGAGATAAAGGATGAGGCGATCTGGAAAATCGCCGGGATCATGAGATATACCGTTATTATCTACCTGTTCTTTATTTTTTGCGAGCTGTTCAATGAATTCTATGCCTTCACGGAAAATGCAGTGTACTGGGAATATCTGCTGTTCGGGATCGGCACGCATTCGGAACTGGTTGTGTTCAGCTGGTCGTCCAATGTGATGGGAGTGATTGCCTTCGTTCTGCTCCTGCTTCCGGGCACCCGCAGAAACCTGATGGCACTCAATGCGGGAGCCATCCTGATCTTCGCCAGTGTTTATATTGAAAAGGGCATCCTCATGATCTTGCCGGGATTCACACCGGATGCACTGGGCCAGGTGTATGTCTATTCCCCATCCTGGATTGAAATCAGAACGGCCGTGTTCATCCTCGCATCAGGCATGCTGCTCTTTACTCTCCTGGTAAAAATTGCAATAGCCATCCTTTTCGATGGTTTAACGATTGATACCAGGGATCTGAACAGGAAATCCTCAATGGAGCGCATCGAAAACCAGGGATGAGGCCCCAAGTACAGCACTGTTCTTCAGGTCGGAGATTTCAATTACCAGAGACCTGTAGAGGCGCCGATACGGAAACTCACCCTCCAGTACAGACCGCATCCCGGCTTCAAAAAGAGGATATGAACCGGAAACAGAGCCGCCGATAATGATAGCTTCGGGTGCCAGTATGAACAATATATTGGCAATGGCTCTTCCGATATGCTCCCCCAGTTCATGAAACAGCTTCAATGCCTCCGGGTCGCCTTTACCTGCCTGTGCTGAGACTCGCGAACCGTCCAGTCCCCGGTCCTTGAAAAACTGTCCGCTGGCATAAGCCTCAACTGTCCTGTCACGATAATACGCCGGCCCGATTTCCCCTGCACCACAGTACCTGCCCGAATATAGATGATCATTGATGATGATACCTGCTCCCAGGCCGGTTCCGATCGTGATACCCACAAAATCCCTGTATGGCCGGCCCTTCCCAAAGTGTTTTTCTCCCAGGGCAAAGCAGTTGGCATCGTTATTTACATGGACGGATTTATGAAACCGGGCCTCCATCAATTTTTTAAGTGGCACACGGTCCCATGACGGTATGTTCATCACATCGAGAACTTCGTTTGATTCAAGATCCACTAATCCAGGGACACCAATGCCTATAGCGGTGACCGCCTGCGAGGCGACTTTTTCAATGGCATCCCCCACTGCCTTTACAACGTTTTTTTTTGATTCCCCGGCCGGTGTTGGACAGGTATATACCCTGCTGATCTGCTTCCCGCTGATCAGAGCTGCCTCTATTTTTGATCCGCCGATATCAACCCCTATAATGTCCATGAATACCGATCTGCAATTACGATGACACAACCCTTGATCCCCGGGCAATACATTCATTTTTTTGTTCTTCTTGCCCTGAAGGCCAGGTCCCGCAATTTAATGGTTTTATTATTAACCAATGGCTTTGCCCAGAACCCTATGGCAAGGATGTATCCGATGGTAACCAGGAGAAACAGCATGGCCAGCCGAAGGCCGGTGTGGTCGCCTATCCAGCCTATGATCAGCGGAACGAGTGCACCTCCGAAAATACCCGAACAGAGAATCCCGGAAAACGAACCGTGATGCTTTGTCACCGAATTGAGAGCCAGGGAGAAAATGATGGAATAGATCAGTGAGATAAAGAATCCGGTTAGCGGAAATGCCCATAGTGACAGGTTTGCCGGGCCGAACAGTGCAGCCAGGATGGTGGCCATGGTGAGCAGGCTCACGATCTTTAACACCAGCTTTGAATCCACCAGTTTTAAGACCAGCAGTCCCACCAGGCATCCGATTGACATCAAACCCCAGAACCATGCGATGGCTGAGGCGCCCTCTGACTCGGGATTAAATCCATGGTAGGTGTTCAGAAATTTGCTCATCCAGTTGGCGATCCCCTGCTCTGTACCTACATAGGCCATGATCCCAAGGAAAAATAAAATCACCTTTCTATCCCTGAGAAGATCCATATAGCTCTTAAAGGCACCCGCTTTCTCATCCTCTTTCAGTTCAACTTCAGGGATCCTGATGATTAAAACCACAAGGATCATCACAAAAATGATGATTGAGAATAACCAATAGAGTGAATTCCATGGAAGGTCAGGGGGCGTCAACTTACCCAACAACCGGATAAGCAGATTCCCGCCCCCGCTGTACCCACCCAATTCCTTCATCAGGTAGGAGAATACAAAAGGACTGGTAAAGGAGGCTGCTCCGAAAACGAGCTGGCCGAGAACGCCATTAAAAGCAAAATGCTCTTCCCCGCCTGCCTCCCTCATCAGGGGATTGATGACAACCTGAAGCATTGCCATTCCCATACCTATAATGAAAAGAGATGCCAGGGCAATGTGGTAAACAGGGAACAGGGCAAAAAGCAACGCTCCCGAAAAAGTGAGGCCAAAAGCAGCCAGCATTGATTTTTTCTCACCGAAGCGTTCAATCATCATTCCGGCGGGTATGGACATCACCCCGTAGGCCAGGAAAAAGGAGAAAGGGAGAAATGCTGCCAGGGTTAAGCTGAGCTTGTAATTGTCGATAATTACAGGCATGATAGGCCCCAGTATGTTGGTGATAAAAGAGATGACAAACCAGATGACCAGAATCAGTAATACGATGAATCTATTTCGCCTCATGTCTATTCAGAGTAAAGCACCCGACCTATTTTTCAATTCCATTTCTATCTATCAGACAGGTGACATCAGGATGCAGCCAGAGGTAAGAGGCCGGCAAAAAACTGGTCACCTTTTTTGAAAGAAACTGCTGGATGATACCTTTCTTCTGATCACCATGTATCAGAATCAGGATCATTTTCGAATTCAGGATATCTCCCATCCCAAGGGTCAACCCATACGTGGGCTTTTCAATCATCTCTTTGATCATCAAATGATTAAGTGACGCATTTGTTAACCTGGTCCTATGAGGGCCGGGGGAAAGAAATTCGGCTGGCTCATTTAATGCCAGGTGCCCGTTCATGCCCAAACCTAAAATACACAGGTCCACGGGACCTTCACTGTCAAGCTTTTCCTGGATCCTTTTACACTCCAGGTCCGGATCTTCCGGGTTGCTGTCAAAACTGAAATACCTGTCATCACCGATCCCCAGGGGCTTGATTAAGTGGGCCTGCAGATAAGACTCGCATGTTCCCGGATCATCTTTTGGAATTCCACACCATTCGTCGAGTTTTACAATTCGTAATTGTGAAAACAACTCCGGATATTTTTGATATTCAGCCACAAGCAAATTATAGGCCTGAGTAGGGCTGCTCCCCGATGCAGCACAAAGCAGCAGATCCGGTTTCTTTCTGATCTGTCCGACAATAATATCTTTTGCTTTATGGCTGATTTCACTGTAATTATCTGATATTTCAATTTTCATCATCTGATCTTTTGTTCATAAAAAGCCATACAGGACTACAACTGCAGGTCTCCCCACCCCTTTCTGTATTCCCTCCGGACAAACTGGTTTGCCTGCTCAAAATTGGTAACTTTCATATTTGGTCCGTCCCATTGAAAATTGATATACCTCCCCGGATAAACAAAACCTTCTAATTCTCCATACACCGGGTCCACCCTTGTTATCTTTTCCCGAATATTGAAACTGCGCAATAACAGGTTCCCCATCAATACTGTTTCCGTTAACGGTCCGGCGTATCCCTCAAAAGGCGAGCTCACCTCGGCATTTCCATATCCGGCTATGCAGGCATCGATCCATTGCCAGTAATGTCCATCCATATCCCCATCTACCCTGGGATATTTTTTAGGTACGCTGATTTCATCATTTCGGGAAAGCGGGAGCAGGACAGGATTCCTTCCACCCCATCCACAGGCTGCCTTCCCTTTTGAGCCAATAAACAGTGTGCACCCTTCATAATCGTTCACCCCCGGCCAGTCCCCGAGTATCTCGTTCATGTTGTCGTCCGGATCAAGTTCAGCGGGACGCTGGGGAGTGATTCCCCCATCCATCCAGAAAAGATCCAGTTTCCTGCCGTTTTCCTGTTTGTAGGTAAATCTTATTGAACTTGATACGGGCCCGCTTTCAGGATACTGCGCTTCAGAGAATATTCCGTCATAAATGGTGCTGGCGCTTCCCGAAACATCCGTGGGGTATCCAAGGCCAAGGAGTTTGAAGGGAGGTCCCATGATATGACAACCCATATCCCCCAGGGCACCTGTCCCAAACCGCCACCAGCCCCGCCAGTTAAAAGGAACAAGATTGTCAATGTATTTCGTCTCCTTCGCCGTTCCAAGCCACAGGTCCCAATCAAGTCCCCTGGGCACTTCCGGATGCCTGTCGGGCCATGGGATCCCCTGCGGCCATACAGGACGGTCGGTCCAGCAGTACACTTTTTCGATTTCACCCAGTACGCCTGCCTCCATCCATTCCCTGAGAAGCACCATCCCCTCTGACGATGCCCCCTGGTCGCCCATCTGGGTCACTACCCTGTACTTGCCTGCAGCCCGGGTAAGGATTCTTGCTTCATAAATGTCATGCGTGAGCGGTTTCTGAAGATAGAGATGTTTGTTCAGCTGCATGGCCGCCAGCCCGACCACCGCATGGTTATGGTCAGGAATTGCCACGGTCACAGCATCAAAATTCTTACTTTCCTTTTCGAACATCTCCCGCCAGTCATGGAAATAGGGGGCATCGGGAAATTCTTTCCGGATGGGTGCAGACTGCCGGTCGTCCACATCGCAAAGGTGGGAAATAACCGCATTCTTATTGGGAGTCCGCATCAGGGTGTTTATATCGGCGGCCCCCTCTCCACCGCATCCGACTGCAGCAATATAGAGTTTATCACTGGGAGCTACATATTCTTTCCCACCCATGACATGACGGGGAATAATTGTCAGAGCCGTGGCGGCAAGCGCCGAATGTTTGATAAAATCTCCCCTGGTGATGCTCTTTTTCTCAGGGCTGCTTTTTCGTTTTTCCATGATTCGATTTTTTTTTACACTATAACTCCTTGATCTTGATATTGCGGAACCAAATCCTTGTGCCCGGCTCGGTCCCCTGGAAGGCAATGTGCCCCTTTTTGAAAGTCCCGAAATCGGAATATTCAGATTTACCGCTTGCGGCGATAAGGGCCTTCCACTCATCTGTCCACAATTGTGTTTCAATGACCCTGGTACCATTAATGAATAACTCAAGGTGCCCCATATTGGCAATAACCTCATACTGGTTCCACTGGCCTCCCGGGGTCACCGGTTCCACATCAACGGGGATCAGGCTGTACAGCGCTCCGGCCCTCGATTTCAATATCTTGCTGTCCGGACTGCAGTCCAGGTCGACGATCTGCATCTCGGGTCCGGTAGTCCCCGGGTATCCATATCTGGGATCCTCGTGCACATAAAAAAAGAGACCGCTGTTCTTGCAGGGTTTAAGCTTCCATTCCACCTTCAGGTGGAAATTCTCATATTCCCCGTCTGATGTCAGGTCCCCGCAATGCTTTCTCGGGGTGATGAAATTCTTATCAAGGAGGATCGCACCCCCTTCAACTTTCCAGGCCTTGCCCGGTTCACTGCGCAGGTATGAATGCCAGCCGGTCAGGTCTTTTCCGTTGAAAAGCAGCTGCCATCCGTCTGCAATTTCCTCTTCTGTCAGAACATTCACAGACGGGTCTGCTGTTTGGGTTCCGGTGGAATTACAGCTGCCCAGGACCAGCAGACTGAGGACCGCAAAAAATACGCTCTTCACTCTGTTTTTTGTCAGGGTTTTTGAATTTTGGTCATCTGTTTGTGCCATCTTCTGCAATTTGATCACCATCAGTTAAAATAATCAAAGGTACACCATGCCCGGTCTCCTTTTTGATAGGCAACAACGCCCACATATTTCCCAGGAATGGCCACATACCTCAGTGCCTTTGTGGCACCGATCCCGGAAGTAAAGAACCCCGGAAGGGTCAGTTCCTTTATCATCCGGAAATAATGGGCTGGAGCTTCATCATCCTTTCCGTTCATATACTCTTTTTGCTCGGCATCCAGGAAAATCAACAGCTCTTCACGCTGCACGGGATCGCATTTCATGAATCCTTTTTTATACTTTTTCCTGCAGAGCCTCTCCAGCTGTTTAATCCCATTTATAAAAATCTCCTGGGCTTCCGGTTCGTAACAGTCATTTACCACAATGGCCAGAAATTCTCCCACGTTTGCCGCTTTGGCTCCCGGGCTGGCTTTTGTCTCCGGCAGGATCGTTTCACAGATTTCGTTCAATAGCTCCAGCTGGTCCCGGCCAAAAAGGGCCCCGGCATCTTCAGGTTTGGATCTGCATCCGGATTCCAGGAATGCGTCCGCACCAATGATTGTGCCCCCCACGAGCATTGAAACTCTTGATATTGCCTCTCGTCTGTCCATCTTTCACGGTTAAATCCCGTCATTACTACAAGAACCCTCTCTTCATCTCTGCGACAGCATGATCCACAGCCCTGGCTGTCAGTGCCATATATAAAAATGACGGGCTCTGATTTCCGGTGCTGGTCATGCAGGCCCCGTCGGTAACGAAAACGTTCTTGCACAGATGCAGCTGGTTCCATTCGTTGAGCATGGAAGTCTTTGGATCAAACCCCATTCTTACCCCCCCCATTTCATGGGTTTCCGCACCGGGCGGACTTTGCGTATCGTACTGTTCAATGTTCCTGCACCCGGCTGCTTCCAGCATTTCTGCACCCTGGGTGAGGAAGTCCTTCAACATCTTCTCATCATTGTCATCATACTCCACAGAGATCACCAGCAGGGGGATTCCCCACTGGTCCTTCCTCTCCTTGCTTAAGCGCGCATGATTGGTCACTTTCGGAATGGTTTCACCCTGCATATACATATAGACCTGCCAGGGTCCCGGTTCGGTCAGCGAATCTTTATAGGCTCCTCCTATTCCCAGTTCAGTAGTGGGTACAAGCAGGGAACGGTATGCTCCCATAAATGTGGTGAAGCCACCCACATAATCCGTATCCTGATGATGAAGGTTCCGGTAATTCACAAGAATGGCTTCGGAGGGATTGCGCCCGTAATAATAGGTCTCCTCGTAGCCCTCCATCTCTGCATAGAGTTGCCCCCTGTAATTATGATGGCATATGTATCTTCCCAGCAGGCCGTTATCATTGCCCAATCCGTCCGGAAAACGGTTCGAAATGGAATTGAGCAATATCAGGTTTGAATTCAAAGCAGATGCATTCACAAAGATGATCCTGGCAAAAAATCCAAAGGTCTCCTTCGTATTGGTATCCACAACCCTGACGCCCGATGCTTTCCCCACTCTATCATCATAAATGATGGAGTGCACCACCGAGAATGGCCTTAATGTCATGTCCCCCGTTTTCCGGGCCCATGGCAAAGTGGAAGATACAGAACTGAAGTATGCCCCGAAAAAACAGCCGCGCCCGCATAAGTTCCCGGCCATGCATTTCCCCCTCCCCTGCTCCAGATGGATCGCCTCGGGCTTGGTGAGGAATGAAAACCTGCCCTGCACCATATGCCGGTCCTTATAGTTTTTACTGATTCTTTCCTGAAGCACCTTCTCCACATGGTTCAGATCAAAGGGCGGAAGAAATTCTCCGTCCGGCATGGCTTCCAGTCCGTCCCTGTTGCCACAGATCCCGGTAAAGCGTTCCACATGAGAATACCAGGGCGCAATATCCTTATATCCAATGGGCCATTCAAGGCCATAACCGAAGCGCCCGGGTGCCGTAAATTCGAATTCGCTCCACCGCTGGCATGCATTTCCCCAGGTGAGCGACCTCCCGCCCACCTGGTATCCCCTTCTCCACCTGAATGGTTTCTCCTGCACATACGGGTGGTCCTGATCCTTGACGTAAAAGAAGTGGTTGTCCTCATGCCCCCCTCCCGATAATGAAGTCTCTTCCCTTTGTTTTCTCGTTAACATGCCCCGGTGTCTGAACTTCCATGGGTCCAGGTTCGCGGTAGGGTAATCCTTGATGTGTTCAATGTTCCTGCCACGTTCCAAAACAAGGGTTTTCAATCCTTTATCACACAGCTCTTTCGCTGCCCAGCCGCCACTTATCCCGGAACCAGTGACAATAGCATCAAAAGTATTTTCCATCTATTTTTCGGGTTCTTTTCTAAGCGGCATTTCGGCAATCTCCTTATAGTAAACTACATTCTCGTCGTCGTGATTCTGAACACCCATGTATCCATATTCCGGACGCGGACCGGGGAAGGGCTCAAAATTGAGTAGGGACTTAGGGCGGGTGACCCCGACCTTAGCTCCCTCTCACACCACCCAACGTACGTTGGACGTATTGGGCGGTTTCTTTAAAGGTTAAACAATAGTTAGTATACATACAAAATAAGCCGATTTCTTCGAACCAGACAAGGTTCATAGCTTCGTGAACCGGGGGCGAACAGGCAAGCCTGTACCACCCTTTTCCAGAAGAAGCAATAAGAAGGGCCCGCCATTTCGGTACCCCACGGGAGCAAAGGAAGCGGATAATCCCGCTTGCCCGTTTGCATTGCTTGATCCTGAAGCATCTGATTCTGCGCCTGAGCCAAGATGCCAGGCCTTCCAGTTTCATTTTCATTCTGGCAAGCCTGTAATAATTCAGCCAGCCCCGAAGTACCTGGTTAAGCCCGTGAATAAGTTGTTCCAGGCTTATTCCCCTGTTCCTTCGGGTGATCCGGCGCAGTTTCTCCTTGAACCTTGTAAAGCTCTCCCGGCTAATTCCCAGTTTGCCTTCATTGTGGATGTTATAACCCAAGAAGTTCAGTTTCTGAGGTCGGCATATCCGGCTCTTCTCTCGGTTGACCTTTAACAGCATCCGATTCTCGATAAAGTCGGTAATGCTCTTCTCTACCCGTTTGGCCGCTTCCTCGCTTTTGACTAAGATGATCGCATCGTCCGCGTAGCGGACAAAACGGTGCCCGCGAACTTCTAACTCCTTGTCCAATTCATCCAGTATGACGTTTGACAATACTGGGGATAGTGGACTGCCCTGAGGGGTACCCTGGAACCGCTGGCTTGTTATCCCGTCCTGCATGATCCCACTGCGCAGGAACCTGCCGATCAGACTCAATACCCGCCTGTCTCCGATACGAGTACCCAGTAACCATAGTAAACGGTCATGGTTTACTCTATCGAAAAACTGTTCCAAATCGAGATCTACCACATACGTATACCTTTCTGCTACGTATCCCGCTGCCCTTAACAATGCCTGATGTGCATTGCGCCTGGGGCGGAACCCATAACTGTTGACAGAGAATATTGGCTCATATCTCCTGCTAAGTATCTGACCGGTAGCCTGTTGGACTAATCGATCCTTGCAGGTTGGGATACCTGGTTGCCTAACTCCTCCCTTAGGTTTCCTTATGCGTACTCCTCTTACCCCTGATGGAGTGTAAGTGCCCTTTAGAAGTGATGACTGTAACTCCTGCCAGTTATGGTTGAACCATTCCTTTAGCCCCGTTACTGTCATTCCGTCTATCCCGGCACTCCCTCCGTTGTTAACTACCTGCCGTAAAGCAGTGGTCAAATTTGATAGGTCCACTATCTTCTCCATCAAATCGACTGTCAAGGCTCGTTCTTCCTCGCACGCAGTAAGCCATTGTGAACTTACCCGGCCTTCCTCCTTGTGGAGTACTACGCCCGCTGCTGACTTCTCAGTGCCTCTCGGCCCTGAGACCTCCCATGGTAAGTCCTTTCCCTTTCAATCAGTCCTGCAGGATTTACCACCCACGGTTACGGTTGACTGTCGGGCCTCCCCTTCCAATGCAGGGTTACCCTCGTGGTAGGCCTTATATCCTATTTCTGTTCGTCAGAACTAATCTTTGCCTCCAGCTTCCTCCAGGCGGAACCTCACGGTTCAACCCTTGCCTTCAGCTAGCGGTTCCTGTTAACCCAGCCCGCTCGGGACTTGCACCCTATAGGTAAAGAACATGCATGGCACACATTGACTCTCCTCGCAGCAAGCTGCGAGGAACCTTTAGCTCGAAGTCAATCATCGATTAATTTCTTATTTTAATTGTGTTCGCTAACCCCGAAGCAGAACTTCGGGGAACCGAGCCTGCGAGCTCGGAAGCCAATGCGCGAGCGGGATTCAACCACAATCTCAAATATATTTCAATAAATTTGCTTTCGCAACATTTCTTTATCTTATATTAAATGGTTACGTTATATTTCCTTTTTAATCAGTGCCCTCACGATCCATGACAAAAAGGAGAGATCACTGTTTCACGAGTTACCTGATCATCATATAGTTAATGGCGTATTCCCTGCCGGCAAGGATTCCCACAAAAGTCCATGTTGTGCTCATCGGGATGGGAATGATTACCTTAAATAAACAGAGCACTATCTGGATCATCCGCCGGGAAGTGACATCCTGTGTTACATTGTCACGGCCTGTCGTCCTAATTTATCAGCTTCTATGATATGAAAAAAAGACTGCCCTATGCAGGATTCCTGGCAGCCATCCTCTTCCTGCCTTATATCCTGAGGCTGGCCGCACCCCTTCATGACACCGTGATCGCCGGGATAGACCTGGAGTTTTTCCTTTTCGGCCTCATTCTCCTCACCATCTCCCTGTTCCACAAATACACCATGTATACGGCGGTAACCGGGCTGGTCTCGGTGGTGCTTTACAAGGTCCTGATCCTGCATTACCCGATGATCGAACACCTGGGGGAGGAAAAAATGATCCTGATCAACCTGTTCGGACTACTCCTGGGCTTCGCATTGCTGGCCAGGCATTTCGAGGAGAGCCATCTCCCGCAACTCATCCCGGCGCTGTTGCCGGCTAACTGGAAGGGTCCCTTCCTGTTGCTGGTGCTTGTCTTTGTACTCTCTTCGTTCCTTGACAACATAGCTGCAGCCCTCATCGGAGGCACGCTTGCCCTGGTAATATTGACTCTCCTCGCAGCAAGCTGCGAGGAATCATCGATTAATTTCTTATTTTAATTGTGCTCGCTAACCCCGAAGTAGAACTTCGGGGAATGCGCTCGCGAAGTTCAACGGCAGGGTGCACATAGGATATATTGCAGCCATAGTTGCGGCAAGCAATGCAGGAGGCTCGGGAAGCGTGGTGGGGGATACCACCACCACCATGATGTGGATAGAGGGGGTCCCTGCCATCAGGGTGATGGATGCATACCTGGCCGCACTCCCTGCCCTTTGCATCTTCGGATATTTTGCTTCACGACAGCAGTATGGCCTGCAGGGCATCAATAAAGGCAACGCCATCGGAATCAGGATAGATTACAAGAAGCTTCTGATCGTTTTCCTGATCCTCGCCGGTGCGATCCTGACAAACATCTTCTTCAGGCTCCCGTCCCTCGGTGTCTGGATCGCCCTCGGGATCGGGACACTTTTCAGCACGACCTCATGGGGTGCGCTGCCCGCTGCCCTGAGAAGCTCCGTTTTCCTCCTTTCCCTTGTTTTCATTGCCTCCCTGATGCCGGTGGAAGAGCTGCCCGATGCCTCTTCATTCACTGCTTTTATCCTCGGGTTCATCTCCTCCGTGTTTGATAATATCCCCCTGACAAAACTGGCGCTCTCCCAGAACCATTATGACTGGGGTACCCTTGCTTTCACAGTGGGTTTCGGGGGATCCATGATCTGGTTCGGTTCCTCGGCAGGAGTGGCCATTTCAAGTATCTACCCGGAAGCCCGGTCGGTCGGCAGATGGGTCAGGTATGGCTGGCATATCCTCGCGGCCTACGTGGTCGGTTTCCTGATCCTGCACTTTGTGGCCGGCTGGCACCCGACAGCGGCCTCATGACTGATTCTCTGACAAAGAGGGCGACAGGAACCGATGATCAGGAATGACCCGCGAATACAAATCAGGTAATAAAGCCATGCAAAGCTGTTCAAACAATGCATGTTAGCATAGGCTCTTTCACATTATTTTGTATATTTATTATTGACTAGTCCGATGCCGATGCTTCTGGAACTCATACATAACCTTGCAGTGCTGCTCGTGCTGAGTATCTTGTATGCCCTGGTATCAAGATATTTCCCGCACAATCGTTTTGCAGGAAAGATTGTCCGTGGGGTATTATTCGGATTGGTCGCCATTGTTGGGATGTCCATTCCTTACACGTTTACCGAAGGGATCGTTTTTGACGGGAGAACGGTCATTATCAGCGTTGCCGCTCTTATGGCAGGACCGGTCACTGCCGCCATTTCTGCTGGTATTGCTATCATTTACGGGGTCTGGATGGGCGGTGCATGGGTACTGACAGGTTCACTGGTGATTGTGTCATCGGCAATTGCCGGGCTTGTCTTCCACCATCTGCACGGCAGCAATCGGTGGAGGATGAATGTATGGAGCATCACCCTTATGGGATTTATTGTTCATCTGCTGATGCTCCTTCTGATGTTTACCCTTCCGGCAGGGATCGGGATGAGTGTCATCATTAAAATGGCACCTCCGGTGCTCGTTCTTTTTACACTTACCACGACTCTCCTGGGCCTCTTGCTGTTGGATCAGCAGAAACTGAGTGAGAACCTGGGGCATCTCATCGAATCAAGGATCCGTTATAAAACCCTGTTTGACAATCAGCCCACGATCATCTGGGAGGCGGATTTTTCTTCTGTGAAGATGTGTATCGACCAGCTGAGAAATGAAGGCGTAGATGATTTCCGGGAGTATTTCAACAATCATCCTGATGAAGTGAGAGAACTGGCAGGATTGATCAAGGTCAAAGAGGTGAATTCAACCACAATTGAGAAAATGGAAGCAGGCTCCATGGATGAGCTTCTCAGGAACCTCTCCTCCGTTTTTGACCATGAGAAATCTCCTGAAACATTTAAAGAGATGATCACAACGATTGCCGGGGGGAAACTTCACTTTGAATGTGAAGTCCATGCCCGGACGCTGAAAGGCCGGAGGATGGATCTCTATCTCAGGCTGGTGGTCCCTCCCAACCACAAGGATGACCTGAAACAGGTGTTGCTCACCTTCCTTGATATCACCGAGCTCAAGTATTCCTTTTCCAGGCTGCATCAGAGCGAGGAAAATTACCGCCACCTCTTCAATAATGCCGAAGTAGGCATGTTCAAGACCAGGCTCGATGGTTCGGAAATCCTGGAATTCAACAAGAAGTTCCTTGAGATTCTTGATTATACCGGTGAAGAGGTAAGAAGTGTGCCTTCAGTGAACATCTGGGCAAAGGCACATGATCGTGAGAGGGTGACGGGATTGCTCAAGAAAAAAGAACAGGTGACCAATTTCGAGTGCGATTTACTGAACAAACGGGGCGAGGTGGTACACTGCATCACCTCCCTGCGCCTGTTTCCGGAGAAAGGGCTTCTGGAGGGTTCCATCATGGACGTCACCAAGCGAAAGCAGGCGGAAGAAGCACTGCGGGAAAGCGAGGAGCTCTTCCGCAAGGTCTTTGAGGAGGGTCCGCTGGGCATGCTCATGTCAACCGGGATCGAAGAAAGGTTCCGAAGGGCCAATGTTGCCTGCTGCCGGATGCTGGGATACACGGAGAAGCAGTTAACGAACCTGTCGTTCATGGATATCACCCATCCCGATGACCGGGCCGATTTGGTTAAAGCGAACAGGCGGCTGCTGGAGGGGCAGGTTCCTTACTACAGGAGCGAAAAACGTTACCTGAAGAAGAGCGGGGAGATCATGTGGGGGCTGGTGACGGTGGTGGTGATCCGCAGCAGCCGCGGGAATGTGGTCCACCTGCTGATGATGATCGCAAACATCACCGAATACAGGCAGGCATTGGACAAACTGCGTGAGAACGAGGAAAAGCTGAAACTGAGTGAATACGATTTAAGAGAGAGAATTAAAGAATTGAACGGTTTGTGTTCTCTGGGACTCCTGGCCGAGAAATCTGATAATCCGGAAGAACTTTGCAAAGAATTTGTAAATATAATCGTGCCGCAAAGCATGCAGTTTCCTGAAAAAGCATATGTTTCACTTGAGATTGGTGACAGGAAATATACAAATATTGAGAACTTCAGACCACCGAAATCCGGAAAACATCTGGCTGCACCCCTGGTCACCTTTGGAAAGCGAACAGGAAAACTGACGGTGGGATACACAGATGACCTCCCATTCAGTGATTTCTTTGAACAGCAGCTTCTCGGCAGCTTTGCGGACAGGATTTCAAAGATTATTGAGGGCAAGGAACTGCAGGAATCCCTTGCAACAGTCAATCAGCGTCTGGAGGAGATCCGGGAACAGGAAAGGTCAGTATTCGCCAGGGAACTCCACGACCAGCTTGGGCAGGCTTTGACTGCACTGCAGTTTGATATCGGCTGGCTCCTCCGGAGAACAGCCGGTGGTTCGGAAGAAATCGCGAAATTGCAGGAGATGGCTGAACTGACAGAGGGTACGATAAAGGATGTCCAGCGGCTCTCCTCGGAATTACGCCCGGCCATTCTGGATGAGATCGGTCTGGGTGCAGCCATGGAATGGTACATCGATGAATTTGGCAGAAGAACAGGGATCAAATGTCACATCAAGATGGATGATGTCCAGTTCCCCGATGAAAAAAGAAATCTTGTTTTGTTCCGCATTCTCCAGGAAGCGCTTACCAATGTGGCACGTCATGCAAACGCAGGAAAAGTGAACGTGAACCTTTTTCAATCTGACGATTCCATGATTCTTGAAGTCCATGATGATGGTACGGGTTTTGAAGTGGAGAAAACATACCCCTATAAGTCACTGGGTTTACTGGGCATGCAGGAGAGATTAAAGCCGTATAACGGCAGCATGCATATTTCATCCACCCTGAACAGGGGAACTAAATTAAGCGCTGCAATTCCATTGAGGTAAACGGTCGCATATATGCCTGTGAAAAAATGACCTGCAGGAAGGTCAGATCAATTGCTCGATTTTCTTGATCAATTCCGGCTGGCTGATCGGTTTGGTCAGATAATCATCCGCACCTGCATCCAGTGCCTTCTGCTGTTCACGGGGCATTGCATATGCCGATTGTGCTATGATGGGCAGACCCGGCTTCAGTTTTTTGATCCTTTTTATCGCTTCATAACCATCCATATTTGGCATTTTAATATCCATCAATACCAGGTCGACTTCCGGGTATTTCTCACAACAGTCCACTGCTTCATGTCCGTCTTTCGCATGAAGAAGTTGTACCCCGGTGCCCGCCAACAATTCTCTGATCAGGATAAAACTTGCCTCAACATCTTCAGCGACCAGGACCGTCTTGGTTTTCCAGTCCTTCAGTGTTTCTCCATTCCCCGCCTGGCGAATCTCTTTCCCTGTAACAAATGGCAGGGTAAAATAGAATTCGGAACCGCTTCCCGGCTCCGATTCCACCCAAATCCTCCCTCCAAGCAGCTCAACCAGGTTTTTCGTGATGGTCAGTCCTATTCCGGCCCCTCTGTACAACTTCATTCTGTTTCCGTCAATTTTATAAAATCTCTCAAAAATATATTCAATCTTATCGCCAGGGATACCGATACCGGTATCTTTCACATAAAACTTCAACGCTTTCTTCCCGCCCGGATCCGATTCATCTTTTACAACTGTATATCCGAATCCGATCTGGCCTCCATCTTCTGTATACTTGATGGCATTTTCAAGGATATTGGTAAGGACCTGCCGTAACCTCACGGGATCTGTAAGAATGTATACATCCGGTCCGGCATCGGGCGTCTTCAGGGATATTTCTATACCGGTTTTGTTCTCCTTCTCCAGAAATATTTTAGAAGCCGAAAATAATTCCCTTAACAATTGATTGATATTGCATTCTTCGTTTTTCAAGGTTATCTGGTTGGCTTCAATTTTGGACAAATCGAGTATTTCATCAATCAGTCTCAGCAGTGTATCGCTGTTGATTCTGACAAGTTCTGCAAATTTTTCATTCTCTTCAGAATCTGCATCCTGCGCCAGCAGGGTTGAAAATCCTACTATGGCATTCAGGGGTGTCCTTATTTCATGGCTCATATTGGCCAGGAATGCAGATTTCAGGCGGTCGCTCTCTTCCGCTCTTTCCTTGGCTTCCTGAAGCTTTATATTCATCTCCATATACTCCCTGTTCTGTGCTTCAATCAGGGCGCTTTTTTCTTTGAGTTTTTCTTCCGCCTGCTTCCGCTCTGTAATGTCCCGTGAAACAGCCAGCAAACGGTAAATCCTGTCCTGGGCATCTTTGATGGGTGATACAATGATCTCCCACCACCTGGGAGTCCCTTTTTCTGTTGGGCAGAAGCCTGAAAAGATTTCTGTCTCTCCTTTTGCGGCTTTTGAAACAGTTGCAAGTGCGGCTTGATGATCATCCCCTTTCCAGAAATCTGCCCAAGGTCTGTTAAGATATTTCCCGGTATCATCAATTTCCATCAACTCCTGTCCGCCTCTGCTCATTGATAATAAATTTCCCTGCAGATCCAGCACTTTGATACAGTCCCGGCTGCTTGCGATAATCCGCTTTTTGAATTCTTCGCTTTCGCGCAAGGCATCTTCCGCTTTTTTCTTGGCGATTATTGATTCTTGTTTTTCAAGAGAACTGGTTATTGCGCTTCCCAGCCTGCTCAGGTTTTCCTTCAGGATATAATCGGAAGCCCCGGCCTTCATACACTCCACGGCAACCACTTCATTGATCGTACCTGTAACAATGATGAAAGGCAGGATTGGATCCATCTCCTTTACGATCAGTAACGCTTCCATCCCGGTGAACTGAGGCATCTGGTAATCGGAAAGGATAAGGCCGGGATTAAACCCGGCCAGGGCTTTTCTGAAGCCTGTTTCATTCTCAACATGGAGATGTTCAAACCTGATCTTTGCCCTATTCAGTTCACGAAGGATCAATTCAAGGTCTGACATCAGATCCTCTAAAATCAATATTTTAATTTTCTTCTCCATAACAGGCAGGATTTGTCTTTACACAGGCGGCTGATTCAATACCATCCAGTAAAGCCCCAGTTCCGAGACGGATCTCGAGAAATGCTCAAAATCAACCGGTTTTACTATATAGCTGTTTACACCAAGTTGATAACTCTTAATGATGTCCGTCTCTTCGCATGAGGATGTAAGTATCACGACGGGAATGGTTTTCAGTCTTTCATCCGATTTGACTTTTTGAAGGACCTCCAGGCCGTCCACTTTTGGAAGCTTCAGATCAAGCAGGATCAGTTTCGGCTTGTCTTTCACATTGCGCCTGGTGTACTTCCCGGTTGCAAAGAGATAATCAATGGCCTGTTCACCGTCTTCAACCCAGTGAATCTTGTTGGCAAGGT
Organism: uncultured Bacteroides sp.; assembly: GCA_964467775.1. GTDB lineage: Bacteria > Bacteroidota > Bacteroidia > Bacteroidales. The sequence continues at coordinate 27,909 of CAYXUD010000088.1, read as the reverse complement.
TGTGTTTCTTAAAATTGTTCAGGGCCAGTTCGGCATCGTTCGGGTTATCTTCCACGAGCAAAATCTCAATTTCACGTGTTTTCATGATCCTGTTCCTCTATTTGGTGAATGTAAAATAGAAAGTTGCACCTTTATTTAATTCAGCTTCCACCCAGATCTTTCCGCCGTGGCGGTTAATAATCCTCTGGACCAGGGCTAGCCCGATGCCGGTTCCCTCAAACTCCTTTTCTGAATGAAGGCGCTGAAAGACGTTATAAATCTTATCGGCATATTTCATACTGAAGCCAACGCCATTGTCTTTTATGTAATAGATGCTCTGGTGGTCCTTCTTAAAATTCCCGATCTCAATGACAGCTTCCTCCCGGGGTCTGGTAAATTTGATCGAGTTTGATAAGAGATTGACTATTGCCTGCTTCAATAATGACCGGTCCCCTTTTACCTGCGGCAGATGCCTGATGGTTATTCCGATTTTTCTGCCTGTATCAGGATCATGCAACTCTTTTACAACTTCTCTTACAAGTTCTTCCATGTCAATTCTGGAAAGTGCCATTCTCTGCCGGTTCAGCTGCGAGAAAGCCAGCAGGTCATCAATGAGCACTCCCATTTTACGGCTGTTGCCTTGAATGATCGTTCCTATGCGTTTCCCTTCGTCATCAAGCTTTTCAACATAATCTTTCAGAAGCATTTGTATGAAGCCGTTGATGGCGCGCAGGGGAGCCCGCAGATCGTGTGAAACGGAATAAGAAAAGGCTTCCAGTTCCTTGTTGGCAATTTGAAGCTCTGTGGTTCTTTCAATAACACGTTTTTCAAGGTCTTTATTTAATTGATTAATTTTTTCCCGGGCTTTTATAACATCATCAAAATCGGTATTTGAACCGAACCATTTAATTATATTTCCTCCATTATCGTGCATCGGTACTGCCCGGGTTTTAAACCAGCGATATTCACCATTATTTTTCCGGATTCGGAATTCAATATTAAACCTCTCTCCGTCAATTACTTTTTCCATCCATGTTGAAATGGTCCTGTCCCTGTCTTCGGGATGAAGTTGTTCAAGCCAGCGATAACCTAATTGTTCTGCTTCCGGTATCCCGGTATACTCCACCCATTGTTTGCTCAAATAGTCACATGGTCCGTCAACCGTGCAGGTCCAGAAAAGCTGGGGCAGCGATTCTATGATTTCTCTGAATCTTTTTTCATTGTTTTTGATCTCTTGTTCATCTCTTATACGCTTGGTAATGTTGCGGACATTGCATTGCATCACTTTATGATGGTCAACTTGATAGACGTGACTGACGAACTCCACATTGATCAGCTGCCCTTTGGCGGTCTTGAGCGGCAAGTTTTCGTAATGGATAAATTCTTTCTGTTGCAATTCCTTGAAATTAGATTTGTTTTCGGCAATATCTTTTAAGAATCCAAGATCCCAAAGGGATTTTCCTAAGAATTGTTCGCGCGTGAAACCCAGCATCTCGATTAAGAACGGATTCACATCGAGAACCAATCCCGATTCAGCATCGAGGATTAAAATTCCGTCTCTTGCCGCCTCAAAGAGTCGACGATACCGGATCTCCGAAACCTTCAGAGTTTCTTCCGCAAGCTTGTGCGCGGTGATGTCTTTGTGCTGGACTATCGCGTTTGTTACTTTACCATTCGCGTCTTGTATTGGAGAAACAACTACATCAAGAATCTTATAAGTAGCTTTATCTATTTTCAAATGTTCAACCCTGTTAAGGTCGTAGTCAATCGTGAATCGAGCTATTTCTCCCTTTTCAAAGACATTTTCAACAAGAGGCATGAACCCTTGTTCTTCGATCAGGTTATCTTTGAAGAGATTGTATTTACCTACAACTTCTTCGTCTTTCAGTCCGAATAATTCGCGGCATGACTGGTTCATCTTTATCAGTGTACCTTCGCTATCAGAAATCCACAGGCTTACCGGACTCTTTTCAATAACGCTATTGAGAAATGCCTCAGATGAAGAAAGTCTCTCCTCCGTCCGCTTGCGCCCGGTGATATCCTGTCCTTGCGCAATGGTGGCTAATGGTGTTTCTCCGTCTTCATCAAATACCAATGCCGAGTTCCAGAGAACAATTCGTACGGAACCGTCTTTATGAAGAATACTTATTTCTACTGTTTCCAGGCTTTTACCTTCCTGTGCTTTTTTTATCAGTTTCATTGAATGTAACACTTGTTCGGGAGGGAAAAGAATGTTAATCGATTGTCCGATAACCTCTTTTTCGCTTCTTCCCGTCAGTAATTCAAAAGCCTTATTGAACCGTGTAATCTTAAATTGCTGATCCCAGACAATAATCGGTGCGTTGGCACAGGCGATCAAATTTTCAAGGTAATCTTTAGCTTCACGTAATGATTCTTCAAGATTTTTCTTTTCGGTAATGTCATTTATAGAGGTAATAAAAAATAATGGCTTGTTATCTTTGTCTTTATATAAGGTTGTACTAATATCTGTCCATACTGTATTACCATTTTTGTGTAGATATCTTTTTTCATACCTGGAGGTAGATATTTTTCCGTCAAGCAACGATTGTACAATATCGGTACTCTCCCGGATATCATCGGGGTGTGTTATTTCCTGCCATTTTTTTGTTTTCAGTTCGTCTTCAGAATAACCTAAAATATCGCAGAAAGCTTTATTTACACTAAGTGAGCCATCTACTCCTGTCATGGACTTTCCGAGCGGGGAGTTCTCAAAAACACTTCTGAATTTTTTTTCACTATCTCTCAGGGCTTCCTCTGCCTTTCTGCGGGCTTCCTGTCTGATATTGATCTGGTTCAACATGTTGTTAAATCCATCGTAAAGGCTCCCGACTTCATCATTGTACAGTTTCGTCAGGTGCATTGAAAAATCCTGGTTCTCCGCTATTTCATCAATGTGATTTTTCAATTTCAATATGGGCATGGAGATATACCTTTGCATCCTGCCGGCCAGAATGGCCGATAGGAAGACCAATGCCAGCACAGTCAGGGAAAAGACCAATATTGCAGTCCTCCTGACATCAGTAAGAGGATCTGAACTCGCTTTAATATAAAGGGTCCCGTACATCTCATCCTGAAAAAGAATCGGTTCCCGGATATAAAAATATCCATCCTGAAATGTGTTGTATTGTTGTCCCGGAAGTGCCACAAGGGAAGCTTCGTTCAATGTATCGGGATACATTGCAAACAGCTTCCCTTCCCTGTCATATAGAGTGCCTTCCTCGATGAAACTGATATATCGCAGGCTGGACAATGCTTCTGTTGCCTGCTGATGATCGCCGAATGTCAGCGGTACCACACAATTGTCGCCTACAAGCTGGGCATTCAGCAATAGGTCTGACTGGATTTCGGATTCTTTCATGTTCAAAATCCAGATAACAGTAAACGTAAATCCCAGACTGATGCTTACATAGGTGACCAGTAAAATGATCGCCACCATTTTATTCCTTATCGACAGATTCGATATGGATTTCATCCTATTCATCCGTCTTTGCGATTTTGGCTGAAGCCAGCAGGAGGCTGCTCACCTTAAGGCCTGATTCTTCCAGTGCCTTCTGGTTGATCTCATACCGCAGACTGTTGCCTTCAACATACATGTTGATATGCGCACCCATTTCACAGAATCCTTTGGAATCACTGATAATAAGGATCGGTTTTCTGCCAATTGCAGAGATAATTTCTTTGATCCTTCTCTTTTCAGACCCCGAAATGAAAACCATGTCCGCCCTGGTCAGATCGTTGATATTGTTTGTGTAGAATACCTCGGCATTCTGATTCTTGATCTTGGTATCGGCAAACAATTCATCCAGTACTGTATTAAAAGGATTCACACCGATAACCGCTATACGGAAAGTACTTTCAATTAGATTGTTGATTGATTCATCAGGCCACTCCACGAAACGGGTAAAGCGTTCCAGGAACGCAGCCTTGTACTCATGCTCCGATACCTGGGCATGGATCAGGCCTGCAGAGAGCAGGAATAAGAGCAGCATATGAACCCTGATAATTTTCATTCTTATTGAACATTCCCAGTTAAACCCTCTTGTTTTCCATGATAATCTCCTTTTAGAAATTCACTTGCAATCTGATGCCGAAAGCCCGTGGTTCTTCAATAAAAACAGCTGATGCAGGAACCAGGTGCTGATTGCCCCCATCCCAAACGTACCTTTTATTGTCTGCCACATTCAACAGGTTCATCACATAAACCTGTAAAGTACTGAATTCATTCATCCTGTAGGAAATGGAAGAGCTAAGCGATAAATTCGTCTCGTACACATTTTTGTCGCGCACATTTTGCATGAGTTGTTCAGATTCGGATTCGTAAATGGTATTCGTATAACTATTCTCGATCATCCTCAAGCCATCAAGGCCTCCTTCATAAGCCCAGAAGACCTGAACATTGGTGTGAAACCAGACTTTATCGGTGAAATGATACCGGACAATCAGTTTGGTGGCATGGTTTGCCCAGTTATTCAGATTTTGCCCGGTGCCTGACAGATATAGTCCCGTAGGATCCCATCTGTAAAGAGCCTCTCTGCTGTAATCGGCATAACTGATCCCGCTCCATTCAATCCCTTCTCTCAGCTTCCAGTCTATCTGTTTGACATAGGAATGGCTCAATATGAACAGGGCCCGCCTGGTGTGATAACGCAATTCACCTTCCAGTCCAAAGAGCTTCAGGTCACCGATAAGCGCGGATTGTTTGGTATTGTTATCCCAGGCAATGGTTGAAAGTCCATTATAAAAGGCCGAAAAATTAAGCAACAGACTTTTTTGTATCAGCTTGTTGACGATCAGTTCAACAGAATTCAGTTTTTCGGGTTCTGAAACGTTGCCTTCCCTCTTTTCGACATACAGCTGTTCGGCCGTATTCATCCGCTTTGAGTTCTGGGCCACGAGCTTTACCGTCAGGTTTCCGGGGAACTCTGAGATCAAAGCCATTCGCGGATAGAAAAGAACTTCCGAATAGGTGTTCTTGTCCATACGTCCTGAAAGCAATATATTAAGGAGAGGATGCAGGTTGAGGTTCAGTTCTGAATATGCAGAGTAATTCCATGAATGCCAGCCCTTGCCCACAAAATATCCCTCTGTAATGCCACCCTTAACATTATAAACATTCGAATTCTCTCCGCTGATGATATTTGCCCTGTCTCCCAGCCGGAGTTCCTCCTCGCCTTTTCCCCAGGGCGCCCTCCAGTTTGAATAGGCCCCGTCAGCACCCAGTGCCAGTTGAATCTTGCTGTTTAACCGGAGGTTTAACAGCAGGCGGGCGAACAATTCGTTCTCGGAAAAATTCAAACTCTTGTTCAAAACACTCCGGGGATCTGCAATCATTCTCTGGATCTGGGGAGAAAGACTATCCTCCGCAGTATAATAGACCGGGGCCCCTGTTTTTTCCACATTTTCCGAATCCCATGAGAGCATGGAACTGGCAGTAAGTCCGGATAGAATATTTTGAAAATTATGCTTGTGGGTTACAGCTATTGTATAGTGCTGGTTTCTGAACACGCGCGAATTTTCAAAATCCCCGTATATGGGAATGCTGTCATCCAGGGTCAGCCCGGTCTGATACCTTGCTTTGGGTAAAACCCCGGTGCTCCCGCCATACATGGTACCTGAACTCACATATCTGGCCCAGATTGACAGATTATTCCTGAATGATAACTCGGCATGCAATTTGGCCTGAGGTATTTCAAATGCATCTTTCATGTAATCATGTTGAGGATCGGATGACCATGAGGTGCCTGTAAATCCGCTGCCCATGTAACCTGATTTCATGCTATTGGCAGATAGACTGTATGCTTTGGGCCTTATTCCCCCGGTATTTACAAGGCTGCCATATACATAGGCAGAAGCTGATCCGAGTTTTGTTCCATGGCTTATGCTAATTGCATTCGAGTTATACTGATTCAGATAGTCATATCGCACCCGGGTGCCCTGAGAATCTGAAGCAGTGTATGTAACCAGGTTAATGACTCCTGCAACTGCTCCCGGGCCGTATGTTACCGATCCGGGCCCCCTGATTATCTCAATGCGCTCTATATCGCCCAGATCCCAGTTTTCAAGTTCTGAAGTGGCACCATTATGGGCTTTCTGGTTCATTTCCCTGCCATTGACCAGCAGTAAGAATTTATAATTTCTGTCGACAATTATTCCCCGGATCCCAGGGTGGGGTCCCTCGTTATGATACATCCACAACGCTCCGGGCACATAGATTTCAATAAGATCATAAATATTCCTTGCAGGTGTGTGCCTGATATCCTCCTCTGTGATGGTCGTCAGGGAAAGGGGCAGCTTCGATTGTTCAATCCCTGTCAGGGTCCCGATATCAATTTTCATACCCAACAATTCCTCGAAGGAGAGTTCAACAAGGTCTTTTGCCGTTAAGGTGTCACCAGTTTGTGCAAAAACAATCGGATGTGTGATGGAAAAGAGAATGCCAATGAGGAGCCATGATATCAGCTTTTTTCTTCTGGTATAAGGAGTTTTCATAGCAGGACATTTACAGATTTATTGTTTGCATATAACTTACATAGAATAAATCAGCTGACTGCTGATTGGGTTTGTATTACTCAGCTGCTGTCATTGTAACATATCGTGAACAGGGCATGATCATGGCATCCCTGTACCCTTTTCCCCTGATAACGGGAAGGTCGCGCATGGCCTCCTCGATCCGTTCATACTCCCCGGTAACGAACCTGCAGAGCCCGTCCCTGCATTCATACCGGTGGACCCTGGAGAGGTCCTTGAAGTATGAAATGTCCCTGGGCTTCTTCAGGGCCATGACCTGTATCGTATAGGATTCCGGATGGAAGGGTCCGGAGGAGGAGTTATCCCTGATCAGGCTTTCGAGGCTTTTTCTCTCTATGATCCTTGCATCAGGATATCCCTGGTCGATCACTTCGTTCAGGTAAGCAACCGCATCGGTCTTCCGGTCGAACTCCCCGGCTGTATACATGAAGGATTGGTCGGTGGAGATCATCGATACCTGTTCTTCCAGGAACTCCTCCGGGATGCCTGCCACCCGTCCCGTGGATTGGAACAAAAGGACCGTATACCCCTTGTCTTCCTTGGGGACCAGTTCGTCGGGTACAAATATGTCCGCCACCCGGATCTTGTCGCTGCTCAGGTTGTTGATCGTAATTGAAACATGCCGGTTCAGCCTCCTTCCCTCAGGGGCATCAGAACCATCCTCGTACTGGTTGATGGCCACGGCTCCCGATTCCCCGGCAGCCTTGATGGTGATCCTGCCCGGCTCGATGCCGCTGGTGACCAGGTAGTCGGCTACCGACTGCGCCCTTTTATTGGAAAGCTTCAGGTTATAGTCCTGAGATCCCCGGGCATCGGTGTGGCCCGTCAGCTCAATCCCGATCTCGGGATATTTTCTCATCAGGACATAGACCCTGTCCACATCCCGCATTGCGGCAGGGTTGATGGTCGATTCATTGTAATCAAACAGGATGTTGTTAAGGATGTAATAGATATTCCCGGAAGAGAAACTTACACCGGATTTCGTACCTGCCACGGGAGCATCAGGTCCGGCGGTTGCCGTATGTCCGGCGGCCTCTGATCCTGTCTCCGTTTTATTCAGCGTGGCACCGGCGGATGCCAGTGCAGCGGTGCCGGCCTCCGGATCTGCCTGTGGTTCCGCGGATGCCAGCATCTCCTGCTGCTCTTCACTGACAAGAGAGTCTGCCGGAGCTTGATACTCTTCCAGTGGTGGAAGCTGAAGGCTGTAAATACCCAACTTCCCGCCTTTATCGCCGGATTTGAGGGCACAGAGCGCCGGACCCTCCCCGCCACCCGGGTTAAAGAAGAGATCGTCGCCTGTGGTGTTGACCGGGTAACCGATGTTGACCGGCGGTTCCCACGATCCTTTGTTATTCAGGTTGCTGTAAAAAATATCATACCCGCCCATGGTGTTATGGCCCTGGGAGCTGAAGAAGAGCCGCATATCGTTGTTGGCAAGGAACGGTGATTCCTCGTTGTAATATGTGTTCACAGGATGGCCCAGATTCACAGGCGCCCCCCATTCATCACCTTTGACCCTCTCAGCCATATAGATATCCAGTCCCCCGACCCCCCCCTTCCTATCACTGGTGAAGAACAGGGTTGAGCCATCCCTGGAGATTGCGGCATGGGATTCAGTATATTTCGTGTTGATCGTACTGTTCAGTTTCTGGGCCCGTGACCACCTGCCTCCGTTCCGGTGGCTGACAAATATGTCTGTGTTGTAGTAATCATTCAGTACCAAATAGAGTTCGGTCCCGTCATAAGAGAGCGATACCGGGTAGATATTCCCGGAAAGCCCGATCTGCGGATTGATCGCCAGGGCCTTTGACCATCTGCCCTCCTCCTTCACTGTCATCATCAGGTTGATCCTGTTGTTCTGGTCGGTGATAAAAACCATGACGGAATCATTCCCGGAGACGACCGGGTTTCGCACCTGGCCGCCAACCTCCAGGTTGCCTCCCAGGGGCCGGAATTCCACATCGATGGGATGACGGATCATGGCTTTACCCAGTTCGCAGGCCTGGATGTTCGCATTCACGTATTCGACCTCCGCGAAATCCTTTTTATCGATCCCCTCCCTGTATTTTGAATAGGTCTCGATGGCCCGGTCGAACTGGTTGTTGATGTGGTAGGACCTGGCCAGCAGGAACAGGGCATCCATGGGGGCGTTGCTTTCTTTATAGGAGCCCTCCTTGTAGGAGGCATCCGCGCGTTCGGCCGCCTTTTCAAGCAGCAGGATGACCCGCTGGATATCTCCCCCGGTCTTGAGCGTGCAGAACCCACAAAGGAAGTTCAGGTTGGCATTATCAGGATCGATGGAAAGCAGGTTTTCATATATGCGCAATGCCGGGGTATATTGCTCTGTCATCAGAAAATACTCCGCTTCCAGGAAGTTCTGCTTGAAATACTTGTCCTGGCCTTCCATGTTCAGCATGAATGCAGACAGAAGAAGAATAAATATCAATTTTGCTTTCATGGGTTGGGATTTTAGGGTGGTTGATCAATCTTTGTAATTTTTGTACTGGATAAGCATACCGAGACAGCCCGTCTGCACATCCATCCCTGCTGCAGCACCTTTCTCACCCAGCACGTTTATCTTGAAGGTCAGGTTCCTGGTTACATCAAAACTGATCCCCAGTGATTCAATATAGCGGTCCTCACCGTTATCATATATCTGTACACCGGTTTCAGGATCAATGATCCGGAAATGCACCGGGTAGAGTGCTGTTTCAGTGCAGAAGGTGAAGCTGTAATCCTTCTGACCAAAGAAAACCACATTCATATCGATGGTGTCACCGATGGCAACGTGAATACCTTTCGACTGACTGTAGACCTTAAACCCTTTTTGAAGCTCCATACCGCAATTGTCCTCTTTGAAATAATATCCGCAATCCTGGCCAAACAGGAAACCTGAAAGAAGGAGGATTGATAAATTCACAATCAATAATCTGACTCTGTTTCTCATGATATGCGTGTTATTTATTCACAGTCACAATGCCCGCCCTGATGTCATTCACTGTCTCCTTCAGGTTGTCAAACTCCTCCACTGACAGTGCCGGTTGAGCGCTGCCCCCGATCACCAGCGTGCCGTCATTTTTTCTTTTCATGGTGGTCTGTCCCGGGGAGTTCCCAAGCTTTCCATAAAGCTCCTCAAGAGGTTTGAGATCATTGATCACACCGGCCATGTAAGGGTCTCCTGAAAGGCTGTTGGCAAAGGCCCAGAAGTTGTCAAGCGTGTACTTCTGATCGGCCAGGTGCCTGAAGAGGTGTTCTTCGTCGTCCGCGTATTCCACATGGCTGGTTGCAAGGTAGAGGCTTTCCACCATCGCACCACAGGTGATCATGACCAGCGTGTTGGATCTGCCTGTTTCTTCGCAGAACATCACCATATTGACAAATGCCTCATTGGAGATCTCAAACAGGCTGTCCGGGTCCCCGATATGATCCCTGGCGCGTTTGATCATCGATTCGCTGATGGCGCCCTGGATCCTGAGCTGGCCTGCCAGTTTCTCCACTGCCTTAAGGTAATCCACCGCCGCTTCATGCCGGCCGAATATGGAACAGTATGCCAGATCGGTCAGGTAGACCCCAAGGTTCATGGATCCTGCCTGCACCTGGTCATAATACTCAATACTGGCGACCGGGTTGAGCAGTTTGCCGTGGAAGTTCATCTCCTCCTCCTGCATGACTTCCATCATTTCCGCAGGAGACGGAATGGTATAATAGATGTTCTTCACCTGGGTGATGTCCGTTTCATTCCCCTGATCCGGGATGGCCGCGGTACCATCCTGATCCCCTTCCCGAACGGTCCTGCACAGGGGGAGGAGAACCAGGAAAAGGATGGAGAGCCAGTGGACCGGTCTTGATCGCATGGTGTTCATAAGCATGGCTGGTGGTTTTTACTTTGGATAAATTGAGTTGTGACTAATGAGTGCCCAGATATTTGGTCAGTGTGTTCAGCAGATCGATGGACCAGATCGGTTTGATCATGAACTTGGTGAAGTAATTCGAAGCATCCTTGTACTCCATTTCATCAATATTGTAAGCGGTCTGGGCGATGATCGGCAAATCCGGGAAGCTCTTTTTTATGGTGCGGGCTGCTTCGTATCCATCCATCTCCGGCATCAGGATGTCCATGAGTATAAGGTCGATATCAGGTTGTTCCCTGCAGAGCGCCACCGCCTCTTTGCCGTTTTCTGCCCACAGGATCTGTACACCGGTCGGTTTAAGGATCTCTTTCAGGTAGACGAAGTTAGACTCCACGTCTTCGGCGATCAGGATTTTATTATGACCCCATCCCGATCTCTTCAATTTTTCATGGTCCCTCTCAGCCGTCACTTTTTGTTGCTCAGATACCTGCACAGGTGTGACCTTCAGCCTGAACCTGAAGTCGGACCCTTGCCCCAGCTTTGAATCTGCCCTCAGTTCACTTCCGAAAAGGATGATCAGTTGCTTGACAATGTTCATCCTCAGGGATACAATATCGAACGGCCGCATCTGGTTGCTGCCCATCTTCCTGAATTTGGAAAAAAGCAACTTCAGCCTTTCGGGCGATAATCCTGCACCGTTGTCCTTCACGTAGAATTCCAGCATATTGCGTTCGGGCTGGGTGTATCCGAATTCGATGGTTCCCTCGTTGGTGAAACTGAACGCATTCTCAATCAGGTTGACCAGGACCTGGTAGAGCCTCACCTCATCGGTCAGGATGGTGAAGTTATCATCCTGTATGGCTGTATTCATACGGATATCAAGGCTTTTGTTGTTCATGTCCGCCAGCCGCCTTTCGTACTGCAGCTGCAGCTTTTCCATCAGCTGGTTCAGCCTGCACTCCTCCAGATTGATGTACATGGTCCCTGTCTCGATCAGGGTAATGTCTGTGATGTTGTTGACCAGTTCCAGGAGATATTTCCCGCTGGTCCGGATGTGGCTGAGGTAAAGCTTTTTTGAAGTCTCTGAGATCCTGGAATCCCGCAGCAGGTCCACAAATCCGATAATGGCATTGAGGGGTGTTCGGATCTCGTTTGAGATGTTCACCATCAGTGTGGGATCGGAGGAGAGATGGCTTTCAATGGCCGGGGTATTCCGGTATGCGACCGGTATGCGCAGAAGTTCGGGCATGACAATCCCCATGATCATGATGATACAAACCCCAAGTGCCCGGGTATAAAGTTCGTGAAGGGGGACCGAGGTAACAAGTACCTTCAGCAAGCCCAGATCCCTGTAAAACAGCAGGTAATCGAGCATGGTGTCCAGCAGGTAGAATATGAGCGCAAAGGCGACGCCATAAACAAAAGATTTTGTTTTAAGGTTCATGTCACATTTCTCTTTTTACATGGTTATTCCGTTTGATGGACGGGCAGGGTGATGGTCGCCCTGGTTCCCTTCCCTTCAGCTGACTCCAGACGGATCTTACCACCCAGCCTCTCCACCAGTCCCCTGGAAATGGATAATCCCAGCCCGCTCCCCCTGTAAAGGATCTTTCCTCCTTCGATCTTGCGGAACTTTTCAAATACCGTTTCCAGCATATCTTCAGGGATCCCGATCCCGGAGTCCTGGACATAGAGGACCAGGTGGTCTGTGCCGTTCACGTAACCCCCGATCTCGACCGTTCCCTCCCCCGTAAATTTCACGGCATTATCCACGAGGTTCAGCAGGGATTTCCTCAGCTTCTCATGGTCGGTATCGACCAGCAGATTCCCTGTCCGGTCATTCAGGGTGAATCTGATCCCGGGATATGACTTGCCGTAACGCCGTGGACACTCTTTTCCGATCTCCTCCAGGGTTTTCCCGATCTCCCTTCGGATCCTCTCCAGGATCACCTGTTCACATTGGATCTTTGACATTTCAATGGTGTCTTCCACCATCTTTATCAGGTCTTGACCAGCCGCATTGATCTGGCTGGCATAAAAGCTGTTCCTCTTTGTATCCTTGTTAAGGTCGGCCATCACCTTCGAGAACCCTATGATGGCATTCAGGGGTGTTCTCAGTTCATGGGAGAGGTTCAGCAGGAATCCCGATTTCAGTTTATCGGACTCTTCTGCCTTCTCTTTTGCAATCTTCAGTTCTTTAAACGCCTGCTCCTTGGCAAGTTTCATGCGTTTTTCAATCAAATAGGAGTGGAGAATGGGTGCGATGTATTTACAGATGGACTCCAGCATCTCCCTGTCCTGCTCCCGGTAACCACTTTTTTTATTGGCGATCGATACCTGGCCGATCAGTTCTTCTTTCATCAGGATCGGCACAGACATGGCATTCTCCAGTTTGAGATGCCCTTCAGGCGGTTTCAGTCCCTCGTTTGAGATTATGGAGGTGCGTTCAATCAGCGACCGGCCCCATATCCCGCCCCAGGAGTCCCGCGGGAAGGAGACGGATTTATTCTTCATCCTGCACTGGTCGAAGACCTCCAGGGTCATCGACGGGCAAACCAGTTCCTGCAGGTCGTTGATATACCCGAAATAGCCGTAGGTGCTGTGAAATTCCTTCAGGATCACCTTCATGACCTGGTGAAACACCTGGCCCGGTTCCCCGGTCAGGAAGATGTTGGCAATCTGGTTCCGGAGGGATAATTCATACCTCGACCTGAAGAGTTCCTCCTCGATCAGCTTTCGTTCGGTAATATCCCTGTTGATCCCCGCGATCCCGGTGATACCACCATTTTCATCCCTGATGGGAACCTTGGTGGTCAGCGTCCACCGGAAGGAGCCGTCCTTGTAAGCCTTATATTCCTCTTTATTGATCAGGGGTGTGCCGGTTTTAATGATCTTCTGTTCGTCCTTAAAGTACTCGCTGGCAGCATCATAGTACCAGAAATCAAAGTCTGATTTGTGCAGGATCTCCTCCTGGCCGGCTGCCCCGAGCTCTTCCTGGTGCCCCCTGTTGTTCAGGAGAAACCGGCTGTTCCTGTCCTTTATATAGATCTGGTCGGGAATATTGTCTATCAAAGTCCGCAGCAGGAGATGCTGTTGCCTCTGTTCAGCCTGTGCAGCGATCCGTTCTGAAATATTCCTGGTAGATCCCTGCAGGCCGATGACCTTATCATTCTTGTCTTTCAGGAGCTTCCCCGTAATTTCGACAGGGACCTGTGTGCCGTTCTTGTTTAAAAGGACCGATTCGAATGTTACCGTGGTGAAATCCTTCACCTCCCTGATTGCTCCCAGTACCTTGCGGGCCATCTTTATAAAGTCCTTCCGGGTGGTAAACTTCCATAGAGACTGTCCGACGATCTCATCAGTTGTATATCCCAGGAGGGAATATACCGAAGGACTGGTATAGGTGAAGGTCAGCCTGAGGTCAATTTGCCAGACCATATCAATGGCATTGTCCGCCAGGAGCTGGTATTTCAAATGATTCTGCTCTGCCAGTTCCCTGCTCCGTACAAGTTCTGTGACATCCCTGAGGATGTGGAGCTTTGAATAATCCCTATCCTGATATTTCACGGGAGAGATGGAGATCTGGTAATAGGCGTCCTCATTCCCGCGGCTTATCTTTGCCGAGACAAAAAAATCCTGTTCCTTCAGTGATTCGATCGAGGGACAAAATGCGCATGGTGTATCTGAATTAAAGACAGACCTGTAGCACTTCTCTGCTGGCAGCTCTTGCCCGGTCATCTTCTGAGAGGCCGGATTGGCATACTGGATCTCATGATCTGCCGAGCAGATGAAGACCGGATCCTTCATGGAATCGAGAATCCGCTTGTTTTTTTGCTCACTTTCCTGAAGTGCTTTTTCCGATATCCTCAGCGCTTTTATTGTATCCAGCTCCTTGATCGCTTTCTTGACCCGTTCAACGAGGATCTCCAGGAAAGTGGTGTCCTTCACCAGGTAATCCATGGCGCCTGCCTTCATCATCTCCACCGCGATACGCTCATTCCCGTGGCCCGTCATGGTGATAAACGGGACCTCAAGCCCTGTCCTCTTCAATTCTGCAGCCACCTGCCTGCCATCCATCCCGGGCAGCTTGAAGTCCAGCAGCATCAAATCGATTGATTCCTTCCTGATCAGCTCGATCGCATCCGGACCCGAACAGGCATTGACCGTCGTAAAACCGGCTTTTTGCAATCTGCGGCAGATCAGCATGTTCAATCCATGATCATCCTCTGCTACCAATAAGACCTTTTTCATTTCACTGAATTTACTATGAAGGAATCCTGATCCTGGGGAGACTGACCACCTTCAGGAACAATCCGAGCTGCCGGATCACCTTGACGAAATCCTCATAATCGACAGGTTTGCTGATATAGTGGCTGCAGCCCAGTTCATAACACAGATCGATCTCGATGGGATCGTCCGTGGTGGTCAGCATGGTCACCGGCATCTTTTTCAGGAGTCTGTCTTCCTTTATCTTTCGCAGCACCTCGATGCCATCCATTTTAGGCATGCGTATGTCCAGCAGCAGCAGCAGGGGGAGCCCCTCCTCCTCCAATTCATTGAAATTGGTGAACAGGTAATCCATGACCTCTTCCCCGTTCCTGAAATGATCAATTCCATTGATGATCCCTGCCCTTCGCAGGTTCCTCTGGATCAGCGATGCGTGCCCTTCGTCATCCTCGGCGATCAGTATTTTGATTTCGTTTCCCATGGCGTTAATGATTTGATGCGGGTAAGGTGATGATGAACCTGCTTCCCTTTCCGGGTTCGGATTCGACTTCAATATTGCCCTGGTGCTTCTCCATGATCTTCCTGACAATGGTCAGCCCCAGTCCTTCCCCTGTCCTTCCGGGCTCATGCTTATGAAAGATCTCGAAGATCTTCTCCTGTTTGTTTCGCGGGATCCCGATCCCGTTGTCCTCAACAGCATAGGATAAGTGCTCCTTCTCTTTTTTCCCCGTGATCCGGATGATCCCTTGCCTGTTTTCATCCAGGTATTTGATGGCGTTATCCAGCAGGTTGGAGAAGACCTGGTTCAGCTGGCCTTCATCCCCGATGCAGTCGGGAAGGGCTTCCACCTCCAGTGTGATCCCCTTTTCCCTGATCTGGTATATAAAGGACTTGACCACCTGTTCCACCAGTGCGTTCATCGAAACCCTCTTTTTTTCCAGGGGGCGCCTCCCCAGGCGGGAGATGGAGAGCAATCCTTTCAGGAGGCTGTCCATCTTACAGATGCTGTTTTTGATGAAATCCATGGCCTCCGGGATCTCCTGGTTGATCACAAGGTTGATCTTGTCAATATGATCCCCGGGTATCTCGATGTGGCCGAGGATATTTTCCATATTGCGGATGGATATTTCAAGCTCCTGGCTGAAACCCTGGATATTGACAAGGGGGGAACGCAAATCATGGGAGGTAACGAAGACAATCTGTTCCAGTTCCCTGTTTTTTTCGACCAGCTGCCTGTTGGTGGCGGCAAGCTCCATGGCTGCACTGCGGCTGTCGGTTACATTCCTGATGATAGCGCATGCAGCATGGAAATGCCCATCCTTCAATTCCGGAACAACCGATACCTGGACGTATACCCTTTTCCCGGACTTGCCAAGCAGCATGGTTTCGTATTTGTCAATGGATTTCCCGTTCCTGACTCTCCTGAAGGCCTTCTGCGTGTGCTGAAGATGCTCCGGATCAATAAAATCCATGAAGTGACGGCCGATCATCTCCTCCTTTGAATACCCCAGTGTTTCAAGTTCGCTCCGGTTCACATGGGTGATCCTGCCCTCGGAGTTCACCAGGTGGATCATATCCTTGGCATTTTCGAACAGTCTCCTGTACCGTTCCTCCGATAAGGCGAGTGCCTCCTGCGTTTTCTTTATCCCGGTTATATCGGTGGCCGAACCAACGATCCTGAAGATCCTTCCCTTTTCATCCTTCAAAGGGGTCAGCCTGGTGAGCCAGTGGGTTTCCACCCCGTTTATGTGAATTGTCTCCTCGTACTCGTATGTGCCTTTACGTTCCAGACAGGCGGCATACTTGCGCGTGATGGCCCTGGCAGCCGCCGGCGACAGGGCAGGTACCAGTTCATCGGGTGTTTTTCCCAGAACCTTTTCAGAGATCAGACCCGTGGCCTTCTCATGGGCAGCGTTCAGTCCTGCAAACCTGAAATCGCCTGCCTCCGTCACATCGATTACAAAGATGGCCTGATCAACATCTGTGTAAATGCCCTCCACGAATGATCTCTCTTTAGTCATTGCCCGCAGCTGCATTTGGTTTCCAGCACCAAATTACGGAAGGGTTGACAAACCGGCTGTAAAGAAGGGGGTGGAAGAGTTGTAGGCGTTCATGGAGTAATTGTGAGGGTTTGAGGGAACCGGCCGCTGGAATAATGGAAGCCCTGCTGTAGGGGATTGCCTTCAGGGAATGGCCGTAAATCCTGCCCCGGTTCACTCAACTGGCGGAGCCGCTCCCCGAGATCCTGCTGATCTCCCCGAGAAGGGATTTCCGGGTAATAGGTTTGGTCAAAAAGCTGTTACATCCCAGGTTGAGGATCGCCTCCCTATCCTCCTCGCGGGCAAAGGCGGTCTGCACGATGATAGGAACCCGCCTGTCAAGTTTCCGTATCTCTTCCACGGCTTCATACCCCGACATGACCGGCATGCGCAGATCCATCAGGATCAGGTCAATGTCCCTGTGGCGTTTGAAGTGGTCGACGGCTTCCTTCCCGTTCTTGGCCCAGATCAGTGTGGATCCGGATCCTTTCAGAAGTGCTTCGAGCAGTATATAGTTGCTTTCCATATCCTCCGCAATCAGGATATTGAGCTGTTTCTTATGCCCGGGTGGTTTGAATGGCACCGCAGGCCGGGACTGCCGTTCCATCCCGGCTGCATCTTCGAAGGGCAGGGTGAAGTAGAATTCCGTTCCTTTCCCCTGTTCAGATTTGCACCAGATCTTTCCCCCGAGAAGTTCCACATACGCTTTTGTCAACGGCAATCCGAGACCTGCCCCTTCGGAGAGTTTAATATAGGAGGTATCGGTGCACCTGAAACGGTCGAACAACAGCTGCAGCTTCTGCTGCGGCATCCCTTTCCCGGTATCTTTTACATAGAACTGGATCTGGGTTTGCCTGCCGGGCTCCTCTTCCTGGTGCAGGGCATAGCCGAATTCAATGATGCCGCTTTCGGTGTATTGAATGGCATTGCCCAGCAGGTTCGTCAGGATCCTTTTTAACCTGAAAGGTTCGGTCATCATCGAGAATTTCGCCTCTTTGATCTCCCTTTTCAGAATGATCTCCACCCCTGTTTTTTTCTCTTTTATCAATTCCGCTTCATGGGTTGAATAGAGATCCAGCATCAGTTCATTGATGTTGCATGCACTTTTGCGGATCTGCAGTTCTCCGGTCTCGACCCGGGCTATATCGATGATGTTTTCGATAATATTGATCAACAGGTTCCCACTCTGGTTGATCTTGTCGGCAAAGTTTTTCAGTTTCGAGGCTGGAGTTTTTTCCTTACCCATCAACTCTGTGAACCCGACCAGTACATTGAGGGGGTTCAGGATCTCATTGGACATATTGGCAAGGAATGCAGTCTTAAGCTTCTCTGTACTTTCGGCCTTTTCCCTGGCCCTGATCAGCTCTTCCTCATAGGCCTTCAGTCTCTCTTCGGCCTGTTTCCTTTCTGAAATGTCCAGCATCATTCCCGATATCAGCGGCCCTTCAGCACCTGCACTGATCAGAACCATATGCTTTCCCCCGTTCTTGTCAACAACCACGGTCTCAAATTCGCTGACATATCCCTCGTTTCGGAGTATGCCCATCAACTTCTCATGGTCCTGTCTGTTACTGAACAGCGCCTGAACTTCCCGGGCTGAAATGTCCTCCTCCGGCGTGAATCCCCCGATGGCCCTGAAACTTCTGTTTCCCAGCACCATCCTGCCATCCTCTGACCAGATGAAAATACCCGCCAGGGCATGATCTACCAGTTCCCTGAATTTCTCCTCGGAGGCTTTCAGGTTCTCCTGTGCCTCCGTGATCTGCTGAAGTTCCTGATGAAGCTCAAGCTTGCGGTGCTCGACTTTTTTTCTCAATACCTCATTCAGCTCCATCAGCTCCTTTTCCCTGGCTTCCAGCTCCATATTCCTGTAGAGTGCCGATTCATAGGTGGAGAACAGCAGGTTCAGAATGATCGAGGCTCCTGACCGGATCCGGAATTGCTGATCCCCGTGGCAGAACTCGATCACTTCATCTTCGCGCTGACTGGCAATCTGCACCCTGTTCTCCAGCACCTGTTTTATCCTGGAATGAAGGTACTGTTCATTAAAAGGCTTCATGATATAAGTGTCAGCCCCGATTTCGAGCCCCTTGAGGATATCTTCCAGTTCGGACAGTGAGGTGAGCAATATAACAGGGATTGATCCCAGGTCGGGATCGTTCCTGATATTCCGGACCAGCTCATAACCATCCATTTCAGGCATCACCACATCGGAGATGATCAATCCCGGCCTGATCCTCCTGGCCAGGTCCAGTGCAATCTGCCCATTGTCTCCGCAATGCACCACAAATCCAAGGTTCTCCAGGGTGAATTTCAATAATTCTGCCTGGGTCGGGCTGTCTTCGGCAATGACAACGTGCATGTTATGTAAGTCCAAATCTGGCATCTTTTAAAACTCAAGTCCCATGACCAGGATATCGTCCACCTGTTCCATTTCACCCTTCCAGTTCTCAAGTGTATTATCTAGGACCAGTCTTTGCGCTTTCATCGGCAAATGCTGGATCTCCATCAACAACTCTTTAAAGTTACGGGTCAAAAATTTCTTGTTGTTCCTCCAGCCGAACTGATCCGCATATCCATCTGTGGTCATATAGATGCGATCACCGGGCTTGATCGGCAGTTCCTGGTTGGTAAATAAACTCTCTTTCTGTATATAGGAGAATCCCAGGGGCATTCTGTCCGGTCTTAATTCGGTCAATTCTCCTCTCCTGACCAGGTACACCGGGTGTAAAGCCCCGGCGTACTGAAGCAAAGACCGTTCCCTGTCATAACTTATCACCGCCATTTCGATGGCATCGGAGGGATCATCTTTCCTGCCCTCATGTCCCAGGGCTTTTATGATCTTCTCCCGCACACTGTTAAGGATCAGACTGGGTTGGAGGATCCCGTTCACATCCACGATCTCGTTCAGGAATACAATCCCCATAAGGCTCATGAAGGCACCTGGTACGCCATGACCCGTAGAGTCTGCTGCTGCAACAATGATCATGCCCTCCTTGTCGCCTATCCAGAAGAAGTCACCACTTACTATATCTTTTGGCCTGTGGAGAATGAAATAGTCCCTAAAATTCTTTTCGAAAACCTCCTCCCTGGGAATCAGTGCGGCCTGGATCCGCTTCGCGTAGGTAATGCTGGAGGTGATCTCCTTTTTCTGGAATACGATCTCATCCCGTTGTCTGACAGCCACGTCACGCTGCGTTTCGATCAGCTCCTTCTGGGACAAAATCTCTTCTTTTTGCATCAGCAACTCCTTGGAAATTCTGCTGATCACCGCCTCTTTTTCCTGCAGGAGCTTCTGAAGGTCTCTATTTGCCTCTTTCTGGGTCATATTGGTATATCTTTTTCAACGATTCTGTAAGCCGGACCTCTGAAACGGGTTTGGTCAGAAAATCCGAGAAATCAGCCTCCCTGCAGCAATTCTCCTCCCCTGAATGGGCGCATGCGGTCACCGCGATGATTGGAAGCTCCGGCCGGAGCTTCCTGATCTCGGTGGCAGCCGTATAGCCATCTACCCGGGGCATCAGGATATCCATGAGCACCATGTCATAAATATGATCGCCCGAACATTGCTCTATTGCCTCGACTCCATCCCTGGCCCACGTCAGTTCGATCCCTTTTGGTTCCAGGAAGGCTTTCAACAACATGTAGTTCATTGTATTGTCTTCGGCTACAAGGATCCTGGATCCGCGGAGTGAATCTGCCGCTTCCTTCTCCGCTTTTTCACCGGTCCCCTGATCCTCCAGAACAACCTTGCAGGGAGTGGTGAACCGGATCTCTGTTCCCTTTTTTGACCCCGGTACAATCCATATTTTTCCTTTCATCATTTCGATCAGCTGCCTTGAAATGGTCAGTCCCAATCCCATGCCCGGACCCTTGAGGCTCCCGGGGGGTTCTGCTTTCTGAAACCGGTCAAACGCGCATTCCCTGACGGATGGGTCCATCCCCGTACCGTTGTCCCTGACAAAAAAGAACATCTCTCCCTTTTGCATCTCATAGCCGAATGTCACGGTACCTGCAGGCGTGTGCCGTATGGCATTGTCCAGGAGGTAATGGAAGACCTGCTTCAAGCGGTCAGTGTCGGCAATGATGCGGGGGTCATCGCCGGGGCGGCCCTTGTACGCCTTGATCTCCGGGAACCCGCCCTCAAACCATCCTTCCCACCGGACGACCTCCTTCAGGATCTCATCCACCATCCCGTTGACCGCACCCTGGCGTTCGTAGAGCTGGACTTTGGATGCCTCCAGTTTGGCCAGTTCCAGGATATTGTAGATCACTGAAGAGAGGTGTTGGCTGCTCTGGCGGATGTAATTCAGATACTCTGCTTTGCGGTCATCATCCGGCCCCTCCTCAGAAAGCAGCCCGGATAACCCGATGATGGCATTGAGCGGGGTCTTGATCTCATGGGACATGTTGCTGAGGAACTTCGATTTTTGCCGGTCCGATTCTTCCGCTTTGTCCCTGGCTACCCGGAGAGCTTCCCTCACTTCCTGGTCCTTCTGTTCCATCTCCTTTCTTGCCGAGATATCGAGAACCATGGCAGTCAGTGCCTCTCCCCTGAGTGAAATATTGAGCATGGCCCAGCGGGTACCTGCCTTTCTGGTCACCAGTTTTGCTTCCAGACCGTGCAGTTCATCAGCACTCTTTAAAGCTTCCAGGATCGCCATCCAATCCCCTTCCGATTTAAAGAGCATCCCGATGCTCTTCCCGGTAAGCGCATCGGGTGAATTGTATTCGAGCATTTTCAATAGGGATGGGTTGACATACCGGATCACCCCGCTTTCACTGGCAGAAACCACTCCCAGTAACGCATTCTCCACCAGGCCCCTGTATTTCATCTCAGACTGTCTGATCGAGCTTTCCAGGGAGCGCCTTTCACGTATTACCTCCCTCAGGTCACGGGTCCGTTCTTCGACTGTTTTTTCGAGCGAAGACCTCAGGTCGTTCAACCTCTGCTGCGCAAGCTGAAGCTTCTGGTTCTTTTCACGCGCAGCTTCATAGGTGGTGGCCATCATCTCCAGGATCCTGGCCCGGGTGGTCTTCAGGTTGTATTTTCTTCCTTCGTAGTATAGTTCGTATGCATTGACCGGGCGTTCTGCACCAGTCAGCCGGTCAGAGAGCAATGCTTCGGTCTTGCTTTGCAGCAGATGCTCCTCGTAAGGTTTCATCAGGTAGCTGTCCGCACCGCACTCCAGCCCGATCAGTATATCCTCAGGTTCCGTCAGCGTGGTCAGTAAAAGAACACGGATCGCGGAGAGATCCGGATCCGATTTGATGGCACTGCAGAGCTCGTACCCGTTCATCCTCGGCATGATCACATCAGAGATTACCAGTTCAGGCATTGACTTCCTGATCAACTCCATTGCTTCGATCCCGTCCATGCCGTGTCGTACCCGGTAACCCATCTGTTCAAGGCTGTATTTCATCACCTCGGCCTGGGTCAGGCTGTCCTCTGCGATCACGATATCTTTTTGCTTCCCTGGTGCCATGTGGTTCGAGCTATCTGTTTTTAAAGGTTTCTGATGTGCAATCCTGCACAGGCCTGCAGATTGCCATTTTTAACAGTTCGATGATCTCCCCTGGAGAGAGCACATGGGCTGCTGCCCCGATCTTTACAGCTTCTCCCGGCATCCCGTAGATCACTGAGCTTTCCTCATCCTGCGCGACGGTAATGGATCCGGCCTCCCTCATCATCTTAAGTCCTGACGCGCCATCCTTGCCCATCCCGGTCAGGAGGATCCCCATGGATGATTTTCCAAAATTCCTGGCAAGGCTTTCAAAAAGGAAGGATACGGACGGGCAGGGGAAGGTCTTGTCGTCCGCCTTTGTAAGATGCACCCTTTCATCGGCGGAGAGTCCCATTTCATATCCGTTCGGGGGGATATAGACCACCCCTGGCCCGGGCAGCATGCTCTCTTCAGCGATCACTACCCGTTTCATGGTGGTGCTGCACAGCCAATTCACGAATCCTTTCAGGAATCCGTCCGAGATGTGTTGTACCAGGTAGATGGGGGTGCAAAAATCTCCCGGAAGTGATCTTAATATTGCCTGGATCAACGGGGGTCCCCCGGTGGAGGCGCCTATGGCCACGTGATGGATGCGTGGAAGAGGCTCCTTCAGGTTTGCAGACAATAAAAGTTCAGCAGGCTGAGGGGGCTTCTCACCGGTGATCAGCGACTTTCTTTTCACCAGTTTGGTGAATGCAAGGCTGGTGATGTTCCGGAGGATCTCTGCCGAGATCTTCTGGTATTCCGGATGATGCACCCCAACCGGTTTTTCAATGACAGTCAGTGCACCTGCTGTCAGTGCCCTGTATGAATGCGTGATCACCTTTGCTGAAATGGAGGAGGTAATGACCACAATAGGAATGGGATCTGTCTCCATGATCTTCCTGATGGTCTCTTCCCCGTCCATGACCGGCATGCTCATATCCATGGTGATGATGTCGGGGCGCTTCTCACCGATCAGCTTCAGCGCCTCCATGCCGTTGGAGGCTGTGCCTGTAATACGGATACGGGGATCCGACTGCAGGATATGCTTCAGCAGGTGCTGAACCGACGGGGAATCGTCGACGATCAGGACCTTGATCATCTCTCCCCGGTTATTCCTTATGCCGTTCTCTCTGTTTTCCATTGATTCGTAGTGGGTTTCAGGTAAGTTTTTCAATGATATTCAACAGGGTTTCCGGTTCAAAATTCCCTTTTTCGATATATGCGTTTGCTCCCGCTTCCAGTCCTTTCTCCCGGTCCTCCCTCGATTTAAGGATTGTAACAAGGATGACGGGAAGTTCCTTAAGGTCAGCGTCGCTTCTTATCTTCTCCGTGAGCTGAAACCCGTTCAACCGGGGCATCTCCACATCGGAAACCAGCAGATCTGCCTTTTTCTCCTTCAGCAGGGCGTAGGCTTCCGCCCCGTCTACAGCAGTCCTCACCAGGTAGCCGGCAGTTTCAAGGATATCCTTAAGCAGCATCCTGGCTGTCATGGAATCCTCAGCCACAACGACGGAGAGAGGCGGTTTCTCTTTTTCATCCCTGGTGGTCCTGCTGGTCTCGGCCCTGCCGTGCATCACGGATCTGACAGCGTCCTGGCCATTCAGGATCAATGCGATGCGGCCGGATCCCAGCATGGTCAATCCCTCGAAACAGGGAATGCGGGAGAGAGGTTCAGGGAATGCTTTCACCAGGATATCCTGTTCTTTCCGGATCTCATCCACTTTGATGCATATCCGCCTGTTACCGGCCTTCACGATCAGTACCTGGCTGTATTTCCCGTCAGGGCTTGCCTGCAACGGTCCGCTTCCCAGCAGCTCATCCATGCTGACCAGGGTCAGGGTATCCCCGTTGCCGGAGAGCACTTCCCTGTTTTCAATGGTCTTTACCTGCTCCTGCCGCACCCGCATGGCGCTCTCCACATACCTGGTCGGGACGATGTAGTCCTGTCCGCCGGCCATCACATGGATCCCCCTGATGGTACCGAAGGTGAGCGGAAGGGTGATTCTGACCACTGTGCCGCTCCCCGCTTCGGACAGCAATGAAACCAGCCCGCCTGCCTGTTCAACTTTTTCCCGCACAATGGTCATGCCCAGTCCCCTGCCCGAGATCTCAGTAAGGAACCGGCTGGTGGTGAACCCGGATTGGAAAACCAGGTCTGTCAGCTCTTCCTGCGACATCTCCTCCAACATCTCCTCCGATATGATCCCCCTTTTGAGGGCTTCTTTTCCCAGTTCCTGTACGCTGATCCCTTTGCCATCATCCTCTACACTGATTTCCAGCAGGTTTGCACCAGGTGTTGAAATGCTGATCCGGATCGTGCCCTCTTCGGGTTTTCCGGTGGCCAGCCTTTCGGCCGGCTGTTCAATTCCATGGTCAATGCAGTTCCTGATGAGATGCACCAGCGGATCCTTTATCACTTCAAGAATACGGCGGTCCACCTCCTGTTCCGCACCGCTCATTTGAAGCTGCACCTTTTTCCCTTTTTCGCTCGTCAAATCACGTATCATTTTCGGAAATGGTTCCAGGAGCGTATGGAAGGGCAGCAGGATCAGCTCCCTGGCATCGTCGATCAATGATGTGAAGAGCAAACCGGTCGAACCAACCACTTTTTCATACTCTTCCATCTGCACCAGGAGCTCTTTCCGGACCGGGGCGGTCAGGTCAGCCAGCTCCCTGCCCTTTTGTACAGCAGGCCTGTTCATCGTTTTCACAAGCAGTCCCAGCCCTGTGTTCACCCTGTTCAGACCGGAAGCATGCTGCTCCATTCTCTGCATGACCAGGATCAGCTCCTCCGAGTGGCGAAGCATGGCATCAAGTTTTTTCGCGGAGACCCTGACCGTCTCCTTTTTTATTGTTTCGGCAGCTTTTCCCGGAACCCCGCTCCCCCCACGGGGATGGACCCGGATCCCTCTCTCCCCCGGTGAGGGTTCACCGGGGGAACTCCTGATGGATTCAATCTTTTTGATGAGCTCCATCAGAAGGTCGTTCCCGGCCGCATCCGCTTTTTCAGGCCCTGCCTCCTTTTCAGACTCGGATTTTATATAATCCATCGCCTGGTGCAGGATATTGAATGCCGGCAGGCCCAGCTCCAGGGATCCCCCCTTCACCCTGGCAAGAATATCTTCCAGTGCCTGGCAGACCACCTCGACATTCTGAAGGCTTACGGCACGGGAGGCACCCTTCAGGCTGTGCAGCTCCCGGTTGATCGACTCCAGGGGTTCTTTATTTCCCGGTCCTTTTTCAATGCGCAGAAGATCAGCGTAGATGGCACAGATATGCTCATCTGCCTCGGCCTGGAAGGTGGCCCGCAGCCTCTCCTGGAATGCCATATCTTTTTTAGGGTCCATCCCGCTGCACGTTAGCTGTACTCTTTCAGTTCTTCCATCAGTTTACCGGCAAGTTCCATAAGGCGCTCCGAAGCCTTTTCAAGCTGACGCGCACTTTCCAGGTCCTGGATGCTTGCCGCATTGATGTTCTGCATGGCCTCGTTCACCTGGTCAATCCCGATGAACTGCTCCTTGGTGGAAGCACCGATCTGAAGGGTGGACTGGGCGATCTCCTCCACTACATCGGCAAGGCTCTTGATCGCCTCCCCTGAATGGTTTGCCATCTTCAGGCCCTCCCTGACCATCTTCGAACCCTCTTCGGTGGACATCACTGCACTGCTGGTGGCTTTTTGAACATCGAGAAGGATATCCCTGACCTTCCATGTGGCCTGTTTGGACTGGTCAGCCAGGTTCTTGACCTCCCCCGCCACCACGGCAAAGCCTTTCCCCTCTTCTCCGGCCCTTGCCGCCTCTATGGCGGCATTCACGGCCAGGAGTTTGGACTGTTCGGCCAGGTCGGTGATCGTTTCAACGATATTGCCGATGGCCTGGCTCTGTTCACTCAACCTGAGTATGCTTTCTGCCACACGGGACATCTGTTCGTCGATCACGTTCATCCCTTCGATGGTCTGCAATACTGATTTTTCGCCCTCGGAGGAGACCTTCATGGTCTTCTCCGTATTTTCAGTGATCTCGCTGGCCCGGTCCATCGCCACCTGGATGGTTTGCCTGACCTCTTCCACGGTGGCTGTCGTTTCATTCACCGAGGTCACCGTCTCCTGTGAGCTCGCCGTAAACTGGCTCAGTGTTGCGGTTATCTCTGCAGTGGCGGCAGTCAGCACATTCACCCCCTCGGTAATCCCGTCCACCTGTTTCTTTAGCTTTGCGGCCATTGTGGCAAAGACATTCTGAAGGATCCCCAGTTCATCACCTCTCCGGCTCGTTTTGATCTCAATGCTCAGGTTCCCGTTCCCGATCTCCTCCGCGAAGGCTGACAAAGTTCTGATGGGCCTGGAGATCCCCCTGGATGAATAGAGGGCCAGCAGGACAACAAGAAGAACGATGGCCAGGGAGCACCAGAGGATCCTGGTGCGAAGTCTGTGGATGGGTGCCATTACATGTCCCGCCTCCATCTGGGCCACGATGCCCCAGTCGAAATCGGCATCTATAAAATCCAGTTCATCGAGGTGCAGGTTTTTATAAGAGGTTAATACCTTGGTTCCTTTATAGTTAATGATCATCCCGGATCCGGAAAGGCCCTGGGTGACAGCCCGGGTAGCCTCGGTATCGATCTTTAACTGGGTGGCGCCCTTCCCCGCCCTTGCTGAACGGGAGAGCAGGTCCGGCCCTACCAGGAAGACTTCACCCCGCTCCATACCCGCGATCTCTGAACGGATGATGTTCTCCATATTTTGCAGGTCCTGCTGCATCACCAGTACGGCCCACAAGTGCTGGTCGTGGTCAAACATGGGCATTCCGAGGAATGCCGCCGTCTCATTGCTGGGTGCATAGTGGGCGAAATCCACCATGGTGGCCTTGCCGCTCTCTTTCACCTTTTCCCAGACTTTGGCGAGCCCCGAGTTGCTCAAAGCCCCCTGGGAAAGGTTGGCACCCAGATCATCCTCGCCCAACACCGAGAACATGACATGGCCGTGGTCAGCGCAGATCATGAAAATATCATAATAGCCCAGTGTGTTCCGGACTTTGGAAAAATAGGGCAGGATCTGCTCCCTGATCGCATGGTACTCCTCCGTGGCAGTGTTGAAAGGTACATCTGCCCCGGCTCCCATGCTTTTATGGTAGTGCATGAGCTGCTCCACCCCCTGCCTGAAATCGGTGGAGGTGGAAATGATATTTAGGACTTCCACATTTTCCCGGATATTCTCCTTGACCTGCATGGCCTTCATGTCCCGGATCTGGGTAAGCTCCGTGGTTTTTGCCTCCATCAGATACCCGGAGGCCAGATTGATCACCAGCAGAGAGAACAGGACAATGGGGATCACCGCTACCGCGAGGAACTGGAGGATCAGTTTCCCGGTCAGATTCAGTTTCAGTAAGTTTTTCATCCGTTTAAGATTTATTATTTATGTGAAATTCTAACCATTAAGAAATTCTCTTCATTTGTTGCTGCTTCAGGGTGATGGCATATTATATTTCTCTTTCCCGTTGATGGCAAGGTTTTCCCTGGACAGCAGCTTTTCAGTATCGAGCACCACCGCCTGGTCCCGGGTGATCCACTTGATCCAGTGTGAGATTTTTTCAAGATGTACGGGGATCTCCCCACCGGTCTCATCCTCCCTGAGCATCCTTATCTCCTGGACGGAACCGGCTGTCAGTCCAATCAGGGCCTCCTTCCAGAGCCTGACCATCAGGATGGCTCCATATGGCGTATCCTTCCCGGGTGAGAGGCCCAGGATCGCACCGGTATCGATCAGGGAATAGAAACTGC
>CAYXUD010000087.1:0-34625 GCA_964467775.1 uncultured Bacteroides sp. | reverse complement strand
CTCGAATCATTTAATATAATGTCTAACTTATTAATTTTAAAGTAATTACAATGTCTGAATCAAACAAGGGAACTGAGGTTAACGCCGAAGAATCAAAAAAAGCAACTGAAGCTGAAGCTGA
Source organism: uncultured Bacteroides sp. (assembly GCA_964467775.1). Lineage (GTDB taxonomy): Bacteria > Bacteroidota > Bacteroidia > Bacteroidales. The sequence goes on along the minus strand of CAYXUD010000087.1, from coordinate 34,504 downwards.
AACTGAGGAGCCGCAGCCTGTGGCAGAAGGATCCCCAACCATCGAAGAACCAAAAGAAGAGCCTGCCCCCGGAGAGGCCGAAGTTGCACCCGTTGAAGCCCCTCTCGCTGAAGAGCCGGTGGCCGGAGAAGCAGTGGCCGAGGAAGCAGTGGCCGGAGAGGCCGGAGAAACACCCATTGCCCCCGTAGCCGGGGAGACCGCAGTGGAGCTTGCCACAGAAGAGACCGAAGAGGCCGGAGAAGCCCCTGTTGAAGCCCCTGTTGAAGCCCCTCTCGCTGAAGCCCCTCTCGCTGAAGAGCAGGTGGTCGAAGAAACAGTGGCCGGGGAGACCGCAGAGGAACCTGTCACCGGAGAGGCCGGAGAGGCCGGAGAAACACCCATTGAGGCCCCCGTGGCCGGAGAGGCCGAAGAAGCACCCGTTGAAGCCCCCGTGGTCGTGGATACCGCAGAGGAACCTGTCTCCGGAGAGGCCGGAGAGGCCGGAGTAGCCGGAGAGGCCGAAGTAGTACCCGTTGAAGCCCCCGTGGCCGCAGAGCCGGTGGCCGGAAAGGCCGAAAAAGAACGCGGACCCGCCGATCCGAACGCCAACACCGGTGTCGAAGATTTCAACTGGGAGGAGTTGGATGCTGAAGAGATGGGCCCCTCTTCAGATCATACTGAATACGAAAGGATGTATTCAGAGACCCTCTCCACCATTGCTGAAAATGAGGTGATCGAAGGTACGGTGATCTCGATGAACAAGCGTGAGGTTGTAATCAACATCGGGTATAAGTCCGAAGGAGTTATCTCCCTGTCAGAATTCCGTTATGATCCCGATCTGAAAGTGGGAGACAAGGTGGAGGTCTATGTGGAGAGCCAGGAAGACAAGAAAGGACAGCTGGTACTTTCCCACAAAAAAGCCAGGGCTATGCGTTCCTGGGACCGCGTGAACCAGGCGCTGGACCAGGATGAGGTGATCAAGGGATACATCAAATGCCGCACCAAAGGCGGTATGATCGTGGATGTATTCGGCATCGAGGCTTTTCTCCCTGGATCACAGATCGACGTGAAACCCATCAGGGATTACGATGCTTTCGTGGGTAAGAACATGGAATTTAAAGTGGTGAAGATCAACCATGAGTTCAAGAACGTGGTGGTCTCACATAAAGCACTGATCGAAGAGGAGCTCGAGCAACAGAAGAAGGAGATCATCGCCAAACTGGAAAAAGGTCAGGTACTGGAGGGTACAGTGAAGAATATCACCTCATACGGTGTATTCATTGACCTGGGCGGTGTGGACGGATTGATCCATATTACTGACCTTTCATGGGGCCGTGTGAACCATCCGGAGGAGATTGTTGAGCTTGACCAGAAACTGAATGTGGTGATCCTCGACTTCGACGACGATAAAAAACGGATTGCCCTGGGACTGAAACAGCTGACTCCCCATCCCTGGGATTCCCTGGATGAGGCACTCAAAGTGGGGGACCAGGTGAAGGGTCGTGTTGTGGTGATGGCCGATTATGGTGCCTTTGTTGAAATTGCGCCGGGCGTTGAAGGTCTGATACACGTGTCGGAGATGTCCTGGTCGCAGCACCTCAGGAGTGCGCAGGAGTTCATGAAGGTCGGGGATGAAGTGGATGCCGTGATCCTGACCCTTGACCGGGAGGACCGGAAAATGTCCCTGGGTATCAAGCAGCTGAAAACCGACCCTTGGGAGAAGATCGAAGAAAAGTACGGAGTGGGCAGCAGGCATACTGCGAAAGTTCGTAACTTTACCAACTTCGGTGTCTTTGTCGAAATTGAAGAGGGTGTTGACGGACTGATACATATCTCAGACCTGTCGTGGACCAAGAAGGTGAAGCACCCTGCCGAGTTCACCGCCATTGCGGCGGATATCGAGGTCGTGGTACTGGAGATCGACAAGGAGAACCGTCGCCTGAGCCTGGGGCACAAGCAGTTGGAAGAGAATCCGTGGGATGTTTTTGAAAGTGTCTTCGGCGTGGATTCGATCCATGAGGGAACGATCATTGAATTGATGGACAAAGGAGCTGTGGTTGCCTTGCCCTATGGTGTCGAAGGATTTGTAACTCCAAAGCACCTTGTGAAAGAGGACGGAAGCGGGGTGAAAGTGGATGAAAAATTAGATTTTAAGGTGATTGAGTTTAATAAATCCGCAAAAAAGATTATCTTGTCTCATAGTCGGATCCATGAAGATAAGAAGAAGTCTTCCACCCGGACAGCCAAGCAAAGCGAAGGGTCTGAAGTGAGAAAGGCGACCAGGAAGTTGAAAACCAACCTGGAGAAGACCACCCTCGGTGATATTTCCGAGCTCGCTGCTTTAAAGTCTGAGATGGAAGAGAACCAGAAAAGCGGACAGAAGAAGCAAGCTAAGGCGAAGAGCGTGGCGGGCAAGAAGACGAAAAACGTTGGAAAAGACAAGGAAGAGTAAGTAGAACCCTTTAAACCATATATTTCAGCTATGGAATTCAAGATTGACAAGTTTGAAAACCATACTTTGATAAAAGTATTGGAGGAAAAACTCGACACACACATCGCCCCTACACTGAAGTCCGAGTTGGTTCTTGTTTCAGGGAATGGTGAAAAGAACATCATTCTTGACCTTGGCAATTGCCGGTACTGTGATTCATCAGGACTCAGCGCGATTCTTGTGGCGAACCGCCTCTGCAAAAACGCAAGCGGCACCTTCGTGCTCACGGGATTAAATGATGCGGTGGAGAGGCTGATCACCATTTCCCAGCTCGATACCGTTTTGAACATTGCAAACTCCCTTGAAGAGGCAGTAACACTGATCAAAGAGGCTGGATAACTTGAATTCCGGTGTCTTTTGAATTGACCATATTGGGTAGCAGTTCGGCACTGCCTACCTCAAAACGTTTCCCGACCGCTCATTTACTCAAAGTTGATGAGCGGTTTTTTTTGATAGACTGCGGTGAGGGTACCCAGATACAACTGCGGAAATTCGGATGCACCCCGGGGCGGATCCACCACATCTTCATCTCCCACCTGCATGGCGACCATGTATTCGGGCTGTTCGGCCTGCTTTCCACCATGGGTATGATGGGGCGGAGTGTGCCGCTCAACCTTTACGGGCCTGAACGGTTGAGGGAGATGATGGAGCAACACCTCTCCTTCTTCGGACCCCCTCCTTTCCAGCTTCAGTTCCATGCTCCGGATCCGGAAGGGGGCAGGCCCCTTTATGAGGATGAAAAGCTGACCGTGACCCCCATACCACTGAAGCACCGGACCGTGACATTCGGTTATCTTTTCCGGGAAAAGAAGAGAGCGCTGAACATCAGGAAGGATCAGATCGCCGCATACGGACTGGGTATAGCCGACCTGGTGAAAGTGAAGCAGGGTGAAGATTATATCTCAAGGGACGGGAAGGTCATTCCCAACCATACACTGACACACCCGCCCTACAGGCAGCGTTCCTACGCCTATATATCAGATACGGTATTTGATCCTGACCTGGCAGGCAGGATCAAGGATGTGGACCTGTTGTTCCATGAGGCCACCTTCGCTCATAAGGATGAGAAGATGGCCCGTGAGACCCTCCATTCGACCTCCAGGCAGGCTGCAACCATTGCGAAACAGGCAGGTGCGGGCAAATTGCTGATCGGCCATTTTTCGAGCAGGTACAAAGATCCCACGCACCTGCTGGAGGAGGCCAGGGAGGTATTCGAGGCAACCGAGGTGGTCAATGACGGGGATGTCCATTCCATACCACTGGAGCGGGTGGCAACAGAATAAAATACTATTTTTGCATCATTTACCCAGTGTAACAGAGACAGCGGTGAGCGAGAAGATCCTGATCCTCGATTTTGGTTCCCAGTACACACAGTTGATCGCCCGGAAAGTGCGGGAACTCAATGTCTATTGCGAGATACACCCCTATCACAGATACCCCGGGCCTGACCAGTCCCTCAGGGGAGTGATCCTCTCGGGGAGTCCGTATTCCGTCAGGGATGAGCATGCACCCATTCCCGATCTGAAGGGGATCAAGGGGAAATACCCGGTCCTGGGTATCTGCTACGGGGCGCAGTACCTGGCCCACTATTTCGGGGGCGAGGTAAAGCAGTCTGATTCAAGGGAATATGGCAGGGCCAGGCTGAGTTATATCAATACGGCCACTCCCCTGTTAAGAGATCTGACCCCCAATACACAGGTCTGGATGTCCCACGGGGATACCATCAACAGCCTTCCCCCCAATTGCAAGGTAATTGCCAGCACCGGGGATGTGGAGGTGGGTGCCTACGAGGCAGAGAACGAACCCACTTTTGGTCTTCAGTTTCACCCTGAGGTGTACCATACCACGGAGGGTAAAACCATTCTTTATAATTTTCTTGGTGAGATCTGCGGTTGTTCCATGGAGTGGACACCCGAGGCTTTTGTGGAGGGTGCCATCAGCGAACTCGGGATGAAGCTGGGCAGCGACCGGGTGGTGATGGGATTGTCAGGGGGCGTGGATTCCACTGTGGCTGCCATCCTGCTCCACAGGGCCATCGGTAACCGCCTGGCCTGCATTTTCGTGGATAACGGCTTGCTCAGGAAAAATGAGTTTTCAATTGTGCTGGATTCATACCAGGACCTGGGGCTGAATGTGATCGGGGTGGATGCCAGTGAAAAGTTTATTTCAGACCTGGAGGGGGTCACCGATCCGGAGGAGAAAAGGAAAAGCATCGGGAAGAATTTCATCGAGGTCTTTGAGCAGGAGGCAAGAAAACTGGAGAATATTTCATGGCTCGGACAGGGGACCATCTACCCGGATGTGATCGAATCAGTCTCGGTCAATGGGCCGTCGGTCACCATTAAATCGCATCACAATGTGGGGGGACTGCCTGAGAAGATGCATCTGAAGGTGGTGGAACCACTGAGATTGCTCTTCAAGGATGAGGTGAGAAGGGTTGGAAATACGCTGGGGTTACCCGCTTCCATACTGAAACGTCACCCCTTTCCAGGGCCCGGATTGGGGATTCGCATTCTGGGGGAGATCACCAGGGAGAAGATACGGCTGGCTCAGGAAGCGGATGATATCTATATCAGTGCGCTGCACAGGTACGGACTATACGACCGCATCTGGCAGGCCGGGGCCATTCTTTTGCCGGTCCGGTCCGTAGGGGTTATGGGGGACGAGCGCACCTATGAATATGTGGTGGCTTTAAGGGCCGTGACTTCCACCGATGGAATGACGGCTGACTGGGGGCATCTTCCCCATGAGGTGCTCAGCCGGGTTTCCAATGATATTATCAACAAGGTCAGAGGCATCAACCGCGTGGTGTATGATATCAGTTCCAAACCTCCGGCCACCATTGAATGGGAATAAAATCAGGTGTCTGGAGGAGATGCTGCAACATTTTTTCCTCCAGGCGGTTATATCTTACGAATAAAGGAATGATCATGGATCGAATCAGATATATGGTGATCCTGGCGCTTTTCGTGCTGGGTAACATTGCCGCGCAGGCCCAGCTTACCAGCCCCGAAGCTTTCAAGCTGGCACTGGTCATGGAGAAAGTGAGCCGGTTTTACGTGGATTCAATCAATGAGGTGGAAATTGTGGAAGAGGCCATCGAACATCTGCTTCACGAGCTGGATCCGCACTCATCCTATCTGAGCAAAGAGGAGCTCGAGGAACTGAATGAGCAGCTGGAAGGTGAATTTGAAGGGATCGGGGTCAGCTTCAACATCCTGGAGGACACCATTTATATCATCCGTGCCATTTCAGGCGGGCCTTCAGAGAGGGTAGGGATCATGGCCGGTGACCGGATCGTAAGGGTGGAAGGAAAGACGGTAGCCGGTACCGGTATCAGCACCAAAGAGGTGCAGCGGTTGTTGAAGGGGCCCAAGGGCACACTGGTGCATGTTTCCATCAGCCGGAGGGGCGAGAGCAGATTACTGGAGTTTACCATTACCAGGGACAAGATCCCCGTCTATAGCCTGGACGCCTCTTACATGGTGAACGACAGGATAGGTTATGTGAAGCTGGCCAGGTTCTCTCATACCACCCTGGAGGAGTTTGAGTCTGCGCTCAGGCAGTTGAAGCGGGAGGGGATGGAAGACCTGATCCTGGACCTGTCGGGCAATGGGGGCGGGTGGCTCCCGGTGGCCGTTGACCTGGCTGACCATTTCCTTTCGGGCACTAAGGAGATTGTTCGTACGGAAGGCAGTCATGCAGCGGAAAGGAGATACAGGGCCAGGAAACAGGGCCTCTTTGAAGAGGGGAACCTGGTGGTCATGATCGACGGGAATTCGGCTTCGGCCAGCGAGATTGTGAGCGGTGCTGTGCAGGACTGGGACAGGGGGGTGATCGTGGGCCGGCGCTCGTTCGGCAAGGGACTTGTCCAGCAGCCATTTCCCCTCGGGGACGGCTCCATGATCCGGTTAACGGTGGCAAGGTACTATACCCCCACGGGAAGGCTGATCCAGAAACCCTATGACAATGGATTCGAAGAGTATGCAATGGATTTGATCCACAGGTACAACAATGGGGAACTGAGCAGTGCCGACAGCATCGTTTTCCCGGAGTCACAGCGCTACCACACCCTGTCGTTGAACCGCACCGTTTACGGCGGGGGAGGTATCATGCCCGACTATTTTGTGCCTGTTGACACCTCTTCCTATTCTGATTACTACCGCCAGCTGATCAATAAAGGGATATTTAACCGGTTCATTCTGCAGTACGTGGATAACCACAGGGAGGAGCTGTTAGGAAAATACCCTGACTTTGAAACCTTTAAGGCAGAATACCAGCCCAGCCGGAAGCAACTGGACGAACTAGTGGCATTTGCTGAAAGCGAAAATCTCTCATTTGACCAGGAACAATGGAATACCTCCCTGGGGCAGATCTCCCTGCTGATGAAGGGGTATGTGGCAAGGGACCTCTGGAGCATGGCCCATTTCTATGAGATCTACAACCCTTCCAACGAGGTGTTCAACAAAGCCGTGGAGATCCTCATCGATCCAAAGCTGCTAACCCAGAAACTTACCAAAGTTGAATATGAATGATCTCCTGGGTCTCTGAGAATTATGTTGAGATCTTGGGGGTGGCTTTCTCCCTCCTTTACCTCTATTTCAGCATCCGGCAGAACATACTCCTGTGGCCCATGGGCATCGTCAGTGCTCTGCTCTATATGGTGGTGTTTTTTCAGTCCAAGTTTTACGCCGATATGGGACTCAACGGTTATTACCTGGTCATCAGCGTTTATGGATGGATCATATGGAAAAGGGGGAAGGGCGATCAGGCTGATGCACTGGCGGTCACCAGGATCCGGCTGAAGCCGGCACTCCTCCTGGCAGCCATTACCGCCGTTGCCTTTTTTGGGATCGGGCTGATCCTCGACCGGTATACTGATTCCCCCGTTCCCTACTGGGATGCATTCACAACGGCTCTGAGTTTTACAGCCACCTGGATGCTGGCAAGAAAGATCCTGGAGCACTGGATCCTCTGGATCATTGTTGATACAGTTTCCATGGGTTTGTACCTTTACAGAGGGTTATATCCCACCCTGGTCCTTTTTGCTGTCTATACGGCCATGGCTGTCATCGGCTATATCCAATGGAAAAGAACCCTGCAGACCGGCGCAGATTGAAGCGCATACTGGTGACCGGGCCTGAATCCGCAGGCAAGACCGAGCTGGCCATAGAACTTGCAGGCCGGTTCGGCGGACTTGTCATACCGGAGTATGCCCGTGATTACGTGGAGCGGCTCACAAGGCCCTATACCTATGAAGATGTGGAACATATCGCAGAACAGCAGGCCCGGGAGTATGAAAGGGAATATCCCGGATGGGAATGGCTCTTCTTCGATACATGGCTCATACTCACCAGGGTCTGGTTCCAGGTGGCCTTTCAAAGGCAGCCGGCATGGCTCGACGGCTGTATTGCCGGAGCAAAGTTCGACCTGGTCCTGCTGTGTGCTCCTGACATCCCATGGATCCCGGATCCCGTCAGGGAGAACGGGGGACCCCAGAGAGAGGTGCTGTTCGAAAGATATAAACAGGAGCTTGATAGCTTTGCCATGAATTGGGAACTGGTCACCGGAGCAGGTGACCAGCGGTCCGGGCGGGCCAGGCAGATCATAGAAAGGAGGATCCATGATGGCTCCATCTGACAGGTACCATGCAAAGACCCTGAAAGGGCTTGAACCTTTACTGGCACAGGAGCTGAGTGATCTGGGAGCCGAGGGAATCGAGGTGGTGAACAGGGGGGTGACATTCTCTGGCGGGCGCGCCCTGATGTACAGGGTTAACCTCGCATCCAGGCTCTCCCTGCGGGTCCTGCTGCCGGTTCTGCAGTTCGAGGCATCCGACACGGAGATCCTCTACAGGAAGGTAAAACAGTTCGACTGGTCCGCCCACCTTGACAACAAGATGACCTTTGCCGTCGATCCGGTGGTCCATTCACCTCTTTTCAGGAACAGCCACTATATATCCCAGAAGGTGAAGGATGCCATTGCCGACAGGTTCAGGGAGCGAACACATCTGCGGCCTTCCGTCAGCCGGGAACAGCCCGATCTCCTGATCAATGTGCACATTTCGGGCAGGCAGGTCACCATATCCCTGGACAGCTCCGGCGGATCGCTGCACCGGCGGGGATACCGTTCGGGACATTTCGAGGCCCCGCTTAACGAGGTGCTCGCGGCAGGAATGATCCTGATGACCGGCTGGAATGGAACGACTCCCTTCCTGGATCCCATGTGCGGATCAGGAACCCTGGTCATCGAGGCTGCACTGATTGCTGCAGGTATCCCTCCCGGGATCTTCAGACCTAAGTACGGATTTGAAAACTGGAAGGACTTTGACCGGGAGCTGATGGAACATGTGGCCCGGAACCTGTCACCTGAGAAGGAGGTAAAAGCACCCATCATGGCCAGGGACTTGGATCCCGGGGCAGTGGCGCTTACCAGGCAGCATCTGGAGAAGATGGATCTGGCACACCTGGTGACCGTTGAAGAGATGGACTTTGCAGCTTCGGAAGGTGTGGAAGGGGCAACGATCATCATCAATCCGCCCTACGGTGAGAGGATGAAGCCTGAAGATATTGATTCACTCTACAGCATGATCGGGACCACCCTGAAACACAGGTTTCCGGGTGCGGATGCCTGGATCCTTTCATCGAGCAGCAGTGCCCTGAAGAGGATCGGCCTCAAACCCGCCACCAAAAAACGGCTCTATAATGGTTCGCTTGAGTGTTCATTTTTAAATTACAAGACATTCAAAGGCAACTGGAAAGAATACAAAACCCATGGCGCCCGGTGACTCGACCAAAAAATATCAGTTTTGAACGATTTTATTGCAATGGCCGCTATTTTTTATCTATATTAGTTACTGAAACATTTTTTTTATATTTGCTGATCGGATCAGTAAATTCCTAGTCAACAAAAAGAAGCTACATGAGCTTTGATGTCAATGAGTATTACTCCAAGCTGAATGGCGGAGATGTATTGATGGCCTTCAAAGGGAATATCTCAAGTGAGCTCATCAGTAATGTACTAGAACAGGTAGAGTCCCGCATGGACGACTACAATGAAAGTTCCAAGATCCGTAAGAAAGTTTACAATGTACTGGTTGAAAGCCTGCAGAACCTTTACCACCACATTGAGATTTTACCCGAGGAGATGCACAAGGAATATGAATCCAAATTCGGGATCCTGGTCGTCAGCCGTGAATCGGACCACTACAAGATATCAACCGGCAATTTTGTCACCCAGGACAGGGTTGATATCCTGAAGAACAAGATCGATAAGATCAACTCCATGGGAAAGGAAGAGCTGAAGGACATGTACAAATTCATCCTGAACCACCAGAGGCTGTCAGAGAAGGGGGGGGGCGGACTCGGACTGGTTGATATTGCCAGGAAAACCGGGAATAAACTGGATTATACATTTGAGAAATACGACGATACCTATTATTTCTTTAACCTCGATGTTTTCATCGACTTTGCATAGCAAAAATAACAGATAAACAGCCAGATATGGAAGCACTTTCAATAGAAGGAACTGCAAAAACTCCCAGCGTCAAGTTTAATGGACAGGAGGGTGTCATCGAGATCAAGGGCAGGTCTATACCGGAGAACTCCATCGAGTTTTATAAACCGCTTGTGGAGTGGCTCGAGGAGTACAGTACCGCCCCCCTGGCACTGACCCAGGTCAATGTGCAGCTCGAGTACTTCAATACGAGCTCATCCAAATGCATCCTTGATGTATTCAAGAAGCTTGAAGCCATCCACAAGGGCAAGACCGAAGTGATTATTAACTGGTACTACGAGGAGGATGATGAGGATATGCTTGAGGCAGGTGAGGACTACGAATCCATTATCAGGGTGCCGTTCAAAATGATCGAGATCGTCGAGTAACAGGGCCACGTCCATATAAAAGATCCTGCATGGGCTGCCACCGGATAGATGGCAGCCCATGTTTTTTTCAGGGGATCACTGATGCTCCGGATTCCCTAATAATCTTCTGACCAGTCCTGTGAGTTTTTCACAGGGACAGCTGTCAGAGGATCATCCCAGGGGTTTTTCACGACCGCCTGGGTGCAAGCCGCTCGAAAAAGTCCAGGAACTTCTTGAGTACCCTGTAGTAGAGCAGGAGGTAAAGCCCGATGGTCATCACCCAGATCACCATGACATTGACCCAGAGGGTCTGCACGAAAGTCCCTGCGATCATCTTCCTCGGCGCGTAGAAGTGGGCCTTGATGAACCTGTTCGTGGGATCCAGGTAGATCGGGTCCCTTTTCTGGATCATATCCCCCTTACGTTTGAATTCGGTGAAGGCAGGCTTAAGCGTCCCGGTATTGGTCACAAACTCCTCCAGCCTTTTATTGGTGTGTTCCCGCTTCAATTTATTCAGCTCGTCCCGGTCGAACTCCGCGGTGATCTGATCGATGCTGCCCTGGGACGAACTGAAGATCCCCCTGTAGAAATCCTGCAGCGTCTGGAGATATGTACGGGTGTAGTCAAGGATCTCCTGGTTGAAATGCTCAGGATAGAGCTGGTCTGTATATTTCATCGAGAATGTGGGGGTGCCCTCATGGTAGGTGCTCAGGATCATACGATCCCTGAACTCATCCCCGATCTCGTTACGGAGCACCTCCAGGTTATAGGCGATGTCATCAGCACTTTCCGGATCCCCCATGTGGCGCTCGATGTTATCGATCTTGTTCAACAGGGGTGTGATCAGGGCATTGGCTTTCAGGTTCCCGATGCTCTGCAGTTTCTTCGCATCATAGTAATGCTTTTCGTACTCATTATTCATGTACTGGTAGGTGGCCAGGCCCTCGTATGCCCATCTGGCGGTAATGATCTCGCCGTAGAAAGGGATCCTCTTCGGGGAAGAGATCTGCGGGTTCAGCTCCTCGTACTTCACGATGATCCCGCTGAGGAGGATCTGGGGGATGACCAGGATGGGGATGAGGATATAGATGGTGACCACCGTTTTGAAACTGTCGGAGATCAGGAGCCCCATCATATTGGCAGCGGTCCATGAGGAAAAAAGCACCAGCCAGTATTCGAAATAGAACCCCTTGATCCCCATGATGGTATTCCCGACCAGCACGAAGGTGAACGCCTGGATGGCAGATATCATGAACTGGACAGCCACCTTCGACATCAGGTAACCCGACCAGCTCAGGTTCAGGAAAGCCTCCCTTTTCAGGATCTTACGGTCCTTGATGATCTCCTCCGCGCTGACTGTCAGACCCATGAAAATGCCCACGATCACCGACATGAAGATATATACCGGCAGGTTCATATTCTCCAGGAGGGTATACCCGAACTGGTTGGATACATCCAGGTTATAATACCTGACGATGAAGGCCAGGAGGAAGGCCAGCAAGGGTGCCTCACCGAAATTGATGACCAGGTACTGCGCGTCATTCAGTTTCTTCAGGATATCCCGTTTGATGAAGACCCCGAACTGTTTCAGTCTGCCAGGGATCTTGAAGGAGATCTCCGGCAGGTCCTCTTTGCCTGCTTTGCCTTTCTCCGTCTCCCTGTATTGCTGCCTGAAATGCTCGCTCCATTCGGTGGGGGAGATCCGCCTGGTGTGGGTCAGCTGCCCGAATTCGTCCAGTACGCTGGTTTCCACTATATTGAATACCTGTTCCGGATTCACGTTGCCACAGGTCGGGCACTCGCTTTCATTCCAGTCAGCCGCCTGGACCTTCGACTTGAAATACTCGATGGAGTCGATGGGGTTCCCGTTGTAGATCAGGTAGCCGCCGGTATCGAGGATCAGCAGCCTGTCAAACATCTTGAAGATGTCCGATGAAGGCTGGTGGATCACCACAAAAACCAGCTTTCCTTTAAAGGTCAGTTCCTTCAAAAGGTCAAGGATATTCTCACTGTCCCGGCTCGACAATCCCGAGGTGGGTTCATCCAGGAAGAGGACCGCCGGTTCGCGGATCAGTTCGAGCGCAATATTGAGGCGTTTTCGCTGCCCTCCGCTGATCTTCTTGTTCAGCGGGGAGCCCACCTGGATGTCCCTGATCTCGAACAGTCCCAGGTTCTTCAGTACCCGGTGGACCGATTCCACCAGCTGCTCCTCGGTATAGTTATCGAAACAGAGACGGGCATTGTAGTAAAGGTTCTGGTAAACCGACAGTTCCTCGATAAGCAGGTCGTCCTGGGAGACGAATCCGATGATCCCCTCGATAGCGGGGTCGTCACTGTGGATATCGATCCCGTTGATCAGCACATTCCCTTCTGTGGGCTTGCTGACACCGTTGAGCACGTTGAGCAGGGTGGATTTTCCGGCCCCGCTGGCGCCCATGATGCCTACCAGCCGTCCGGACTGCTCGGTGAAGCCCACGTCATGCAGACCAATGGCCCCGTTCTTGAACCTGTAGGTGATGTGGCTGGCCTCAAAAACGATCCTGGACTTCACCCTGTCCCCGACGAAGAGCGAAACCACATCACTGTAATAGACCGGTCTGATCTGCTGGTTCCGCAACGAGGAGCCGGTGGTGAGCGGGTAGGACTTCAGGGGCTCAAGCAGCTGGCTGTTCATGTAAAGTTCAGCACTGCCAACATATTTCAGGAAATAGAGGTTGGTGGACTGGACCTGCACAAACCGGATCTGCCCCAGCAGGTCTTTCCGGTATACATGCTTGGTTTTCCTGTCCGGAAGACCATCTTTCCTGCTGTCCACCACAAGGTAAAGGGGATTGTCCTCGAGCTGATCATCGGAAAGCACAAAACTGCGGATCAGCTGGTAATCCTCATCCGGGATGTGGAAGGTTTCTGCCACGGTGGTCACAAACTCCATCTCCTGCCCGGTGGCTGCTTCAGTTTCTGATTTGATGAACTCCAGCAGCTGGAACAGGACAATGACTTTCTGAGGTTGTGCCAGTTCTTTGTTGATCTCCGTACATATCTTGAGGACCCGGACAGAACGCTTGGCCAGCAGGCGCTCTTTTTTGGCAACCTTGGCATCTTCCTCCAGGACCTGGCGGAAATAGTCGTCAAATATATCCAGGTAAACCGCAACCAGCTCCTGGTTCAGCTGCCTGTTCAGAAATGATTCCACCACGAGCCTCCTTTCAGCAGCGTTGCTTTCCGGGTGGGAGATGATGGCGAACAGCTGCATTAAGGCTTTCAGGATCTCTTCGCTCATGTTGTCCGGTTTTTGATCAACAATTGCCGAATATAAGAATTTAATGCATAAGAACCCATTATCGCCTTCCTATAGTGAGGCGAATTCATTTCCATTAAGAGCCAGTGGTATATGGCCGTGAAAACCAGCGGGATCAGGATCCCTGTGGCGGCCGGGATGCCGCCGGTCCCGGAAATGCCTTTCCTGCCCCTGGTCATGGATGCTATTCTGTAATCACCCTGAAATCGAGAGCTTCGATGTAGGCTTCCGCTTTCCCGGCCTCTGAACTGCACTCTCCCGTATCCGCTTCGGCCTGCCCGGGAGCAAGCACTTTCAGGACCCCTTTGAATGCGACTACAGAGCCCTCCAGGTCGATCTTGAATTCATCGATATCTCCGCCGGGAACAATCCTGATCTGGGTCTCCCCGTCTTCCGAAAGCACGAAACAATCCTGTCCGCCGTGCCGGCAAACGTCTGTCACCTTCCCCGAAATGGCCACCTGCAATCCTTCGTATTCAGAAGGATTTGCCAGCAGTTCCTCGACCGTGGCGGAGACTATCTTCTCCCTTCCGGCCAGGTTCTCACCCCCCCTGTCAGCAGACCGGGTGCAGGAGCCCACAAGGAGAGCCACCGCCATCAGAAACAAGATTCGATACATCATTTTAAAAAAAAATGGGATCCCAGGTCAGGAAAACCTACGGCTTGAAGCTCTCCATGCAGGCTTCAAGTTCATCGTAGATCTCAAATACATGGTGCAGCTGGAGAAGCTTGAAGAGCTCCATCACTTCCCCGTTTGCATTGCATATCTTGAACTGTCCGTAATTGTTGCTGGCCGCCTTCAGTGCCGAGAGAAGGACCCCGAAACCCGAACTGTCAATGAATGTAATGCCTTTCAGGTCAAAGGCCAGGTTCACATTGGGCTTATTGAAGAACTCGATCAGGCGTTCCTTGACAGGCTCTGAGATCAGTGAATTGAAACGGTTTGTGTCCTTCAGGTTCACCACAATTACATCGTCAATGCGTTTGGTTTCGAGCATGATAAGGGTCTTCTACGTGTATAAGTCTTTCAGTTCCGAAAGGGCAAGCCGGCTCTGTTCCAGGAATTCATTCACCATACCTTCATACCGCTCCACTTCCTTTTTCTCAACGGCCAGGATCTCCAGCTCTTTTAACAGATCGGCCACCCGCTTCATGCCCATCACTGCCACTGATGATTTGGCTTTGTGGGCCATTTTAGCGAGGCTGCTGTAATCCCTGTTCTGCAGCAATACAGGCATAATCGCTTCATACTCATCAACCTGTTCACTGAAAAGTTCGATCATCTCAGCGATAAACTTGGAGTCCCCTCCTGACATGGTTATTAGATAATTGAGATCCGTGATCATGGTCGCCCGATCGTACGTTGAAAACTTCTTTAAGTCACTAAATTTATTTATTTTATTTTTAGAAATAAAACCCATTCCAGCTTTTTATTCCCGGGGGAAAAACATGAAAAGGATTGTTGCAATTGTTCTGGCAGGGCTCTTCTCGGTTCAGGCTGCGTCCGGTCAGCTTCCATTTTCAGAGAAAAGGCAGCGGGACAAATTACTGAATGAAGGTGTTTCATTGATCCTGGCGGAGGAGTATGAAATGGCCAGTGTGAAACTGAGCGAGTGCCTTGAGGTGGACAGCACTTTTGCACCTGCATATCTTCAGCGGGGACGGATCCTGATCGAATGGGGAGCCATGGGGAGGGCCATGGAGGACCTGGATCGTGCTGTTTTGTATGATCCTTCCCTGGGAGAGGCCTATTTCTATCAGGGTTATATTCTTTTCGGTACCGATACGACCGGGACGGATGCGAGGCTGTTCGACCTGGCCATTTCAAAGGGGTTTCATGATCCGTATGCCTATTATTTCAGGGGTCTCACAAGGATCAGGGAGGGAAAGGATGGAATGGCAGCGAGCGATTTCACCGAGGCCATTGATCTGAAGCCCGATTTTGCACTGGCCTACCATGAGCGTGCCGGAGTGAAACGGCGGATGGGTGATCTCCAGGGATCGCACTTTGACTACAGGACGGCCATAGAGTACCAGCCTCTTTTCCCGCTGGCCTATAACAACCTGGGTTCAGTAAAGATTCAGCTCGGGGATTACGAAGGTGCCATTGCCGATTATAACACCGCGCTGGAACAGGACCCGAAAATGGTCCTGGCACTTAATAACAGGGGATATGCCTACTTCTTTCTGGGGGATCTTGAAGCAGCGCTGAATGATTTTGATGCCGCCATCATGCTGGACAAAGGTTTCGCTGTCGCCAACCTGAATAAGTCCACTGTGCTGGCCAGGCAGAACAAGATCGAGCCGGCCCTGAACCTGCTTGACGGGGCCATCGAGGAGAATCCCGGAACTGCACTGCTCTATCTGAACCGGGGTCTGATCAGGGAGATGATAGGTGACCTCAGTGGCGCCTGTGAGGACTGGAACCATGCAAAAGAGCTGGGTGCCGAACAGGCAGCATCATATATCGGGGAATGTAATTAAGGATTTGCATATGTCTTTGAGATGGTCCCATACGGTCATAGTCATTCTCCTGGCGGGAAGCTCCCTGTTTGCCCAGGAAGAGGTAAAGATCAGGAAAGGGCAGTTCAGGACCGGCATTGAGACCGGGTTCAAGGAGGCCTGGAAAAGTATCAGGGAAGCCGACAGGTATTACAGCGAAGGAGTGGGGACCTATGGCCTGGCCAGGGACCTGTATCTCTACGCGAACCAGTACAATCCGGCCAATGCAGAGCTGAACTACAAGATCGGTGCCTGCTATCTTTTTACTGATGATAAATATGTGGCCATTGACTACCTCCTCGAAGCCTACCGGCTGAAAGAGGATGTCAGCAAGGATATACACTACCTGCTCGGGCAGGCCTACCACCTGGTGCTGGAGTTTGAAAACGCCAAAGAGCACTACAACCTGCACAAGCAGGAACTTAAGGGAGATGAACTGGTTGACTATGAGGGGATCCTTTCGAAGCGCCTGTCGGAGTGCCAGCACGGGCAGACGCTTTCTCAGGAACCCCGGAGGGTCATCATTCAGAACCTGGGCGATGCGGTGAACTCAAAATACGACGATTACAATCCCGTTTTTGCCCATGGTGACAGCGCCCTCTTCTTTGCTTCGAGGAGGCCTTTTGAGAAATCGAAACGAAATCCGATCGATAACAAGTTCAATGAGGACATCTACCGTTCGAGCCTGTTGCCGGACGGGTTTGCCAGTGCAGTCAGGCTGGATAAACCCTATAATACACCCAGCAATGATGCCCTCGTGGGGATCTCTCCCGACGGTAACAGCCTTTTCATCTACCGGGGAAATGTGGATGGCGGTGATATCCAGGTCACCTCCCTGAAGCCCGAGAAGGGAAAATGGACCAAACCCAGGAGTGTGGACAGGAAACTGCGAAGCAAGGACGGTGAAACATCAGCCTCCCTTTCTCCGGACGGGCAGGAACTGTACTATGTTTCCCGCAACAGCAAGTTAACCACCGGGGGAAAGGATATCCTTGTTACCCGGAAGAATGAAAAAGGGAAATGGGAAGAGCCCCGCAACGCCGGCAAGATGATCAACACCCCCTATGATGAGGAGGGGGTTTTTGTCACCGGCGATGGCAGGTTCCTCTATTTCGCTTCCCAGGGCCATAACAGCATGGGGGGGTTCGATATATTCCGTTGCGAGCGGCAGGATAACGGGGCATGGACAGCTCCTGAAAATATGGGTTACCCGGTCAATACTCCCGATGATGAAGTGTTCTATATTACCGACCAGTCAGGATTATTCGGATACTATTCAGCCATCAGGGAAGGGGGAGCAGGGGCCAAGGACCTCTATAAAGTGATCTTCCTTGGTTCTGACAAAGAGTTGATCACCTCGCTGGAGGACCGGCTGGTAGCCGGAATGGGAGATAAAAAGAGGGGATTCCTGTCGAAACCTTCACTTCCGCACCTGGATACCAGCATCGTGCTGACCGGTCGTGTGCTTGATACCATCGGAGGGGAAAAGCCTGTCCTGGCTAGACTTTCATTCATCGATACGGAAGGAGTTGATGAAGATATCCATGCAATCACCAGCGATTCCGGCATTTATGTGGCCAGGCTGCCCAAGGCCAAGGTCTACGGCGTGGAAATCAATGCAACCGGTTACCTCTATTTCCTTGATATTGTTGATCTTATCGGGCAAGACATTGACAGGCAGGTGGTCATGGACTTCTTCCTGAAAAGGATTGAAGTGGGGACCAAGGTGGTCCTGAAGAATATCTATTTTGAAACCGGCAAAGCCATACTCCGACCGGAATCGTATGATGCCCTGGACCAGGTATTCAGGTTCCTTGAGAACAATCCGGGGATGAAGCTGGAAATCTCGGGCCACACCGATAACACTGGATCACTCCGTATCAACCAGAAGTTGTCCAGGGAGAGGGCAAAAGCGGTTGTGGAATACCTGCTGGGCAGGGGGATCCCGGAAGGAATGCTGGTGTTTGAAGGGTATGCGGACACCCAGCCCGTTGCCACCAACGATACCCGGGAAGGCAGGGAGCGAAACCGCCGGGTGGAGTTCAAGGTGCTCTCCAATTAGAACCCTGTTGTTTAACAATTTCATTCAAAGCGGAAAGTATTACTTTTGTCGGACAGTCCCGATACCATTATACTATTACCACTGTTGTGAGAAGAACCATATTCTATCCATACCACCTGAAGCACGGTGCAAAGATGGTTCCCTTTGCCGGTTTTGAGATGCCTCTTGAATATGCCGGGGTGCTGCATGAGCACATCAATGTGAGAACGAACGCCGGGGTATTTGATGTCTCTCATATGGGTGAGATATGGGTCAAAGGTCCGGAAGCGTTCAATCTCGTCCAGAAACTGACCTCCAATGACCTGCAGAAGCTGCAGCCGGGAAAGATACAGTACACCTGTTTCCCGAACGATTCAGGGGGTATCGTGGACGACCTGCTGGTTTACTGTTACCAGGAGAATAAATACCTGCTGGTGGTCAATGCCTCCAATGTGGAGAAGGATTACCGGTGGATCATCAGCCATAATGGCCGGGGTGCAGAAGTGGAGAATGCGTCCGGAAAAATAGCACAACTGGCAGTACAGGGCCCGCATGCAGCCACATTGCTTCAAAAACTCACACCGCTGAAACTTTCGGATATACCCTATTATAATTTTGCAACAGGCGAGATGGCCGGAGTGAAAGAGGTTATCATCAGCAATTCAGGGTATACCGGAGCCGGTGGTTTTGAATTGTATATGTTTGAGCAGGATGGTCCCGCTGTATGGGAAGCCCTGTTCAGTGCCGGAAGGGAGACAGGGCTGGAGCCGGCAGGACTGGCATCCAGGGATACGCTTCGTCTTGAGATGGGGTTCTGCCTTTACGGGAATGACATCAACGATTCCACCTCGCCGCTGGAGGCCGGTCTGGGCTGGATCACCAAATTCGTCGATGGGAATGACTTCGTGAACAGACCGGCACTGGAAGCACAGAAGTCGAACGGCATGAAACGAAGGCTGGTGGGTTTCGAGCTGAAGGAACGCGGAATTCCAAGGCAGCACTACCCCATTCTGGACGGTGATGGCAAAAGCGTTGGTGAAGTGACCTCGGGGACCATCTCCCCCATGCTGGGCAAAGGCATCGGGTTGGGATATGTGCCGATCGATTATGCCTCCGAGGGAAAAGAGATCTACATCGGGATCAGGAACAGGCTGATCCCTGCCGAGGTGGTCAGACCCCCCTTTTACAAACCTACTGTTTAAAAAACAGGTATGGAAAGACTGAAGGTCGAGGTGTGCTATTCACCAGCGCTGTTCCCTTACTACGTGAACCGGGAAGCGACTGTGGTGGTCACCGATATCCTGAGAGCCAGCTCAGCCATTGTCACAGCATTTATGAACGGGGTGGAACGGATCATTCCCGTGGGAACCCTTAAGGAAGCGAAAGCCTTCAAGGAGAAGGGATTTATGGTTGCGGCTGAGCGCGATGGGATCGTCAGGGATTTTGCGGATTTCGGGAATTCCCCCTACAACTTCACGCCTGAAAGGGTCAGGGGCAAACAGATCGTCTACAGCACCACCAACGGAACCCATGCCATACAGCTTGCCTCCAGCGGAAAGCAGGTCCTCATCGGGGCCTACCTGAACCTCTCAGCACTGGCCCGTCATGTAAGGAAGGAGAAGAGGGACCTGCTGGTGCTCTGTGCAGGATGGAGGAATAAATACAATCTGGAGGACACACTTTTCGCAGGAGCGCTTGCAGAACTGGTACTGGAGGATAAAAGATTCCATACCATTTGCGATGCCACCATTGGAGCCATGGACCTTTACGCTGTCGCGAAACAGCATATGATGGGGTACATAGAAAAAGTGGCCCAGAGGCACCGGTTAAAGAAAAACAGGCTGGATGACGTGATCGGCTATTGCCACGAAACCGATCTGACGGAGATCATCCCGGTACTTGAAGGGGATTACCTTGTTGCCCTTTGATTAATTTGCCCTCAAGTTATTCACAATGCTTGGTTGGGAAACGTATTAAATGTAATTTTATCTGTTATTCAAATAACACCCTAACCAATGACCAATAACCATTAACCATTTACCAACACCATGAAGAAGCATAATTTTGCCGCAGGTCCCTCCATTCTTTCTCCCTACACCGTTGAACAAACGGCAAAGGGGATCCTGGACCTGGATAATACGGGGCTTTCCGTGATGGAAATCTCCCACAGGAGCAAAGAATTCATCACCATCATGGACCAGACACAACAGCTTTTTGTGGAATTGCTGGATATCCCGGAAGGATACAGTGTACTCCTCCTGCAGGGAGGAGCCAGCCTGCAGTTCTGCATGGTGCCTTACAACCTCCTGCAGAAAAAGGCAGCCTACCTGGATTCGGGGTCCTGGGCCAGTAAAGCCATCAAGGAGGCCAGGTTCTTCGGTGAGGTGGATGTGGTGGCTTCTTCCAAGGATACCACCTATTCATATATACCCAGGGGTTACCGGGTGCCCGCCGATGCCGATTACTTCCACATCACCACCAACAACACCATCTACGGGACTGAGATCAAGGAGGACATGGATGTGCCCGTGACACTGGTGGCCGACATGTCTTCCGATATATTCAGCCGGCCGGTGGATGTTTCGAAATACGGCATTATCTACGGAGGGGCGCAGAAAAACCTGGCACCCTCTGGTGTCACCTTCGTGATTATCAGGGACGACATTCTTGGCAAAGTGGACAGGGCCATTCCCACCATGCTCGATTACCAGACACATATTGACAACGGGTCGATGTTCAACACCCCTCCCGTGGTGGCGATCTATGCAGCCATGCACACCCTTCGCTGGTACAAGGAGATGGGAGGCGTGGCGGCCATGCATAAGCTGAACCTGGAGAAGGCGGCCATCCTCTATGATGAGATCGACCGGAATCCCCTGTTCACCTCCAACATTGAGAATGTGGATGACCGTTCTATTATGAATGTGACCTTCGTGATGAAAAAGGAGTATAAGGAGAAAGAGGCCGATTTTCTGACCTTTGCCACCCAGCGGGGAATGTCCGGGCTCAAGGGGCACAGGTCGGTGGGCGGATTCAGGGCATCCATCTACAATGCCATGCCAAGATCGTCGGTGGAGGCCCTGATCGATACCATGAAAGCATTTGAGAAGAGTGTTTAATCCAAGAACCCAGATAAAATGGCGAAAGTACTGATAGCGACGGTAAAACCTTTTTCTGCGGAAGCGGTGGCAGAAGTAAGGGAAGTTCTCCAGAAAGCCGCCTATGATGTCGAGGTGCTGTCAAAGTACCCCGATCAGTCAGACCTGGTCCGTGCCGTGGCCGACGTGGATGCCCTGATCATCCGCAGCGATATTGTGGACAGGGAGGTGATCGGAGCCGCCAGGAACCTGAAGATCGTGGTACGGGCAGGTGCCGGATACGATAACGTGGACCTGGAGGCAGCCACCGAAAGGGGCATTGTGGTCATGAATACACCCGGGCAGAATTCCAATGCGGTGGCAGAACTGGCCATGGGGATGATGGTCTATATGAACCGCCACGGGTTCACCCCGGCCACCGGAACCGAGCTGAGGGGAAAGGCGCTGGGGATCCATGCCTACGGGGCTGTGGGAAGGATCGTGGGGATAATTGCAAAGGGGTTCGGCATGAAAGTGCATGCCTTTGATCCCTATATTGACCCGGTGATCATCAAGAATGATGGTGTTGTTTGCGAGGAGAGTGCAGAGAGCCTATACAGCAAGTGCGGGTACATCTCACTGCATCTTCCGGCCAACGACGATACCCGCGGATCGGTCGGGTTCAGGCTTTTGAGCAGCATGCCCGCAGGGGCCACCCTGGTCAATACGGCCCGCAAAGAGGTGGTGGATGAAGAGGGGCTAAAAAAGATGTTTGCCGCGCGTGAAGATTTCAGGTACCTGTCGGACATTGCTCCGGATTGCATGGAGGAGTTGATGGGGCAGTATGCAGACCGCCTCTTCTTTACTCCGAAAAAGATGGGGGCACAGACTGCCGAAGCCAATAAGAATGCGGGGGTGGCGGCCGCAAAGCAGATCGTCAATTTCCTGGAGAAGGGGGACACGACATTCAAAGTCAACTAGCTTATGGCGCAGTTGCATGCTTTCAGGGGTTACCGGCCCGGCAGGGAACATGTTCGCGAGGTGGCCTCCAGGCCATATGATGTACTGAACTCAGATGAGGCGAGAGAGGAGGTCAGGGGGAATCCATGGTCCTTTCTTCATGTGGTGAAGCCCGAGGTGGACCTTCCTGAAGGGACGGACCTCCATTCCGAAGTGGTCTACAACAAGGGAAAGGAGAACCTCGACCGGCTCATCGCAGAGGGTTATTTTGTGCAGGATGAAAGCGAACTGCTTTACGTTTACGGCCAGACCATGTCCGGAAAGACGCAGTACGGGATCGTGGGATGTGCGGCGGTAGATGATTACCTGAATGATGTGATCAGGAAGCATGAGCTTACCAGGCCGGACAAGGAGGAGGACCGGATGAACCATATCCGGGTTACAAATTTCAACGCCGAGCCCGTATTTTTTGCCTACCCTGACCATGCTGAGCTGGACGCCATCGTCAAACAGGTGGTTTCCGGGGAGCCGGAGTATGACTTTGTTACCGGTGACGGCGTGGGACACCATTTCTGGCTGATCCGGGAGAGCGATACCATCCACCGGATCACGGGGATCTTTGAAACCGAGATCCCTTATACGTATGTGGCTGACGGGCACCATCGCACGGCAGCTGCGGCACTGGTGGGGCAGGAGCGCAGGAAGTCCGATCCCCTGCATTCCGGGAAAGAGGAGTATAACTATTTCCTCGCGGTACACTTTCCTGCATCTCAGCTCACCATTATCGACTATAACAGGGTGGTCAGGGATTTGAATGGATTCACCCCCTCACAATTCCTCGGTGAACTGGAGGAGGGTTTTGTGGTGGAGAAGGAAGGGAAGGGGATCTGTAAGCCGGACCGGCTTCACCATTTCGGCATGTATCTGGAACGGACCTGGTATTCATTGAAAGCGAAACCGGACACCTACAACGATGATGATCCCATCGGCTGCCTGGATGTAACACTGTTGTCGCAGCAGGTACTGGGACCTCTACTGAATATCACCGATCTGAGAAAATCAAAACGGATCGATTTCGTTGGCGGAATCCGGGGACTCAGTGAGCTCGGTGACCGGGTTGACAGCGGGGAGATGGCCGTTGCATTCGCACTCTACCCTGTAACAATGAAACAGTTGATGGATATTGCCGATAACGGGATGATCATGCCACCGAAAACCACCTGGTTCGAGCCAAAGCTGCGAAGCGGTCTTGTGATCCATTCTCTGGAATAATAATTATCTTCGGGTATGGGAGTGGTTGATAACCTGAATGCTTTGAAGGAAAGGCTTCCGGGCCAGGTTACCCTTGTGGCGGTTTCCAAGACCAAGCCGGATGAAATGATTCTTGAGGCTTACCGGGCTGGTCATCGCGATTTCGGGGAAAACAAGGTTCAGGAGCTGGTTGCCAAACGGGAAAGATTGCCCCGTGATATACGCTGGCACATGATCGGCCACCTGCAGACCAACAAGGTTAAATACCTGGCATCATTTGTCCACATGATCCATGGGGTGGACAGCCTGAAACTGCTGGGAGTGATCAACAGGGAGGCCATCAGGCATGACCGTGTGATCGATCTCCTCCTGCAGCTGCACATTTCCAGTGAGGAGACCAAGTTTGGCCTCACCCGGGAGGAGTCCTTCGATCTGCTAAGATCGGATGATTTCAGGGAGATGAAGAACGTCCGCATCCGCGGGGTGATGGGAATGGCCACCTATACTGAAAATAGGGAGCAGATCAGGGCCGAGTTTCAACTTCTTAACCGTATATTTGAAGAGATGAAGGCTTCCGTTTTTCCGGAAGCGGGCTGCTTTGACCAGCGATCTTTCGGTATGTCGGGGGATTACCTTCTCGCCATTGAGGAGGGAAGTACCATGGTGCGGATCGGAAGCCTTATTTTTGGAGAGAGGAACCATTGAAAATAACCATGATGATTGATCTTACCACCCACTACGCCGGACTTACCCTGAAGAGCCCCCTGATCGTATCCAGCAGCGGACTTACCAATTCCGCCGAGAGGATCAGGAAGATGGCCCTTGCCGGAGCCGGTGCAGTGGTGCTGAAGTCCCTTTTCGAAGAGCAGATCCTTTACGAAGCGGGCACCCTGTCTGAAGGAAGCGACTATCCCGAAGCCGGGGATTACCTGAGAACCTATGTCCGGGAAAACTCACTTGAGGGCTATCTCTCTCTGATCAGGGGAGCCAAGGAGGTGGCCGGCATTCCGGTTATCGCCAGCATCAATTGCGTCAAGGCGGATGAGTGGATCGATTTTGCCCGGAAGATCGAACAGGCAGGGGCTGACGCACTGGAGCTGAACATTTACTTCCTGCCCGTTGATAAGGAGAAGGATCCCAGAAAGTACGAAACTGCTTACCTGGACCTGGTATCTGCGGTGAAAAAGAAAACCTCGCTGCCTGTCATGGTAAAGCTGGGCAGCGGTTTTTCCAGCATCACCTGGATGGTCCAGCAGCTCTACCTGAGAGGGGTGTCTGCCGCAGTCCTTTTCAACAGATTCTATACCCCTGACATCAATACGGCTGACTTCACATTCGAGTCTTCTGAGGTCCTGAGTTCTCCTGCCGACCTGAGGCATTCGCTTCGCTGGATCGGGATTGTCTCCTCCCAGGTGAAGGAGATCGATCTGGCAGCATCCACAGGGGTGCACAGCGGCATGGCGGTGATTAAGCAGATCCTTGCAGGGGCCTCTGCAGTCCAGGTATGCTCGGTGCTCTATCGCAACGGGATCGACTATATCCGGGAGATGATCTCGGAGATGAAGAAGTGGATGGAGAAGAACCGGTACCGGTCAACAGCCGATTTCAGGGGGAAGATGAATTACAGCAACCTGAAGGATCCCACGGTTTACGAGCGTGCCCAGTTCATCAGGTATTTTTCACAAATGCACTGACGCTGCTCAGTAGGTTTCGATCACCTTGATCAGTTCCCGGAGGAGGAGCTTCTTCTGTTCATCCGCTCTGGAAAGAGCATGCCTGATCATTTCGGAGAGCCTTTTCCGCTCCTCCTGTTCAAGCTTCCCTGCTGTTTCTTCAAGGACCGTAAAGGCTTCGATGGCTGTGGCGAACTCACCCTCGATGGCCACCCTGGTAAAGGTGCCGGCATGTTGACTGTATGAAAGCCCGTTTTGCCAGCAGGCAGCTACCAGAATGGATGCAATCGGTTGATAAACAGGATTATCAATGGCTTCTGAAAGGACAGGCGCTGCTTCCTGGACCTTCAGATCGTTCAGCAGGGACGAGATGCCGAAGATGATCTCTTCATCTTCCTGGTCCAGCAGCAGGTCAAAGAGCTCAGGGAGGATGGATACGTTGCTCTCGGCCCGGATCTCCCTGAGAGCGTCGAGGATGGTGTTGCGGTTGCCTGAACGAAGTGCCTGAACCTGGCCCCTGAGCCTTTCCATCCCTTCATCCCCGGGGTGGGCAGGGGCCAATTGCATTTCTTATCAAGGATTTCACCCGCTTCAAACACCCCGTACTGGAAGGCTTTCCGGTAACAGTAACAGGCTCGCTCCGGATCACCCAGTTTCTCGGTCAGCTTTCCCCTCTCAAACCAGAACTCACCGTTGTATGGATCGAGGTCCAGTGCCATGGACATGTCCCTTTCCGCATACCGGGTGGTCCCGGTGGAGGCATAGGTGCGTCCCCGGGCAAAATAGTAGGCTGCTATCCCGCTATCCATCTCGAGAGCCCTGTTGAATGACTGGATGGCATCCAGGTATCTCCTGTGGGTGTACTGGATCATCCCCCGCTGATAATAGGCTTCATGGCTGTTCGGGAAGTAGGTCAGATAAAGAGCGATATCTTCCAGTGAGCCCGTGAGGTCAAGGTTCATGCTCCTGGCTTCAGCCCTGATCAGGTAGGCTTCAAACCTTGCGGGCTGCTGCCGGATCACCCTGTCCAGTCCGGTCAATGCCTCATCCAGATCTCCATCCTTCACCTGGTATGCGGCCAGCCTGAAGAGCGCGTCCAGGTTCCTCACGTCACTTTTCACGGCCGACTCCAGGGCCGACCGGGCAGCCCTGCTGTTTCCCAGCTGGGAATAGATCCCGGCTTTCTCGGCCTGAACCATGCTGCGCTGATATCCCTGCTTTTCCAGCCTGTTGAGCAGGTTTATGGCCTCAAGCGCATCACCATTCTCTTTCAGAAAGAGTGCTTCCTGGTATTCCTTATCCTCCGGGCTGTACCAATCCTTCTCATTCCACAGTTCACGCCACCCGGGTTCTCCCACCAGCCTGGAAAGCTCTTCATCCAGCACGATCTCCTGTTCAGGCAGCCGGAACCGGGAAGCCAGATGGTCCCTGAGGTATTTCAGGGCCAGTTCATTATGTTTCAGTCTGACTTCGGTCTTGGCCAGGTAGAAGGTTCCCATTCCCTTCTGGCGCTTTTCGGTTTCATAAAAGGCATTCCTGGCAGCCGGGTTGTCGATCAGGTTGAAATAGGCGATCCCGAGATGGTAAAGGATCTCGGTTTTCCCCGGATTGATCTCCAGCGCGTTATTGAAGAGGACCACGGCCGAGTCAAAATACCCCTGGACCATGCAGGCACGGCCAGCCAGGTAGGGATCCACCTGTCCGGATCCCCGGAGTGCCGAGAATGCCATCAATCCCAGTATGACCCATCGCTTCATCATTTTTCGATCTGGATTATTTCGTTTCAATGATTGGAGGTTCATTTTCATCGCCGGAGTAGACATATATAAAGCCGGTCAGGGCAGTAACCTCGATACCGGAGAGCCTGTATTCATAAACATCGCAGATGTAATAGTATACCCCGGGGGCCACCAGCTGGTCCGTACCCGTTATTTTTCCATCCCAGTTGATGTCCGGGTCCTCTGTTTCGAAAACAAGAAGTCCCCACCGGTTGAAGATCCTCATTTCAACCCGTTCCACGTAGGATGTCCTCATGGGCTGGTAAATATCATTCTGCCCATCGTTATTGGGCGAAAAAACGTTGGGCAATACATAGTTAGAACACTCATCCAGGCAGAGCCTGACCGATGGTACCGATTCATTCCCGACTGAATCGAGGGCGGTGACATAGTAACACCCCGTGAGGGTATTTTCAGGGTAATGGTTGTAGGCGGTATCATACCTTCCTTCGAACTGGGCCACTTCCAGAGGGGAGCCCGATATGGTGGGGCTGTAGTAAAGCTTGTAACCGATCACATCCTCCGCACAGGGGGGGTCATCCGGATAATCCCATGAAAGATGGTTGTACCCCTCCCCG
Organism: uncultured Bacteroides sp.; assembly: GCA_964467775.1. GTDB lineage: Bacteria > Bacteroidota > Bacteroidia > Bacteroidales. Next base: position 7,014 of record CAYXUD010000087.1, on the reverse strand, counting down.
CAGAGGGATTTCCCATCAAGTACAGGGGGGCAGGGTGCCGTGCTGTCAACGGGCATTGCACAGTTCGTGTGACTGTAATTGATATTCTCATAGAGCCTTCCGTCCAGGATCCTCCATCCGGTACTGGTCACCCTGTAACAGTATTCCGTATTATTGGTCAGGCCCGTGTCCACAAAGAGATCGCCGGTGGTGAATCCAATGGAGTCATATTCCTGGGTATTTCTGTTAAGGCGGAATATGGTATAGTCGTAATTGATCCAGGGCACATTTTTCCTCATCCGGATCTCCACCTGGTTATCGGTCCCGACCAGCTCGGGATAGAGGGAGGAAGAGGCCTCAGGTTTCCCTATCAGGAACCTGTTGCCCGGTGCATTGTTGTATAGTTCGACGCTGTAGGACCAGGGAAATTCCAATGTATTCACCTCTGAATCAGTCCAGGTTGTATCATCCAGTGTAAGGGGTACGAACGAGTCCACCTGCTGCATCGATTGTCCCAGGAGGTCGCCGGAGCGGTATATGATATACTCGTAGGGACCGGTGGCAGGAATGGTATCCAGCTTTTCAGGCCTGGCCCATGCCAGGTGGATCGTGCCATGCTGCGAATGGTCCAGAACGCTTACCTCCAGTATGGAAGGTGCGCCTTCTACAAGCGGGGTACAGTTCTCCGGTGACGGAAAGCTCAGCGCCCCGTCGGGATACTTCGATACAACCAGGTAACAATATTCATTGCCCTGTTCCAGTCCTTTTCCGCCGTTGTCATCTACAAAGATGGTGTCCCCCCTGCTGCCGGTCTGTCCGACCAGCTCATAACCTGTCGTGCCCGGGATCCCGCCGGTACAGGAATCCGGCACATAACCTGCCGGACCGATCCTTCGGTAGATGCCGTAACCCTGTACCGGGGTACAGGTGTCGGCCGGCCATGCCAGGGTGACTGAATTGCTGCCCGGGATCAGGCCGGGCATCCCGGGTGCGGGTCCCAGCACCTTGATGTTGACATTACGGATGTCCACCAGGGGCGTTTCAAGATCGCTGTCTTCGGCTTTAAACACTGCCGTATAATATTGCCGCCGGACATGTGAACAGTCTGTCTTCCAGCTGAACCTGGCCCTGCTGTAGCCAAGGGTGGCCGCTTCACGATCGACCACGAACCGGGCCGGGCTGAACTCCACCTCGAAAGGCCCCCCGTAGGCCTTCTGGACGACCGAGTCCTCATCCTCGTCCGTGGCAATGACGTCAAAGGCAATGGTTCTTCCGGCCTGCACGCAGTAGTTGCCCGGTTCATTCTGTACAGGGGGATGGTTATCGGTATTATACACTTCGATCTGCATGTCCCTGACAATATTGCCTATCTTGACCCCGGACCTCCACTCCTCCACATCAATGGCAATGTTATAGATCCCTGTATCGGAAGGTGTGATCCAGGTCAGATCTCCGGTATAGGGATCCACATAGAGCGTATCACTTGCCGGGGGCAGGGTATATCCCTCAATGGGCTTCCCGTCCTGCTCGGTACAGATGGTCAGCTTGTAGGATATACTGTCGCCATCAGGATCATAAGCAGCCGGGTTGTGAATGAAGATATGGCCGTATGCTGCACGATCAATGGGATAGTTCAGCAGTATGGGTGTTGAGTTCTCCCCCAGGGAGGGATTGATGAGAATGGTGGTCTTGATGGAAAAAACCACATTCACGGAATTCGGGATGTTCTTGACCCCCTCATTCCGGTTCGGGTCCTGCACAACGACTTCGTATGCACCCGGACCGGGGTATGTGTGCTGGGCGCTGTAGACGTTCTTCTGGTAAAAATGGGGCAGCTTATGGATGGAATCGCGTTCGGCATAGGAAAAGGTGTTATCCCCCCACTGGACCTCGAGCCTTTGCCTGTCCGCCTGGCTCAGGGTATAGGTGAAGGTGGTGATGGTAATCCTGTAGGTCAGATCATCCAGCTGGGTCAGGGTAATCTCCCCGGCCCTGTTATGTGTGGCCTGAACGGGCATAACCAGGCAAACCAGCAACAGTATCGGGTATAGTTTCCTCTTCATCCGGTCTCATCAGCAACGCGACAGCCCATATTTCTGTTTCACAGCAACACGACCGCAGCCCATTTTTTTGTTTCACAGCAACGCGACAGCCCATATTTCTGTTTCACAGCAACACCACTTCGTCGTGCTTTCTTACATCAAATTTTATACCAGTCTCCCGGTCAAACCATCCAAAAATCACAAGATTTGTCTGGTCGGGGTAAATATCAATGAGTAAAGCATTGTAAATGTACAAAGAATTTAGATCTCCGTGCACGGCGGCCCGCATCTCTATGGTCATGAAATCCTCCTCCAGCCTGATGGTGTCAATCCCCAGCAGAAACGGGTCATCTTCCTTATCCAGTGACAGTATGAAACACTTCTTCAGATAGTTCATGAACCAGGGGATCTCCCGCTGTTCCGGTTCAGAAAAATCGATGACCTTGCTTGTGTAGTGGAAATAGGCAGTTTCCCAGTCATCCCGGTAGGTTTTCATGCTGATCATCAGCATTCCGTTTTCATATGTTATATTCGTAATGGAAAGATGGAGCGGATGGGCATCAGTGCATATGGTCCATAACAGCAACGCCGTAAATGTGTATATGAATTTCATGGGTACAAAAATAGACAAACTTATTGTGACCTGCAGATTTCCTGGCTGATGGAATGGGCATCCACAATAAAAGGTTTCGAAGGGTTTCTCAAACTGGAGAAGGGTCTTTCCGTTAACTCCATTGAAGCCTACCTTGCCGATATACGCAAGCTGATGCAGTTCATGGAGATCCACGGGCTTTCCGGCGGTCCGGATTCGCTCGGCCATGAACAGCTGCACCAGTTCCTGGTCTGGATCAGTGAGCTTGCCCTCTCTGCACGCACACAGGCCCGGATCCTTTCGGGACTGAGGGCCTTTTACCGCTACCTGCTGCTGGAGGACCTGATCGACAAAGATCCCACTGCACTGCTGGAGGGCCCCAAGACAGGCAGAAAGCTGCCCGAGGTCCTGACTGTAGGAGAAATTGACCGCATCCTGGAGAGAATTGACCTCAGCAAACCGGAAGGCCGGCGGAACAAAGCCATGCTCGAGGTGCTCTACAGCTGTGGCCTCAGGGTGAGTGAACTGGTGGGACTCAGGTTATCAGGCCTGTTCAGGGGGGAGGAGTTCATCAAGGTGACCGGCAAGGGGGATAAAGAACGGCTGGTCCCGATCAGCCGGAAGGCCATCAGGGAGATCGATCTCTATCTCCCTGACAGGAATTCGCTGGTGATCCAGCCCGGGAACGAGGACATACTCTTCCTGAACCGGCGCGGCCGCATGCTCACCAGGGTCATGGTCTTTACCATTATCAAGGAACTGGCCTCGGCGGCAGGAATTAAAAAGAGTGTGAGCCCGCATACCTTCAGGCACTCTTTCGCAACCCACCTTGTAGAAGGCGGGGCCGACCTCAGGGCCGTCCAGGAGATGCTGGGCCATGAATCGATCATCACCACGGAGATCTATACCCACCTGGACAGGGAATACCTCAGGGAGGCCATTATCAGTTTCCATCCCCGGTCGGGGAAAGATCAGCGAAGGGACCGCTGAACGGTGTGCATGAACTCGGATTTAATAATTATCTTTAGTGGTAATAAGAGCAAAGAACCGATGCAGGCAATGATGCTGACGGGTATCCGTGAAATGGAGATGAAAGAGGTTCCCATTCCCATGATCCTGAAAGATGACGATGTGCTGGTCCGGATGAAAAGGGTAGGGGTTTGCGGTTCCGATATACACTATTATGTTTCGGGGAGAATCGGGAGCCAGGTCGTTCACTATCCGTTCACGGTCGGCCACGAGGGAGCCGGCCAGGTGGAGGCGGTGGGAAAAGGAGTTACAAGGGTGAAGCCCGGGGACCGTGTTGCCATTGATCCTGCAATGCCCTGCTGGGAGTGCGACCAGTGCCTGGCAGGCAGGCCCCATACCTGCAGGAACCTCAGGTTCCTGGGTTGCCCCGGACAGGCAGAAGGCTCTCTTTCGGAATACATCGTTATGCCGGAAACCAGCTGTTACAGGATCCCCGATTCGATGACCTATGACCAGGCGGCCATATCTGAACCGCTCTCCATAGGATTATATGCAGTGAAACAATCCGTTCCCATGAGAGGTGCGAAGGTGGGGATCCTTGGCTTTGGCCCCATAGGGATGAGCGTAATGCTTCCTGCGCTTGCCATGGGCGCAAGAGAGATTTTTGTGACCGATAAGATCGATGCAAGGCTGAGGATCGCCTCGGCGTGCGGGGCAAAAATGGTTGCCAATCCCGATAGTGAAGATGTGGTGGCCAGGATCGCGGGAGAGGTCCCGGAGCTCCTGGATGTGGTCTTCGAGTGCTGCGGGCAGCAGGAGGCGGTCGATAACGCGGTGGAGCTGCTGAAACCCGGAGGCAACCTGATGATCATCGGGATCCCGGAGTTTGACAGGTGGTCATTCCCGGTTGACAAATCCCGGCATAAGGAGCTCTGCATCCAGCATGTCAGGCGGCAGAATGAAGCCGTCCAGCCGGCCCTTGACATGATCGGGAAAGGGGAGGTGGCCGTTGAGGCCATGGCAACACACCGCTTCAGGTTCGAGGAGACAAAGAAGGCTTTCGACCTGGTGGCCGGTTACGGAGATGGAGTGATGAAGGCCATGATCGATTTTGACTGAAATAAGGACACCAAATACCAACGCATATGAGAATCATTATGACCCTTTTCATCATGGTGGTTGCCCCGCTTGCTGCCACAGCCCAGCCGGAGATTCCGGTCGAGCAGTGGAAGGGGAAGACCATCCTGCTTATCGGTGCCCATCCCGATGACGATGCTTACTCCCAGGGAACTCTCGGTCTGCTCCAGGCCAATGGAAACGAGGTCTTTATTGGCATACTGACCACCGGCAACGTGGGTACCCAGGATCCCAAACTCTCCATGGTGGACCTGGCACTGATCCGCAAGCAGGAGGAGCAGCGGGCCCTTGCAGCCATGGGGATCCCGTTGGACCATTACATCAACCTCGGCTACGATGACGGCATGCTCGAGTATGAGAACAGGAAGGAGGTAGTGGCAAAGCTGGTCCGGCTGATAAGGCGCCTGAGGCCGGATGTGATCTTCGCATTTGACCCCGGCAAAGGCGAGCAGCGCTGGCACAAAGCCGACCACAGGGCAGCGGCCTACCTGGCGGCCGATGCGGCAAGGGCAGCCATGTGGCCCCTGCTTTTCCAGGGACAGATCACCATGGAAGGGCTGCAGGCCCACGAGGTGAGGGAGTATATGCTCTACGATTCGGCCGAGGAGGACCAGAATACATGGGTGGATATCACCGGCTTCAAGGAGAAGAAAATTACAGCCATGAGCCAGTACGTGAGCCAGTGGAGTTCAGGCTGGTATGATTACCAGGGTCCGCAACTGACCGAAGAGGAGGCCAATGAGGTAAAAGAGAAAGTGAGCAAACGGATCGGATACAGGGATGGGATACCGGTGGAAGGGTTCCGCTACTACAATGGCTCCCCTGACAATATCGGACGTTAATATCGTTAACCCAAATACTTTACTGATGAAAAAAGGAACAATCGCATTGGTCACCACGCTGCTGGTGGCCACTTTTGCCTGCAGCCAGCAACAGACAGGGGTCGGAGCCAGGCCGCCCGCCGGGGCTGAAATGCTTTTTGACGGCAGCCGCGAGATGCTGGATGAGAAATGGACCTACTGGGAAGGCCCCAGGTTCTCGGCGGAGCTTCCTATCAAATGGGAGATCGTGGAGGACCCGGTTGACGGGGGGACTGCCGTGAACAGTAACGACCCGGCTGCTGCCGGGGGACTTTATGGCGCGGCCGATATCGTCACGAAGGAGAAGTACAGGGATTTCAGGCTTCACGTGGAATTCCTGATCGAAGCACCCGGGGGCAACTCCGGGGTCTACCTGCAGAACAGGTACGAGATCCAGGTGCTGGACGGCGATTCGAGCATGCATGGAATGGGCGCGGTGATCAACGAGGTAGAATCGCCCTATGATGCCTATAACGGGGTGGGGAGATGGAATGCCTACGATATCATGTTCCGTGCAGCCAGGTTTGAAAACGGCCAGCGGACAGAAAAGGCGATGGTGACCCTCTATTTCAACGGGATGAAGGCCTACTCCAACATTGGGATCAACCAGGTCTGGGGCGGACCCAATTCGGGTATTGATGGCGGTAACGATGACGGCAGGGGGATCACAGACACACCCCAGGGCATCAAGCTGCAGGCAGAAGGGCACCCGGTCCTCTACCGGAACATCTGGATCAGGGAGATGGACCTGGCGGAGCCTGATACGGACTTTTAAGCATGACACAGCCATGAATCACCCAATGAAGAGAAATATCATATGCCGGGCATCACTGCTTGTGTTGCTTACAGGTTTTGCCGCTTGCGGGAGCCAGGAACATACCGGCGGCGGAGAGCTCTATGACCTGGGTACCGGGGTGGTTTCGAGGTCCGTCTCCTTTGAAAACCCGACGGGCGCTCCCGGGGAGGGGGGCAAGAGCTCCAGCAACCTCGGGGTCGGACGGAAAGGATTCCCCGCCAGGGAGATTGCGGCAGGGGAAACCGTGGTACTGTGCGACATTGACGGGGCCGGCACCATCAGGCATATCTGGATGACAGGCGGCTTTAAGGACAATACCACCATCCCGAGGAGCATGGTGGTCAGGGCGTTCTGGGAGAACCAGGAGCACCCCAGCGTGGAGTGTCCCCTGGGGGACTTCATGGGATCTGCCAATGGCAGGATTGAGGCATACCAGTCAGCCGTGCATTCCACGGGGATCAACGCTGCGCTGAACATCTGGCTGCCCATGCCTTTCAGGGAGCATGCAAGGATCACCCTTTCAAATGAGGGGACCAGTGATGTAACCCTCTTTTACCAGGTGGATTATACCACAGGGGATAAGCACCCGGATGATGTGGGCAGGCTGCATGTCTGTTTCCTGCGTGAGAATCCGACCAC
>CAYXUD010000086.1:0-2867 GCA_964467775.1 uncultured Bacteroides sp. | reverse complement strand
TGTTCCATCCATCTACCCGTGCCAGGTAGGGGGATACGAAGTGTACAACTACCACCTGACCAGGCAGCTTCTCCGGAAGGAGGCCGGATTTGAGGTGCTGGTATTTACCACCTGCAGGGAGTACCTGGAGGAGAACGGGGAGGCGCTCTTTGTGAACCAGAGGATCTTTTGGATCAGGAGATATGGCCTCGGCGGCCTCTCCGCATTCTTCAGCATCCTGTTCCATCCAAGGGTGCACCCGGGGCGGATCAGGGCACTCTACGCCTCCTATGTCGGAGGGATATCCTCCGAAACGGTCGCCCTGTTGCTGCTTTTTAGAACGATCCTCCGGGTTCCCTATATGCTGCACATCCATGGCGGTGGAATGAGGCCATGGGGACGCTTCTCATGGCACAGGACCCTGTTCAGGCATGCCCGCAGGATTGCGGGTGTGTCAGAGGTGATTTCACAGGAGTACGGTAAACGGACCGGGGCACGGATTGATACGATCTGGCCCGTGGTCCCTTTTGCCCGCCCCGGGGCGGACAGCCGGCAGCTCAAAAGGAAGCATGGACTTGATGCATTTGACAGGATCATCCTGTTTGTGGGGTCACTCAAACCCCTCAAGTGCCCGGAGATCCTCCTGAAGGCCTTCATGGAGCTGGACGAGGCTTTTGTGGCCGGGTACAACCCCGCCCTCCTGTTCTGCGGGGATGGTGAGCTGAAGGATGAACTGATCAGGAAATACCGGGATGAACCGCATTTTGAGAGGGTGTTCTTCCTGGGGAATGTACCGAACGCCCTGATCCCAGAATATTATGCCATCTCCGATCTGTACGTGATCCCCTCCTGGTTTGAAGGTACCCCCATTGCCCTGATGCAGGCGATGAGCATGGGGGTCCCCTCGATCGGCACCAGGGTGCGGGGAATCAGCAGCCTCATTGAGGATGGGTACAGCGGGCTGCTGATCGAAAAGGACAACGCATCGGAACTGAAGGAGAAGATGGTTGCCCTCCTTTCAGGGGAGATCGACGCAGGCCGTCTGAGCGCGAATGCTTCAGCATTTATCAGACCCCTGGTGGATTACGAAAAGCATCTGGAGGAAATGATTCAAACCATTAATACACTTTGAATTGAGAAAGTTGAACGAACGACTCTATTTCTGGAGAAACAAGCTTGATCGCAGGCAGGTGACCGAGCGTTTAAGGTTTTATGAACAGACCCAGTACTGGCCGAGGACCAGGCTTGAGGAGCTTCAGGTCACAATGTTCAACCGCCTGTGGAAGCACGCTGTCGGGCAGGTACCCTACTACCGGAACCTGGCAGGGAAAAAGGGAGCCCTGCCGGAGTCCATCCGCTCCCTGGAGGAGCTGAGGGCCATTCCCATGCTCACCAAGGAGATCATCAGGGAGAATCTGGATCATCTTACAGCCGGGAACCTGCCCCGTGAAAGGTTTGTCAAAAACTCAACAAGCGGTTACAGCGGGTCCAACCTTCATTTCTACACGGACAGCAGCAGCATCGTGACCTCTACGGCCCTGACCATGAGAAGGTACCACTGGATGGACGGTTCCATTTTCGACAGGGAGATGGCGATCTGGGGGGCAAGCTGGGACCTTCCCGGGGAGACCCTGTTTACCAGGCTGAAAAAGGGGCTGAACATTGAGAATACCATCAATGTGAGCGGGTACAGGCTTTCTGATGACGATATACTCCGCATCCATGAGAAGATGAAACGGACCTCCCCCGCCATCATTAAATCCTATCCCTCCATTCTCTATAAAATATGCGCTGTTTTTGACCGCCACGGGTTAAGCTACAGGCCTGCAGCCATCCACATAGGCGGCGAGAAGCTTTATGATTTTCAAAGAGAGAGGATCGAGGCCACTTTTCAAACCAGGGTGTATGATTTTTACGGGGCAAGGGACATGCCGAGCGTGGCGCAGAACTGTAACCGGTTTGAAGGGCTGCATGTATTTATGGAAAATGTGATTGTTGAGGTACTGGATGAGCAGGGGGAACCTGTTCAGGAGGGGGAAGGGGACCTGGTCATAACCGACCTGCACAACGATGTGATGCCCTTCATCCGGTACCGCATCGGGGACCGTGCAAGGGTATCGGCGTCAAGGCAATGCAGTTGCGGAAGGTCACTGCAATTGCTTGACGAGGTGCTTGGAAGGTCATTCGATATCCTGGAATTTCCCAACGGGAACAGGGTGGGGGGGAGCTTCTGGACACTGGTGGCCAGGTCCCTTCCGGGGATCAGGGATTTTCAGGTGGTGCAGGAGGCTGTCGATTCGATCGTTTTTAAGTATGTACTGGAGAGAGGATTTGAAAATATCGATATCAAGTTGCTGAAGGAGAGGATTTTAAACTATTCAGGGGAGGCGTTGAGGATCACGTTTGAGAAGGTCAGCGAGATCCCGGTATCCGATGCGGGGAAGAGCAGGTTTGTCATTTCGAGGATCCTGCCATGAAGGTGGCGATGATTCACAGCGTAGGCAACAATGAATCGGAGTGGTGCCAGAACTGGCTCTCGGTTTCACTGGTCCATTTCGAGACTCTCTGCCGTTACCTTGCCAGGAGAGATTACAGGGCTGCCCACCTGGATGAGTGGTACCATCTCCAGGACCACCCGGGCGACCGGGAGGAGAAGACCATCTTTCTGACATTCGATGACGGCTACCTGGATAACTGGGTCTATGCATACCCGGTCCTGGCGAAGTACGGATTGAAGGGGACCGTTTTTATCAATCCCGAATTTGTTGATCCATCCGATCTCCTCAGGCCAAATCTGGAGGATGTGTGGAACCATCAGGCGGATCCCGGCCAGCTGCAGACGCTCGGGTTCCTTAACTGGAAGGAGATCCGGAAGCTGGACAGCACGG
>CAYXUD010000085.1:0-37423 GCA_964467775.1 uncultured Bacteroides sp. | reverse complement strand
CAAAGAACATAAGTTGGTGATAAACTCAATTAGATGCAAAATGGTAAACCGGGTGTTTGCTGTGGTGAAACGTCAAACACCCTATGTCAATACGTATCAACAAAAACTTGCTTGAGATATTTGTTTCTATCTTAGAATTCGGGGAATGCGCGAGCGGGATTCAATTTCCACCATCGATCCGGGGCGGATCCCTTCAGGTTTTCAATAGCGATTCGGAAATGCACCCCGCGACGCTTCAGATGGTCCATCAGGTATTGAAATCCTGCCTCCGCGGTGGCAGCCGCCTCCGGCGGCATCACCCCTTTACCGGTAAGCAGGCCATCCAGTATAAGCCCGGCCACTCCCGTCGCACTGTACCCGGTTGTCCGGGCCATGGAGAGGGTACCGCTCTCCCTGTGGGTTTCGTCATACAGTTCGTACAGATAACGCCTCTGCCGGCCACCCTCCTCCCCTTCGATCTCCACCCTCATCACGGTGAATTCTCCCTCGCCCTTGCCCAGTTTCAGCCGCGGGAAAAGCAGCGAGGTGGTCAGGTCCAAGGGCCGGATCCTCATCCCTTTCACCTCGATCTCATCCCGGCTGAAGTAGCCCAGTTCCCTCAGGACCCTGAGGTACTCTGCCGTACCCGGATACCGCAGGGTCTTTTCCACCATATCCGGAATATGCGGGAAAGAGGCCAGAAGAGACCGCAATCCATCCGAGTTCCAGGCCTCCAGGGTCCCGATCCCCCCAAACTCCACAAGTTCAGTGTCCGACAGTGCAGGTCTGACCACCTCTTTTCCATGCTCCCTCAGGCGGGCAGGCCGGGTGTACTCCTCGATGCAATCGGCGGGCGACCATGAGCTCTTGTACTTCAGCGGCCACTCCTTTTCAAAGGGTAACCCTCCTACCAGGCAGCGGTAGGAGGCAACCTTCATCCTCCGGCTGTGGTAACCCAGGATGGTATTGCATATCCCCGGTGCCACTCCCATATCGGGAACAACGATGACCCCCGTCTTCCTGGCAAGGGGATCCAGCACCATGAAGTCCTCCGGGCAAAAGGAGATGTCCACCATGTTCTTTCCGGCCCTGATCACCGCTTCCATCACCCGGTAGCCGCTGGCTCCGGGGGCAGCCCCCATGACAAGGTCTGCATCCCTGACCAGTTCAGCCAGCCGATCCCCGGTGAAATCTGCGCAGACCGGCAGGATCCCATGGCGGTCCGAGAGTTCGTCCAGGGCCTCCTGGTTCACATCCACCGCGGCCACCTCATGGCCGCTTTGCTTCAGGTCAATGGCTATGGCCCTTCCCACAAGGCCAACTCCCAGTACGACAATCCGGTGTTTCATCGGCTCTGCATATCAGGTAACAGCCTCCCTGGTCCGGGGATAGCGTTCATAGATCTTCCCATCCAGAATGGTTCTCATCTGGTCCAGTGCATGGTATATCTCCTGGTATGATGTATACAACGGACTGATCCCGAGCCGGATGTTATTGGGCTCCCTGAAATCGGGGATCACCACGTGGTCCCCCACACCGGGATCGATCAGGGCCCTGCAGATCCGGTAGGCTTCGGCATGTTTCAAAGAGACGTGCGAGCCTCTCTTTTCTTTGTAAGCAGGAGAGCCCAGTCGGAATCCCCCGTTGAAGAGCCATTTTGAAGCCAGGTCGATCAGGTACCCTGTCTGCGCGGTACTCTTCTCGCGGATGGCGGCTATCCCCGCCTCCAGCACCATATCCAGGGCGGGTTCCAGTCCGGAGACCGAGAGCACGGGTGGCGTTCCGCTGAGGTATTTCCGGATTCCGTCCGAAGCCCTGTAATGAAGATTGAATTTGAAAGGATTCCTCTCCCCGAACCATCCCTGGATGGGGTTCACCAGCTTGTTCTGAAGGTCTTTACGGACATAGAGGAATGCCGGGGAACCCGGCCCGCCGTTCAGGTATTTATAGGTACACCCGACGGCCATATCCGCATTGGCCTGCTTCAGGGTGATGGGCACGGCCCCCACTGAATGGCTCAGGTCCCAGAGAACGAGGGTCCCGTGGATATGGGCAAGTTCCGTGACCTTCTCCATATCGTAGAGGTAGGAGCTCTTGAATGTTACGTGCGACAGGGTGACCAGGGCGGTCCGGCGGCTGATCATCCGCAGCATTTCGGTCATGTCAGCGGAGATCCCGTCCGCCGATTTCAGCAGGTGTAGCGTGTACCTCTCCCCGAACTGCCTGACCAGCCCCTGGAGGACGTAGAGGTCAGAAGGGAAATTCATGTCGTCAGAAATGATCTCACTGCGTCCTTCCATCATTTTCAGTGCACCGTAAACGAGCTTGTAGAGGTTCACCGATGTTGAATCAGATACGATCACTTCCTCCGGATGTGCACCGATGATCTGGGCGATCTTCTTGCCGAGCCTTGCGGACTGCTGGTACCAGCCTTCATTCCAGCTTCGGGTCAGCCGGTCGCCCCACTGCTCCTTGATGACCGTATCCAGGTTCCGGATCGTTTTCACGGGCAGGCGTCCAAGGGAATTTCCATCCAGGTAGATCAGCGCCTGATCCCTGATCACAAAACGGTCCCGGTAATCCTTCAGGGGATCCTGCCGGTCAAGGGATTCAGCATGGGATAATGAATAAATGTCACTCATAGTACCGAGGTTTAGAGCCAGCTTGTAGCATCCATATCCAGGAACCACTCCACGTTCCCTGAGACGGGAGCCGCATAGAAAGCCGGGTAGTCCATGTATCTCCCCTCTTTCATAACGATCTCATTGACCACCCTGGATTTCGATTTGCCCGCCACCAGGAAGGCCACCCTCCGGGCCGCGTTGACCACCCCTCCCGTGATGCTGATCCGCCTCTGGCCGGTTACCGGATGCTGCGTCACAACACATGGCTGATCCGATTTCCAGAGTTCGATCTGGCCGGGGAAGATGGATGCTGTATGGCCGTCCTCCCCCAGGCCCAGCCAGATCCAGTCGAACACCGGGAATCCGTCTTCCACCGGCAGCCGGTCCGTCAGCAGGCGGCTGTACCGGCTGGCCTCCCTGGCAGGATCCCTTCCCCCCCTGATGGGGTGGATCTGTTTCGCGCTGATTTTCAAAGGTTTAAGGAAATATTTCCTGGCGCTTCCGTAATTGCTTTCCGGATCGCCTGCCGGGACACAGCGTTCATCCCCCCAGTAAAGATGTACATGGTTCCACTCCCCGGGCCGGGTGGCACGTGCAAGCTGGCGGAACACTTCCAGGGGGGTGGTTCCGCCGGAGAGTGCCACGTGGACAGTCCTTTTCAAACTGGCCGTCTCGCTCAGGAAACGGCTGAGCTCGCATACAAAGGCTGCGGCGAGCGTGTCCAGGTCGGGGTAGATGTAGTGTCTTCTCCGGTGCATTACAATTTACAATAGAGGCCGTCACCGGCCAGGTTCTTACAGGGATATCTCCAGGTGCAGTTTTCACCTTCTATCATCTGGTCCGCCATTTCAGGGCCCCATGTGCCGCAGGGATAACCGTGCAGCGGGACCCCCGGGTCTTCCTGCCAGGCTTTGAGGATGGGATCAATGAACCGCCAGGCGGCCTCCACGGCATCGCCCCTTGCATAGAGTGTACTGTCACCCTGCATACAATCCAGCAGGAGCCGCTGGTATGCCTCAGGGATCAAACTGTCCGTCAAATCTTTGTAATGAAAATCCATGTTCACATCCCGCACTTTGAACCCTGCCCCCTGCACCTTCATGCCGAATTTCAGGAGGATCCCCTCATCGGGCTGAATGCGGATCACAAGCTGGTTCCCGTTCCCCGAGCCGGACTCTCTCTCACGGAACAGGATATGCGGTGAAGGATTAAAATGAACGACAACCTCCGTAACCCGGGTGGGCAGTCTCTTTCCCGTGCGGATGTAGAAAGGCACCCCCCCCCACCTCCAGTTGTCTATGTATAGCTTCATGGCCACGAAGGTTTCCGTGCGGCTGCCGGCCGCGACCCCCTCCTCCTCACGGTACCCGGCCATGGACTGGCCACTCAGACGGGAGGCAACGTACTGTCCCCGTATCACCTGATCTTTCACCTGCTCCTCCGCAATGGGCCGGAAGGATTGGAAGACCTTCAGTATTTCATTGCGGATCGCACCTGAACTGATCACGGTGGGGGGTTCCATGGCCATGAGCCCCACCAGCTGCAACAGGTGGTTCTGAAGCATATCGCGCATGGCCCCGGCCTGATCATAGTACCCTCCCCTGGTACCCACCCCCAGGCTTTCAGAGGATGTGATCTCCACATGATGGATGTAGTTGCGGTTCCAGAGAGGTTCGAAGATCCCGTTGGAGAACCTCGTAACCAGCACATTCTGAACGGTCTCCTTCCCCAGGTAATGATCGATCCTGTAGATCTGGTGTTCATCCATCACTTGCAGAAGTGAACTGTTCAGCGCCCTGGCCGAAAGGTAATCCGTGCCAAAGGGCTTCTCGATGATCACCCGCCTCCACCACCCGTCCTGTTCGGAGAGCAATTTCACGCGTGCCAGGCCGGAAGGGATGGCCCCGCAAAGGGAGGGCGGAGTGGCCAGGTAGAAAATGTAGTTTGGATCAGTTCCCAGCTCCAGTGACAGCTGTTCCAGGCGCCCCGAAAGCCGGTCGTAACCCTCCTCCTGTTCCGGATCCATGGGATGGTAGTGGAGCATCTCCGGCAATCCTGCCCCTTCATCAATGCGCTGTGAGATCATCTCCCTGTAGGATTGGTCGTTGAAGTCAGACCTTCCGGTACCCAGCACTGCGAACTTTCCGGGCAGCAGGTCGAGTTTTCTCAGTTCGGCCAGCGCCGGCAGCAACTTTCTCCGGGTCAGGTCGCCTGAAGCACCGAAGATGACAAGGATATGGCTGGAAGGCTTGAACATGGCCAATCAGTTGGGTCGCTTTTGCAGCCTGATCCTTACGATGGTTGACCGGGCAGTGACATAAAGGGCCCTCTGCCTTGGCCCGAATGCAAGGTTTGCGGGAGTGACCGGGAGACCGATGGTTCCCAGATGCTCCCCTTCCGGATCCACCACCAGGATGCCTCCCGGTCCGGTGAGGAAAAGATTCCCCTTCCTGTCCACCGTCATGCCGTCAGGCAGGCCCGGCAGGGAAGGGTCGGGAGCCCTGAAAAAGAGGCTTCTCTCCACCACCCCGCCCTTGCTGTCAAGCGAATATCTCATCCAGAATACCTCCCTTTGCTCCTCCCCGTTTCCGGTGCCTGTTTCATAGTCTGCCACATAAAGGTAGTGTTCATCCGGCGAAAGGGCAATCCCGTTCGGCCAGGTGAGTGTGCTGTCCAGGAGTGTCAACGCTCCCCTGTGGAGCCGGTACACCCCGTTGAAGGGCAGTTCCTTGGCAGGATCGGCGTTCCCTTCCGGCAGTCCCCACGGCGGGTCCGTGAAAAAGATGGCGCCGTTGGAAGCCTTGCAGAGATCGTTCGGGCTGTTGAGCCTCCTTCCCATGTACCGGTCGGCCAGGATCGTCACCCCGCCACCGGGCGAATAGCGCGTCACACTCCTGGATCCGTGTTCACAGGCCAACAGTGAACCATCCGGTTCAGCCAGCAGCCCGTTGGAATGGTTGCTCGGCTTCCGGTATGCCCTGAAATTCCGTCCGTTCCATCTGTATATCGTGTTTGAGGGAATGTCGCTGAACAGCAGGATGCCGTCCGGGTGCCATGCAGGCCCTTCGGTGAACTGGAATCCGACCCCGATATTCTCAGCAACCGCCTCCCCGGGGACCACCTTCCAGAAGCGTTCATTTTCAGCATGAAATGTTCCAATCTGGTGGTCATCCGTGCGGGTATTGCACCCGAGGATCAGGACCAAAGCCGCCACCGGAGTTATTCTGCTACTCATTGTTCAAAGGTTCCACAACCGCCGGCAGGGTTTCCCTGTTCACCATGTTCCTGTGGTGGCCATTGTCTGACATCTCTTTCCGGTGACAAACCATGCACCTGGCATAGGTTCCCATGGTACCAGCAATACCCTGATATTGTATGGGTTGCGTGTTATCCCGCTGAAGTCCGTATATGTTTCTTGCCCCGTAAACTGCGTGGGTCGATCCATGGCACGCAGCGCACATGACCCCGTGGTTGTCAGTGCGGCTGCGGTAGAGGGCATCGAATCCGGGCACCCATTTATTGAAGGCGGTGCCGTCATACCCGTCCTCAAAGATAGCGAAATTGGTGTGGCATGATTTGCAATCGGGCTCCATCAGCCAGGGCATTCTCGGAACGATTTCCTGTTTCGACAGGGCATATACAGGCTCCACGCCCCGCTCAAGCCTTTTTGCTGCATCCATATCTGACTGGCTGGCCAATAGCCCAAGTGCATGATCCTCCAGGGTGCCGTGGCATTCGGTGCAATTGATCATTGCTTCACGGTGCCTGCCCCTGAAGCAGGAGGTATTTCCATCCGGACGGCTCGGGTGGCACATGTTACAGGCTTCCTGGTCCATCCCGGAGAGGTAATTGGCATGAAATCCATGCATGGCTGACGAAAAGTTCAGAATGCCTGGTTTTCCGGGGGCCATTACAGCCGGATCAGCGTGGCAGGACTGGCACAGAGCGGGCTTCCCGTTTTCCGCATCTTCAAGCAGGGTGGTCCGGTTATTGCGGTCATGCGCCTTCAGGACATTGATGGCCGTCAGGTCGGCCATCCCGGCAACGCCGTTCCAAGCCCATCCTCCCTGGTGGCAGTTCCTGCAACCCATCTCCGTGGAAGTGGGAGCCACTGCTTTTGTTACGGCCAGCACCTCCCCGGAGGATTGATCCTTGGCAGTTACGGTGAACACCGGGTACGGATTAAAGGTCCCGTCATCCATATAGGGCACCACCGGGATCAGGCGGGCTGCAAAGACACTCCCCTGCAGATCAAGGGTACCGGTAACCCCCTTGCCCGTCAATCCGGTCCCTTCAGGCAGGTCCACACCGAAGATCTGCTGGTCATATTCCCAGAACATGGAGTGGTCCTGGGGATTGCGTAACCCGTCCTGAATGGCATACTCAAGGATGACCCCCCGGGAAATCCGCTCCGGTTTCGGCCCCCTTTTGAAGAGCTGGGCATTCAGGTTATTGGCGGGGGGGAGGAATGAGAAATACTTCTCATTGTCTGAAATGCAGTGCATCCCCAGGTCGTTCCAGACCAGGAGGACATATGCATCCCTGTCAGGGTCAAACCGGGGGATCTCCAGCTCCATTTCAACGGGATGATGCGGTTTCCCCGGAAGGTCGGTTTTGCCCAGCACTTCGCGGTAGAGGTAGGCTGCCACCGCCTTTTTTTCCTCCTCTGTACCGGCGAACGGAGGCATATAGGAGTTCACCTTGCCCATCCCTGTCAGCAGTGCCTCCAATCCCCGCCCGGTAAGCCTATCCGATTTATCCTTCACGCCGTTGTATCCATCCAGCGTATGGCATGCCAGGCACTGCAGCCTGAAGATCTCCCCCCCCGCCTCCAGCAGTTTATCATCACTGACCTCCCTGACTTTTGTCCACTTCGCATGGGTGAGGAATCCCTCCTTTCGGATCCTGTCCAGCTCCCCGGGAGTAATCCCTGTGGAGTACATATGCCCGTACAGGACATATGGTTTCCTGGCAATCTCCCGCGAATATTCGAATCCGGCCATCCATGCAAAGCTGATCACGACCAGCAGGATCGCCCCAACCTTCTGGACACTCTGCGGAGTTCTCACCAGGGTGAACAATCCCAGTCCGAATAGCAATAAAGAGCTGATGATCAGAAGGCTGATGAAGGTGGAGCCTTCCCGGTTGAAGTGGAAAAGGTTTTGGAAAGAATCCTCACTGATCACCTTTGTGTAATAGATGCCCGTGAGCACGAAAACAGCCACCGGGAGGTACATCCACCCCGCGCAGAGCCTGAAGATCTTCCGCCGGGTATCCGCATCCTTCAGCCACGCCCCTGTCACCAGCCCGAAGACCCCGGCAAGGATCAGTGCGATGCAGGTCCTGAAGATGAGGGAGGGGAGGAAACTTGGATTGAAGAAGCCGTGCCAGAAACTGCCGGTTTCAATCCACTTTCCCGGGGTCAGCATAAAGGCCAGGATCCCGTTGATGATGAAGAGGCTCAGCCACGCAAAGATGAAATAGAGCCAGCCCAGGACCATATGGGGCCTGTCATCCATTTTACCAAAACGGTGGTGATAGATCAGCAGGGCAACGATCTCCCCGATGAAGAAGACCCATTCAATGGCCCAGCCGAAAACAAAGGTATGGATCAGTGAAGAGGTGGCTGCCGGGCTGACCAGTGCGATGATGAACCAGATCCCCACCCCGCTTATGCCTCCGAATACCATGGTGAGCAGAAGGAAGAACCAGGTGTGCCTTCTCACATATTCCATCAGTGCGGAATTCCCTGAGATCACTGCCTTTCGCTCTGTCAGCACCAGGAACAATCCGCCCCCCACTGCCAGATGGGATATCACCACATGCATGATCGCAACAACAGCGATCAACAGACCTCCTCCCGTGTTGGGAAGGAACCAGACCGGATAGTTCATGGTTGCCGGGTTTTAGATTTGAAGATCAGTCTGACCATGTAATACAGTGCCACAAGGCCGATCAGGAAAACCAGCAGGAAGGCGATCAGCGGTGAATAGGCTTTCACGTTCTCCAGCCGGGCCGGAGTAAAAACTTCCCTGAGATAGGCAGCCCGGGCCAGGTCCCTGATGATCACCATCACCATCACCTGGAATGCGCCGAGAATCATGGCGAAATTGAGCCTGCCGGTAAAGGCACTGTGAAGGATCAACAGGGCTCCCAGCCATGCAACACCCATCATGATGGTGGCAGGCAGCGAGCCGCCCATGAAGGTCTTCCACACCTCTGGTGGCATGGAGAGCCAGAACCATGTTCCCACCCCCATCTGGATGATGGTCATCCAGCCAAATATCCTGAGGTTCCTTTTGATCTGCCCGCTCCTCTCCGCCTCTTCCATCTTTCCCGAGAACCTGTAGAAAATGGCCCGGCCCAGCGCACCGATGGCCAGTGCCGCCACTACAAAATGGAGGTACCTGGGCCAGAGCGTGGGATCACCAAGGTTCAGGTTCCAGCCCCCGGGGTTTTCAAAATAGATCCCCCAGCGGTCAGGCCGGATCGCAAGTGTATTGTTGTTCACCAGCACAAAGGCGATGTAAAGCAGGAAAAGGGAGGTCACCACCAGGGCACCTTTCGACCAGGCCGGTGCTTTCTCTGCTTTCCTGACAAACAGATAGGCTCCGTAATAGGCGAGGATCAGAACGGGGATCACCAGGATCCAGGGGACTGCCACCATGACGGAACTGGAATAGAAGAGGTGGCCGTAGAGGACCTGCACGAAGAGCAGTGGCGGGACACCGAAGTTCACTGTCAGCGCGATCAGTGTGGGGATACTTCCCGAGGCCCTCTTTTCCAGCTTGCCCCTGAGCAGGTCCCAGACCGTGAGCAGGCTCCCGCCCAGGATGAAGTTCATCAGGATCATGTGGATAAAGAAGGTGAAGATCAGGAGTACTTCAAACCATAACCAGTGCACCGGTATGGTATCGGCCGAGGGGATGATGGATTCGTACATGATACGATTTCAGGGTTTACCCCAATATAGTAAAAATGGCCAGAATCCGTACAGGCCTGGCACATAATAGAGGACAGGAAAAAAATTATTCCGTGTCAGTCGGCCTGAAGATGGAAGCATCGGAGAGCCTCCTGATCTTTCTGGCACCCGCCAGGTAAAGGAACACCACATAGGGTGCAAAGAGAACAAGCAGCCAGTCCGCCTCGACCATCAGTATGAAATCGTATATCCCGTGCAGCAAAAGGGGGACCAGAAGGGCATAGCGAAGGTAGGCCCGCCTCAATTCCCCGTACCGTCGCGCTATCCCGAAATAGTACCCCATGGTGACCCCGAAAAGGGCATGGGCGGGAACGGCTGTCACCGCCCTGATCACGGCAGTATGGTATCCTGCCTCCATCACATACATCACATTTTCCACCGCGGCAAACCCAAGCGAAACGAACACGGCATACACGATCCCGTCAAACTGCTCGTTGAAACTGGGACTTTTCCAGATCAGCAGGTAGAGGGCCATGTATTTGAACACCTCCTCCGTGGCACCCGCCACAAGGAAGGCCTGATAGGCAGCACTACCGATGCGGCCCAGTTCGGGCATGATCCATACCAGGAACCGTTCAACGCCCACGATGGGGAGGACCACCACCATTCCTAGCAAAACAGCCCTGACCAGCAGGCCGATGGGCTCCTTCTCGTACTTGTCCCTGAAATAGATATAGAACAGGATCATGAAAACGGGGGCAAGGGATGCAAAGAGGATGCCCATCGTTACCATCCAAAAGGTGAGGCAAGGTATGAGCCCTGAAAAGGTGAGGTATAGTTATAGCCCTGGCTGTTGCGCATGTGCAGGGTGGCCCCGATGGTAATGTTGTTCCCGAGCCTGTAGGTGGCCCCCAGTGATAAATGATCCCCGCTAAAGGGAGTCAGCGGCGTGGGGGGTGTTGCAACCAGCTGCTTGACCCCGGAACCGTGAAGGATCAGCCTCTCATTCATCCTGTAGGAGGCCGCTGCAAAAAGCGCCAGGCCTGTATAGGGTTCAGGGGTCCGGTACTCCAGTCCGGCCGGAGCGCTGAACCCGGTGACGTGTGTGGCCAGGAGGCCTCCATGCAGGGCCCAGCGGCTGGAGAGTGGCACCGTATAGGCAGGGGCAGCGTAAAATCCCATCCCCGGCCCATATCCCTTCATAGTGGAGAAGCCTGTCCCCACCGAAAGGTTCCAAAAGCCCGGGGTTCCATGATCAAGGGTCGCTTCCTGAACGGCATCCCCTGGAATGTCCTGGTAACCAACAGCTTCGGTGGTTTGCTTCAGGCGGATCACCTCATCCTCGGCGGGTTGCTTCAGGCGGATCACCTCATCCTCGGCTGACTGGCCCCGGAGGGCCAGGGGTCCGGTCGCAAGAACGGCCATCATTAGCAGTGTACGCATCATCATCGAACTCTCTCCATCCAGAAGACAAATATAGCAAACAAATTGTTCCGCACCTCCCCGCGGGAGATGCTATGCAGAGGTCTCATCCTCAACAAACCGGCCAAATCTTTTGTATCTTTCAAACAGGACCCGGTACTTCTTCACCATGTCCGGGC
Organism: uncultured Bacteroides sp.; assembly: GCA_964467775.1. Classification (GTDB taxonomy): domain Bacteria; phylum Bacteroidota; class Bacteroidia; order Bacteroidales. The sequence continues at coordinate 26,297 of CAYXUD010000085.1, read as the reverse complement.
CGGGATGGTACTCGGTCTCGAATCCTCCGCCCATGGCGGCCTGGGCCTCGGGGATGTTCCGGTGGACCCCGGCCACCACTGCTGCAGCCATGGCGGCTCCCAGTGCTACGGCCTGTTCCGGCCGGGCCACCCTGATGGGCTTGTTCAGCACATCGGCCACGATCTGCATCACCAGGGGGGATTTTTTGGCGACCCCTCCCAGGGCGATCACCCCGTCAATGCGCATACCCTCCTCCACAAAGCGGTCCACGATCATTCTTGCCCCGAAGGCGGTAGACTCCACGAGGGCCCTGAAGATCCTTGGGGCATCGGATCCCAGCGTGAGCCCCATGATGGCACCCTTCAGGCTCTGGTTGGCATCCGGTGTCCGCCTGCCGTTCATCCAGTCCAGTGCAAGGAGCGATGATTCCTCCGGATCCACCTCCCCGGCGGCCCTGCTCAGCTCCCCGATCATCCGTTCAGCCGCCTCCGACCTGATCTTCTCCTTTACAGGCTCTTCCAGCCACTGCATCCTGCCCACCACATTTTCCACGGGCCACATCAGCACGCTGCTGAACCATGCATAGATATCGCCGAAGGCCGACTGGCCCGCCTCGAGGCCGATCATGCCGGGCACGATGGAGCCATCCACCTGTCCGCAGATGCCGCCCACCAGCCTGTCGCCAAGTTCCCCGGCCGGTGCAACCAGCATATCACAGGTGGAGGTCCCCATTACCTTGCTGAGGTAGTAGGGCTCTATTTCCGCCCCCACGGCACCGAGGTGTGCATCGAAAGCCCCGGCCCCCACGCTCACGGAACCGGGCAGCCCCAGTTTTCCGGCCCATTCCCGGCACAGCTCTCCCACCTTCACGTCACAGGTAAAGGTCTCGCTGAACAGCCGCTCTCTCAACCCGCCGAGCAGGGAATCCATCTGTACCAGGAAATCCTCCCCGGGCAGCCCGTGAAAGCTCTCGTGCCACATGGCCTTATGGCCGGCGGCACAGCGGCTCCGCTTCATCCGGAGCGGATCGGTACTGCCTGCCAGAAGCGCCGGGATCCAGTCACAGTGCTCCACCCAGGACCAGGCCTTTCCCCTCACCTCCGGGTCTTCCCGGAGTACGTGAAGTATCTTTGCCCAGAACCACTCCGAGCTGTAAACCCCTCCCTCGTACTTCGTGAAATCCTCCCCGCCCCACGTCCGGGCCAGCCGGTTGATCTCATCGGCCTCCCTGACCGCGGTGTGGTCCTTCCACAGGACAAACATGGCATTTGGGTTCTCCTCAAATCCCGGTGTCAGCGAAAGAGGAATCCCGTCACGGTTCACCGCCACAGGGGTTGACCCGGTGGTATCCACAGAGATCCCCACCACCTTCCCCGCAACCCCAGCAGGGCACTGTTTCAGGGCCCCCGAAACCGAAGCTTCCAGGCCCTCCAGGTAGTCCAGGGGATGCTGCCTGAACTGGTTCCGGGCAGGATCACAGTACCGGCCCTCCCTCCACCTCGGATAATAGAACACATCGGTTCCCATCTCTTCCCCGGTCCGGGTATCGACAACCAGGGCCCGGACCGAATCGGTACCGAAGTCAACACCAATCGTGTAAGCAGTCATGTAGCCTGAAGTTTATAAAGTCTGTAAAATCTGAAACCTGTAAAGCTCTAACCAATAACTATTTACCATTAACCATTTACTAATTCCCTTTTTGCCCGTAGTAAGCGTCTTTCCCGTGTTTGCGTTGATAATGCCGGTCGAGCAGAAACTGGTCAATGGGGGTACTGCGTCCAAGCAGCTCCGTCCGGAATGCCATCTTCGCCACCTGCTCCATCACCACAGCGTGGTGCACAGCCTCCATCGCCTCCTTTCCCCAGGTAAAGGGGGCATGGCCGTGCACGAGCACGCCCGGGATGCCCAGGTAATCGAGATCCGCGAAGGTTTCAACGATCACTTCGCCCGTGGCCCTCTCGTAATCCCCTCCGACCTCTTCCTTTGTCAGGGGCCGGGTACAGGGGATCGTCCCGTGAAAATAATCGGCATGGGTGGTGCCGTAGGGAGGTAAAGGCTTCCCGGCCTGCGCCCACGAAGTGGCCCACTGCGAATGGGTGTGCACCACGCCCCCGATCTTCCCGAAATGCCTGTAAAGGACCACATGGGTAGGTGCATCCGAGGAGGGACGCAGCTCCCCCTCAAGCTGTCTCCCGTCCGCATCCAGCACCACCATCTGGTCCGGCCTCAACTGGTCGTAAGGCACCCCTGACGGTTTGATGATGATGTGCCCCGTCTCCGGGTCCCTTTCGCTGGCGTTGCCCCATGTGAATATGACCAGTTCGTGTTTCATCAGGGCCAGGTTGGCCTCCAGCACTCTTTCCTTGATTGGCTCATGCATGTCGGATCCCTTTTTAAAATGGTTACAGCCCTTTGGCAAGGTGGTAGTAGAGATCGTTCCACCGCAGCTCCTTCTTGATGGAGGAGAGGGTAGTCTGGTGGTCGATCAGCAGGTATTCGACCCCTGCGATCTCTGCAAAGTCTTCCAGGTGCTCAGCGGTTACGGCCATGCTGAACCCCGTATGGTGGGCGCCTCCCGAGAGGATCCAGGCACCGGCTGCCACCTCCAGGCTGGGATGGGGCTGCCATACCACCCTGGCCACCGGCAGGTTGGGCAACGGGGCATCGGCCGGGACCACGTCACATGGATTCACCAGCAGCCTGAAACGGTTCCCCATGTCCATGAGGGATGCATTCACGCCAGGGCCCGAAGTCACATCAAAGACGAGCCTGGCGGGATCTGCCTTGCCTCCGATCCCGAGGGGATGAACCTCCACGGCCGGCCTGCCTTCAGCAATGGAGGGGCAGACCTCCAGCATATGGGCACCCAGCACCTTCATCCCGTCCGGGTGGAGGTGGTAGGTGTAATCTTCCATGAATGAGGTTCCGCCTTCCATGCCGGTGGAGATGACCTTCATGGCCCGGACCAGCGCCGCTGTTTTCCAGTCCCCTTCCGCCCCGAAGCCGTACCCGTCCGCCATCAGCCGCTGAACCGCAAGGCCCGGAAGCTGGGCGAGCCCATGCAGGTCCTCGAAGGTGGTGGTAAAGGCAGAAAAGCCTCCCTCCTCCAGGAAGAGGCGCATTCCTTTTTCAATGCGGGCCGCCTCCATAAGCGATCCCCTCAGGCTCCCCCCCTCCCTGGCATCAGGCGGCACCTCGTAAAGCTCTTCGTAGGCAGCCATGAGAGCCTCCGTCTCCGCATCGGTGACAGATCTCACCCGCTCCACCAGGTCCCCGACACCATAGCCCGATACGGAATAGCCGAACTGGATCTGGGCCGAGACCTTGTTCCCTTCGGTCACAGCCACCTCGCGCATGTTATCCCCGAACCGGGCCACCTTTCCTTTCTGCCAGTCGTGCCAGGCCGCTGCGGCCCTGAGCCACACACCCAGCTTCTCCTGGACCTGCGGGCTGGCCCAGTGGCCCACCACCACTTTCCGTTCGATCCGAAGCCGTGAGGCGATAAACCCGAATTCCCTGCCCCCGTGGGCCGACTGGTTCAGGTTCATGAAATCCATGTCAATGGAATTCCATGGTATATCACGGTTATACTGGGTATGGAGGTGTACAAATGGTTTTGACAGCGATTTCAGCCCGGCAATCCACATCCTGGCCGGGGAGAAGGTGTGCATCCAGGTGATCAAACCGATGCAGTTCTCACTATGGTTGGCCTGCAGGCAAACGGAAAGGATGGCTTCCGGGGTTGTCAGTACCGGCCTGAAGACGATCTTCACCGGGATGGTACCGCTCCGGTCGAGGGCTGTGGCGATCTCCCGCGAATCCCTGTCCACCTGCCTCAGGGTCTCCTCACCGTAGAGATCCTGGCTCCCCGTGATGAACCACGCTTCCAACTCATTCAAATTCTTTACCATAACACCATTATTTTTTTGTCTATTACTAACCTAACTTACTAACTTACTAACTTATTGTCAATCCGTTACAACCGGTCCTTCCGGCCAGGCGCAGCTCAGATGGTGAAATTGTATCCCCCTTCAGTCAGCTTCCTGTATTTCTTCCTGTCAAACCTGTAGAGGTAGGCCCCTTTCCTGGAGGTGGTCTTGTCCTTCTCCTCCAGTTTGACCAGTATATTCATCGAGAGGATCTTCTTCCTGAAATTCCTTTTGTCGAGCCTGCTCTGAAAGATCGCCTCATAGAGGGCCTGAAACTGGGGAATCGTGAATTCCTTTGGCAGGAGCTCGAAGCCGATGGGCTCAGAGGATGCCCTCCGCCGGAGCCTCCGCAGCCCCTTCTCCACCATGGTGTCATGGTCCATGATCAGCGGCGGGATCTCTTTCAGGCCCACCCACGTGGCATCGTACCGCCGGGAGTAGCTCTCGGAATACCTGTACGCCGGGATCAGGGCATAGTAAGCCACCGAGATCACCCTCCCGGCCGGGTCGCGTTTGGGTTCACCATAGGTCTGCAGCTCCTCCATGTAGATATTCTCCAGGCCGGTAAGCTCGAACAGGATGCGGTTGGCCGCCTCTTCAAGACTTTCCCCGGACTTCAGGAATCCGCCAAAGAGGGACCAGTGACCCTTGAAGGGCTCAAACTTGCGTTTGTGGACCAGCAGCTTCAGCTCTCCCTGATCAAAACCGAATATGATACAGTCCAGGGCAACATGGAACCTGGGATGCTCTGAATAGTATTGGTTTTCTGAAGGCATGCGGCCGGTTTGTCAGGTTTACCAGAAATATATATAGAAGGCAATGACGAAAGTGATGATGATGGCCGAGTTGATCACATCCCATTTGTTCCAGCTGGCCCTGGTGACGGCCCTCTGTTCGGCCGTGGCCGAACCGAAATAGAGCCCTGTGATCTTCGATGCATCCACCGGTTTGGTGAAACTGCTCACGATCACCATCAGGAGGATCACAAAAAGGAAGAGGATGATCTCGTAATGGAGCCAGTTGGGGGCAACGATCAGCTGGTAGATGAAGCCGTCCGAAACCGCATCCTTGAAATAGATGTTCAAACCCAGCCGCAGCATGCCCAGGGTAAAGCCGACAACCAGCCCGGTAAACCCTGCCGTGGGCGTGGTGCGCTTGGAGATGACCCCCAGCAGGAAAACCGCTGCGATACCGGGCGCCAGCAGCGACTGGACATCCTGGAGGTATTCATACAACACCTTGCCGATATCCTTCATCACGGGGATCCACAAGATGCCCAGCACCACGATCACCACCGTGGCGATCCGCCCGACGATGACATAGTGCTTCTCGGAGGCTTTCGGCCTGATCTTCTTATAGAAATCGACGGTAAAAAGCATGGAGGAGGAGTTGAACAGCGAGGCGAGGGAACTCATCAGTGCCGCCAGGATCCCCCCGACCACGATCCCGGTAAACCCTTTGGGCAGCAGGTCCTTCACCAGGGTGGAAAATGCAGCATCATTCGAATCAAAATCCATGACTCCCTGCTGCCTGAGGGCAAATGCGATCATCCCCGGGATCAGGAAAAGGAATACGGGGGTCAGTTTCAGGTACGCCCCGAAAATACTTCCCCTGCGTGCCTGGGTCTGGTCCCTTCCCGAGAGCACCCGCTGAACGATGAACTGGTCCGTACACCAGTACCAGAAGCCTATGATGGCAGATCCCAGGATCACGCCCGTCCAGGGGTATTCCGGATCCTTCGGGGAGCGGATCAGGTCGGCCATGCTGTCGGTTGTTGACCGGTAGATCACCTCACCCGCATCATTCAGGTAGGTCACATCAGTGGCACGGACTATCTCCATCAGGTTGTGCCAGCCACCCAGCTGCGTCAGGCCGATCACCAGGATGGCTACCGAACCGGCCAGCAGGATGGGTGTCTGCAGTATCGATGTATAGAGCACTGCTTTCATGCCGCCGAGGACGGTGTAGAGCCCGGTAAGCACCACCAGCCCGATAGCGCTTACCCAGAAGAAATCGATCTGCTGGTTGAATATGGTTACATATTCAATATTGAACACATCCTTGAACACCACCCCCCCGGCATAGACGGTGACTGCCACCTTGGTCAGGATATAGCTCACCAGGGAGATGATCGAGAGAAAGGAGCGCGCCTTTGAATTGTACCTCCTTTCCAGGAATTCTGGCATGGTAAAGACGCCGCTACGGGCATAGAACGGCACGAAGAGCCAGCCCAGCAGGAGGATGAGCCAGCCATGCATCTCCCAGTGCGCAAAAGCCATTCCACTCTCCGCACCGGTGCCTGCCAGGCCGACCAGGTGCTCTGAGCCGATATTCGAAGCGAAGATGGAAGCCCCGATGGCGAGCCAGGTGGCATCCCTTCCCGCAAGGAAATAGTCAGAGGTATCCTTGTCTTTTTTGGTTAATACCCATACAATGACTCCGACCAGTGCCAGGCAGAAGAGTCCCAATACGATCCAGTCAAGATTTGCCATAGGATGAAAGTTAGTGGGTTAGTGGTTATTGAGTTAGTGGGTTAGTGGGTTAGTGGGTTAGTGGGTTAGTGGGTTAGTGCATGGAACTTCTCTATTATTATTTAAGTGTAATTATAACACTTACATGCTTTAAGTGCAAGAGGTCGAAATTATTTAGAACGGTTTCAAACAGATGTCGGGGGCTTCCCTGAACCACAGGAAATTAGATGGTACACGATGGATATCCCGGTCCGGAATTTGCCCCCTTGATTTATGTTTATATTTTTATCGGGAATTTCAATTCAACAAGCTGAAAATCCAACTTACATGCAAACAACATTCTCACTGGGCACCATTGACTGGGTCATTATCCTGATCTATTTTGTCTTTGTGCTCGGAATCGGCTGGGCATTGCGAAAGTACATGAGGGATGCCACGGCATTCCTTGAAGCCGGCAGATCGCTGCCTGCGTGGGTAACCGGACTTGCTTTCATTTCAGCAAACCTGGGTGCCCTGGAGGTGATCGGCATGGCCGCATCGGGCGCCAAATACGGGATGATGACCGTACACTTCTACTGGATCGGGGCCATCCCGGCCATGATCTTCCTGGCCATCTTCATGATGCCCTTCTACTACGGGTCGAAAGCCAGGTCCGTTCCCGAATACCTCAAACTAAGGTTTGATGAGAAGACCAGGGGGTTCAATGCCTTCGCCTTCGCCATCATGACGGTTTTTGCCTCGGGGATCTCCATGTACGCCCTGGCGCTCCTGGCCCAGGTGATCCTGCCCCTGAACATTGAGTGGAACTTCCTTGGGATCCATATCGGGGAGTTTGATTTTTATCTTTTCATTTCGGCCATTATTGTTTTGATATACATGGTGCTGGGCGGGCTGACCTCGGCCATTTACAACGAAGTGCTGCAGTTTTTCCTCATCGTCATCGGTTTCCTGCCCCTGGTGATCATCGGGCTGACCGACATCGGGGGATGGCAGGGATTGAAGGCAAGTCTCCCCGAAAATATGATGCACACCTGGAAGGTCGCCGGCAGTCCGGATGCCAATCCCATGGGCGTTGAATGGTTCGGGGTCCTGATGGGACTGGGTTTTGTACTCTCATTCGGCTACTGGTGCACCAATTTCCTTGTGGTTCAGCGGGCCATGGCGGCCGGTTCCATGTCCGCGGCCCGGAAAACCCCGCTGATCGGGGCTATCCCGAAGATGTTCCTGCCCTTTCTGGTGATCATCCCGGGGATGATCGCACTGGCACTGAGTAACGCCGGGGACCTGGAGATCCCGCTGAAGGCGGGGACCGGGCTCCAGGATTTCGACAAGGTGATCCCGGTGCTCCTGGTGAAATACATGCCGGTGGGGGTCCTGGGACTGGGCCTTACGGCCCTGATGGCCTCCTTCATGTCGGGCATGGCCGGAAACGTATCGGCATTCAACACGGTTTTCACCTACGATATCTACCAGAGTTATATCGTCCCCAACAGGCCCGACAAGCACTACCTGAAGGTGGGGCGCTGGACCACCGTAGTGGGAGTGCTTGTGAGCATCATGACCGCCTATGTGGCAAGATCGTTCAACAATGTCATGGACTTCCTCCAGCTGATCTTTGCCTTTGTGAATGCACCCCTTTTCGCTACATTCCTGCTCGGGATGTTCTGGAAACGCACCACGGGCCACGCGGCCTTCTGGGGCCTGATCAGCGGTACCATTGCCGCGGCCATCCATCACGGGCTGACACTCCCCGCCGGGGCCGAAGCGGGCGTCAAGGGAGGATACTTCGGGGCCCTCCACACCTATCCGAGTGAAATGGCACAGAACTTCTGGACCGCGATCTTCGCCTTCACAGCAGCGCTGGTGATCACCCTGCTGATCACGATGGCCACAAAGCGGACCAAGACCGATGAGGATCTCAGGGGGCTGGTCTATTCACTGACCCCGAAAGTCCAGGACGACTCCAAATACTGGTACCAGAAACCGGTATTTATCGCGGTCATCGTAGGGATCCTGGCCCTGGCACTGAGTTTAATATACTGGTAACTGATAAAGACTTACACAATGGGATTAGATATTAAGATACCGATCGGACTGATGTTCAGCATACTGGGGATCATCCTGACCATCCTTGGAATCGTCACCAGCGGTGATACAGAGATGTATGAACCATCGCTCGGCCACAACATCAACCTCTGGTCGGGCCTCTTTATGATGGCTTTCGGGGCATTTATGCTGCTCACCTCAAGACTGGTGAAGCGCAACAAGGAGCGGAAGTAGTGTTCGGAAAACAGGAGGCATGAGCGGATCAAATCTGTTACGGACTTCTGCAGAGCCTGCACCAGGATCATGATTCCCTATCTTTCTGCCCGGTTCCAGCCTGCCGAGATCACCATGATGGCGCCTCCCAGGACCGTCAGGGCGCCCAGGAAGCTCCGAATGGAGAATGTCTCGGGTTCGATCCAGCCCACCTCCATCCGGGTAAGGATGGCCATGGAGACGAATGTGATGATGGGATTCAGGGTGATGATCACGCTGACCCGGGTGGCTTCTGTGAACTTGATGGCCAGGGCAAGCGACCCGTATGCAAGGACCGTGTTGAGCCCAAGGTAGATCAGCAGAAACCATTTGGCTTCCGGCATGTCCCGCAGGTTTGAAAAACGGACCAGCGGGAGCAGGGCCAGGGCACAGAAGCCGTAAATAAAGAGGTTGAGCTGGTTGGGCCGGTATCTTTTCACTAGCGATTTCTGCAGGGTGGCGAAGACGGCCCAGGACAGCCCGCCGCCCAGTACCAGGAGCATCCCCCTGGTGAAGTGCTCCCCGCTGCCTGCCAGTTCCCTGATCTGCTCGGAATAGAAGAGCCCGATGCCGGAAAGGACCAGGATAAACCCGACAATGTGCTTCCAGTTCACCTGTTCACGGAAAATAATGATGCCGGATAAAGCAAAGCTGACCGGGGCGATCTGAATGAACACCTGGGAACTTGAGGGTGAAACATGCTGGATGCCGGAGATAAAACCCGTATAATTCATGCCCAGGAAGAGGCCGGCCAGGAAAAGCATGAGGGGGGGCCGCCTGAAGATGGTGAAATCGGACCTGCGAAAGATCAGGGTCCACAACCCGAGTACCACAAAAGCAAAAAAGAACCGGAACCAAACCACGGTCACCGGTGAGAGTTCGTAGGTGACCACCTTGAGCACGATGGCCATGAATCCCCAGAGGGAAGCCGTGATGACGGCATAGAGGAGGCCTTTCCGGTTATCAGAACCCATGATCAGATGTTGATCTCCTCCCCCGGTTCAGGGATGATGAAGCTGGCCCCGGTACCCGTCCCTGACGCCGTCTCCGCCACCCAGTCACGCAGCTGCCCTGCTGAAAGCATGTGTTCTCCGTAGTGTTTCTGATCTTCGGTGCCGCTGTAGTGAACCAGCACGGCCCGGCGGGTATCGATCCTGTGCAGGAACTCGAGGAGGGTGAAGGGCTGCGTCTGCGGGTCCCATTCCGCAGTGAACCGCTTTAAATAGCTGACAGTGGCCTCCCCGGCCCCCCCGCCAAGGTGCGGACCGGTAAGAGTGTGAAGATCCGTCTCCCGCAGAAAGGAACGCAAAGGTTCACTCCTCTCCAGGGGATCATCCGGGTGGCCGGCAAAACTCCAGTGGTTGGTGCGCGGCCACGGAAAACGGTTGTTGCAGTCCGCCACCACCAGGTCCGCTCCCTGCAGCCTTTTGTAATCCTCCTTCCTCAGCAGGGGAGAAAAGAGGTCGCCGGTAAAAAGCACCCTTTTCCCACCGGACTCGAAAAGGAGCATGGAGGCGCCCACAGCCCCCTGGCCATGGTATACAGGATAACTGGTAAGGCTGATCCCGCTTCCCGGCCCCGGGTTGATCGTCTCCCCCGGAACCAGCTCCCTGAATTCCAGGATCTCCTCCAGCTGGGGGTAGGACCGGATCAAAAAATGGTATACCGGAAGTGTGGCATAGAGGGGGTATCTTCTCTCCTTCCGGTGGAGTTTCCAGAAACTCTGGACCACCCAGTCGACCGAAAGCGTATGATCCATATGCCCGTGCGTCAGGCAGATGCAACCCGGGATGCGGTTCACCCCTGAAAGAAGGCTCTGGATGGTCCCGTGTCCGGCATCCACCAGGATGTCGCCCGAGAGGGTGCCGTCGTCGTATGCCACCAGGGAGAATGCCGCGTTGGCCAGGTCCCGGTAATCATGCCGGTCATAGAACGGGTGCTGCTCACCCAGCATGACCGGCCATGCATTTCCCCTTCCGTGCACCAGGAGCTGTAAAGTGTGTTTCATCTGTCAGAATAGTTCCATCTCTTCAAGCAGGTAGCCTGCCCCGGCAAACTTATCGATCATGAACAGTACATAACGGATATCCACTGCAATGTTGCGGCAGAGGGAAGGATCGTAATAGATGTCGCTCATGGTCCCCTCCCACTCCCTGTCAAAATTGAGCCCGATCAGGCGGCCGTAAGCATCCAGGACGGGGCTTCCCGAGTTCCCGCCGGAGGTGTGGTTCGTAGCGATAAAACAGACCGGCATGGTCCCGTCCGCCCCGTATCTCCCGTAATCCCGGTTCCGGCAAAGCACGGCCAGTTTTTCAGGAACCGCATAATCAGCACCCCCCTCCCTGTTCTTCTCCATGAGCCCTGAAAGGGTGGTGGCATAGTGGTAGTACACCCCGTCCCTGGGGCTGTAGCCTTTCACCTGACCCCAGGTCAGCCTCATGGTCCGGTTGGCATCGGGAGAGAGCAACCTGCCGGTGGTCATCTCCAGGAGCCCGGCCATATATTTTTTGTAGTTTGCCGCTTCATCCTGCATCAGCCTGGCATGCCCGGGATACACATGAAGTTCGTAGAGTTCCCTGAACTGGCGGTAGCAGGTGGTCAGCGGGTCGCCTTTCAGTTTCCCGATCGCCTTTTCCGGCTTCTTTTCATAGAGGCTCAGCAGTTCGAGGGCACGCTCCTTCTGGCCGAATATGGCCTTGCCGTATACGGCGTCCGCAAACCGGTTGAAATCTCCCCTGTACCTTGAATCGATATCCCTGAAGAAGTCCGGGTAAAACTCTTCCGGCATCCCCTGGTGATAGGCCTTCATCATGGCCGCGAAGATCTCCCGGTCAACCGGCATGTGGAAATCCCTGTAGAACTGCTCCGCCTGCCTCTCCAGTTCCGCCACCGGCACCCCGAGCTGCATCATCCCCAGTACCTGGTCCGACTGGCGGAACAGCTCCACGGGCTCGACGGCTTCTCTCATCATGTCGGCGGCCACTGAATAGGGTTCCATCTCCCTGTAAAGAAGGGCGAAATCATCGAGCAGCCGGTCATACTTCATCTGCCGTTCCCCGTTTTCGTTCACCCAGTTGCGGAAACCGCTTTCGCCCTCCAGTTTCCTCTCCAGTGTGTGGTTCCTGTTCAGGCCGAGGATCACTCCCTGCCAGCTCTTCCAGGCATTGCTCACCCTGCGGTATTTGTGTGCATACTGGATACGGACCACATCCGACTCTTTCATGTAGCGCTCCATGATCTCCATCCTGGTGGTGCGGAGCCCGATCTTCAATGGAAGGCGTGTTTCGAGCATTGCCTCCACAGCTGCGGAATGGAGATAGAGGGTGGTCGTGGCCGGGTAACCCAGGACCATGGTAAAATCCCCCTCCTGAACACCCCCGGTACTGATCGCAAGGTGCGTGCGGGGACGGTAGGGCCTGTTGGATGGACTGTAATCAGCCGGCTGGTTCTCTTTGCCGGCATAGATCCTGAACAGGGAGAAGTCCCCCGTGTGCCTGGGCCATACCCAGTTGTCGCTATCGGCCCCGAAATTGCCGATCGATTCCGGGGGAGCACCCACCAGCCTCACATCCCTGAATTTTTCATACACAAACAGGTAATAGGCGTTCCCGTAATAAAAGGGCCTCACCTCTGCCTCCAAATGGGTCCCGGCGGTGGCCTCCCTGATGATCTCTCCCTGGTTCATCTCCTGACGGCGCTCCCTCTCAAAGGGATCCATACCCTCCTCCAGTCCCTCGTTCACCGGCCCGGTCACATCCTTCATGTACCTCAGAAAGGTGACCGACAGGCCTTCAGCGGGAAGCTCCTCGTCCCGGCCCATGGCCCAGTATCCATCAGTCAGGTAATCGTGCTCCACCGAGCTGTGGGACTGTATCACGCCTTCACCGCAGTGGTGGTTGGTAAGCACCAGCCCCTGGCCGGAGATCACCTCCCCGGTGCATCCCCTGCCGAAGATCACCACCGCATCCTTCAGGCACTCCTGGTTGATGCTGTAGATATCCTCCGCATCCAGCCTGAGACCGGCCTCCTGCATCGCCCCGATATGGTATTTCTCAATCAGCATGGGGATCCACATCCCCTCCTCCGCCTTCAGCACCCTGAGCCCGGCGAAGAGAACCATGAAAAGCAGGAAGGCTCCTTTTAAATTCCATATGTTGACCCGCTGTATGTTCATCTCTTATGACGCTCCTGGTTCATTTCTGATCAATGATTTCAGTTCACTGTATACCTTTTGAACGGGCAATCCCATCACATTGAAATAACTGCCGTTGATCCGCTCAACGGCGATATGCCCGATCCATTCCTGGATCCCGTATCCACCGGCTTTGTCATAGGGCCGGAACCTGGTCACGTAGGCCTCCGCTTCATCCTTTTCCAGCCTGGAAAATGTCACATCCGTGACCGTGTAAAAGCTCCTGCGCTGTGCGGCTGACCTCAGGCACACCCCGGTGAAGACCTGGTGGGTATTGCCTGAGAGCCGGCGGATCATCGCAAGGGCCTCTGCAGCTCCTGAAGGTTTCCCGAGCTCTTTGCCCCTGTACCAGACGATGGTATCTGCGGTAAGGAGAATCTGATTCCGGCTCAACGGGGCCACATAACGATCCGATTTATGATCCGCCAGGTACCTCGCTATCTCCCCCCCCGACAGTCCGGGGGGATACTCCTCCCGCTCATGTTCCGTGTCGACAACGCGGAACGGGATCCCAAGCTCCTTCATGAGTGCCTCTCTCCTCGGGGAGCGGGATGCCAGCAGGATTTCATATGCCATGATCTCCCGGAGCACCCGCTAATACTTGAAATTGACCAGGTAGAAAACCATCCCGGAGTAGAGGATCCCGGTGAGCATGATCAGCTTGATCAGGATACTGGCCCTGTGATAATCCCGTTTGTTCCTGGCGGTGATGACCTGGATGGCCAGCAGTACCAGCGGGATCAGGAGGAGGAGCACAAAATAGCCGAGCGAGAGATAATCTGCCGGCTTCACTGAAAAGAAGATGAATTTCAGGAGAAGGTAGAGGAGCGTGAAGATGGCGAATGAGATCAGGGCCACCACGATGACGCGGGTCCATGTGGTTCCCAGGACGATAGGCAGGGTTCTCATGCCGTAGGCCGAATCGCCTTCAAAATCCTCGGCATCCTTGATCAGTTCCCTGATCAGGGTGGTGAGGAATGCAAAGAAGCTGAATCCCCCCACCCATGCGAATATATAGTTGAAATTCACGTGGTAATGCAGCATCTCGGCCCCATATTCCCGGTTCAGCAGGGGGATCTCAAAGAGCACTGCCATCAGGGGGACCAGCCCGGTGAGAAGGGAGACGGAAAGATTACCCACCAGAAACTGCCTTTTGTAGCTGGTGGAATAGAACCACAACAGTCCGGTCGCCAGGATAAAGACAATGGAGAGGGCAGGAAGGTCGATATAGAACCCGAGATAGATACCGATGCCCACCGCAATAATGTTCAGCATGGCGTGCAGGATCATCGCGACCCTTCGGCCGATCTCGACCCCCACTACCACACGCGCGGGTTTATTGATCATATCCGCCTGGGTATCAAAATAATCATTGATGATATATCCGGCGGCGGCAATGAAGATGGTGGAGAGGACAAGGAGGAAGAACTGGAGGTCCCCGAACTGCAGTTCAAAATCCTCTGCAGGCAGAAGCGGTTCCATGATCAGGTACCGCATGGCATACTGGGTGGCAGCAATAATGACCAGGTTGGGAAATCTGACCAAGAGGAATATGGAGCGGATCTGCCTGATCATTGCATTAGATGTTACCAGATAAACGATTCCCCGTCCATCCACCTCCCGTGCAGGCGAAGCACCTGCTCTATCACATCACGGACGCAACCATGCCCGCCTGAAAAGGGGGATATGTATTTTGACACCGATTTGATCTCCTCCACGGCGTCGGCCGGACAGCAGGGCAGACCCACCAGCTGCATCACTTTGTAGTCGGGCAGGTCATCTCCCATGAAGAGCAGGTCCTCAAGCCGCAGGCCGTATTTCGTGGCGAATTCATTCAGATCGTCCGGCTTGTAAGCAGAACCCATATATATATCCGTAATGCCCAGTCCCCTGAAACGCATGGCCACCGATTCGGTTCTGCCCCCGGTGATGATGGCTATGGGATACCCCCTCTTCACCGCATACTGCAGCGCATAACCATCCTTCGTGTTCATGGACCGCATCAGTTCCCCTCCCGGGTGAAGATAGACAAGCGGACTGCTCAGAACACCGTCCACATCAAAAACGAATGCCTTAACGAGGCTCAATCCTTCCTTGAAATTAGTCATCTCCTGGTCCCGGGTTCAGTGGTGTGGATTGGCGGGATCTTTCGATATCCCGGCTTATAAAAGTATACAATTTCTCCCATTCGGGGTACCTTTTCAGCCATTCAAGGTGCCTGAGGATGGTCCCCCGGTCATTTCTCACCGCCGGCCCGGTCTGAGCCCTTGCAGGCCCCATCTCCCCGATCTTGCCGAAGGTCTCCCTCAGAAGGGGCATGAGCAGTGCGGGGTCGGCTCCCTGGGTTTTCATGATCTGTTCTGCAACTGTGAACATATGGTTGGAGAAGTTGTTGGCAAATACCGCTGCCAGGTGAACCACCAGCCTGCGGGGTGAATCCATCTCGATCACCGATCCGGAGATGGACCGGGCCACCTCAGCGATCCGGTCTGTCACCTGCCTGCCGGACCCCTCTACAAGCAGGGGAGTGTCGGCGAGCTCTAAAGGCCGGTCAGCCGAAAAGGTCTGGAGCGGGTAAAGTACACCGTACTCCCTGAAACAGCCTGCCAGGACATCCATGGAGAGTGCCCCCGCCGCATGGATCCAGATCCCCCGGGCACCCCGGAACTCTTCAGCCACCGAGGGGATGGCGCCGTCCGGTACGGCCAGCAGGTAAAAATCGGCATCCCCCGGCACTGCGCCCGGAGCGGAAACCGCCCTGCTTCCAATCTCTGCTGCCAGCCTCTCCGCCCGCTCCCTCCCCCTGGACCATATGCAGATGATGGAGTGGCCTGCAGAAGAGAGATGCCGGGAAATATGGGTAGCCACATTCCCGGCACCAATGACCGCTATCCTATAGGAAACCTGGGATCCGATGGCCTTCCGGTTAATAACAGTATCTGTTCTCCTCGATCAAACGATCGGCGATCCTCCTTCTGGCTTCTTTCACGTTGACCCCTGCCACCCTGGTATACCGGGCAATTCCCTTCTCCAGGAGGTCGCGCACCTCGCCATTTGCAAAGGAATAGGCTGCATCGCTGGCAAATTTATGGATTCGTGCAGCTGCATCGTAGACAAAGACATCCACCATATCACGGTAAAGCTTAATATCCTCCTCACCCCTGAGGGACTTCATCTTCTTCACTCTCAGCACCACCGACTCGGCAGCGTAAAGCTGGATGATACAATCTGAGATATTGCTGAGGATCTCCTGTTCATGCACCAGCGTCCGGGTAAACTTCTCATTTGATGCTCTGAAAAGCATCAGCACCACCTTCTTGAAATTGGCGATATAGTGCAGCTTCTCCTCAAAATATCCTTCCGGAATGCCCGCTCCGGCAATTTCTGATCTCACCTCTTTGAAAGCTTTCTCCCCCTCCTCCATGATCGGGAGCACTCCCCTGGCTCCTTTTTTCAGGATATTGTCCACCAGCAGGAGGCGGTTGATCTCGTTGGTGCCCTCAAAGATCCTGTTGATCCTGGAATCACGGTAACCACGGTCCACCGGCATTTCGGCCGAGAAACCCATACCCCCATAGATCTGTACGGCTTCATCCATCACATAGTCCAGTGATTCGGAACCAAATACCTTCATGGCAGCCGCTTCCACTGCAAAGTGGTTGAACGCCTCCATGGTACCCCTTCCCTTGTCCTCCCCCTTGGCCACATAGTAGGCAATGGCATCATCCAGCGCCTGGCTTGCACGGTAGACCGAACTCTCCGTGGCGAAGGTCCGGATCACCTGCTCGGCCAGCTTGTGCTTGATCG
The DNA here is from genome assembly GCA_964467775.1 of uncultured Bacteroides sp. Classification (GTDB taxonomy): domain Bacteria; phylum Bacteroidota; class Bacteroidia; order Bacteroidales. Next base: position 9,620 of record CAYXUD010000085.1, on the reverse strand, counting down.
CCCCGAACTGGGATATCAGGCAGTTGAACTGTTTTCGTTCGTTGGCATAGGTCACTGACTGGGTGATCGCCGTTTTGGCAGCCCCGATCACATTGGCGCCCAGTTTGATCCTTCCCATGTGGAGGATGTTCAGTGCGATCCTGAAACCCTCCCCGCGCTTGCCCAGCAGGTTCCCGACAGGCACCTTGCAGTCGTTGAAAAAGATCTGCCTGGTGGAGGAACCCTTGATCCCCATTTTCTTCTCCTCCGGATTGAACGTGATCCCTTCAAATCCCCGCTCGACGATGAATGCGCTCAGTACGCGGTCATTGTCAATTTTTGCAAAAACGGTCATCACGTCGGCAAATCCGCCGTTTGTGATCCACATTTTGGTGCCGTTCAGGATATAGTTTTTTCCATCCTCCGAAAGGATGGCCTTCGTGGTTCCCGAGTTGGCATCGGAGCCGGCACCGGGCTCGGTGAGGCAGTAGGCACCGATCAGTTCACCGGTGGCCAGCCTGGGCACATATTTGGCCCGCTGCTCCTCATTCCCGTAATAGAGGATGGGCAGGGTCCCGATCCCGGTATGGCACGAAAAGGCAACGGCATAGGAGTACCCCGATCCGAGGATCTCACTGGCATACATGGTGGTGATAAACGACTGCCCGAATCCTTCGTACTCTTCCGGGATAGCGATCCCCAGCAGCCCGAGTTCCCCGGACTTTTGAAGCAGCTCCCGCATCAGGCCTTCCTCCTGCGCATCTATCCGGTCCAGCACAGGGAACACCTCTGTCTTAAGGAAATCCACGCAGGTCGCGCCGATCATGCATTGCTCCTCATCAAACTGTTCCGGAATAAAAACATCAGCCGGGTCTGTCTCCTTCACCAGGAACTCGCCCCCGGTAATAAGTCTTTTCTCTTCCATGATATAATATTTTGTTCACTTTGTTCGCAAAATTACTATTATCCATTTACAGCCCCATTGCCATCACCACCAGTTCAGCCAGGTCGTAATTCTTAACGCTCTCTTCCCTGTTCTTGTATTTCAATCCGTCCGTCATCATCACCATGCAATAGGGACAGGCAGTGGCAATGATATCTGCGCCCGTTTCAAGGGCTTCCTCTGTCCGTTCAATGAACACCTCCTTATCCCCCTTCTCGGCCTCCTTGAACATCTGCCCGCCTCCTGCCCCGCAGCAGAGGGCAAAGCTCATGTTCCGGCCCATCTCTTTCCTGCTGGCCGCAAATGCACCGAGGACCTGCCGCGGAGCCTTATACTCCCGGTTGGCACGTCCGAGATAACAGGGGTCGTGATAGGTGATGGTCCTCCCCCTGAACGCGTCCGAAGGTATCGCCAGGGAGCCTTCTTCTATCCTGTCCCTCAGGAACTGTGAGTGGTGGACCACCTTGTAGGTTCCCCCGAGGTCGGGATACTCATTCCTGAAGGTGTTGTAGGCATGAGGGTCACAGGTCAGGATCTTTTCCACCCCGTACCCTTCAAAGATCTCAATATTCATCAGGGCCTGCATCTGGAAGAGCATCTCGTTGCCCGCCCTCCGGGCCACGTCACCGCTGGAAGACTCTTCGGTTCCCAGCACCGCATAGGAAACGCCCAGGTGGTTAAGCACCCTGGTGAACGCCTGTGTGACCTTTTTGTAACGGTCATCAAAGGCTCCGGCACTGCCCACCCAGAGCAGGTATTCGGGCTTCTCCCCCCTGGCATGCAGGTCGGACATCACCGGGACCTCCTGCCCGCTCTCCACCCAGAGCAACCTGTCCTCCTGTGAGAATTGCCAGGGAGCCCCGTTGTTTTCGATGTTTGAGAAGATGGCATTCAGCTCCCCCGGTGCAGCTGACTCTTCCATGACAAGGTAGCGCCGCATGCCAATAATCATGGCCGGCTGGTTGATGTTGATGGGGCACTCCTGAGCACAGGCATTGCAGAGGGTACATGCCCACAACTCCTCTTCGGTCACGAAATCCCTGGTCAATGACCTGTTGTCGGAATACCCTTTGCCGTTCTTCAGGATCCCGGACCCCTTCTCTTTCATCCTGGCCCTGACATCCATGACAACCTTCCGGGGAGAGAGCTTTTTCCCTGTGATATTGGCAGGGCACACGGATGTGCAGCGGCCGCACTCCGTGCAGGAGAGCGAGTCGAGGTAACTCTTCCATGTGATGTCCTCGATGTCCAGGATACCGAACCTTTCAGCCTCTTCCTCCCCGGCCTCTTCTCCACCAGCCGGGGTGGCAAACGCCTGGTCCGGGTCCATCATGATCTTCACCTCCCTGGTGATGCTCTCCATGGTATCGAGCTTCCCGAGAGGTTCAAGACGGCTCAGGAAAACATTGGGGACCGACATGAAAACATGGAAGTGCTTTGAATAGGGCAGGTAATTGGCGAATATGAAAATGAGCAGGATATGCACCCACCAGTTAGCCTGGTACAGGGGCTCGCTCCCGTGAGGGCCGGCATCGATCCATCCTGCCAGCAGGCGGCTCACCGGGTATACACCCTCGGTGGCATGGGCGGATTGCTGAACGGATTGAAGGTAAAAGGTGTTCATCCCCAGCAGGGATAACATCAGCAGGAGGATCAGGGTCAGTGCGATATTGGCATCCAGGTGGGAGATGTGCGTCATCTCGATCCCGGCAAAACGCTTCACGTTCAGGAACAGCCTGCGTGCCAGGAAGACCAGGATGGCCAGGGCAATGACCAGCGCGAACAGGTCCCCCGAGGCAGTGATGATGTTATAGAGAGGCCCGAGGACCCCGAGGGCCCGCTCTGCCCCGGTAAGCCCGTCAATCACCATTTCAATGCTCCCGATGAGGATCACACAGAACCCCCAGAAAACCAGCGCGTGCAGGAGTCCTATTACAGGCCTCCTGAAGATCTTGGTCTGCCCGACGGCCACCTTCAGCATCACTCCGATGCGGCGGCCAATCTGCCTTACAGGAAATCCCCTTCTTGTGATCCTGAAATAACCTATGAACTTCCGGGTGGTATAGCCAAATGCCAGCAGAGTGACCAGCAGGGCAGCCAGGAAAATGATCTGTTTCGTCATAGGTACCGAGTGAATGATCCTACTGTGCCTTGGCGGCCCTGATCTCAGAGATCAATGCTGGAAGCACCTTGAGGGCATCTCCGACGATCCCGTAATCGGCAGCCTCAAAGATGGGTGCATCCTTGTCGGTATTGACCGCCACGATACATTTTGAGGAGCTCACCCCTGCCAGGTGCTGGATCGCCCCCGATATTCCGAAAGCCATATAGAGGTCGGGAGCGATGATCTTGCCAGTCTGCCCGGTATGCTCTTCATGGGGGCGCCATCCCTCATCGGAAACGGGGCGTGAACAGGCCGTGGCGGCTCCAAGCACCCCTGCCAGCTCTTCAATGGGGCCCCAGTTGTCGGGGGTCTTCATTCCCCTTCCCCCGGAGACCACCACCTCGGCGTCGGTGAGAAGCAGTTTTCCCTCCTGCTTCTGGACGCTCCTGATGGCGGTTTTCGCTGCTGAAGGATCGGCCCCCGCATCGAAGGGTTCAACCGTGGCAGAACCGCCCGTCTCAATGATCTCACAGGAATTCTGGGCAAGCGTCAGGATGGCTGTCCCGGTGGTGATCTCCACCCTGGCAAAGGCTTTGCCGCTGAACACCTTCTTCCGCACCACCAGGGGATCGGCAGATTCAGGGAGTGCTGTCACACCCGAAGCCAGTCCCGCCTTCAGCCTCACCGACAGCCTTGGGGCAAGGGCCTTCCCCGTGTTGTTATGGGCCATGACCAGGATCCTCGATCCGGTCTTTTGCATGGCAGCTGCAATAATGCTGGTGTAAAGCTGATTATCAAGTCCTTCAAAGGCCGGTCCTGCATCCAGGACACTGGAAGCGCCACAGGCACCCAGGGAGGAGAGCTCATCCCGGGCCACACGCCCGATGGAGAGTGCGGTGACACCTCCCCCAACCATTTTCGCCACACCGGCTGCATAGGAAACCAGCTCGCGGGAGAGCTTCTTGAAATGGCCGTCCCAGTTCTCGGTATAAACTAATACTGACATATATATAAGGTTAGTGAGTTAGTGGGTTAGTTTACAGATTCAGAGGACTTTTGCCTCGTTCTGCAGGAGCTCGACCAGTTTTTTCACATTGTCGGCTTCGATCATTTTGCACGGGGCCTTTGGCTCGGGCATCACAAACTCCCGGTACCGTGTAAGCGGTTCTGCTTCTAAGGCCGGCATTACCTGCAGGGGTTTCTTACGTGCCATCATGATCCCGCGCATGGCCGCGATCCTGGGCTCTTTTGCGATTCCTTTCTGGACCACGCCCACAAATGGCGTTGGCACGGAGACTTCCTCCTTTCCCCCGTCTATGTCGCGCGTGATCACCACCCCGCCATCTTCAAAACGAAGCGAGGAGATGGCCGAAACAGAGGGGATCCCAGCTATTTCCGAGAGCATCCCCCCCACCGCCGATCCGTTGTAATCGCTCGATTCTATCCCGCACAGCACGATGTCATAAGCTCCGCCCTTTACAACGGCGGCAAGCTGGGTCGCCACATAGTAGGCATCACCGGCCGGGCCGTCCACACGAACGGCATCATCGGCACCGATGGCCAGCGCCTTCCTCAGGGTGGGTTCCACACCCGCACCTCCCACGGTGGCCACGGTCACCGCGTCAACCGGGTTTGAGGCATCTTCCTTGATCTCCATGGCCCTGGTCAGCGCCAGCTCGTCCCACGGGTTGATGATCCACTGCACACCGCTCTCATCCAGTGAGGTGTTGCCGTTCGAAAACCTGACCTTGGTCGTGGTATCCGGAACATTGCTGATACATACGAGAATTCGCATATCTGGGTTTTTAAATAACCTGACAAATATAAAAGAATTCTAAGAACGCCCCATTGAACAGGAGTTATCTAAAATCAATACAAAAAAGCCACCCGGAAGTGATTCCCGGATGACTTCTTACGATAAAGGCTAAGGAAACTGAACGCTACGCCTGTCCGGCCGGTCCGCCGAAACTGATCGGCATCATCGGTCCACCGGCCGTTTCGATATGCTTGATGGGCCCGTGCACCTTCTCATACTTCTCAATGTTGTCGGAGAGGGCCTGCAGCAGCCTTTTGGCATGCTCGGGGGTCAGGATCACCCTGGACTTTACCTCGGCTTTGGGTACCCCGGGCATCACCCGTACAAAATCGATGATGAACTCTGACGAGGAGTGGGTGATGATCGCCAGGTTGGAGTATGTGCCCTGGGCCACATCCTCCTTCAGCTCGATGTTGATCTGGTTTTTCTTGGCCTTTTCTTCCATACGCTTTATGCTTTATTCCTGTGCAGATTCAGCAATCTCGGCCTCCTCTGAAGCCTCCGCTTCGGTATGCCCCGAGGTGAGCCTTTCATACTCCTCGCGGGATCCGACCACCAGGTTGTTGAATATCCTGGCTCCTGTTCCGGCAGGGATCTGGTGGCCCACGATCACGTTCTCCTTCAGGCCGTCAAGCTCATCCACCTTTCCGAAGATGGCCGCTTCATTGAGCACCTTGGTGGTCTCCTGGAAGGAAGCTGCCGAAATGAAGCTGTTGGTCTGAAGGGCCGCCTTGGTGATACCCTGAAGCACCTGTGAAGAGGTGGCAGGGACTGCATCCCTGGCTTCGATCAGCTTCAGGTCCTTCCTCTTCAGCACCGAGTTGTCGTCCCTCAACTTACGGGCAGTGATGATCTGACCCGATTTGTAATCCTGTGCATCGCCGGGCTCCACCACCACCTTCTTCCCGTAGATCCAGTCATTCTCATCCATGAACTCCCACTTGTCAACCACCTGCTTTTCAAGGAACTTGGTATCTCCAGGATCCACGATCTCCACCTTGCGCATCATCTGCCGTACGATAATCTCAAAGTGCTTGTCGTTGATCTTCACACCCTGCATCCTGTAGACCTCCTGGACCTCGTTCACGATATACTCCTGCACCTTGGTGGGCCCCTTGATGGCCAGGATGTCGGCCGGGGTAATGGCCCCGTCGGAGAGGGGGGTCCCGGCCCTCACATAGTCGTTCTCCTGGACCAGGATCTGCTTGGAAAGCGGTACCAGGTACTTCTTCACCTCGCCCGCCTTGGAGGTGATGATGATCTCACGGTTCCCCCGCTTGATCTTGCCGAATTCGACCTCCCCGTCGATCTCGGAGACCACTGCCGGGTTGGAGGGGTTCCTGGCCTCGAACAGCTCGGTAACCCTTGGAAGGCCACCTGTGATGTCGCCCGATTTGCCTACCGCTCTGGGTATCTTCACCAGGATCTCCCCCGCCTTCACTTTATCCCCTTCATTCACCGCGATATGGGACCCGACAGGCAGGTTGTAGTTCTTAACATGATTCCCCTTGCTGTCCAGGATCTTGACCAGGGGGTTCTTGGTACGGTCGCGGCTTTCAACGATCACCTTCTCCTTGAAGCCGGTCTGCTCATCGGACTCTTCACGGAAGGTGATCCCCTCGATCACATTATCGAAACTCACTTTCCCGGCCACTTCACTGATGATCAAGGCATTATAGGGATCCCATTCGCAGATGAGGTCCCCTTTGTTCACCTTGGCCCCGTCCTTTATATACAATTTTGAGCCGTACGGGATGGTATGGGTGGTCAGCGCGATCCCGGTGTTCTTGTCCACCACCCTGAGTTCGGCCAGCCGCCCGATCACAATGTCCATCTTCCTGCCCGTTTCCGGGTCGATGGAGGGTACCGTGCGCAGCTCCTCGATCTCTGCCAGGCCACCATACTTGGATATCACGTTGGACTCCGAGGTGATATTGGAGGCCGTTCCACCCACGTGGAAGGTCCTCAGCGTAAGCTGGGTCCCGGGCTCCCCGATGGATTGCGCGGCGATCACTCCCGTGGCCTCTCCCATCTGTACCATCTTTCCGGTGGCCAGGTTGCGCCCGTAGCATTTGGCGCAGACGCCCCGCTTTGACTCGCAGGTGAGCACCGAACGGATCTCCACCTGTTCGATGGGGGAATCCTCGATGATGGCGGCTATGTCTTCGGTGATCTCCTCACCCGACTCGATGATCAGCTCCCCGGTGAGGGGATGGTAAATATCATGCACGGTGGTCCGGCCCAGCACCCTTTCATAGAGGGTCTCCACCACCTCCTCGCTCTTCTTGATGGCCGAGGCCACCAGTCCGCGCAACGTACCGCAGTCAGACTCCTGGATGATCACATCCTGGGAGACATCCACCAGGCGGCGGGTCAGGTAACCCGCATCAGCTGTCTTCAGGGCCGTATCGGCGAGCCCCTTGCGGGCTCCGTGGGTGGAGATGAAATACTCAAGCACCGAGAGTCCCTCCTTGAAATTGGAGAGAATGGGGTTCTCGATGATCTCGGACCCGGTTGAACCCGATTTCTGGGGTTTTGCCATCAGGCCCCTCATGCCGGAAAGCTGGCGGATCTGCTCCTTGGAGCCCCGGGCACCCGAATCGAGCATCATGTAGACAGGATTGAAACCCTGTTTGTCAGAGCTCAGCTGTTTCATCAGCGTCTGGGTCAGACGGGCATTGGTATGGGTCCACACATCAATGATCTGGTTGTAGCGCTCATTGTTGGTGATCACACCCATGTTGTAACTATCCATCACTTCATCCACCTGTGAGTACCCGTCGGTGACAAAGGTCTCCTTCTCGTCGGGGATGATCACATCGTCAAGGTTGAAGGAGAGCCCTCCCTTGAAAGCCATCCCGTAACCCAGGTTCTTGATGTCGTCCAGAAATCTGGCCGTCTTGGCCGTCCCTGTCACCTTCAGGACACGGCCGATGATATCGCGCAGCGATTTCTTGGTGAGCAGCTCATTGATGAAACCGATCTCCCGGGGAACAAATTCATTGAAAAGTACCCGTCCGACGGTGGTCTCAACCATTTCTGTTTCACCATTCTTGCCTCCCACCTTCGGAAGGCGCACCTTCACAATGGCATGGAGGTCCAGCCGCTTCTCATTATAGGCGATGGTCACCTCTTCAGGTGAGTAGAAGAGCATCCCCTCCCCTTTGACCGGGTCATCCGGCAGGCTATGCTTGGCCTTGGTGATGTAGTAAAGTCCCAGCACCATATCCTGCGAAGGGACTGCAATGGGTGCTCCGTTGGCAGGGTTCAGGATGTTGTGGGAAGCCAGCATCAGTATCTGGGCTTCCAGGATCGCTGCATTGCCCAGGGGAAGGTGAACGGCCATCTGGTCACCATCAAAGTCGGCGTTGAATGCAGTGCATACCAGCGGATGAAGCTGAATGGCCTTCCCCTCTATCAGCTTGGGCTGGAAGGCCTGGATCCCGAGCCTGTGCAGGGTCGGTGCCCGGTTCAGGAGCACCGGGTGTCCCTTCAGCACGTTTTCCAGGATATCCCATACCACGGGATCCTTGCGGTCAACAATCTTCTTGGCTGACTTCACCGTCTTAACGATCCCCCTCTCAATCAGTTTCCTGATGATAAAGGGTTTGTAGAGCTCTGCGGCCATATCTTTCGGAAGACCGCACTCGTGAAGGTGCAGTTCGGGGCCCACGACGATCACCGAACGGGCCGAGTAATCCACCCTTTTCCCCAACAGGTTCTGGCGGAACCTTCCCTGCTTGCCCTTCAGGCTGTCGGAAAGGGACTTGAGCGGGCGGTTGGCATCGGTTTTCACCGCATTGGCTTTCCTCGAGTTGTCAAAAAGCGAATCGACAGCTTCCTGCAGCATCCTCTTTTCATTGCGGAGGATCACCTCCGGTGCCTTGATCTCGATCAGCCTTTTCAGCCGGTTGTTCCTGATGATCACCCTTCTGTAGAGATCGTTCAGGTCGGACGTGGCAAACCTTCCTCCGTCCAGCGGTACCAGCGGCCTGAGCTCGGGCGGTATCACGGGCACCACCTTGACGATCATCCATTCCGGCCGGTTCACCCCTTTGGATGCCCGGAAAGCCTCCACCACCTGAAGGCGCTTCAGCGCTTCGTTCTTCCTCTGCTGGGAGGTCTCCGTGCCCGCCTTGTGGCGAAGTGAATAGGAGAGCTCATCCAGGTTGATCCTTGAGAGCAGCTGGTGCAGCCCCTCGGCTCCCATCCCGGCAATGAACTTGTCCGGATGGTCATCCTCCAGCAGCTGGTTCTCCTTGGGCAGGCTGGCCAGGATATCCAGGTATTCATCCTCGGTGAGGAAATCGAGGTAATTCACACCATCGGCCTGCTTCACACCCGGGTTGATCACCACGTACCGTTCGTAGTAGATAATGGAATCCAGCTTCTTGGTGGGCAATCCCAGCAGATAGCCTATCTTGTTCGGGAGTGAACGGAAATACCAGATATGGGCCACAGGCACCACCAGGGAGATGTGCCCCATCCTTTCACGGCGCACCTTCTTCTCGGTCACCTCGACACCGCACCGGTCACAGACAATCCCCTTGTAACGGATCCGCTTGTATTTGCCGCAATGGCACTCGTAGTCCTTTACCGGACCGAAGATCCTCTCGCAGAAAAGGCCGTCCCTTTCCGGCTTGTAGGTCCGGTAATTGATGGTTTCAGGTTTCAGGACCTCCCCACTGGAGCGTTCCAGGATCTCTTCCGGGGAAGCCAGTCCAATGGATATCTTTGTAAAACTGCTCTTTACTTTGGTGTCTTTCCTGAATGACATA
>CAYXUD010000084.1:0-1889 GCA_964467775.1 uncultured Bacteroides sp. | reverse complement strand
GAAGCTTCCGAGCGTATTGACAAAAGCCTGCAGGTAAAGGCGGAGGATACGCTCTCCGGAAGGCCGCTGAGGATGGTGGTGGATATGATCATCCTATTGGTCGGGATGGAGCCCGGGACGGCGCCCGCCCCCTTTGACAGGAGCAACGGCAACCTCGATGAGAACGGGTTCATCAGATCGGCGAACATGCACCACGAAAGGAACCTGACCCCGGCGAAAGGGATCTTTGCAGCGGGTGCCTGCCTCTGCCCGATGTCCGTCAGCGATACCCTTGAAAATGCGCGCTCCGCCGCCACGGCGGTACACACTTACCTGAAAACACGGAAATGATGGGTGATCTCAGTTATCTCAAGCCGGCATCCAGGCAGATCGACTTTGACAGGTTCGACGACCGGCTGCTCAATTACGTGCTGCAGTATGAACCTTCGTTTCTGACATGCATCTCCTGCGGGGGATGCACGGCCACCTGCAGTGCCGGCAGCCTGGTCAGTTTCAACGTCCGCAGGATCGGGCTTTCACTGCGCAGGGGGGAGGTGGAACATCTTTCCGGGGAGATCCAGAAGTGCATGTTCTGCGGGAAATGCACCCTGGTCTGCCCCAGGGACATCAATATCCGGAACGTGGTGCTCCTGATCAAAAAGCGCATTGCCATGCTGAATAACGAAAACCCCGCTCCCTGATGGACCTGCTGATCATCATCCCGTTCATGGCGGGCCTCTGTTACCTGGCCGCCATCCTGGCCATCCGGGGAGTAAGGTGGATCAGGGGATTGTCGAAGATCGACAAGCTCCGCCTGGTGCAGTCGCTGCGGACCAGGCGCACGCTTCTCTCCCTGAAGGAGGCTTTCATGGAGGGGCTGCTGCACCGCAGGATCTTCAGGAAGAACCCCGTCCTGGGCTACATGCACATGAGCCTGGCCTTCGGCTGGTTCCTGCTGATCGTGGTCGGCCACATCGAGTCGATGGTCTCCGACCGCTCTGTTTTTGTGCCCTTCTATCGCGCGGTCTTTTTCCGGTACTTCGAGAGCGGAAAGGATTTTGCGTTTTCCGGGCTCTTCTCCTTAGCGATGGACCTGCTCCTGCTGTTCGTGCTGACCGGGCTGGGCCTGGCCATGCTGAAGAGGTTCAAAAAAAGGCTGTTCGGGCTGAGAAGGACCACCCGGCTGAAGACGGGGGACAGGATCGCCCTTTGTTCGCTCTGGCTTATTTTCCCGCTGCGGCTGCTGGCCGAGAGCTTTTCAGCGGCCCTGCACGATAACGGGAGCTTCCTCACATCGGGCCTGGGCCGCCTCTTCGGGAACTTCAGCCATGCAGGAGAGGCCTGCCTGCCCCTGTGGGTCGCATACTCCCTGGCCCTGGGCTTCTTTTTCACCATGCTGCCCAGCTCGCGCTACATGCATATCCCCGCCGAGATCCTCTTTATTTTCCTGCGCAATGCAGGGATACAGCTGAAGAAACGTTACAACACCTACCAGGATGTGCAGGTGTTCTCCTGCTCACGGTGCGGGATCTGCCTTGATGACTGCCAGCTGACCGCGGCCGGCATTCAGAATTCCCAGTCGGTCTACCTGCTGAAGAGCATCCGGAACAGGAGCCTGAGCGACGAGGAGCTCTTCAACTGCCTCCTGTGCGGGAAGTGCCAGCTGGCGTGCCCGGTGGGGATCGGGACCAACGGCCTGCGGATCTCCCAGCGGATTGAATCGACCCTCCAGTACAACTCCTCCTATGAATACCTGGAGGACCTGCCCCCGCGGAAAGCCGCCACGATCTACTTTGCAGGCTGCATGTCCCACCTCCTGCCCGGCACCATCCGGGCCATGAAGGCGATCTTCAGGGCCGCCGGGGAGGATGTCTGGTTCATGGATGAGGAGAAGTCCCCCTGCTGCGGGC
>CAYXUD010000083.1:0-46410 GCA_964467775.1 uncultured Bacteroides sp. | reverse complement strand
GGAACAGGGAACCGCCCGGTGTCGAAATTGCGGGACCAGTATGTAAGGGCGGGGAGGATCCCGGGTTTCCCGGGGGGGCCTTCCGGCGCCGGGCAAAAGGGCGCTGCGGTTTCCTACACGCACAGGCTGGACAGCATCGTTTCCGGGGATTTTTATCCCGATGCGGGCGGATGGGTCGATAAGACAATATACGGCTATGTTTTCAACGATTCAGGCGCCATTCTTGGAGGATACAGGATCACCCAGGTAGATGCGGAGGGCACCATCGACACGGTCTTCAAATACGAATACAAGCGCGATGAGGATGGGTTCCTGACCGAAGAGGTCTCCTACCTAAGGAACGGGGATTCCCTCCGGCTGCTTCCCGATGGGAAGCGGTTGTATGAAAATTACCTGCCCGACAGCGTTGTTGTCGACATTTATGCCTTCTACATTCCGTCCGGGGAGTGGGAGCTTTACAGGCGAAGCGTTGACCATTATGAAGAGGATCAGGTAGCTCTTACTGAGAACTATCTCTGGCTGGAAGAGGCCGGTGCGTGGAGGATTGACGGAGTGACGGAACGTGATTTTGACGCGGAGGGGAGACAGGTTCTGAGCGTGGACCGGACCTGGGATGAGGATGCGGACAGCCTCATTTACAGCAGCATGACGGAACAGGAGTATGACCAGTTCGGGAATGAGGTCCTCTTCGCCCTGAGCAGGTGGAATGCTGATGAGAACCAGTGGGAGACCTGGGTGAAGTCCACCCGCAGCTACAACAATTACAACAGGGAGCTGGAGAACTCGGGTTATTTCTGGATCGCGGATTCGCTGGGACTGGTGGAGATGAACCATGAGGATTATGAATACGAATCCGACACCCTGTTGATCGCCATGACCAGCTACGATTTTGTGGAAGACAGCCTAAAACTGCTGCCCGCCAGCAGGGAGGAGTACAGCTATGATGAAAGCGACAGGTTGGATGTCCGGCTGAATTACAGCTGGGACCTCTACAGCCGGTTCTGGTACCTGGATTCCAAAGTCGATTATAGTTATGATCCGGAGGGTTTGCTGGTCAGTGAGGTGACCTCCGACTGGACCGGATTTGACCCGGAGTGGGTCCCGGGCCGGAAGGATGAGTATGAGTATGATCAGCAAGGAAGGCAGGTGAGTAAAAAATCCTACATCTGGCTTGATTATGCTGCTAACTGGCAGAAGGATAGAAGGGTGGACTTCGCCTATGATGCCTACGGCAATCTTTCACAGGTCATCAGCTGGAGGGTTCATGAATGGTGGGACGAGTGGGTCCCCGTGCAAAGGGAGTGGACCGTATTCAATGAAAGAGGCTCCGTGGTACGGAGAACAATTTCCCTCTGGGAGGAGGGGGTGGGGGAATGGACCTACCGGGGGGAGACTTTTGAATACTCCCCCGATGGCTACCTGCTGGAGGAAGAGTATTTCAGTGATGGGGGGACTTCCGGGGAGGGGTGGAAATATTCGACGGAAATACTGTACAACGATGAAAAGATGTTTTCGGGCTGGAGGGATTACGAGTGGGACTGGTGGGAAGACAAATGGGTGGAGGATTACCGGGGCGAATGCACCTACGGCGCCCAGGGAAAGATCACCAGCGTGAAAACCACATACTCTGATGGCCTCCTGGACGAATGGGTCAACGGGGAGCGGGTGGATGCGGTCTACGATCAGAATGCCAGGGTCACCTCCCTGACCTATTGGGAATGGGACCAATCTGAGCAGGAGTGGGCCCTGTGGATGGTGGATTCCTTGGCATACGACGGACAGGGCAGGATCACGCAGTTGCTTTACCTGGGGTGGGATGACGATCTGGGGGCGCTGGCGGGCAGGGGGAAATGGGAGTACTCCTATGATGGGAACGGGGATCCCGAAACGGAGAAATTCATGACCTGGGACGTTACGGAAGCCGCCTGGGACCCGGTGGAGTTCCTTGAATATGAATTCAATGGTGATCACCAGCTGGTGTCCATCGAAGAGTATGTATGGGACCAGGGTAGCGGAATCTGGATAACCTCCAGCCTGGAAGAGATCTCCTATACGGCCCTGGGGAACAGGAGCCAGCTGACCCGCAGCTACTGGGATGGGGTCGGCGGGAAATGGGATGCATATCAAAGGACCGTCTATGCCTATGACGGGACGGGCAACCTGGTGACCAAAGAGAGCTCCTGGTGGGACCAGTACACTGAAGGGTGGATCAGCCAGGAGAGGGAGGTCTACACCTGTGAGCCTGAAATCGATGCGGCCGGGGTGTGGCTGCCTTTCCGGGTCGGGTACAATGCGGATGAACTATTCGGAGTCCGGCTTTTTAATGATTACTCTGGGTATTTCTATGATCTCGAACTGGCGGAGGAGCTGTTTTACTGGGAATTCAACCTGTCTGAATACTTCGAGATCCACAAGCGGTTCAACGCCCCCCGGCGCATCTCCTTCCAGGACTGGGACGGGGATGCGGGGGAATGGGTGGAGCGGGAGACCAAGGACTTCTTTTTCTCTGGCGGAACCTACCAGGCAGAGAACCTTGAAACGATGGATGAACCGGGCTTCAGGCTGTTCCCGAATCCCGCGGGGGGACTGCTGCACCTGGTGCTTCCCGAAAATGAACGGGTTGCCGGCGAACCGGTGGTGATCACCATCTGCAGCCTCGCCGGGGGACAGGTGGCCTTGCTGGTCTCCGGGGCGGACGATCCCGTGGATGTTTCACAGCTCGGGAGCGGCATCTATGTGATCTCGGTCCGCACCCCCGGCTGCACCCATTACGCGAAATTCATGAAGGAGTAATGCTATAAAAGCAGAAGAAGGGGTATATCATCAAGATCCGGAACGGCTGGTACTGTTTTGCCGGTACTGAAAGCAGCGAGAACATCAACTGGCTGGCCGCGAACCTGATCTATGCCCCCTCATACATAAGCCTGCATTCGGCATTGTCCTATTACAACCTGATCCCCGAGGCCGTCTATGCGACCACATCCGTCACCACCAGGAATACCAGCAGCTTTGAAACCCCGGTCGGGAATTTCAGCTGCCACCATGTGAAACCGGATATCTTCAGCGCCGGGCAGACCCTGATCCAGATGGATGCCGCACAGACCAGGCCGGAAAAAGGAAGGAAAATAGTCCTGGCCGTACCGGAAAAGGCGATCCTTGACTTCTTCTATATTCACAGCCACTATAACAGTGAAAAGGAGATGGAGCACCTCAGGCTGAATGGAGCCGTCCTGAACGGGATAGTGAAAGAGAAGTTCTTCACCCTCCTGGAAAAATACAAGAACAGGGCACTGGAAGACCGTATTTTCAAGATGATGAAAGTATATGCACCATGATAGGCCCGGATGAGATAAAACAATTCTTTCCGGAGGCTCAGCAAAAAAGCCCCTGCGGTTGAAGGCGTTCCGGCGGAACCTGCTGTTTCCGGGCCTGATGCGGGATTTGGGGCTGTCCGGTCACCCTGAAAAAAGATTCCTGATCAGGGTGGGATGTGAACCACATCATTTTCATTATCTCCCGGAGAAGCCTCTCATACAAAAATTCAGTGTGTTTACACAGATTCTTGCAGCGCCCAACTTTCAGTATCTGGAAGAAAAATTCGGGATTACTTCCTGTTCCCGGAATATATCAGGCAGAGAATAACGGGGTGATGACGGAAGCTAAAAATCACAGGCGCATGCAGCATTTCTTGTACTTCTTCCCGCTGCCGCAGGGGCACGGGTCGTTCCTGCCCATGCGGGGGGCGGAGAGGGCCGGCCCCGGTTCCCCGCTGCCTTTCTTCTCTTTTGTATATCCCGCCCAGGTGGTGACGATCTGCCTGTGCAGATATTCAGGATAATCTAAAGTATAGCTTTATAATATCCTGATAATCTAAAGAAAATCTAAAAATTTCAGTTTCAATCTGCGGGGCTGATCTCCTCGAACAATGAATCCATATTTACTCCAATGGCATTGAGCGAAATTGAATGTGAGTTTTCCTTCAGCCCGAATGTAGTTACCAGCGTCAGAAAAACAGACTTCTTTGTCTGTGTTTGAGTGCGGAACACCTCAATTTTCCTCCTGAGTTCCTTTGCGTATTCCGAATTAATAACATATTCGGTCCGACAGAATTTCATCTCGCAGAGATTAATAACCATATCCCTCCGGTCGATCAACATATCAATCTGTGCTCCTTCCTCTCCGGATTCAACTGTTGGCCTGTAATCCCACGGTGAATTGGCAGATTCTATTTTATCGATTCTCAAATGGTACTTTATCTGTTCTATGTGTTTCAGGCAGACGTTTTCAAAGCAATAACCTGACCATGCATTGAATTTGGGACCCGATTGCATATTCAGCCAGGATGAATTGCCTGCCTCTCTTTTACCGAGCGGAGCAATCCAGAATAAATGAAACAAGGTGAACTCATCGGACAGACGATACAAAGCATCGCTGGATTTTTTGCCAAAAGGGATATAAGATTCAATGAAACCAGATGTTTCCAGCTCCCTGATAATGTTGGATGCGGTTCCACCGGAACGCAGTTTCATTGCAGCCAGCAACTCAGAGCGATTAAGTCCCTTTCTTTTCCCGGCCATTGATTTCATCACCCGCTCATGATGTTCACTGTGATTAAACAGAGAACCAAAAAGATGATCATATTCATTATGCAATTCTCCTCCTTTTGAAAAGATCAGGTCATCGATGACCTGGGCAGCGGACATCCCGCCCTGTACAAAAGACCAATAATACGGTACCCCGCCAAGAGCCATGTAGAGCAGCAGTATCTGGTAGTGGTCCAGGTTCCTGATCATCTGCATTCTGAGGTAGTTTTTAGTTTCAGATAAAGTAAAAGGGAATAGCCTTATCTGCCCGGTAAGACGATTATAAAGCCCGCCTTTTGAATCCATGATGTGCTGTATCATCCATGATGCAGCTGAACCACATACAATCAATACAAGATCTTTTTGCTTTGAACCAAAACTGTTCCAGAAATTCTCCAGGTGTTTCAAGAATCCCGACCATGGGGTATTTAGCCAGGGCAATTCATCAAAGAAAACCACCTTTTTTCCTTTTGTCCTTTTGTTCTTCAGAAAGGTTTTTAAAAGTGTGAATGCATCCTGCCAGGATTTGGGGGGTTGTACAGGGAAATTGGCATCCAGCGCTTCAGTCAGCGAGTTGGAGAAATTTATCAATTGCTCCTGAGTAGTTGCATTATGAATCCCGACGATCTCGAAACAGATTTTATCATTGAAAAACTCCCTGATCAAAAAAGTTTTCCCAACCCTTCTCCGTCCATAAACAGCAATAAATTCAGGCTTTCCGGAATTCAAGGCCCTCTGGAGTTTTCGCATTTCCCGATCTCTTCCCGCAATATTCTTTCTTGGCATTATTGAAAGATTTAACGTGTTAGATACAGCCAAATATACGAAATATTCATAAAAATGGCTGTATTTAGACTTTTAAATGCAGCCAAAATTGATTAAAAAATTGACTTTTGGCTGAATGTAGGGAGATCTGTATTCAGTCATCCGAGAACTCCCTGAGCAGCTGCCGGTAGGCGGAGAAGATCTTGGAGCGGGAGATGAAGCCGGCGTACTTTCCCTCCTGGGTGACGGGCAGGTTCCAGGCGCCGGTCTCCTCGAAGAGCTCCAGCACCCTTTCCATCTTCTCGCTGCGGTCGATCACGGCCGGGGGGCTCTGCATGATCTCGCGGATGGCCACCTTCTGGTAGAGCTCGGTGTTGAAGATGATGTCCCGGATGTCGTCCAGGCTGATCACCCCCGCCAGCTCCCCCTGGTCGCCGACCACCGGGAAGAGGTTGCGCTTCGATTTGGAGACGGCCTTCACCAGGTCGGACAGCATGCCGTCGAGGCGGACTTTCGTGAAGTCCTTCTCCAGGACATCCTTTACCGAGAGGATGCTCAGCACGGCCTTGTCCTTGTGGTGGGTGATCAGCTCCCCCCGTTCGGCCAGGCGCATGGTGTAGATCGACTGCCTCTCGAAGCCCAGGATGGTGACATAGGAGAGGGTGGCCGTGATGATCAGCGGGATGAAGAGGGTGTACCCCCCGGTGATCTCCGCGATCAGGAAGATCGCTGTCAGCGGGGCGTGCATCACCCCTGCCATTACCCCCGCCATGCCCACCAGGGCGAAGTTGTTCTCCGAGACGTTCCCCGGGGTCACCAGGTTGATGGCCCTCCCGACGGTGGCGCCGCTCATGCATCCCACGAAGAGGGAGGGGGCGAAGATCCCCCCGACGCCGCCTCCCCCGGTGGTGACGGCCATGGCGATCACCTTGAAGAGGATCAGCATCATGAAGAAGGCGATGATGTACCAGGAGCGGTTGTGGATGAAGCCTTCGAACAGGGTGCCGTCGAATAGCTCCATGGAGCGGCCCGTGAGCAGTGTCTTCAGCGTGGTGTAGCCCTCCCCGTAGAGGTGGGGCATCAGGAAGATCAGCACGCTCAGCAGCAGCCCGCCGGTAAGGGTCCTGACGAGCGGCCGGGAGATCCGTCCCATGGAGTGCTCCACCCAGTTGTTCATCCGGGTGAAGTAGAGGGAGACCAGCCCGGTGAAGATGCCCAGCAGGACGTAGAAGGGCAGGTTGTTCAGGACAAAGGGTTCGCTGATGGTGAACGAGAAGACCACCTCCTTGCCCAGCAGGAAGTTGGCGGCGATAGCCGCGGTGACCGAGGAGATTAGCAGGGGGACCACCGACCAGGTGGTCAGGTCGAGCATCAGCACCTCGAAGGCGAAGATCAGGGCGGCGATGGGCGCCTTGAAAATCCCGGCGATGGCCCCGGCTGCCCCGCACCCCACCAGCAGGACCACCGATTTGTAGTTGAGCCTCAGCCTGCGGCCGAGGTTGGAGCCGATGGCCGACCCGGTGAGCACGATGGGCGCTTCGAGTCCCACCGATCCGCCCATCCCGACGGTGAGCGAGCTGGCCACCAGCGACGACCAGGTGTTGTGAGGTTTCAGGTGCCCCTTCCGCTTCGAGATCGAGAAGAGGATCTTGCTCACCCCGTGGCCGATATCCTCCTTCAGCAGGTATCGCACGAAACCCACCGTCAGCAGGATCCCGGCAAGCGGCAGCAGGAAGTAGAGATCCGATGAGTGGTCCCCTAGGAGCCACGCCTTGGCCCTGGTCTCCACGAAATGGGCGAGGTTCTTCAGCACGATGGCCGCCAGCCCCGAGAGCAGCCCGATCACCAGGCTCAGGCCCAGGATCAGCTGCCGCTGGTTGACGTGCCGGATCATGCCCAGCAGCCGCAACTCTATTTTGAGGTTCCTTCTCACCGGCGGAAAATGCAAAGATAGGAGGTTCGCTGAAAAG
Source organism: uncultured Bacteroides sp. (assembly GCA_964467775.1). Taxonomy (GTDB): domain Bacteria; phylum Bacteroidota; class Bacteroidia; order Bacteroidales. The sequence continues at coordinate 39,092 of CAYXUD010000083.1, read as the reverse complement.
ATCGGCAGGATCGGGGGATCAATGGACTTTCAGCCAAAAAGAACGCCGGGATCCGTCTGGAGGAACTCTTCCCAGGGGATCCCTCCCGTGCCGGTGATGATTGCCTGATGGGGCCTGAACTGCCTGTTGAATTCACTGAGCCCCCTGGCAGTTTTTTGCCTGCCGCTCTTCACCTCAATGGCAACCAGCCGCTTCGCCTTTTCAAGAACGAAATCCACCTCGAAGTTCCGGTCGCGCCAGAAATAGACACTGTAGCCTTTTTCTGCTGCATGGTTCAGCAGGTGGGACCCTATCACCGATTCCACCTTGCGGCCCCAGTGCTCGGGATCATTGCGGGCTGATCTGAAATCCTCATTCGAAATGCAGCTTGTGATGGCTGTGTTGTAGACCTGGAATTTTGGACTTGAGGAGCGTTTCCGCACCATTTGCATGCTGAATTTCTCCAGTCCTGTCAAGAGGCCCGCCTGGTCCAGCAGGCCGAGGTAGTGCGCCAGGGTTACGGTGTTCCCTGCGTCCTGCAGCTGGCCAAGCAGTCTATTATATGAGATGACCTGCCCGGAATAGTAGGCACCCAGTTCGAACATCCGTTTGAGCAGCGCCGGTTTATTGATCCTGCTCATCAGGAATATATCCTTGCTGATGGTCGGTTCGATGAGTGCGTCCCTGACATAGTTCTTCCACCTGGTTTCATCCGGGATCAGTCCGGTCGCACCCGGGTAACCGCCATAATAGGTGTACGCATCCGGTTCCATCCCGAATCCTTCTTTCATTTCTGTGTATTTCCAGTGCGTCATTGAAATAGATTCGAACCTTCCGGTTAGTGATTCTGTCAGTCCTTCCTGGAGCAACAGCCGGGAGGAGCCCAGGAGGATCACTTTAACCGGCCGCCGGTTCCTGCTGTCGGACTCCCATTCACGTTTCACATGTTCACTCCAGCGGGGTATCTTCTGGACCTCATCAAGGCACAGCACCACTTCCGGATGGCCCGTATCCTTCAGCTTCCTTCTCGCCCTTTCCCACTGGATCCCGATCCACAGTTCCGGGCTCCCGGCCATTCCGTCGGCACTGTCGTAGACCGATGGAATGGAGATGGCATCAAGAAGTTGGTGCGCCAGAGTGGTTTTTCCCACCTGGCGGGGACCGGTGATCACCTGGATAAACCTTCTGGGTTCAAGGATCCGCTCTTCTAATATCTTGAAATAGTTGCGTTTATACATCTTTTTTACAAAATACTCATTATAATGAGTAAAAATACTCAGTATATTTATAAAAAGCAAACCGGATCCCACCTTTCTGATTTTTGTTTTAAGTTTATGGTTAAAATTCCTGAAGTGTGAAGATCATCTCCGTGGTGGGCGCGCGCCCCAATTTTATCAAGATCGCCCCGTTTATCAGGGCCATTGAGAGGCACAATGCCGGGAAAGGCCCGAAGGTGGAGCACATCCTGGTCCATACGGGCCAGCATTACGACCACCAGATGTCGCAGAAGTTCTTCGATGACCTGGGCATTCCCGCCGCCGACATCCACCTGGGGGTCGGGTCCGGGACCCACGCGGAACAGGTGGGAAGGACCATGATCGAATTTGAGAAGGTGGTCATGGCCGGGAAGCCCGACTGGGTGGTGGTGCTGGGGGATGTGAACGCCACGCTTGCCTGCTCGGTGACGGCCAAGAAACTGCAGGTGAAGTGCTGCCACATCGAGGCCGGGGTGAGGTCCGGGGACCGGACGATGCCCGAGGAGATCAACCGGCTGGTGACAGACCGGCTGTCGGACCTGCTGCTGGCCCCGGATCAGTTTGCTGTGAGGAACCTGAAAGGGGAGGGGGTGCCGGAGGGGAAGATCCGGCTTGTGGGCAATATCATGGCCGATACCCTGGTGGAGCAGCGCGGGGCGGCGGCCCGGCTGCCGATCCCGGGTATCCTGAAGGAGAACCTGTTGCTGAAGGATGCCCCTGTTCCCGGGATCAGGGAGGGGCAGTACGCGGTAATGACCCTCCACCGGCCCTCCAATGTGGACCACCGGGAGGTCTTTGCGCCATTGGCCGGCTTCATTGCGGGCGAGGTGGCTGCCGACATGCCTGTTCTGTGGCCCGTTCATCCCCGCGCCCGCAAGCAGCTGGAGCTTTTCGGGCTCTGGGACAGGGTGGCCTCCGCGCCCGGGCTGGTGCTGATGCGCCCCCTCGGGTACCACGAGATGCTGCGCCTGGTCATGACCGCCAGGATGCTGCTGACCGACAGCGGGGGGATGCAGGGGGAGAGCCTGGTCCTCGGCATTGACTGCCTGGTCCTGAGGGAGAACACCGAATGGACCGTGGCGCTGAAGGAGCACGGGGGCTCATGCCTGCTGGTCGGGAACCGGGCGGACCAGGTGAGGGAAGGATACAGGGCGGCCCTGAAGGAACGTTTCAAGGGGAGAGTTCCCGAATACTGGGACGGTAAAACGGCGGGGCGCTGCCTCGAGGCGATCCTTACCTCCTCAGCTTGTGCGGCCTCACCTTCATGAACCTCAGGTTCTTCAGCAGGCCGTCGGGAAGGGGCTTGGTAACATCCTTGCGCTTCCATAGGTCGATGTACCAGCCCAGCTTCTTGATGATGGGGATCTTGTGGGTCTCCACGAACTCGATCAGGGTGCCGTCCGGGTCCTCCACGTAGGAGAAGTGGCCCGCGGCCTCGCCCATGTCAAAGGGCTTGCCGGTGGGATGCACGTCCGAATCGACCGTAAAGGGGAATCCTTTCCGGTGGCACTCCTCCTTCAGCGCCTTTATGCCGAGGACGTCAAAACAGAGGTGGATAAATCCCAGGTCCCCCCAGATGCGGTCCTTGAAGATCCTTTCGGGCTTGCGGTCCAGGGACTGCACCAGCTCGATCTCGGAAGGGCCGAAAAGGCGGGCGAAGGGGCCCTTGCGGGTTTCGCTGTGCTGCAGCAGCACCCTCCTGAACCGGCCGGTCCCGCCCGGGACCTCCTTCAGGTCCTCGAAGGTGCCCTGCTGGTCATAGACCACGACATCGTAATCCAGGATGCCGCTGTAAAGCTCCAGGGCCCTGTCGGGGTTGGAGGAGCCGATGACCGCCCCGTAGGAGCCCCCGGTCCTCTTTTTATATTTTCTCATGTACATGGAGCCCTCCTCCACGACCTGCCAGATGTTGTCGAACGGGTCCTTCACGAAGAAGGTGTCCCTTCCCGCCGGGTCCTTCACCACCCCGTTGACGGTCTTCGCCTCCCTGGAGAGGTGCTCGTAGGCGGCCGGTATGTTGTTGGATTTGATCTTCCCGGCGAAGATCCCCAGGTCCCCCATCTGGATCTCGAAGGCAGGGGCCAGCGGGGTGCGCTCGGTATGCTGCCAGATCTCGAACCCGCCGCCGCCCTGCATGTTCATGGCCAGGCAGGCGTGCCTTTCCCTCGGCTCGTTGTTGGTGTAGGGCAGCATATATTCCGCGGTGGCCTTCTCCTCGAAGATTCGTATATCCATCCCGAAGTGGGGGATATACCACTTCCACGCTTCGTGGAAATTCCTCACGCCCACCCCGATCTGCTGGATGCCCGAGATGAATTTCCTGTCCAGTTCCTTGATACGTCTCATATGCTCTGCAAAGATAAATGAATTAAAACAGATTTACAGAAAAAACTATCTTTATCCCTGACCAAAACCACCTGACCCTATGGCCGGAAAGAAAGTCACCGGAGCCCACCGGGGCATCCACAGGCGCAACCTGATCTACTACACCCTCTATCCCTATGTCAGGGCTTTCTTCTTCCAGTATTACGGGAAGGTCGAATTCAATGGACTGGAGAACATCCCGCGGGGGGAACCGGTGATCTTCGCCCCCAACCACCAGAATGCCCTGATGGATGCGCTGATCGTCCTTTTTGCCGCACCGCAGGATATGGTCTTCCTGGCACGGGCCGACATCTTCAACAAGCCTTTCCTGGCATTCCTGCTGAACAGCCTGAAGATCCTGCCCGTTTTCCGGCAGCGGGACGGGGCTACTGAGCTCGGGAAGAACGAGGAGATCTTTGACATCTGCGTGGATATGCTGAAGAAAAGGCACTATCTCTGCATCATGCCGGAGGGGAACCACGGCGATGTGCGCAGGCTGCGCGCTTTCGGGAAGGGGATCTTCCGGATCGCCTTCACGGCCCAGGCGGAACACGGCGAAAAACCTTTTGTGAAGATCATCCCGGTGGGGATCGACTTCGGGGACTATGTGAAGCACCACGCCACCCTCTATGTGAATTTCGGCAGTCCCATCGAGATTTCCGGCTACTGGGCAGAGTACGAGGAGAACAATCCCCGGGCCATCAACGCGGTAAAGGCACAGCTGATCGATGAGCTGCGGCCCCTGATGATCGATATCCGGAGCGAGGAGTATTATGAGGCCGTGAACGGGCTGCGCGGGATCTTCAACGATCCGATGAGGGAGATCCTGGGGATCAGAGGCAGGAAGCTGAGTGACCGGTTCAGGGCCGACAAGGAGATGATCGCCCGCCTGGAGGCGTTGATCGCCGCGGAAGCCGCGGCTCCGGAGGCCGCGGCTGCGGAGGCGGCCCCGGCGACTGCGGAGGCGGCCCCGACATCCCCTGAGGCGGCCCCGGCAGCCCCTGAGGCGGCCCCGACAGCCCCTGAGGCGGCCCCGACTCCGCCGCCCTCTGTTTCCGTCCCCCCGGAGCGAACCAGCCGGATGAGGCCCCTGGCTGACAAGGTGGAGCGGTACATGGCCGGGGTGAAGGAGCTGAACATCCGTGACTGGGTGGTGCGCGACCGCGGCTACGGTTTCCTGCGAACGCTGTGGCGCCTGCTGACCCTGGTGGTGACCTTCCCCTTCTTCCTCTGCGGGTTCATCACCAGCATCGTCCCTTTCTGGCTGCCGGTGCGGCTGGTGCGCAACATCAAGGACCTCCAGTTCCACAGCTCGGTGAAGGCCGGGCTGGGAATACTGTTCATCTTCCCGGTCTGGTACCTTCTGCTGACCCTGCTGGTGGGGATCCTCACCTTCTCCATCGCCTGGTGGATCTGGATCGCCTTTCTGGTCTCACTGCTCCCCATGGGGAAAGCGTCGCTCTACTGGTATTTCCGCTGGAAGAAGACCTGCCGCGGGAGCTGGTTTGCCGGGAGGCTGCGCCGCAGGGACCCTGCCGCGGTCGAACTGGTGCGGCTGAGGTATGAGATTGTGGAAATGACCAGGGAACTGGTCAGGTAGACCGGCCCGTCACTGATCCAGCATATCGTCCAGCCGCCGCCGCTCCCTTTTGGTGGGGCGGCCGGTTCCGTGGTCGCGCCTGACGAAGAAATCGTCCTGCATCTCCAGCTTCTGCAGTTCCTCTTCAGGGGTGACGTCCTCCACGAAGTTGTCCACGATCTTTGCCCCCACGCGCTTTTCAATGGGATCGAGTACTCTGTATGAATAGGTCACCGGCATCTTCCTCACCCGGATCACATCCCCCGTGGTGACCATCCGGGAGGGCTTGGCGGGCATCTCATCCACGGTCACCTTTCCCTTCCTGCAGGCATCGGTGGCCATGGTGCGGGTCTTGAAGATCCTCACCGCCCACAGGTATTTATCGATCCTTACTTGTTTATTGCTCATTCTCGGCCAATACTTTATAAGTATAACTAAAGTTTCGCAGTTCTCTAAAATGTTGAAAAGTAACAAGATATAACAGAAAAAAGCAGCATAATTTTTTTGTTAATATATTGGTTTTGAATATATTAACTGTGATTTCAAACACCACAATCATGCTGCAGAGTAAAGATATCAATAAGATTGCAGAATTAAAAAACGGTTTTATCCCCAGGTGGTTAGAACCGGATTTTGTTCTTGGTTCTTTGAAATGTTTTTCATTATCGGCTTTGTGCAAATGCCTGAACCCATTGAAGCAAGGAGAATATAGTTTTGAATTACGCGAGCGCATTCCCCGAAGCTTTGCTGCGGGGTAAGCGAGCATAAATAAAAAGAAATCAAACTTATCTTTAATGAAACGTTGTTTAAAGGAGGGGAGAACTTCTTTTCTTAAAATAAATTTACTTTCATCCAATTACGTATGAATTTATTTATTAACTTGTTACATAAATAGAAAAAGATAATATAGTGATAATGAAAGATTTTCAACATATATTATTAATCCTATAATTATCGGAGGAGTTCATCATGAAAAAGATTAATCATCTAATTATCTTATTTGTAATAACAGCTTTAATTTCCGGATGTTCAATTTATCCAAAATTTACGACTCAAAAAGAGGAAATAAAAAAAATAGCCATGATATCGGATATTAGTATAAGCTCTGATGTTCGTGGTAAAATAGACAATGTGCCCATGGCTGAAAATAAACAATATGCTGAAAGTGTAATTAATTTATTAAAAGAAAGAATACAAGAAAAGGGATATATTGTTGGTAATACCATGAATGCTTCAATAGGTATAAATTTTGTAAGAGAAGAATTTAATATTGTAAAAGATAAAGATGATACTGTAAAAAATAATATTCAGGCTCCTCCATATTATATTAATGAACTTTTTGATAATAAAGAAGATATAGAAAAATTAAAGCAATTCTATTATGGTTTCAGATTTTATAAAAAGGAAAAACCGTCTCAACCAAATCTCATTCATCTGGGAACTTCAGAGATAGCGCAAAAAATTGATCCAACAGCAGATATTTTGGCTGTAGTAATAATACGAGGTAGAACAGCCCCTTTTGGGAAAACCTTGGCTATATCTGCGTTAGCATCAGCTGTTACATCTAATGCGGGTATTTATGTTGTTGCAGGAACTTCATATGTTCAGGAATTTATATATTTAATTAATGCTAAAAGCGGCGAAATCATTTGGGAAAATAAATTTTATGATCCGCATATATTATTTAGTGAGATATATTTTACTGCTGCAGCAAAACAACTCATAAAAAAATTACCATCTAAGAGCGATTAAAATATATTCATCATTTTTGTTCTGACCGCAATCTCAATTTTTTCCAATGAGGATTTTGTCTGTCCTTTATGGACTGAGGCAGATAAATCTCAGTGTTTAATCGGTGCTATATGGCGGAGATCTTATCAACAAGCCTGTAATACAATGGCTTGCAATATTTATGCACCCACACCATAATCAGCTCGGGTCCCCCGATCAGCACATCCTTCCGGTTCCGCTTCATGGCGCGGATCATTCTGCGGGCGCATTTCTCGGGGGTGATTCCCCTGGCCTGTCCCCGTGCCATTTTGCCGAACTCCTTCCCGTCCTCCAAAAGGGCATGGATGGAGATGTCGGTCCGAACCCTGCCCGGACTGAAGATCGTGACACGGATCCCCTTGTGCTTGTTCTCGGCCCAGAGGCTCTTGTAGAAGCCGAACAGGGCATGCTTGGCCGCGGAATATGCGGTCCTTAAAGGGAAACCGAATTTCCCCGCGATGGTGCTGGTAACCCCGATATGGCCGTACCCGTTCTCGATCATCTTCGGGAGCAGCGCCTTGGTGAGGATCACCCCGCTGAAATAGTCGATCTCCATCACCTTCCGGTCAATCTCCACCGGGGTTTCGACGGCAACCGCCCGGGTGGAGATCCCGCCGTTGTTCATCAGCACGTCTACCCTCCCGAACTCTGCCAGGACCTTTTCGGCCGCGGCCCCCACCTCCCCTGGGTAGGCCAGGTTGAAGACCACGCTGTGTACATCGCCCGAAACGGGCTCCAGCTGCTTTCTCACCCCTTCCAGCTCCTCCGCTTCATGGGAGGAGATGATCACCCGCGCGCCCTCCCCGGCAAACTGCGCTGCCAGCGCCGCGCCGATCCCCGACGAGGCCCCCGTGATCCAGACGGTCTTCCCTTTATAATTCATATGGCAGCTCTGTAAAGTGCATGCGTGCGCATTCCCCTGATGCAAAAATAGCCGATAAATTGAACTTCAGCACATCAACATCTGAAACCGGCCTGAAGTATCAAGAAAAAAGTTATAACTTTGTTGTAACTAATCTTATTGCAGTCATGGAGGTGCCGGTCATAAAAATAGGGAACTCGAAAGGGATCCTTCTGAGCAAGACCATCCTCGAAAGGTATGGTTTCGGGGAGAAAATAGAGATCGTTATGAAACAAGGTCATATTGAATTGCAACCTGTCACTCCGCCGAGGCAGGGATGGGATGAGGCATTCAGGGAGATGCACGAGAGGGGTGGCGATGAATTGCTGGATGACGATGTGCTGGATGATGATTTCCTTGAAGAGTGGGAATGGAGATAGGCCAGTACGATATTGTCCTGGTGGATCTCAATCTATCCGGCAGAGGGGAGGGAGCAGGTGCCGAAATCCGGAAGAACAGGCCGTGTGTGGTGATCTCCCCGGATGAAATGAACCGCTACCTGAGAACCATCGTGGTGGTTCCCATGACCACCACGCCAAAGAGCTTTCCCACCAGGGTCCGGGTCAGGCATCAGCAGAAGACAGGATGGATGGTGCTGGACCAGATCAGGACCGTTGACAGAAAAAGGATCAGAAGGAAGCTGGGTAAACTCACCCATCCGGAAATAAGGAGACTCAAAGCGGTGATCAGGGAGACCTATGTGGATTGAGGCCGGCCGGGCGTCGCGGCGGAACGGTCCGTCGCGGAACGGTCCATCGCAGAAAGGCCGCCGCGGAACGGTCCATCGCGGAATTGCCGCCGCGGAACGGGCCCCCTATACCGCCCCGTCCCCGTTCACCTGCAGCTTGAAGCCCATGCGGTGAACATTCACGATGGAGACGCTCTTGTCCTCTGCCAGTTTTTTCCTCAGGCGGGCGATGTAGACATCCATGCTGCGCCCCATGAAATAGTTGTTCTCCCCCCAGACGTCGGTCAGCACCTTCTCACGCCTGACCACGTTGTTCAGGTTGGCTGCCAGCATGCGCAGTACCTCGGCCTCTTTCTTGGTGAGCGGTACCTGTTCGTTTGGAGTGCAGAGCACCCTGTTGGGGTAGTCGAGGGTAAATGTCCCGAACCTGAGCGTCTCGGGCATTTCGCCTTCCACCAGTTTTGGCTTTGAACGCCTCAACAGCGCATAGATCCTCAGGGAGAGCTCCGTTACACTGAATGGCTTGACAATATAGTCGTCTCCGCCCGAGCAGAAGGCATGGATCATGTCGCTGTCGTCATCCCTGGCCGATATGAAAAGGATGGGGGTTGTGAAATCGGATTTCCGGATCTCCCTGGCCAGCGCGAGCCCGTCCATGCCGGGCAGGACCACGTCAATGACAGCAATGTCGTATTTCTCAGCCTGGAAGAGCTGAAGGGCCCTTTCGCCTCTCCGCTCCAGGTCAACCCTGTAATTCTTGAGCTCCAGTGAATTCTTCAGCATGGGGCCCAGCTGATGGTCGTCTTCTGCCAGCAGAATTGTCGGGAGTCTGTCTTCCATGATATTTGATGAGGTTTTGGTTTATTTATTTTAATTCCAGATAACAAGATTTTTAACGTTTTGTTCACTATGTTTTATGTTGCGGCACAATTAAACTGAGATTAAAAAATTGTGAAAGGGTCCGGTCGGGACAGATAAAATATTCTTACTTTTGATGGCGAGATGGAGAGGACCGCACCCATTAAGTTTTTTTCAGGAAGGGCTTCCACCTACCTGGCCGAGAACATCGCGCAACATTTCGGGACAGAACTGGGACGAACCAGTGTTTACCAGTTTTCCGACGGGGAATTCCAGCCTGCCTATGACGAGAGTGTCAGGGGCTGCACCGTCTTCATCGTCCAGTCCACCTTTCCGCCGGGAGACAACCTGATGGAACTGCTGATGCTCATCGATGCGGCCAAGCGGGCTTCGGCCGACAAGGTGGTGGCGGTGATCCCCTATTTTGGTTTTGCGCGGCAGGACCGGAAGGACCGCCCGAGGGCCGCCATCGGGGCCAAGCTGGTGGCCAACCTTCTGACCGCAGCGGGTGTGGACCGGATCATGACCATTGACCTGCATGCCGACCAGCTCCAGGGATTCTTCGATGGGCCGGTGGACCACCTCTATGCCTCCTCCCTTTTCGTGCCCTATATCAGGGAGCTGGAGCTGGACAATCTCGCCATTGCCGCGCCGGACATGGGGGGGACCAAGCGGGCCAATGCCTATTCGCGTTTTCTGAACGCCTCCATGGTGATCTGCTACAAGCTGCGCAAGAAACCCAACGTGGTGGAGGAGATCAAGGCCATCGGGGAGATCGAGGGGAAGAACATCGTGATCGTTGACGATATTGTCGACACGGCCGGAACGATCACCTTTGCCGCCGGCATGATGAAGAGCGAGGGGGCCAGGAGCGTCAGGGTCGTGGCCACGCACCCGGTGCTTTCCGGGCCGGCCTACGAGCGGATCGAACAGTCGCCCATCGACGAGGTGATCGTGACAGATACGATCCCGCTGAAGCGCAAGAGCGATAAGATCAAGGTGATCTCAGTGGCGGGCCATTTTGCAGACGTGATCGACAAGGTCTACAATTTTAAATCCATCAGCGACGCTTTTCTGAATTAATTCATTACATTTGCAGCCGTTTTGCCGGAGAGGCAATTTTCCCATGGTGTGATGGGGAATTAATGTTCCATTTAATTCTGAGTAGCACAACAAAATGAAGACAATTACCATCAGCGCTGAAAAGCGCACCGGGCTGGGCAAGAAGGCCACCCGCGATTTGAGAAAAGCCGGACATGTGCCGTGTGTCATGTACGGAGGGGCCGAAGTGATCCACTTCCACGCCCATGAGAACAGTTTCCGGAGCCTGATCTATACACCCCATGCATTCCTCGTTGAGATCAAGATCAATGGCGAATCGCACAGGGCGGTGATGCATGAGCTGCAGTTCCACCCGGTCACAGACAGGCTGAACCACATCGATTTCGTGGAGGTGTTCGACCACAAGCCGGTCACCATGGAGATCCCCGTCAGGCTGACAGGGGAATCTGTTGGGATCAAGAGCGGAGGAAAGCCCCGCCAGAGAAGGCGCGTGCTGAAGGTCCGCGGACTGGTCGAGCACATGCCCGATACCCTCGACATCGATATCACCGACGTGGAGATCGGGGACGTGATCAAGATCGGCGACCTTTCATACGACAACCTGGAGATCCTCGATCCCAAGCGTTCCATGATCTTTGCAGTGGTATCCTCCCGTGTCAGCATGAAGGGCATGGAGATCATTGAGCCCGAAGCCGCGGCTGAAGAAGCCGAAGAAGGAGCTGAAAAAGCCGCCCATGCCGAGGCAGCTGCTGCCGGGGAAGAAGCCGATGAAGGCGACGAAGATTAATCCCGCGGGATGAAATACCTGGTTGCAGGATTGGGTAACATTGGCAGCGAGTACGCAAATACACGTCATAACATCGGATTTGACATACTGGATGCCCTTGCCGGGGCGTCCGGCATCTCTTTTCAGGACAAGCGGTACGGGTTTGTGGCGGAGATGAAGTACCACGCCCGCAGCTACTGGCTGCTGAAACCATCCACCTACGTGAATCTGAGCGGCCATGCGGTCCGCTACTGGCTGAGGAAGCTGAAACTCCCGGTGGAGAATCTGCTGGTGGTGGTGGATGACATCGCCCTTCCCTTCGGAACCCTTCGCCTGAGGGCAAGGGGGGGGGATGCCGGCCACAACGGGCTGGCGCATATCAACACCATCCTTGGGACCAGCGGCTATGCACGGCTCCGTTTCGGGATAGGGAGCGAATTCCACCCCGGACAGCAGGTCGGTTACGTGCTTAGCGAATGGGACGAAGAGGAGGCAGGGCAGCTGCCCGAACGGATCGAAATGGCGGGGGAGATCGTCAGATCCTTCGGGGTGATCGGGCTGGAGCGGACCATGAATATGTACAACAACAAATAACCATCTGCCCGGCTGAATGCGAAAATTCTAAATTCCAAATCAGACATCTTCAAAAGACACTGACATCTTCAAAAGACACTGCCAACTGCGAAACTAACTGACAACCATGCTGAAAGAACTGATCCTGAAAAACCGTTCCTACCGCCGTTTTGACCAGTCCGTCCCCGTTCCCATGAAGCTTCTGAGGGAGATGGTGGAGGCGGCCAGGCTTTCGGCTTCGGCCCGGAACATGCAACCCCTGAGGTACATGCTGTTCAATAATGCTGCGGATTGCGGGAAGATCTTCCCCACGCTGGCCTGGGCAGGCTACCTGAAAGAGTGGCCGGGACCCCCTGAGGGGGAGCGGCCGTCGGCCTATATCATCCAGCTGGGCGACCTGGAACTGACCGATGACTGGTGGTGCGATGACGGGATCGCGGCCCAGAGCATGCTGCTGACCGCGGTGGAGCAGGGATTCGGCGGCTGCATTGTCGGATCGGTCCAGCGCAGGAGGCTGCGTTCCATCCTGGCCATCCCCGAACGCTACAAGATCATCCAGGTGCTGGCCCTGGGCAAACCGGCCGAGCAGGTGGTGATCGACGAGATGGCACCGGGTGAGGATGGCCGGGGGGACATCCGCTACTGGCGCGATGAGTCAGGGGTCCACCATGTCCCGAAGCGCAGGCTCGATGAACTGATCATCAGCTGATTCAATTCCGCAGATCCACCACCACCCTTCCGTTTGCTTTGGAAAGGTAGACCTCCCGGGTGACACCAGCCGCGCTCACCCTGTATTTCCCGAAGAATGCCCGGGTGGAGAATTCCCCGTTCTGGCCGGTCTCCCCCCTTTCCCTGGTCCACCACTGCCCGTACACCAGGTCCCGGTACGCTCCGGCAGCGGGGGTTGGGGACCAGTCACGCCGGTAAAGCGAGGAGGCCGGGATCCAGTTGGCGCCTTCCCAGAATCCCCACATCAGGATGCCCTCCACTGCCGGGTGGGCAAAACAGATCCTGTAATAATCGACAAGTTCAGCCGCTTTCAACCGCTCCTGCCCGTCGGTCAGTTTTTGATGCCGGTTTTCGTAAAAGGCCGATCTCTGCCCCGGCATATTGAACTCTGTGATGCGGATGGGCAGATTGAAAACGGCCAGGGAATCAAGGGCGATCCTCAGCTGCTCCCGGTCGAAGCGTTCTCCGTGCAGGTGCCCCTGGACCCCGATCCCGGCCACCGGCACCCCCTGCGACAGCAATTCCCGGATATGCGCCATGTATCTGCCCAGCTGGTTCCCGGTCAGTATATCGTAATCGTTGAGCCAGAGCCTGGCCCCGGGGTCGCCCTGGAGGGCCCACTCAGCCATGAGCTTTGTAATCTCCGGCCCGAGCCGGTCCTCATAATAGTTCCCGTGGATCATCTCATTGTTGAGATCGTACTCGGCGAACCGCCCTGCATAGCGCCTGGTCACTGTTTCGGCCCTGTGCTGAAGGACCTGGCGGAGTTCTTCGTCATCCAGCTCTTTCACCCAGGGCTGGATAAACCTCGGGATCCCCCAGAAGAGGTTGTGCCCCCTGAGCGGAATATGGTTCTCCTCTGCCCACTGCAGGATCCCGTCCACAACCGTGTAGTCAACCTCCCCTTTCCGGCGCTCCATGTTCCCCCATTTCACGGCATTCTCGGTAACGGCCGAATTGAAGTTCTCCAGGAATTTCTCGCTGTATTGCCTTTGATCCTCCCCGGAAAAAGAACCATTCACGAAACCGTTGGATATGGCACAGCCGAACCAGAATTCGTGGCTCAGCTGTTCAACGGTCACGCTGCTGCCCGGTGCTGCCATTATGACCAGCTCCCCTGTCCGGTGCTGCAGGATGTCGTCATGGATGCCGGGATACTGGGCACCGGTCTCCGTCAGGAACAGCGATTGCAGCATCAATGCCGGGAATAATAACAGGATCCCTCTCCTGTGAAAATCTTTCTGAGGTTTCATACCGGATGGATTGGTTTACACTTTAAAACTACATAAAAAAATAAAGCTTTAAATTTGTGGCTGAAATGACCAAACTCAGCGTCAATATCAACAAGATCGCCACCCTGCGCAACGCACGCGGTGGGAACATCCCCGATGTGCAGAAGGCCGCCGTGGAGTGCGAACATTTCGGGGCACAGGGGATCACGGTCCACCCGAGGCCCGACGGGCGGCATATCCGCTACAGCGATGTGGAGCTTCTCCGGCCGCTGGTAACCACCGAGTTCAACATAGAGGGGTATCCTTCCGAATCATTCATCAGGCTGGTAACGGGCGTGAAGCCGGACCAGGTGACGCTGGTCCCCGATCCCCCCGAGGCCATTACCTCCTCCGAAGGGTGGGACACGGCAGGCCACCACAATTTCCTGGCGGAGGTCATCAGGGAGTTCAGGCGGCACGGGATCAGGACCTCCATTTTCGTGGGGACCGCCCCGGAGTTGATAGAGGGGGCAGCAAAGGTGGGGGCCGACCGGGTGGAGCTCTACACCGAACCCTACGCTTCCCGCTTCCCCTCCGGTCCAGCCGAGGCGGTGAAGCCTTTCGTGGAGGCGGCCACCCTGGCCAGGGAGGTTGGGCTGGAGCTGAATGCCGGGCACGACCTGAACCTGGAAAACCTCCGCTGCCTGAAGCAGCACATCCCCTGGCTCAAGGAGGTCTCCATCGGCCACGCCCTGATCGCAGATGCCCTCTATTACGGGCTCCAGAACACCATCCAGATGTACCTGAGGCAGCTCCGGGACCAGGACGATTGAATTACGCGAGCGCATTCCCCGTAGCTTTGCTGCGGGGTAAGCGAGCACAAATAAAATAATTTATGGATCGAAGATTCCTCGGAGCTTGCTCCGAGGAGCTTCAATCAACACTGCGATGATCATTGCCCAGCAGAAGAGAAAAGAGAACATTGCCGAATACCTGCTCTACATGTACCAGGTGGAGGACATGATCCGCGCCAACGACCTGGAGCTTGAAAACATTGAGAGGACCCTGATCAGCAAGTTCGATGTCCCCTACGGGGTGAAGCGGGAGATGCGGGAGTGGTACCGGTCGCTGATCGCCATGATGATCGATGAGGGAAAGGAGGAGTCGGGCCACCTGAAGGTCCTGGAAAAGATCGCCGGAGAGCTGCACCAGCTTCACCACCGGGTCCTGGACCAGGGCATCGATGCCTCCTACCGGGAGACCTTTGACAGGGCGAAGGCAAACATCGAGGTACTGCGGAGAAAGTCGGGGCACAGCAGGGAGAACGACATCCAGGTGGCGCTGAACGGCCTCTACGGGTTGCTGATCCTGAAGCTGAAGAAGACGCCCATCACCGGGGAGACCATGAAAGCCTTTGATTCGATTAAAGATCTGGTGGCAGAACTTTCGGCCCGTTACATGGAGGATCAGGGGTGATGAGGCGGGGCATGGCCATACTGGTTGATACAAACTTTCTGTGAAACTCTTCTTCAGAAAATATGGCGAGGCGGGCCCGCCACTGATCATCGTGCACGGGCTCTACGGGTCGGGGGACAACTGGGTGAGCATCGCCCGGGAGCTCTCCGGGCATTTCGAGGTCTACGTGGTGGACCAGCGGAACCACGGCCGTTCGCCCCATTCCGGCACGCATGACTACCCCTCCATGCGGGACGACCTGAAGCTGTTCATGGACGTCGAGGGGATCGAAAAGGCCGTGCTCATCGGGCACTCCATGGGCGGGAAGACCATCATGTTCTTCGCGGCAGGGTGGCCCGAAAGGGTGCTCTCCCTGGTGGCGGTGGACATAGCCCCCGGGGCGTACCGTGACCTGGCGGTGACCTCCCGGTCGGCGGCCGACCACAGCGGGATGATCGATGCCCTGCTGGAGCTCGACCTGGCTGCAGCGGAGAGCCGGGAGGAGCTTGACCGGGCCCTGGCGCCGCGCATCGGTTCGGAGCGGGTACGGAGTTTCCTGCTGAAGAATGTGCGGCGGGACCGCAGCGGGAAGTTCAGCTGGCGGATCAACCTGCCGGCCCTTCAGAAGAACCTCGACCGGATCATGGACGGGCTGGATGCGGGGCAGATCGCCGCCCGCGGGGGGATCACCGGGTTCCCCGTCCTTTTCGTGGCCGGCGAGCAGTCGGACTACATCCGGCCGGAGGACCACCAGCTCATCCGCGCCCTCTTTCCCGCGGCGGAGATCGTCACCATCCCCGGTGCCGGACACTGGGTCCATGCCGAACAGCCCGCCCTGCTGGTGAAAACCCTGGAGTATTTCCTGGATATATGATCCGTTATCATCTGGCGATCACTTTAAGGAAATAGGTGTCATCTGCGCGGACTTTCAGAAAATAGAGACCTCCCGGCAGGCTCTCCCTGCTTACCATGACGCTGTTGCTTCGGATATGATCGATGATCCTATGGGTCCTGCCCAGAATATCCACCATCTCGATCGATTGTATCCGGTGGCCGTTGCAGGTGGCAACTGTAAAACCATCGGTGAACGGATTGGGAAAGATCATGACCCCACGATGACCGGAGGTGGCCGGCAGTTTCAGGTCCGGATCTGAAGTACTGAAGCCTTCACTGTAGAAATAACAGGCATCAAAAGAGGAGACGAGATTTTGATCCGTGGCCCTCAGGGCAACGTAGTGCCAGCCCCGGCTAAACTTCATGCTGAAGCTCTCTTCCGTTGACAGAACAGTATCACCCTCGGACCATACATAACTCAATCCCCCTCCAAATTGATCAACGGATGCAGATGCATCGAATACCTGCCACTCATTCGGGGGCAGGGAGTCGAATAGTATGCCTGCCCTGGCCAGTGGCGCCGATCCCGTTGAAAATGGCGGGTAGGGGACCGGGATCTGGGTGAGGTCGGTTGCAGAACTGTTCTGGCCTGATTGATAAGTAGTTGTACCGTCATTCAGCCACATTGACAGGTGATAGTCCCCTGTTTCAACAGGCTGAAGTATCAGGTTGCCGGCAATGGTTGTATCAATAACAATGGTAGTGGGATGCGAAAGATGGCCTGAATAATAGACTCCCGGGATCTCATATTTATCACCAACAAACTCACCATTGTCATAATCAGACCCTGTCATCCTGCCCAGATGGTCTTCGAAAAAGAAATCCATGTCACAGGCTGCCCTGTAGGCTGCCGAGACGGGCTGATCGGTATAATAGACGCGAATCGCGCCGAACAGGATGGAGGGCCCTGTCCTGACTTCGTGTTCAATCCCGTTGACCTCCAGGATCATCTCTTCATTTGAGGCCGGACAGAACGGCAACTCGATATGGCCGGGTGCCCCGCCGTAAATGGCCAGCAGAAACGATATGCCCTCACGAAGGGAATTACAGAGCTTAATATGCAGGTCTTCCTCTGTCTTCACACGCACTATGGCCGCGGGAACCACCTCTCCGAAATTCGCCGGATCCATGCTGACCAGGTGAAGATCATAATGTTCATCCTGGCTGGCTTCCAACAGATACTTATTGAAATCAACGATGCTGGCAGACAGGTCAGGCAGGATATCAAACATGCCTGCCATGACCCTGTAGGTGGGGGATGTGCTGACCAGCAATTCCCTGATGATTCCTGGCAGTGTAATGATCCCGTCGCTGTTATCTGGTTCCGCTTCAAGGGTGATTTCCGATGGATGGATGACATCCAGCTCAGTATAGGCGACAGGATTGAATGCATCCTTGTATGAAAAGACCGTCATATCTGAATGAACCGGGATATCGAAGCTGACCGTTCCATAGCTGTCCGTGAATCCCGGTTTGAAATCCAGGTTGCCGGGAGCACCCAGGTTGTTGTGATAGGCCAGGATTACCCTGGCATTCTCAACCGGAGCATGGTCTGTCCCCGCAACCGTCACGATATGCGTTACCGAATCATACTCCTCCCCAACTTCGGCGGACCCGGCAAACCATCCCTGCTGGTCAGTTTCTCCGTTTTGCGGATACCGCTTATAGGTATCGGGATTGTAATTGTGGTTGGGAACTCCTCCGGGATTCATGGCCGCCCGGTATTTTACCCAGGCATCTCCCGGCGCAGTTCGTTTGATGGCCAGTGAATACTCCTTCTCTTCGGTGCCAAAAAGGTGTTCATATACCTCATAGATCAGGTTCGACGAGACCAGAGAGGGACTCTCTTCATCTGTTTTCTGCATGACCAGAGAACCTATTTCATATCTGGTCCACCTGTCAGGTGGCAGGTCATCGATGATGTCCAGGTTTTCTGAAACGGAAACATTTAACGTTACATGATCGGCTGAATCACCAAGATTCCTCAGGATGAAATCCAGGTTGGCTGTTTCATTCAAAGCGAGTTGAAGGACAGAACTGCTGCACTGGACCTCAGGAAATGGTCCCGTGAATATCCTGATCAGGTGGTCCGACCAGGGGATGAAATCAATGTTATCGCTTATTTCACATCCTTGCCCGGATGGATTTAAGGAGGGATGATACGGCCCCGTGCTGCTGCCCCACCAGCAGTCTGTTGCATCGATGGGGGTGGTGCTGAAGTTCTCCATGCCTGTCTTGTCATGCAGAATATTGCATTGCTGTACGGAGAGATTGCTGGAGTAATTCTTTATTGAAACATTCCTGAACGTTGAACCTTGCATCGCTCCGGAGGTTCCGGTTTCAAACAGCACCTGGGCATTGCTCCCCTCCAGCAGGGCTCCGATTATGTTCAAATGGCCTTTCAGGTAGGTTGCCGTGATGCTGTAAGTGCCCATTTCAACGACCACGTTCTCTTCGATCCGCAGGGTCGCATCGGAGTATTCACTTTCACGGCCCACCTGTATGTCGCTGGTGAGCCTGTAGGGCAGGCCGCAATCGGAGAAGGTGGCGGACTTCCCGAAAGTGCCGTTCACCTGAACGAATGAATTTTCCTCAAAGGTGTTATTGGTTGAGCCCAGGTACCCTCCGGTTGTCCAGCGAAACGGCACAGTGTTGTTCTCAAAGGTGCAGTTCTCGAAATCAGGTGAGCCCCCTGCGATATAGCAGTAGACTGAATCAAAACCGGAGTTGAGAAAAATGCCGGTTGTCCCGGCCGCAAAGGAGATCCTCGAACCTGAACTACCGGTAAAGGTGGCACCGGCAGCATTGATGTGGCCCTTCAGGTAGTATGTCTTGATGCTGTAAGGGCCCATTTCAACGACCACGTTCTCTTCGATCCGCAGGGTGGCATCGGAGGATGCACTTTCACGGCCTATGGTGATGTCACCTGTTAATATGTATGGACTCCCTTCGGCGGTCCATACAGTGGATGAAGAGTAAGTCCCGCTCACATATGTTTGGGCCATGCTGCAACAGAGCGGCAGGCTGATGATAAGTGCCAGGATCACAGAGGGTTTTAGATGACCTTTCATATGAGCTGAGATCAAAAGGATAAGTCGGGTTACACGAATGTAACAATCATTTTATTCAAAATCAATTCGTCATGTCTGATGGGGTGGCCTTCTCACCCCCGGACCAGCTTCTTATTCGTGTCGCTGATAAAGCCGATGATATCGTCGCGGCCGGCGCCCTTCACCGCGCTCGATTCGATGATCAGGGGCAGCTCCTCCCACTGCCGCGAAAGCTCCTGCTTCAGCAGTTTCACATTCCCGGCCTTCTCCCCCTGGCTCACCTTGTCCGCCTTGGTGAGCACGAGCACGAACGGGACCCTCTTTTCGCCCAGCCACCCGATGAATTCCAGGTCGATCTGCTGGGGCGGGATCCGGGCGTCCACCAGCACAAAGAGGCAGGCCAGGTTCGGCCTCAGCGTGACATACTCCCGGATCATCCGGGCGAGTCTATCCCGCTCCTTTTTCGATACCCTGGCATAGCCGTATCCCGGCAGGTCGGCCAGGAGCCACTCGCCGTTGATCCTGTAATGGTTGATCAGCCTGGTCTTTCCGGGGGTGGAGGAGGTCCGGGCCAGCCTTTTGCGCCCCACCAGCATATTGATCAGCGAGGATTTGCCCACGTTCGACCGCCCGATGAAGGCATACTCGGGAATGGCCTCCTTCGGGCAGGCGGCCACGGAGGGACTGCTGGAGATGAATTCGGCCCTGTTGATGTTCATGGATCGGTTGATGGTTGCTGTTGTTCAATGCAAAAATAGGAATTCGCAGCTTTTATTTTCTCACCCGGGGGTCAGGCCGCCATGGGCGGGGGCAGGACCGGATCCATAAAAACAACCTAATGAAACCTTTCGGAAATACATAAAAAAGAAAACGAAAGTTATGCGAAAGAATAAATGTTTTTTTATATTTGTCTATCATCATTTTTGAAAACCATTCAAAACGGACAATCCTAACAACCCATGAAAATGATCAGATCGATTCGAAGAATTTCCAGCCGGCTGGGCTTCACCATGATGGTACTGGTGATGATGGCGCAGGTGAGCGGACAGGTCAGCGAACCGGTCCTTCCCCACCTTGCCCAGGTAGGAGACCTTCGCACCCAGTACGCTCAGGTTGCTGGCAAAAATGGCTGAACTGCTTCCCAGGGTCACCGTCATCTCACCGGCGATGATCTCCTTTCCCATTTCGGGGAACCCCTCTATTTTGTTCAGTATCAGATCGATGTTCAGTTCACCGACCACCAGTACGTCAAATTCCCTTGATCCATTCATGGTTGTCAGGTTGCAAAGATCAAATCAGGTCGGTCACATCCACCAGGTTGAATGCGTGGAAGTACCTGTCCATGGCATGGCCGATCCGCGTCAGCACGATCTCCTCGGGTTTGATGCCTGACAGGGCCATGTTGGCATACAGCCTGCTGCGCGCGGCCACCACCTCAGGGTTCTCCCAGATGTACCGGCAGCCTGTCTTGATGAGCCATTCCTGCCTGCCGGGGTCCAGGCCATAAAAGTTTTCCGGGGATTCACTCCCGTTGAGCCATTTTTTCCACCGGCCGGAAGCAATGACAGCCTCCCACAGGCACTCTTTCATCCCGGAGGGCCTGGCCACCCTGCCCTCACTGAATAGAACAGATTCGATCCCGGTAAGTTCGATCAGTGCGTCATATTCTCTCTCGGTAAATTCCGGGCCGACATTGGCTGCCCCCATGCCCGACAGCGGGTACTGCTCCGGATTCTCCACATTGTCGGAGTAATGCCCCTTGATCTTGCTTCCGTAAGGCTTCACCGCGCCTGCCAGCTGGCGGGCCACCCCGGGATCGAACAGGGTGGTGTGCAGGTCCGTGCCCACCTTTCCCACCACAAAACAGGGCCAGGCCTCCTGCAGCCCGCGCTTTTCCAGGCCCTCCCTGAGCAATTCCAGGAACCTGGTAAATACCCCCATATCTGCCAGTCCGCCGTGCACCTCCTCGGTTCCCACTTCATAGGCGATCCTGTCAGAGCCCTTCTTCCTGCGGTAGTTCTCGCAGTGTTCAATGAGTTCAACGGTTCTTTCAACCACCACCTCGATCCGCATGGTCTCACCCCGGGGGATGGTGATATCCACGGTGGGATCCACATGGATCAGGTCGTATCCTGCATCAATCGCCTTTTTAAAAGAATCCTTGACGGCCGACATGGTGGCTTCGTAGCTCCAGTTTTCGATCCGGTGCTTGTCCTTCAGCCACGGGCCCCCATGGTCAATGGCAACGATGACCGGCCCGGTGAAATGGATGATGCGGGCCTCCTCCCGGATGGTATCCACGAACTCTTTCGCTGTAAATCCCGTGTAGCCGCCATCGCTATCCACCTGGTTCAGGGTGGCGGCAAATTTAATTGGGGCATTGCACCGTTTGGCCGATTGCAGCGAGGCCTTCAACACGGAGATTGAATTGGGACAGGCGGCAAGAATGGTTCTTTTTATACCGGTCCCGGCTTCCAGTTCATCGAACCGCTTCAATATGTATTCCATGATTGAGAGGTTCGCTTCCTTTGCCCGCTTTCTTAAGGAGATGTCCATCGCGATGGTCCGGTCAGGCAAGCTCATCATCGTAGATCACCACTCCCTCCACCACACGCGATATGGCACCGGTCACCGACGGATTGTCGGGCTGAAGCCCCAGTTCCATTGATTTGAAGAGGCCAAGCATCTGCGCGGGCAACACACTGCATATGGCCACGAACTCCTCATCCGTTCCGGCAGCGGGACCGCCAAAGATGATGTTCGCATCGAGTTCCACCCCGTTCACCGGGCTTTCCGCCACACCGATGAGCTTCATGGCTTTTTTCCCCCTTTGCATGGACTGCACCAGGTCCCGTTCATATCTCTGGACCGGTTCGTTGTTGGAGAGAAGGAACATAACAATGGTCTTCTCATTGACCACCGCTTTGGGTCCGTGCCGGAATCCCATGAAGGAATCATTCTTACAGATGATCGTCCCGTCGGTAAGCTCCTGCAGTTTCAGGCTTGATTCCATGGAGGTCCCGTACAGGGGTCCCGAACCAAGGAATACAGCCCTTTCGAAATCCAGAGAGGCGACCTGCCTGAGGGTGTCGCCGTACTGTGTCATGATCTTCCTTCCTGAATCAACCAGCCGTGCCACCTGTCCCTCCAGGGCGTCCAGCTGGTCGAACCTGGCAAAAAGCAGGCCTGCGAGCATCATGCCGGTATAACTGCTAGTCATGGCAAGGCTTTTGTCGTTCGATTCGGGAGGCAGGATAAAATTGAGCTTGTGGTGCCTTGATTCATACCGGGCCAGCTGTCCCTCTTCGTCGCAGGTAATGACAAGGTGGGAGCACTCCCTGCAGGTCCGGTCGATCCTTTTTACAGCAGCCACGCTCTCCGGGCTGTTCCCTGAACGGGCAAAGGAGATCACCAGCACGGGCAGGTCCGGGTCGAGGTAATCCCCGGGATGGGTGACCAGGTGGGTGGTGGGTATGGATACCGTTGTGATCCCCGCATGCCTCTGAAAAACGCCCTCCAGCGAATGGCCGATGTAGGCGCTTGTACCGGCACCGGTCAGGATGATCTTCCTGCTCCGGCCCAGCGCTTCGTCCCTGAACCTTTTTATTTCCCGCTTCTCCGCGGAGAATTTCTTAAAAGTGCTTGCCCAGACGGAAGGTTGATCCCAAATCTCTTTTGCCGTGTGAAAGGCTCCCAGTGCGGTCAGTTCCCCTTCAGCGATCTTAAAATATTCCATAGGGCACTATTTTCGATATATTATTTATTATCTTTCGTATGATTTCGTAACAAATATATAAACTTATAAATACTTTCAATAATTTTTCATACAACAATTTTTGTATTATTTTAAGAGATTATCGCAAATCCGAAAAACAGCAACTGATGGAAGACAGCCTCAAAAAGACCACGGTGGATCGAAGGGAAAAAATCATGAAAATGCTTGCGGAAAACGGGAAAGTCTATGTGCATGAACTGAGCGCCATGTTCGGGGTAAGCGAGGTGACCATCCGCAACGACCTGGATCAGCTGGAGAAAAAGAACCACCTGATCAGGGCACGGGGGGGCGCCTTGAAGATGGAGGGACAGGTTTCGCTGGATTTCAACCTTTCGGAAAAACACCAGCTTCACTACACTGAAAAGGCCAGGATCGGGAAGAAGGCGGCCGGTTTGATCGGAAATTCGGAGACCATCATCCTGGACTCGGGAACGACCACCGCTGAAATCGCCAGGAACCTGACGGGTCTGGAAAATGTATCGGTGGTGACCAATGCCATCAATATTGTGAACATACTGGTACAGTGCCCCTCCATCAACGTGATCATCCCGGGCGGATACCTGCGGAAGAACTCCCTCTCCCTGGTGGGCCCGTTCGCTTCCAAAAACCTGAAGAGCCTCTATGTGGACAAGGCGTTTATCGGGGTGGACGGTTTTGATCCCGCCCTGGGTGCCTTTACCCCGAACATAGAAGAGGCCTTTCTGAACGAGATCATGATCGATATTGCCAAGGAGGTGATCCTGGTGGCCGATTCCAGCAAGTTCAACCGCAAAAGCCTGGCCCACATATGCCCGGTTTCCAGGATCGATGTAATCATCACCGACGACGGGATCTCTGCAACCGACCATAAGAAGCTGGAGGATCACGGGATCAGGGTGATCATCGCATAGCCTCAGGGCTTCATGAAGATCTCCAGCAGTGTGCTCATCTCCTGAGGCACCAGGGAGAGCTCCTTCAGGACCGCCGGGATCAGGATGGTGTCCCCCTTGCGCAGGGTCTCGGGGCCTCCCCCCGGGTAGTAGAGATCGACCCTCCCCTCCATGCACATGTAGATGACAAAGGAGTCGATCAGGTTGAAGTCCTTGTCCACCGGCTGGTCGAATTTCATGTACCGGGTGGTGAAGTAGGGGCAGTCTACCAGCGTGGTGGTGGCGTTCAGCGCGGGCTCGTACCCGGTCTTGTAGTTCTCGTGACGGCTGTAATCCATCACGTTCAGCGCATGGTCAATGTGCAGCTCCCTGCCATTCCCGTCTGCATCCCTGCGGTCCCAGTCATAGATCCGGTAGGTCATGTCGGAGGTCTGCTGGATCTCTGCCAGCACGATGCCGGGCCCCAGTGCATGCACCCTCCCCGTGGGCATGAAGAGCACATCCCCCTTCTCCACCGTTTCAAAATTCATGACATCCACCAGGGTGCCCCCCTGCAGGCACCTGAGGAACTCCTCCCGGTCCAGGTCCCTGTTGAAGCCTACGATCAGGCGGGCATCCTTTTCGGATTCCAGGATATACCACATCTCGGTCTTCCCGTTTTCCCCGTGGTGCTCCATCGCATAGTCGTCACCCGGATGGACCTGGATGCTGAGGTAGTCGTTGGAGTGGATGAACTTGGTCAGGATGGGAAAGAAGGTGCCGAATTTCTCAAAGATCCAGTCACCCACCACATCGCCCATGTAGACCTCGATCACCTCCTCGATGGTATTGCCTTCAAGGAACCCGTTGGCCACCACGGAGATGTTGTCCTCCACGCACGATATCTCCCAGCTCTCCCCGGTCATTTCCGGGGCATCGCTCTTTCCGTATTCTTCGCGGAGTTTTTCACCCCCCCAGATCAGTTTTTTATAGATGGGCTTGAACCTCAGCGGATATAAACTCTTTTCCATGCTTGTTTAACATAATTCCAGCCCCAAAGTTATTAGAAAAAGTTAGTAAGTTCGTAGGCAATGATTAATCGGTTATCAGGAACCATTTACCAACCCCCATTTACCAACCCCCATGTTCACCATCGGCATAGCAGGCGGAACAGGATCGGGAAAGACCACCGTGGTACGAAAGATCCTGGAGAGGATCCCGGAGGACCGGGTGGCGCTGATTCCGCAGGACTCCTATTACAGGGACAACGGCCACCTCCCGCTGGAGGAGCGGCAGAAGATGAATTTCGACCACCCCGATTCGGTGGAGTTTGACCTGCTGACCGCGCACATCCGGCAGCTGAAGGCAGGCAGCCCGGTGCGGCAGCCCATCTACAGCTACCTGACCTGCACCCGTGCTGAAGAGACCATCCTGTTGGAGCCCAGGGAGGTGATGATCCTTGAGGGGATCCTGATCTACACCCACCTGCCGCTGATCGCGGAGATCGACCTGAAGGTGTTCGTGGATGCAGACCCGGACGACCGGCTGGAGCGGGTGATCAGGCGGGACATGAAGGAGCGGGGGCGCGACCTGAAAAAGGTGCTGAAGCGCTACCGGAAGACGGTGAAGCCCATGCACCTGCAGTTTATCGAGCCCTCGAAGCGTTATGCCGACATCATCATCCCCCAGGGGGGGAAGAACGAGGTGGCCATCTCCATCCTGCTGAACACCATCGAGAAGCAGCTGGGCCTGTAGCCGGGCGGTGCCCTCCGGGGCAACCCTTCGGGCAGACAAGTTGTCTTAGAGGCACAATTGGTCCAATATTTGTTTTATATCAGGTAAACCTGTAAGTTTATCATCAGATGCTCGCCGGAGAACTCATATCGGATATCGTAACGGCCCTGAAGACCTCCGACACCGGGACCAAGGCACTCTCCTGGATGGAGATCTTCCGGATCAAGCACCTTCCCATCGTGAACCACAGGGAGTTCCTGGGGCTCATCTCCGATGCCGACATCTACGATCTGAACAATCCCGACGAGCCGGTGGGGAACCATGCCCTGTCGCTGATCAAGCCCTATGTGACGGAAAACCAGCATATCTATGAGGTGATCGAGCTGATGTCAAGGCTCGAACTGACACTTGTGCCGGTGCTGAATTATGAGAAGCAGTACCTGGGGGTGATCACCCAGGAGGATCTGACCCAGCATTTTGCACACCTCTCGGCCATGAAGCAGCCGGGGGGGATCATCGAGCTTGAGATGAACGACCGCGACTATTCGCTGAGCGAGATCTCGCAGATCGTGGAGAGCAACAATGCGCGGATCCTGAGCCTCTATGTCTCATCCAACGGCGAAAAATCGAAACTGAGGGTGACCCTGAAGATCAACCTGACCGACCTTACCTCGGTGATGCAGACATTCGACCGCTACAACTACACGGTGGTCTCTTCCCACCTGAGCGAAGAGGACCTGGACCAGTTCTACCAGGAGCGTTTCGATGTCTTTCTGAAATACCTGAACACCTAGCCATGCAGGTTGCTGTTTTCGGCAGGAATTTCCCCCCTCATGCGCGCGAGAACATGGCCACCATGTTCAACAAGTTCAACCTGATGAATACCGATGTGTGGATCTACGGGCCGCTCTACGAATTCCTGCAGGCAAAGGCCGGACTGCGCCCGAGGGTGGCGGGGCTGTTCACCAGCAGCAGTGACCTTCCCGCGGATGTGGATTTCCTCTTTTCCGTGGGGGGCGACGGGACCTTCCTGGAAACGGTGAAGCTGGTGAAAGACAGCGGGATCCCCGTGCTGGGCGTGAACATCGGGCGGCTCGGCTTTCTCTCCTATGTTTCCCAGGAGAACCTGGAGGAGTCACTCGAGAGTGTCTTCAGCGGGAGGTTCGATATCGAGGAGCGGATGCTGCTGAAGGTGGAGAAGACGGGAGGACCGCTCAAGGGTCCGGATATCGCCCTGAACGAGGTCAGGATCTACAAGAACAGCGGTTCGCTGATCACCATCCATGTGCGGGTGAACGACGAATTTCTGAGTGCCTACTGGGCCGACGGGCTTTTGTTATCAACACCCACCGGCTCCACCGCCTACAACCTGAGCGTGGGGGGTCCCATCGTGGTGCCGGAGTCCCGAAGCGTGATCCTTTCCCCCATCGCACCGCACAACCTCTCGGTCAGGCCCCTCGTGCTTCCGGATTCAGCAGTATTGCAGCTTTCCGTGGATACACGGGACCCCCAGTTCCAGCTGGCACTGGACTCCGATACGGTGGATGTGGAGGTGGATACGACGGTCACCGTCCGGAGGGCTGAAACCACCCTGAAAATGATCCGGATAGAGAATATCAGCTTCTACAGCACCCTGCGGAATAAGTTAATGTGGGGAGCGGATAAAAGAAATTAAAAAATATTTTCTTACTTTTATTTGCGCAATTGCGAAACTTCCTGACCCTGCCATGAAAAGAGATTTCTGGATTCTCACGGTGACCATCCTGATGCTGACAGCCATTGATGTAAGCGGGCAGAGGTGGAAGCTCAGGAGGTACGAGGCCGATATCTACCTGGCAGGGGTCTCCTTCCACGGGGACATCGGGCTGGCCGACAGGCCCCTGGCCAATATGTTCAACGGGTTCCGGCCCAGCGTCGGGGTGATGCCCCGGTTTTACATCCAGAGAAGCCTTGCCGTAAGCCTTGACCTGGGGTTTATCATGTACGGGGGAAAGGATGAGGCGGGATCAACGCACGGAAGGCTCTATTCGTTCAACAGCAATGCCTTCCAGCACTTTGCCAGGCTGGAATACTATATCCTGGGCGAACCCGGCGGCAGCAGGGGGGGTGCCATCTATAACCGCCGGGGAATGATCAACAACTATAACAAGCTGAACCTCTATGCATTTGCGGGGGGAGGAGGGATCCTTTCGAAATCCAAGGTCAAGGACCTGAACAACGACGGGGCGGAGCCGCTTGCCAACCCGGGATATGACAACCGCCTGAAATACGGGGTCGCCTTCCCCGTGGGGGCAGGGATCAAGTTTTCCATGGACCCCCGCTGGAGTGTCGGGGTGGAGCTCGGGTACCAGTTCACCATGACTGACTGGCTGGACGGGTACTCTTCCCGATATTCAAATTATAACGACTCCTACTACCTGACCACCATCAAGGCCATCTACAGGATACGGAACGACCGCAAAGGGAGGCCGATCTTCAAAAGGTACTACAGGTAGGCCGGCCCAATTATTAAAATATCTTAAATCCTCCGCCATTTCCGCTTCATTGCCCGACATTCTGGTGGGTTGTTCGTATATTTGTGCCTGCGGGCATGCCGGGATGGCAGGGTATAATAATCGGGGGCAGGGGCCCGTTCTTTCTGAAGGAGCTGAAGAGCAACGATAACTGGTCGGCATTGAGGAGTTTCAAAACATACCTTTTCCTGGCTGTCCTGATGCTTTGTCTGCAGGTCGCGGGACAGCGCAAATCCGATATCGGGTTCATGACCGGCGTGCCGTGGTACCTGGGGGATATCAGCCCCACCATCCCCCGCCCGACGGTGATCCCCCCGGCCATAGGGCCCATCCTGCGTTATAATTTCGACCAGCGCCACTCCCTGAGGGCACACGCGGTGTTCTACCAGCTTGCCGCTTCAGGTGAGATTTCCCCCGGCACTGTGAGAGATTTTCAGGCAAGTTTTGTAGATTTGGGCCTTGATTTCGAGTTCAACTGGTGGCCCTACAGGACCGCCTGGAGAAAAACGAAGTATTCGCCGTACGTATCGGCGGGACTGGGTTACAGTATTGACTATACGGGCGGGTCGGTTTCGCACCTGTACCTTCCTTTCGGCGGGGGGTTCAAGGCCAACCTGGGAAAACGGCTGAGCGGGGGGGTGGAGGCGAGTATGCGAAAGTGTTTTACGGACCGGATCGACAGGGTGTCCAACCTGGGGCGTGAGTCGGTACAATCGCCCGCAGGGAACAACGACTGGTATTTCTTTACCGGCCTGTTCCTGACCTACAAGATCTTTGAGTACAGGGAGGATTGTCCGGCCTACGGGCATGAGAAGAGGAGGATCACCATGAGGAGGTCACCGGGGCCTGATTAACTGAACGCGATTGTTAAAAGTGATGAATTTAAAAGAGCAGATAAAGAGGGATCCGATGCCGCGGCACGTGGCCATGATCATGGACGGGAATGGCCGGTGGGCGCAGAAGAAGGGAGGCGAACGCCTGTTCGGGCACCGCCACTCGGTGGAGTCGGTGCGCCAGGTGGTGGAAGCTGCCGGGGAGCTGGGGGTGGAGTTTCTGACCCTCTATGCATTCTCCACCGAGAACTGGAGCCGTCCCAAGGCCGAGATAGATGGCCTGATGGCCCTGCTGACCAGTACCATTTCAAAAGAGGCCAGTAAACTAAACGAAAATAATGTCCGCCTGTTAGTGATTGGAAATATTGCTGACCTTCCTGGCAGCGTGCAAAGGCATCTCATGCAAGCGGTGAATCTCACCTCTGGGAATACCGGGCTCCAGCTGGTACTCGGACTCAGTTACAGCGGCCGGTGGGAGATCACCAGCGCTGTGAAGCAGATGTGCCGGGATGCGGCATCCGGAAAGATCGACCCGGACAGCATCGATTCCTGTATGCTGGAATCGTACCTGGCCACTTCGTTCATGCCCGACCCGGATCTGCTCATCCGCACCAGCGGTGAACGGAGGATCAGCAATTTCCTGCTCTGGCAACTTGCGTATACGGAGCTCTATTTTACCCCGGTTCTGTGGCCCGATTACCGCAAGGAACATTTTTACGAAGCCATTATCGATTATCAGAGACGGGAGCGACGATTCGGTAAGGTGAATGAAAAGCCCAGAGCCGTTACCTTGAATAATTAAATGCAGGAATGAACCATCGGACTTTGCTCTTTCTTTCGCTCCTGATCTTCGCTGCTGGCCTGGCCGCCCAGGATACCACAGCCTATGAAGAACTCCCTGTGATGGATTACGAGAATCCCCGGGAGTATATCATCGCCGATGTAACGGTCAGCGGTATCGAGTTCATCCAGAAGGAGGTGCTTGTGAGCCTTTCGGGCCTGAAGCCCGGCAACACCATCCAGCTGCCCGGCGATGCCGCCACCGACGTGCTGAAGAAATTCTGGAGCCAGGGCCTCTTTTCCGATGCCAGGATCACGGCCACGCAGATCCGGGGTGACAGCATCTGGCTCGACATCTACCTGACCGAGCAGTCCCGCATGTCCAACCTCGAAATCCACGGGATCTCCAAGAGTGAAACCCAGGATGTGATGGAGAAGATCAACCTGAGGAACGGCCAGCAGGTGACCGCCGATATCATGGACAACACCAGGAGGATCATCAGGGAACACTTCATCGAAAAGGGATTCCTGAACACCGAGGTGGAGATCAGCCTGCAGGAGGATTCATTGAGGGTGAACATGGTGCAGATGGATGTCAACGTGGAAAAGAACGACCGGGTGAAGATCAACGAGATCTACTTCAGCGGGGTCAGCGCCTTCAAGGAGTCGAAGCTCCGCAGGAAGATGAAGGATACCAAGAAGGTGAACATCAATATCTTCAAAGCCTCGAAGCTGGTCAGTAAATCGTTCAGGGACGACAAGGCCAAGCTGATCGAGTTTTACAACGAGAACGGCTACAGGGATGCCAAGGTGCTCTCCGATTCGGTAGCGCTCACCCCCGGGGAGAAAAACCGGCTCGACCTCTACATCAGTATCGAGGAGGGGGACAAGTACTACTTCGGGGATATCGAGTGGATCGGGAACACGAAATATCCCTCTGAGCTGCTGGACGCGGTGCTGGGGATCGAGAAGGGAGATGTGTTCGACCAGACGGTGCTCGACGACCGGCTCTTTATCGATGAGGACGCGGTGAACGGGGTCTACCTGGATAACGGCTACCTCTTTTTCCAGCTGACGCCGGTGGAGGTGAGCGTGGAGGATGACACCATCGATTTCGAGATGCGCATCTATGAGGGCGAGATCGCCACCATCAACAAGGTGATCATCAAGGGGAACAACCGGACCAGCGAGCATGTGGTGAGGCGTGAGCTGCGCACCCTGCCGGGAGACAAATTCAGCAAGTCGGAGCTGATCCGTACCGTGAGGGAGCTGGCCAACCTGGGCCATTTCGACCCGGAACAGATCGAACCCAACCCCATCCCCAACCAGGCCGACGGAACCGTCGATATCGAATACAACCTGACGGAGCGGGCCACCGACCAGCTGGAGGTTTCGGGCGGATACGGCGCCGGCATGCTGGTGGCCACCATCGGGATCCGTTTCTCGAACTTCTCCATCCGGCGGATGCTCGACCTGGGGGCGTGGCGGCCGGTGCCTTCGGGTGACGGGCAGACCCTCTCGGTGAGGGCGCAGACCAACGGCAAATATTACCAGTCCTACAATTTCTCCTTCATTGAACCGTGGTTCGGGGGGAAGAAGCCCAACTCATTCTCGGTCTCCGTCTACCACTCCAAGATCAACCAGAACTACTACAGCTACTGGAACCCGGGGGAGGTCCCCGACGAGCACATGAAGGTGACCGGGGCCTCGCTGGGGATCGGCCGGAGGCTCAGGTGGCCCGACGACTTCTTCACCCTCTACAATGCCATTACCTACCAGCGCTACAAGATGAAGGACTATGCCAACTTCCTGGCGCAGAACGGCACCTTCAACAACATCAGCCTTACCACCACGATCGGGCGCAACTCGCAGACACAGATCATCTACCCGCGGGGCGGGTCGAACATCAGCCTGAGCCTGCAGATCACCCCGCCCTACTCCCTGTTCCACCCCGAAATTGACTATGCCCATGCGGATGATGCGGTGAAATACAAATGGGTGGAGTACCACCGCTGGATGTTCAAGGCCGACTGGTACCATGCCCTGATCGGGGACCTGGTGCTGATGGCCCGGCTCCACTGGGGGTACCTGGGCCACTACAACGACGATATCGGGCCCTCCCCCTTCGAGGGGTTCGACCTGGGCGGGGACGGGCTTTCAGGGTACAACCTCTACGGGCGGGAGACCATTGCCCAGCGGGGATACCCCAACGGCAGCCTGACCCCGCGGAAAGGAACGCAAAAATCGGGGAACGTCTATACCAAGTACACCCTGGAGCTGAGGTACCCGGTTTCACTCAACCCCTCTGCAACGATCTTCGTACTGGGCTTCCTCGAAGCGGGGAATTGCTGGTATGCGATCGACGAGTTCAACCCCTTCGTGGCCAAGCGTGCGGCCGGTGTCGGGGTGAGGGCGTTCCTGCCCATGTTCGGGCTTCTGGGGATCGACTGGGGCTGGGGATTCGATCCCTATCCGGGATCATCGGACATCAGCGGGTCGCAGTTCCACTTCACCATCGGCCAGCAATTCTGATGAATTCCTATTTTGGTACAATGTTTGAACGGAAACCAGCAGAAGCAATAAGTGAATTACGCGAGCGCATTCCCCGAAGTTCTACTTCGGGGTTAGCGAGCACAATTAAAATAAGAAATTAATCGATGATTCCTCGCAGCTTGCTGCGAGGAGAGTCAATGAAACATTTCTCAATAAAAACGGAGGTAAAACCAATCGTCATGAAAAAGACCATCACCATCGCACTGGCCATCTTCCTGTTTGCCGGGGCAGCCATGGCCCAGAAGTTCGCATTCGTGGACACAGATTACATCCTTAAGAACATCCCCTCCTACAATGCCGCCCAGGAGGAGCTGGACAAGGTCTCGGAGCAGTGGGAGGCGGAGATCGCCGCGGAGTACGGGACCATCGAAACGATGTACAAGACCTACCAGTCGGAGCGGGTGCTGCTCACCGACGAGATGAAGAAGAAGAGGGAGGAGGAGATCGTGACCAAGGAGCGTGAGGTGAAAGAGCTGCAGGCCAAGTATTTCGGGCCCGAAGGTGAACTCTCCGGCAAGCGCCAGGAGCTGGTGAAGCCGATCCAGGACGCCATTTACAAGGCGGTGAAGGAGCTTTCCGCGGAGGGCAGTTACGCCGTGATCTTCGATACGGCATCGGGGGCCTCGATCCTCTATTCGAACCCCCGCTATGATTTGAGTGATGAAGTCCTTAAAAAGTTAGGTTATAAGAATTAAAACCTTACATTTGTAGGCGCTAAAAAACTTTAAATTAAGACGATGAAACGAATTACCCTGGCAATGGGGATACTCTGTATGGCCCTTGCAGTCAGTGCGCAGAAATTTGGCCATATCAGTGCCGAGCTGTTGCTCCAGGATATGCCTGAATACGATTCGGCACAGGCAAAGATAGATGACCTGAGGTCGCAGTATGACCTGGAGATCGAACAGATCCAGGTCGAGATCAACAAGAAGATCGAGCAGTACAACAAGAGTGAGGCAACCATGACCAACCTGATCAAGGAAGCCAAGGCTTCCGAGATCCAGGAGATGCAGGTGCGCCTCCAGAATTTCGCCCAGACAGCGCAGCAGGACCTGCAGCAGCAGAGCATGATCCTGATCCAGCCGGTGATGGACAAGGCCCGGAAGGCCATCGAGGCGGTAGCCAAGGAAAAGGGCCTGGTCTATGTGTTCGACATGAGCCAGGGCAATCCTGTCTACGCCTCCCAGGAGAGCCTGGATATCCTTCCGCTGGTGAAGGCCAGGCTCGGGTTGCAATAGTAACATATTACATAGGCAGATAGTACGAAATCAGGGGATTGTGAAGAGAGAAAGGCTTCATAATCCCATTTTTTTGTAAATTCATTCATTGTATCATGGGGAAGAACAGGCCCATAGGTTTATTTGACTCGGGCGTTGGCGGGCTGACCGTGGCGCATGCGCTGCATACCCTGATGCCCGCAGAGAAGCTGGTCTATTTCGGGGATACGGTCCACCTCCCCTACGGGGATAAATCGAAGGAGACCATCGTGCAGTATTCGCTGGGGATTACCGACTTTTTGCTGAAGCAGAGGTGCAAGGTGATCCTGATCGCCTGCAACAGCGCTTCATCCAACGCATTCGAAGAGGTGAAGGCCCACGTGGGGAAACAGGCCGTCGTGATGAACGTGATCGACCCGGTGGTGGAGTTCGTCTGTGCGCAGCCCGAGAGATCCGGGACCATCGGGATCATCGGTACCAAGGCCACCATCGATTCGGGCACCTATGAAAAGAAGATCCTGGCATTGTCGGCCGAGAAAGCTGCCGCGGCGAAGGATGCCGCCCGGTCGGAGGGAAGGGAGGAAGACCCGAAGGATTCACACAGGCCGGACGGATCGCCCCTGATCCAGGTGAACTCCCTGGCCACGCCGCTGTTCGTGCCCATGATCGAGGAGGGGTTCGTGTTCGATGACATCTCCAATGCCATCATCCGCTCCTACCTTTCGCGCAAGGAGCTCCAGGGCATCGACTCGCTCATCCTGGGATGCACCCACTATCCCATCATCCGCAACCAGATCAGCCGCTTTTTCAACTTCGAGGTGAATGTCCACGACACCGCCCGGATCGTGGCGCAGTCCGTCCAGAAATTCCTGACCGGGGAAGAGCTGCTCAATGCAAAAAAGGAGGGTGAAAACCATTTCTACGTCTCCGACCACACCCCCTACTTCGAGGCGATCGCCAACATTTTCTTCAACGAGAAGATCCGCCTGGAGAAGATGAACATCTGGAAATAGGAGACCGGATCGGGCACTGCCTTCAGACCTCCAGGCCGAGCACCACGATATCGTCCACCTGTTCCCGCTCCCCCTTCCATTCCAGGAAGGTGCTCTCCAGCACCTGTTTCTGCTTTTTCATGGGAAGTCCCGCGTTGTCGACCAGCATCTGGCGGAACCGGGTGAACTTGAACTTCTTCCCTTCAGGACCGCCGAACTGGTCCACGTACCCGTCGCTGAAGAGGTAGAGGCGGTCCCCTTTCTGCAGCTGGATCTCGTGGGTGGTGAATTTGGCCATGTTCTGGTGGATGGCGATCGGCATCCGGTCGGCCCTGTACTCGGTCAGTACACCCTCCCTGACCAGGTAGATGGGATTGTTCGCCCCGGCATACTGGCACTCCAGGGTCTCCACGTTGATGCTCACCAGCGCCATGTCCATGCCGTCCTTCTGTTCGCCGAAGGCGCCGGTCTGCTTCAGGGCGTGCATCACCTCCTTGCGCAGCCTCCGCAGGATCACTCCCGGGTGGGAGATGTACTCCTTGCTCACGATCTCCCTCAGCATGGAGACTCCCAGCATGCTCATGAACGCTCCCGGGACCCCGTGCCCGGTGCAATCGGCTGCGGTGATCACCACGTGGTCCTCCACCTGCGTCCACCAGTAGAAATCCCCGCTGACCCTCTGTTTCGGCATGAACAACACGAAATGACTGGCGATGCGCGTATTCAGAAGGCCGGGGCCTGGCAGTATGGAGGTCTGCAGCCGGCATGCGTAATCGATGCTGGAGGAGATCTCACTGTGGCTCCTTTCGATCAGATCTTTCTGCTGGTAGAGTGTGTCCCTCTGGGCCTCGATCTCATCCCTCTGGGCCATGATCTCTTCATTCCGCTGGTTCAGTGCCTCGTTCATGGCAGTGATCTCCTTCTCATGCTCCGCCAGCCGCTTGTTGTCTTTTCTTTTCAGGTAGAAGGCGCGGGTGGAGATGACCAGGAGGCTCAGAACGAAAGTGATCCCCAAAAAAGCGATTAAAATGGTGGTGTTCCGCTGCTGAAGCACCGCTTCCGACTGCTCCAGCTGCAGCTCCTGCAGCCTCTGCTGCTGCCTGATCCGGATGATCTCGTTCTCCTTCAGGTCCATGGCCTTTTCGGACTCCCGCGCAGCCAGCCTCTGGAGCAGCTTCATCTCCTCGGACAGGTCCGCCTGGCTGATCAGCCCGTTCAGCACGGTGTTCTCTGTCCTCAGGATCATCTGCTTGATCCACAGTAGGTTATTCATTACCGAAGAGACCCGCTGGTTCATGAACATCAGGGTTTCCCACGGGACGGGATCACCGAATTCATCACGGATATCATCCACATCCAGGCCGATCCCTGTCAGTCCGGCCGGCAGGTTGAACTCCCGGACGATACCCCCCACCTCTGCCGTGTACTCTTCGATGGCGCTCTTGATCCTCCGGCCGTTCCCCGCGTCGATGAAGAAGGCCTCCCCATAGGATCCCGAGTGCAGCACGAGCGGATTCAGGGTGGTGGAGGATCCCTGCATCCCCCTGGTGCAGGAGGCGTTGCAGAAGCTGATGAACGCCCCGGTCAGCGAGTCGAAGGTCCGGTTAAGCCGTTGGCTCTGCCTTCGGATCCTTTCAACGCCGCTCTTCAGTGAACTCTCCTCATCCTTCCAGATCGAATCGAGGCTCTCGTAAATGGCCTGGTTGGCGGAGGCGATCCCGGCATTCTGCTGTTCGACCCGGTCAAGGATGAGCCTGTTTCCCTCCAGGACATCCTTGGAGGCGCGGGGATTGGTGAAGTAGATGAAGATCCCCAGCACCAGCACGGCAGTCACCACGTCATTGAAAAAGGATGACAACCGCTTGTACCCCTTCACGCTGAGGTACAGATAGAACAGGACAAGGCAGGCAACCAGCACCTTGCTGGCGGCAAGCAGCGCATTCCCGCCCGGCCAGTGCTGGATGGTCATGATGGCACTGATCATGACCAGTGAATAGGTAACGAATTTCACGACCAGGTAGACCTGCTGTGAAAAATCAGGGGCTGTCCTTCGCTGGATGGCGTAATGGGGGATCAGGTAGCCGAAAATAAAGATGAGAAGGCTCAGGGCCAGCATGATGCTTGACCCCGGGTAGAGCTGGTACTTGAAAAAGAGCCCTGCGGAGAAGAGGGCCATGACCAGGATCCCGGATATGCGTTCCGCTTTTTTCATTGAGTTCCGCGGTTAGAAGTGATAAGATAGGAATTCCCGGGCTAATTTCCTAAAAACGGATTTCACTCTGGCAGCCCCGGCTCCCTGCCCCGGCAACCGCCCCGGAAGCCGGCCCATCTTCCCCTGCGGGCATGAACCGTACCATTTTTCTTGTTTTAAAGATATGAAAGCCATATATTTATTCATCCGTCAGGCTGCAAAGCGGCTCCGGGCCCTTTGGGTCCCCGGGGTGCACGTGACAAAAACGGATCGTCCCATGGGAAAAGTCATGCCGGCCCTGCTGATCTTCTCTCTGGCCCTCGCGGCTCCCTGGTGTTATGCCCAGACTTCCGCAGAGGTTTCCGATCCGAGGATCGAAATGACGGGGAACACCATTCACATCTATTATGACATTCTGAACAGCCTTCCGTCGGACAGGTTCAATATTTCCCTGGAGGTTACCGATGAAGCGGGTCAGAGGATCCAGGCCCGGGCCCTTGCAGGTGATATTGGCAGGGGAGTGGAAGGCGGTCCCGGCAGGCACATCACCTGGGACCTGGGGGCGGATGGGATCCGCCTGAATGCCCGGGTCTTTTTCGAGATCCGTGCCGTTCTGGTTGTCCCTCCGGGGCAGAAGGAGGCCCGGGAGGTAGCCGGGCCTGAGGTGACCGGGCATGAGGTAGCCGGGCCTGAGGGGACCGGGCAGGCCAAGGCGTCCGGGGAGAAGGAGGCCAGGGCCCGGGAAAATGAGAAGCGGTTTACCCGCAGGGGCCTGATGCTGCAATCCCTGGCCGTGCCGGGGCTGGGGCTGACCAGGCTCACCGGGAAACCGCACTGGCTGCGGGCGGTGGCAGGATTCGGGTGTATCGCGGCCTCCATCAACCTGAACAGGCAGGCCGTTGAAACATACAATTCAATTGAAACCACTGCCGGTTTTGACAATAAGGTGGAGCTCTGCAACACCTCCATCCAGCAGGACAACCTCTCCGAGACGTTTGCCTGGACCGCCCTGGGTGTCTGGGTGGCCGATATCATATGGACCTTTGTCAGGACTTCAGATCTTGCCGGGAAAAATGCAGCCGGGGAGATGAACGGGATCTCCATACAAGGCGGCATGGACCCGCTGACATACACCCCCACAGTAGGGATCAGGTACACATTCAGGATCAGGCCATGAACAGAAAACCACAGGTCTATCACAGAGCCATCCGCGGGGTGATCAGCACGTTACTCCCCCTGTTCATGCTGGTGGCCACCGGATGGCAGCCGGCTTATACCCAGGAGGTCGAGTTGAGGAGCAGGAAGGTGGGATTTGTGATCAATAACACGGGCGACACGGTTCATACAGATGAACCGGCTGATCACGAACCGCCGACCCTCAAGCTGATCACGCCTGCCATTGGCGGCGAGGCTTATCACAGGACCGGTAAGAAGGAGTTCGATCTGATCGGGGAGGTGAAGGATGAAAGCGGAATTAAATTCGTGTCTGTCAACTCCGAAATGCGGGAGATCAATGAATACGGGCTCTTTTCCTACAGGCTCTCCCTGGAGCCGGGAAGGAACCGGGTCGATTTCACGGTGATGGATATGCATGACAATGTCCGGGAACACTCGGTCACCATTGAATTCATTCCCCCGGTGGTGACCCTTGCGGACAAGATCAGGAAGGATTCAAGGTATTTTGCCCTGCTGATCGGCATCAACGAGTACCAGGACGAGGGCATTCCCGACCTGGCCAACCCCATCCGCGACGCCGAAGCGTTCTATGACGCACTTGTGAACCATTACACCTTCTCCCCGAACCACATCACCTTTCTGAAGAATCCCACCAGGAGCGATATCATCGACGAGCTGGACCTTCTGAGGAACAGGGTGACCGCGGACGACAACCTTCTGATCTTTTATGCCGGCCACGGCTACTGGGATGAAAAGGGGCGGATCGGTTACTGGCTGCCGTCGGACGCGAGAAGAATATCGACGGTGGACTGGTTCCGGAACAGCACCCTGGTGGATTACCTGCAGGTGATCGACTCCAAGCACACCCTGCTGATCACCGATGCCTGTTTTGCCGGCTCCATATTCAAGGCCAGGGCGGTGCAGATGGAGATCGATATCGCCTACGAGAAGATCTATGAGATGCGCAGCCGGAAGGCGATGACCAGCGGGACGCTGACCGAGGTGCCCGACGAGAGTGCATTTATCAAGTACCTGATCCAGCGGCTGAACGAGAATGAGGAGATCTACCTCTCCTCGGAGGAGCTTTTCAGCAGGATCCGGATGGCGGTGATCAGCAACAGCAACGTGGTGCCCCAGTACGGGGAGATCCAGAACGTGGGAAACGAGGGGGGTGATTTTGTCTTTCTGAAAAAAGAGTAAGTGGTTGAATTACGCGAGCGCATTCCCCGAAGTTCTACTTCGGGGTTAGCGAGCACAATTAAAATAAGAAATTAATCGATGATTGACTTCGTCTAGCTAAAGGTTCCTCGCAGCTTGCTGCGAGGAGCTTCAATATTCCTTGGTA
>CAYXUD010000082.1:0-3562 GCA_964467775.1 uncultured Bacteroides sp. | reverse complement strand
ATGGTGATGGTGGTAACGGGAACCAGGGCTCTCAGCCTGGCCAGGTTCCTTTTGAAATCCTCATAGGCCTTCTCAAAATCT
Source organism: uncultured Bacteroides sp. (assembly GCA_964467775.1). Classification (GTDB taxonomy): domain Bacteria; phylum Bacteroidota; class Bacteroidia; order Bacteroidales. Next base: position 3,481 of record CAYXUD010000082.1, on the reverse strand, counting down.
CCCTTGTGGAGGGACAACTCCTCGTAATGGTAGCCGATCTCATGCCCCAGGGAGGCGATCTCTTTGATAATGCCTGCATCCCAGCTCCCGGGCCGGGCCCTGAAGTTGTAAACGCCCTTCAGCCCGAGATCTTTTTCAATCCCTGCCAGTGCCAGGGCATTCTGCGGCCTCCGGTCCACATCGTGCCGCAGGACGATACTCCTGGCTTTGGGTCCTGTAAGGAATTCGGCAAAGGTCTGGAAATGGTATCCCCGCTCCATCAGTGCGCTGAGCAGCCGGATGTATGTATGGACGGTGAAATCAGGCATAAGTATATTCCATCGGGGTCATTTTTCTGCTAGTTCCTTCAGGGTTTCGACGGCTTCCCCAAGCATACGATCACTCACTTCTTTCAGATCCTGTTTCGTGACCTCAAAAGATGAGAGTAGTCCGTTGGTACAGGTATGGTAAGCTTCTGTAAAGTCTTCATCGCTATCCAGCAGCTTCATCAAACCCGTCCCGGCATTTTTTGCCAGGTTCTTCCATTCTTCCGGGAAGCAGGATTTTAAAGCCAATTGCCAGCCAAAACCCCAAGGACGAAAATCCCCCACCCCCTTTTCTTGCGCCAGATATCCAATCGCGAGCACACGGCCAAGATCCTTATTGCTCCGTTTAATTTCAAGGCCGGCAAACAGCGCGCTCATGCGGTCAGGCTTTATTTCAGGGTGTTCAAGCAGATTGGCCAGGGCCATCATTTCAGGTCTGGCGCAATAGATACCGAGCTGATCGATCTCTTCTGGTATGTAAGCTGTGACAGAGAGATATCGGTATGAGGGCAATCCAAAATGGCCTTCATCGATGACTATCCGCGTCCACTGCTTTCCTTGATCCTTTGAGGATGCTGGCACGGTGAGAAGTTCAATAAACCAGGCATTTTCACCATTTGGATCAATCCCTGGCGGATAAAGGCGTATGGCGGGCAACTCATCGTTGGGGGTTTCAGGAGTGCCCGGTTTCTGGAACTTCCCCATTTGTCGGGGCTGCCATCCGGCATCCCTCAGTTTTCTTGCAATCGCCTCGCCTTTTTCGATTGCCACCTGAAATGGGTTCAGTAAGCAATCAATGTCCTTGGTTCTCACCACCATCCTGTCGTTGTTGCCGGAATAGGCATAAGCAGCAGCCAGGCTCCCGATGATCACAATGTTACCCCGGCATTCCTCTGGCACTGCTTTGGCCACCTGTTGAAGCACATCCCATGGTCTGAGCTGGTTCATCCTCTTGCCTGACCTTTCAAATGTTCCAACAGCTCAAGGGCCTGCAATTCCAGTCGCGCTTCGTGCAGGTCCAGCAGGCATTCCACCTCGTCGGCTACTGGCAGGGGCTCACCTCTGGTAAAAAGGGATACGGGGCGGAAAAGGTTGTGCACCACTACCTGTGGCAGCTCACCGGACTCTACCCTTTTTATTCCCGGATCTAATTTCCTGGCGAGTTTGTCAATTTTGCTGGCGCTCCAATCGTGAACGCTCAGGTCGAGGCGGGGTATCCCAACCAGGTCGATACCCGGCAGGTAGTGTCGCGACCCGATAACGCCTCCGAAGGCTACTTCTTCGTCAGGCTTCTCCGTCAGTCTTTTAATGAGGTCCTCAACGGGTCTGGGCCGGCGGGCCCCGTAACCCTGAGGTGCCCGGATCTCATCTGTTGCGGCGAGCAACCTGAACCAGTCGTCCCTCGGGAAAGATTTAATTTCCACGCTGCGGTCAGAATGGCGGATCAACCGGGACTCCATCTTTTCGAGAGAAGAGGCAACCGTGGGATAGGAAAAGCCTGACAATTTACCCAGCTGGTTCACCTGAAGCGGGCCTGATCCCCGGAACCAATGGATCAGAAGAACCCTTAGAATCTCGAAAAAGGCATCCGGTTTTCGACGGCGCTTCCTGTCATAATTTTCGCTGAGTTTTCCCTGAATTTCAGAGATTGCCTCTGCTTCTTCTTTTCGAAGGTCACCAAATTCTGCAATCATTGAGCCATCAGAGAGCACCACCATGCGCAACCGGGAGAGTATGGATGGTGGAAAAAGCTTTTGCAGGGTCTCCCATTCGCTGTTTAATCGCGATTCACTTATTTTCGTCTCATCAAGTATGAGGATTCCGGTATGATCAGCGAGATCCGCCATGATCCTGGCAAGATTCATAAATGCTGACTGGAGTACCCGGAGATCGCTTACGAGGGCCTTGTACTCGAAGATGGATTTCCCCATTACGGCGTCGACACACGTCTTCCGCGCATCTTTTACCTCCACCTGGTACCTGATTTTTTCCATAAAGTAAAAGTGCGACTTTATTTTCAAATATGCAACTAAATTTTAAGCCGCGCTTTAATTTTAAAGCCGCATATTAATTATCGGGAATTGGATGTTAAAAATTCAGAGCAGAAAGTCGAGATAGTTCTCCCTGTTGATGATATGGTGATCCACCTTCCCGTACGAGTCAGTGAATTCCCTTGGTATGGCATGGCTGGATTTCCCCCATTTAAATTCAAAAGCTGCAAGCTTATTGTCAACTTCTTCAAGGTAATCAATTTCGTTTTGACGATAACTGCGCCAGAAATACCGGTTTGCAAAGATCCTGTTGTAATGAAGGTACTTAAGACGCTCGCTGACGAGGAAATTCTCCCACAACTGGCCGATATCGTTTCTCAGGTCGGGAGGATTGAACTGCCGGATAATGCCGTTTCGGATTCCATTATCAAAGTAGTAATATTTGGCCTTCTTGGTGATCTCACTGCGCAGGTTTTTGCTGTATGCCCCAATACGGTACAGTACGAAACCCTTCTCAAGCAGGTGGAGGTATCTCTCTACCGTGCGCACATTCAGCCCGATCTTCGTGGCCAGTTCATGGACCGATACCTCGTGTCCCACCTGAAAGGCCAATAGTTTAAGCAGGTCAAGGAGCTGTTTCGGGCTTCTGAGCCTGTCAAATCCCAGCACATCTTTTAAAAGATACGAATCAACCATTTCCACAAGAAGTTCTCTCTTTTCAGCAGTGGTTCCTGCGGTAAAGACTTCAGGATAGGAGCCATAGACCAGGAATAGCTCAAGTTTTTCCTTCAATTCGAAGCGGTTATGAATGGATGTCATCTCCTGCATGGAGAGGGGATAAAGCGGTTCGCCAATTTGCTGTTCCAGGTTGAAGGAAGAGGACCCTGTGGCAACGATCTTCAGATGGGGTATCTGGTCAACCATGATCTTCAAACCCCTGCCGATCCCCTCGATTTGCTGGGCTTCGTCAATCACAATAAGATCATACCCTGAGGCATATTCCTTGATCATGATGAAATCTTCGGAATTGAGGATGTTCCTGATGCGTATGTTATCACCGGAGTCGATCCTGTATTTCAGGTCCCTCCCCTCCAGGAGCATCTGGATGAGGGTGGTCTTGCCCACGCGCCTTGGCCCGTATATGATGAATACCTTTCCTTCCGGCAGTACGGCTGAGAGATCTTT
>CAYXUD010000081.1:0-4444 GCA_964467775.1 uncultured Bacteroides sp. | reverse complement strand
ATTGGTGGCCTTTATAAAAACCGGCGGATAGCGAAGATTCAGGGAGACATATTCGTTGAAGATCTGCTCATCGATGCGGCCATCCTCCTCCAGCATGAAGAAATCGTAATTACTGCTGATAATCAATACTTTACGAATTCGCTTCTGCATCAGAAGGTTGAATGCAGTGTGGCTGAAATCGATGGTGGGGTAATCCCCATCCTGAGATTTACGCTCCATAGTTCATCATGGTTACAGCTTTGCAACGCTGCCGTTAATTAGCTCCGTTCCTCTGCACCTGTGGTATACCGGTAAGGGGCGCACAGGCGTGCTTCAAGATAAGGGAAATTCTCCTTTTCCCGTCCATCATAATGCAAAGAGGCTCCCCGAACCGGACATGTTTCACGAAACCGGTCTCTTCGACCAGCTCCTGTTCGCTCAGTATATCCCAGTGGATGAACGAGGTCCGGGAGTCATGCTGAATGCTGAAGTAGCCCACATTCATGGAGGTCACATTATGAAAAAAGTGGGATCCCAGGGATGCATCCAGCGGAAAATCCTCCAGGCTGGTCTCCACGATCACCCTGGCATATGAGATCTGTGCCCAGTTCACGGGGATCCCGATAAAGGGATCGCGGGTCCCCCAGCGTCCCGGGCCGATCAGGATGTATTTCCGGCCTTCCGAGACCAGTTTCCCGTTCAGCTGCTCGATCTGGGCAGCCATCTCCCGGGTGTGCATCTTATCAAAGGTATCCGGGTCCACATAAACCACATCGGTGATATCATCCAGCCTCCCGTTGCCCATGCTCCGCTCTGCAAATATGATCATCTCATCCCGGGAGATCTCTTCGGTATCGAAGGTGTATTCACCCCCGGTCCCCAGCATCGGCTTGATCTGCAGGATGAAGAACGAGGGCTTCCCGTTCTCTGCTTTGTCAAGGTCCACCGCATACTCCAGTTCCACAGCCGTACCAAGGGCCTCCTGCCCCACGTCCATGATCAGGGCCAGGGCCCTGGCAAGGGGGATGTGCCCGTACTTGAGTATATTGGCAAAGTTGAGGATCCGCGGGCCGCTGGCGGACAAACCGGGTACGATCCGTTCGTTGTCCGCATCATAAACCGAAGCCAGGTGCTTCAGCACCCCGTGCTGCTCAGCCTCGGAGATGGGCAGCCTGTGCAGGTTGGCTTCGGACCCCATGCTGCAGAAGTCCACATCCGAATGGATCATGTCGAGCGCCAGGAACTCCACCTGGGAGTCGCGCAGCTGGCTCTGCAGGGAGCTCATTTCAAGGGTGGGGTATTTGGGAGAGAAACGGCAGGCCCTTTCACCGTTTACCACATAATGGCCCAGGCCGAGGCCCGCAATGGCAAATCCGTCCTCCGGTTCCATATGGGCCACCGGGTAGTAGTTGTGCGACTGCCCCGTTCCGCTGATGTGCGGGTAGTAATGGTCCTGGTGGTAGGCCCCCACCACATCCTGGATCACCACGGCCATCTTCTCATCCTCCAGCTTGAAGTTGATGGCTTCGAAGTAGCGCCTTGACTGCGGCGAGTAGATGGAGGAGTATACCAGCTTGATGGCGTCCTTCAGTTGCTTGAAACGTACCTTGAAATCGGGATGGTTGTTGGGGATCAGGTAGGTTTCGAAAATGCCCGAGAATGGCTGCATGGTGGAATCTTCCAGAAGGCTGGAAGAGCGCACCGCCAGGGGCCGGTTCAACAGTTTCAGCAGCTCCTTGAGCCGTTTCTCCAGGTTATAGGAGAGCTCTCCTTCCAGGAACCGGGTGCGGATCTTTTCGTAATCAGTCTCCACATGGACCATCTCCTGCAGTCTGTTCCGCTGCACGAAGATATCGAACTCGTCGGTCCCGATAATCGCCGTGCGGGGGGTACGGATATTCATCTCGGGGATGATCTCCGAGAAATTGAGGTTGTAGATCAGGGTGTTGATAAAGGCACACCCCCTGCCCTTCCCCCCCAGGGCGCCGGAGCCCAGGCTTACGATATTGGATTCATCCAGCAGGGCGGTCTCCTCGAACTGGACGATCTTTCCCGTATTCGACTCATTCCTGTACTTCTTGATCACAAACTGCAGGTAGCTCCTGAATTCGGCCGGGGTCTTGAAATCGGTCACCTTGATCGGGTGGATCATCTTGGCGATCTTGATCTCCCCCCGGGCCATGAGCCAGAGCGAAAAGTGGTTCCGTTTCCCGTGGTATACCAGCGATTCGCTGGGGATCGTGGTGATGTGCTTCTCGAACTCCTTCAGCGATTTCGCCTCAGCGATCTTCCTTCCGGCCGAATCGCGGTAGACGAAATTCCCGAAGCCCAGGTGATGGGTGATGAAGTTGCGGATATCCTGCAGGAGAGTCTCACTGTTCTTGTTGATATAGGTAGATTTCAGCTCGAAGGCGCGGTGTGCATTCCTGGTGTCGAATGACTGGATCACCGTGGGGAGCCCTTTGATCAGTTCGCGGGCTCCGGTCACCAGGCTGAAGCCGGCATTCTCATCGAGGATCCCCTTTTTCTCGAACTTCACGTCGGTGATCAGGCAGAGGAGCGATTCCTGGTAGCGTTTTAATATATCCATGGCCTCCTCGTACCCGGTGGCAAGAAGGATCTTGGGACGCGCCCTGAGCCGCAGCACCTTGAACAGATCATCGGTGCTCACATCATCAATGATCCGCTTGGTCTGCTCGAGCACATTGCTGTAAAGAAGCGGCAGGTAACGGGAGTAATAGATCTCCTCATCCTCCACCAGCAGGATCACCTTCACCAGTCCGAGCTCGGTGTCATTCTCCACGTTCACCTTGTCCTCCAGGTGCTTCACCATCGCAAAGAAGATGCTGGAATCGCCGTTCCAGACAAACAGCCTGTCGATGTTGCCCAGACTGGGATTGGACTGTTTGAAGGAGGAGACCTCCCGGTCGTTGTTCAGCAGCACATAGATGGGGATGTAGGGGAAATCACGCTTTACCCGTGCCGAGATCTGCATGGGGGTTACCATGTCGGCTCCGATCATCAGGATCACCATGTCGAAGTGGCGGGAGTTGAGCTGCTCCATGGCCTCATCGTAATTGGACACCCCTGTCACCCTGGGCATGGAGGTGAGGTTCAGCTGGGAATACTCCCCCAGGATATGCTCCGAGAAACGGCCCTCCTTCTCGATGCTGAAGGCGTCATAAAGGGTGGCCACCAGCAGGATCTCCTTCACCTTGTAACGCATAAGGTCATGGAAGATATCCCGGTTGGCATTCTGCTTGCTGAGGAATTTCTGGAGCAGCATCCGCGAATTCACCTCAGAGGGATGATGGAACCGGCTGATCTCCTCGCGGACCGTATCCTCCTCCATGGTCTTATGGAGGATCTTCGCGGCCTCATGGCTGTTCAGGAAATTCGCGATGATGCTGGCCAGGTTATCGATCAGCTGGCGCTCCTCCTTCAGAAAAGGGCCTTCATCCAGCCCGGGGAATTCCTTCAGGTAGAAGATCTCGATCTCCCCCTTGCGGTAATCGATGGTCTCGAACTTCTGGGCCTGCCTCCACTCCCCCTCCCGGAACCCGGGGCTCACATAAGCCTTCCCCTCGAACCAGATCCTGGCCACTGTCATCTCCGGGTACTGCCAGGCTTTGGGAAGGATCTGGACAATCTGGGTCAGGGTCTCCCCGAGGGAGCGGTTCTCCTTAATGATCTGGGTGGTCTCATTGATGCAGGTGAGCTCCTTGAGACGCTCCTTTCGTTCGGCGATCAGCCTCTGAATGTCCTCTTCCGATCGTGGGATCTGGTTCATGTGTGCTCGCTGTACCCGCAGTGAATAATCCCATTTTCTAACCTTTCGATTCAAACACATTGCCGCTGTGCAGCAGTTCATCCATGTTGCGGATCTTCGATTTCTGTTTGGCCTGGACCACCTGGTCATGCATTTCCGATTCGAACACCGACGATTCGGTGGCCCGGATCACACCCATGGCCATCGGGAATGCGGGAAGTCCCATCCGGACCAGCCGGTAGTGGTTTGTATCGTCATAATCATGGGCATTGTGAACGATCAGGTCCTTCTCGGTCACCCCGTTCTGCCCGATGGTCACCACCTCCATCCTGTCGCACTTCATCATCAGTCCCCGGTTCCGCTCCTTCCCGAAGATCATGGGCTTGCCATGCTCCAGGTAGATCTGGTGGTCGTCCTTCACATCCTTGCCGGTCACATCCTTGTGCACCTGGTTTGCGAAGATCACGCAGTTCAGCAGGATCTCAACCACACTGGTCCCTTTGTGGTCTGCAGCTGCCTTGAATACCTCCCTCATCATCCTGGGATCGGTGTCCACGGTCCTTGCGAAGAAGGTACCCTGCGCACCCATGGTCAGTTCCCCCGGGTTGAAGGCATTTTCGATGGTCCCGTCGGGCGAGGTCTTGGTCACGCTCCCCTTGGGGGTGGTGGGCGAGTACTGCCCTTTGGTCAGGCCGT
>CAYXUD010000080.1:0-98311 GCA_964467775.1 uncultured Bacteroides sp. | reverse complement strand
GATATTTCGCGACGTCCAAAATATCAATCTTAAGGGATTCTCGGATATCGTTTTGAAGGTAATTGATTAGATCAGGCTCAGAAGGCATTTCACTATTCTTCTTGTTTGTCTAACATATATTCTACTGCTTCTTGCAGTATAACACTACATATTTTAAGAGAATTCTGTCTTTTTGGTTGGATATTTCGATTCTCACCAATGTTAAAATCTGATAGCCCTGTAAAAAAAGAGACTAATGAATCATTAGCCACCTCACAGCTTCGCCACGTCAATCCCAAAAAGAACGATTTGATTTTGAGAATGTAAAAGGAAAATTACGAAGAAATGTATTCTTATACAATTGGATTGTCCTCAGACCCAGGAATATTCCAGGAGTTGTTCAAAGTTCCCTTCCGGGCAGGGGGATCCTGTATTGCTGGGATTGATAGTGCTTGAATATAAGTAGATATTTATAAGCTCATCACATTAATAAAAGTAACCAGGTTTTGTCGGTAATTCGTGCATGCATTATTAATCAGTTGAGAATGAAACGTTCTAAGTTTTTATTATCTTAAAGTGCATTGCGGGAGGAGGTGCTGATCTGCACGATTTTCCACATTTTCTTTATCTTGGATGTTGGTATAAAAACAGCCAATCCCATGAAACTGATCACAGAAGTCAGCCTCCCCGGGTATCCTTTCCGGATAGACCATCATGCGCCGCTTCTGCTGATGGGCTCATGCTTTACAGAGAAGATCGGCCGGCTCCTGGAAAGGTCCCTTTTTCATACATGCATCAATCCGTTCGGTGTTGCCTACAACCCCGTTTCGGTGATGAGGGGACTGGAAGCACTGCTGCATAAGCAGGCTTACGGGGAAGGGGACCTGGAACATGACAGCGGCCTGTGGTTCTCATTCGACCACGACACCGGGTTCTCAGCGCCCCGGAAGGATTCATGCCTGGCAGGCATCAACCGGGTTTTCCTCAGGGCAAAGCAGCTCCTCAGCCAGGCCAGCGTGTTGTCCATTACCTGGGGGACCGCCTGGGTGTACCGCCATCAGGATAGCGGCCGGGTGGTCTGCAACTGCCACAGGATCCCGGCTTCCCGGTTCACCCGATCACGCCTGGCCCCGGGTGAGATTGTAGAATCTTACGCCTCTTTCCTCCCTTCCCTGTTCCGCGTGAATCCCGGTCTCACGATCCTTCTGACAGTGAGCCCGGTCCGGCACTGGAAAGAGGGGGCCCACGGGAACCAGCTCAGCAAAGCTTCCCTTCTGCTTGCCACCGAAGCGCTTGAGGGCCTCTTCCCTGAAAGGGTTTTCTACTTCCCCTCCTACGAGATCGTAATGGATGAATTGCGGGACTACCGTTTTTATGCCGGGGATATGCTCCATACCAGCCAGCAATCAACCGGGTATATCTGGGAGAAATTCAGCCAGGCACTGATCAGCCCTGAATCACAGCAAATCATGGGGGAGCTGGAACCGCTGCTGAAACTCATGGAACACCGTCCGCGCCAGACAAAAGGGGAGGCTTACCGCCATTTGGAGCGGCAGAAGAAAGAAAAACTGGCCGACCTCAGGAGCAGGTATCCGTTCCTGTCATGGCAAAACCTGAACCAAACAAATTAAACAGGGATTATTGGTCATTTTTGTTTAATTTTTTTTACTAATTATTAAACAAAATGAATCTATCGTTGTTTGGCATCTACAATTTGTTTGCAATGAAAACTGTCAGAATACTACTGATACTCCTGATCACTCTTCCAGCGCCGGCGCTTGTGGCCCAGCAGGGGGTGGTGCAGGGAAGGGTGTACAATGCCAAGAACAATGAACCCGTGGAATTTGCCACCATTGCCATCTTCGGGACCACCATCGGGTCGATCAGCGACCTGGACGGCAATTTCCTGTTCACGGGCCTTGAGCCGGGATATATCGAACTGAGGGTTTCCTCCGTGGGGTTCAAGACCTATGTGTCGGAGGCCATCCAGGTGACCAATGCGAAAAAGGTCTTTATGGAAATACCGCTTGAAGAGGCCAATGTCCTGCTGGATGAGGTGGTCGTGAAAGCCTCCCCTTTCAGGAAGATCAAGGAGAGCCCGGTCTCTCTTCAGCGCATCAGCATTGAAGAGATAGAAAAGAACCCCGGTGGCAACAGGGACATCTCCAAAGTGATCCAGTCCTTTCCCGGGGTGGCGGCCACCCCGGCCCAGCGGAATGACGTGATCGTCCGCGGGGGAGGACCCAGTGAAAACAGCTTTTACCTGGACGGGATCGAGATCCCCAACATCAACCATTTCGCCACCCAGGGGGCATCGGGGGGACCGGTGGGGATCATCAATGCCGATTTCCTGAGGGAGGTGAACCTCTATACCGGGGCCTTTCCTGCCAACAAAGGGGATGCCCTCAGTTCGGTCATCGACCTCTATCAGGTGGACGGCAATCAGGAAAAACTGAATTTCAGGGGATCGGTGGGCGCCTCCGACCTGGCCCTGACACTGAACGGGCCGCTGGGGGAGCGCACCACCTTCCTGGCCTCTTACCGGCGCTCCTACCTTCAGCTCCTCTTCCGGCTGCTGGAACTGCCATTCCTGCCGAAATACAATGATTACCAATTCAAGGTCAAAAGCCGGATCAACGAAAAGAACGAGATCACCCTGGTGAGCCTCGGCTCCTACGACAACAACAACCTGAACCTGGAGGCCAACCAGACCGAGGAGCAGCGCTTTATCCTGGGTTACCTTCCGGAGAGCTTCCAGTGGAGCTATGCCATCGGAATGGTTTACAAGCACTACAGGGAAAAAGGTTACGATACATGGGTGCTGAGCCGGAACTACCTTCACAATGAGAGCACCAAGTACCAGGACAACATCATGGAGGAGCAGTTCAAAACGCTCGATTATAACTCGGATGAGATAGAGAACAAGTTCAGGTTTGAGCACACTTCCGCTTATAAAGGAGGGTTGCGGGTCAATTACGGGGCCGGCCTGGAGTATGCCAGGTTCTATGCCGGCAATTTCAGCAAGGCCTTCATCTACGGCCAGCCCGTTACATTCAACACCGAATCACTCTTTGACCTGTTCAAGTGGGGAGCTTTCGGGCAGATAAGTAAGGAGATGCTGTCACAGCGGCTGGTGCTGTCGCTTGGAATGAGGAGCGATGCCAACAACTTCAACGATAACATGATGAATCTGGCCAGCCAGATCTCCCCGAGGTTTTCGGCCTCGTACCAGCTGACGACCGGATGGTACCTGAACTTCAATACGGGGCGGTTCTACCAGCTGCCCCCTTATACCGCCATGGGCTACAAGGACGAGGAGGGCGTGATGGTGAACCAGCCGGATATCCGGTACATCCAGTCGGACCATGTGGTGGCCGGTGTGGAATGGCTGCCCGATGCCGAATCCAAAATAAGCGTGGAAGGCTTCTACAAGAGATACAACAACTACCCCTTCTCCCTGATCGACTCCATCTCCCTGGCAAGCAAAGGGGCCGATTTCGATCTCTTCGGGGACGAACCCGTGAAGTCGATCGCCGAGGGGAGGGCATTCGGTGCTGAATTCCTTTACCGCAACAGGGACCTCTTTGGAGCCAACCTGACCATTTCCTACACCCTGGTGCGAAGCGAGACACTCCCGCTGAAGGAGTCCCTTACCCCGCTGGGATGGATCCCCACCTCCTGGGACAATATCCACCTGCTTAATATTTACGGTTTCCGCAAATTCAGGGGGAACTGGCAGGTCGGGTTCAAATGGAGGTTCGTGGGCGGGCAGCCCTATACCCCGTATGACTACTACACCTCATCCCTGGCTGACTACTGGGATGTCACAGGGTTCCCCGCCTATGACTACAACCAGTACAACCAGCTCAGGTACGAACCGTTTCACCAGCTCGACCTGAGGGTGGACAAAGAGTGGTTTTTTTCAAGGATAACCATTAATTTGTACGTGGATGTGCAGAATGTCTATAATTATAAGTCGACCAGCAGTACGTTCCTTATCCCGGAGCTGGATAACAACGGGCTCCCGGTCATTGAGAATCCGGAAGATCCGCAGGGGCTGCAGCGGTATATCATGAAGGAGGTGGAAACGGCAGCAGGGACCGTTCTGCCGACCATCGGAATTATCATAGAATTTTAACCATTGTAGCCATGAAGAGATATTTACAGTTGATACCGCTGGCGCTGGCCACACTTTCATGTTCCGGCTCCAGGATCCCGGTGGAAGAGGCACCTGGCCATATAACGACTAACCCCTCCGGCCTTGGTCCCCGCCTGGAGATCGAAATGACCAGGGGTGAAAGCCATAACCACCCGCTCATGGCCATCTGGGTGGAAGACGAATCGGGCAAATTCATCCAGACCCTTTACGTGGCAGAATCGATCGGGAAAGGCACCTTTCAGCACGGGGATGCATCCCGCGGATTCTGGATGCCGGGGGAGATCCGGAGGCCTGCAGCCCTTCCCCGCTGGTCGCACCGAAGGGGGATCCAGGCCGGGGACGGCCTCTACCTTCCCACACCCGATGATCCTGTGGCGGATGCCTATACCGGTCCGACGCCGGGCAGCAGTTTTATCCTTCATACCCGCCTGGATGACCCCGGACTAAAGAAATTCAAAGTGCTGTTCGAGCTGAACCAGACCTGGGACTGGAACGAGTACTGGACCAACAACAAATTTCCGGAAGATGAAGAGTACAAGACCTCCTGCCAGCCGGCACTGGTCTATGCTGTCACGATCGACCTGGAAAATCCTGAGGATTCATACGAGATGGAGATCATTGGCCGCAGCCACCACTCGGGTGCGAACGGAGAGTTGTACGATGACCTGCATACCATGACCACTGCATTGCAGATCGCCCGGCATATAGAGGTCAGGGTCATTGAGTAACAATTCCGGCCGATCTTCGTCATACTGGTAAAACCTGGTTGCAGGAAAATCCCGGATCCATATGGCAGGGGTGTACGCACTGTTCGGAATCGCACACATGCGTCTCAAAAGTGAACACTTTGTCTCTATGCAAAGATCAATTACTTTGCTTGTTATCTGAATTTTACCTACTTTGGCATATGGATTGTTTTTCAAGTTCCATCATTTACAAAAACCCAATCTGATGATTAAAACTGTTGACCTTGTCAAGGTCTTTCGCACCGACGAAGTAGAAACTACCGCGCTGAACAATGTAAACATCGAGGTCAAGGACGGAGAATTTGTGGCCGTCATGGGTCCCTCCGGCTGCGGGAAGTCCACCCTCCTCAATATCCTGGGCCTTCTGGATAATCCTTCCGGCGGTTCATACATGTTCAACGAAACAGAAGTGGCCAACCTGAAGGAGAAAGGCAGGACCAACCTGCGAAAGGGCAACATTGGTTTCGTATTCCAGAGCTTCAACCTGATCGACGAGCTGACGGTATACGAGAACATCGAACTGCCCCTGCTGTATCTGAAAATGAGTGGCTCCGAGCGCAAAAAGAAGGTGGAAGTTGTCATGGAACGGATGAAGATCACCCACCGCAAGAACCACTTCCCCCAGCAGTTATCGGGCGGACAGCAGCAGCGTGTGGCCATTGCCCGCGCGGTGGTGACCATCCCGAAACTGATCCTGGCGGACGAGCCGACAGGTAACCTGGACTCGGCCAACGGGGCTGAGGTGATGGCCCTGCTGACTGAGCTGAATGAGGACGGGACCACCATCGTGATGGTTACACACTCCCCCAACGATGCGGAGAAGGCCCACAGGATCATCCAGTTATTCGACGGTCACGTGGTCACGGAAAATATTCATAAGAAATTATAACCAAATCGTATTTTTGCAGTTTCATTCAGGTTGACTTCAGGATTAGATCCAGGGTTTGAAGAGCTGTCCGTCGGGAGAGCTCTTTTTTTTATGATTCTTTGTCATCAATCATAAACATAATTTGGCTATATTCGTTACCAATTTCAGTTAAACCAAACAACACCTGGAAATGAAGCATTTGAAAATCACATTGGCCATTGCTTGTTCTTTGCTGATCTTTTCATCATGCGGCAGCAGGAAGAAGCAGGGGGATCAATCCAAGGATACATTCAACATAGAGGATTACATCAAGGCGGCAGAGGCCATCGAACCCGACATGAACCGGGTTGAACAGATCTTCAGCATCCTGGACATGGTGAATGCGGAGTACTATGACGTTCTGACCAATGATCCTTACAGCGCACACAACTACAAGTTCTCATATCCCGTGGCAGCTGCCAACCTGGGCATCTATATGACCGATATTATTTACAACCTTTATGGTAAAAATGACCAGGCCATGTTCCTCTCCTTTGCAGCCGCCCAGGAGCTCGCAAAATATGTTGGGGTGGAGTCAGAGTTCGGGTCATGGACCATTGAAAACCTGGAAGGGACCCTGGCGAAGAGGGACACCATTACCATGCTCTTCAATAGGTTGCTGGCCGATAGCAAGAAGTACAATGATGAGAAAGAGATGGTATTTGTCCACACCGCTTTCCTGACAGGATCTTTCATAGAAAAAGTATATATCACGGGCAGTCTTCTTAAGCAGAAAATGGCCGCCACGGAGATTACCCAGGAACAGGAGGCTGATATCAGGGAGCTGCTGGTTATCTACCTGAACCAGCTGGATCCTTCAGCCAGCATACTCTATGATGCTTATGAGCGTCAGCAGGAGCAGCTGAGCGGCCTGGTGGTCCTGACCACCTTTGAGAAGCTGAAGGAGCTTTCCTCCCAGCTTAAAAAGGTTAAATCCACCCTGGCTGTTGCCCCGGTAAGCGAGATTGCCGCCAACAGGGAGCTGATCAACACTTTTGACCTGATCGCCAACCTGCGCAATGTGCTTGTCACCGCTACCCAGTAGCCTGGCATGAACCGTTCTGTAAAAACCTTGACACCGCCTCGCCAGCAAAGTGAGGCGGTTTTTCTATATTTGGGGAAACCCGGTACTTCAGAGATATGAATCTCCTCGGCAACCTGATATGGCTTCTGTTCGGCGGACTGGCCGCCGCTGTTGGTTACTTCATGGGCGGGGTGGCCATGATGGCCACCATCATCGGCATCCCCTTCGGTTTCCAGATGATCAAGATTGGTTCCCTCTGCCTGTGGCCGTTCGGGAGGACCTTTGAAGTCCGGAAGGGGGAGCTGCCGGGATGCCTCTACAGCCTGCTGAATATTGTCTGGCTTCTGATCGCCGGTCTTTGGATCTCCCTGATCCATCTGGTATTCGGACTCCTGCTGCTGATCACCATTATCGGGGCCCCCTGGGGACTCCAGCATTTCAAGCTGGCCAGCTTTGCGCTTTCTCCTTTCGGCAGGAAAGTGGATATCGTGGGTTGACACAGAAACAAAAACCCACAAGCCATGAAAAGAACTCTACAGGTCCTGTTTTTCCCGGTTCTCCTCTCCATGCTGTTCTCCTGTGAACAGGGGCGTTACACGGAGACTGATTCCGGGGTGATCGTGACACTTACGACAGGTTTCGTTACCACTGGCCTTTCAAGGAGCCATATAAAATGATCCCGGCCATGGCATCATGCACCCCGGACCGGCCCCGGTTCAGGGACGGGAAGGTTGTCTGCATCGGGCCCTAATCCGGGATGAGGCTGCGGGCCGCCCGGTCAGGATCGTTGCGGACCTCGCTCACATCATTGAGGATCATCGTCTCCCCGTTATCCACCGTGTAGACCGGCCAGTCGGGCAGACCCCCACCGTTCGGGTCGCCTGTGCGCATGAACTGCAGCAGGGCGCCTGACATTTTTTCGGAGAGCTCCCTGGGCCGCTTGCCACCACCCGTATGGGAAAGCATCAGGTCGGTGTTGTAGTACCAGAAACAGATGTCCAGGCAGTGGAACGCCCTCATCCGCCCGTTGAACAGCGGGGGTTCCCAGCCGAACCAAGCCACGTACACGGGTGCTTCCTGGTTCGATTTGGCATTGGCCGTGGCGACCACCCCCTTCCGGTTGCTGCTGATCATGATCATCAGCTCCACCGGTTTGGCCTCCGGGAATGCACCGGCATAGGCATCATACACCTCACCCGCCTTGTCACCCAGTCCGCCACGGAAACCCGCACGGGCACTAAGCATCTGTTTGGCACTGTCGGCTGTGATTTCTTCAATTTCCGGGTTGTTCCTGGCAACGGACCATTCATGGAACGTGCTGCTGATCAGCATGGGTACCTGCGATGAGAGTCCGCCGGGCTCCGAGAAGAAGGTCCCGGCCGGGATATTGATCCCATCGGCAACCGGTCCGAAACTGCCCCTGAACCTTCCGCCTTCGCCCTGCTCCTCGGCACATTTTCGGGAAGCGCTGTTCGCCAGCAGGATATAGTCCTTCCAGGGCATCTCCTGCAGCTTATCCACCCCGGAAGCAGAAAGCCCTGCCTCTTTCATGATGTACTCTCCCACCTTCCTTGAATATTCCTGGTCCATGGCCTGAATGGTGGATCCGCTCAGCGGAACGGCTTTATGGACCAGCCCTTCGGCCTTCGGCATGGCCAGCAGCGTGCACACCTTGGCTCCTCCCCCCGATTGCCCCATGATGGTCACATTTCCCGGGTCCCCGCCAAAGGCTTCAATGTTACTGTGCACCCATTCCAGTGCTGCCACCATGTCAAGTGCCCCCACATTCCCGGAACTGGCATACCTGGGTCCGCCCACGCCTGACAGGTCTGAGAATCCAAGCGGACCCAGCCGGTGATTTATAGAGACAAAAACAATATCCCCTTTCCGGCTGAAGTTCTCACCCATATAGCCGTCCTGCTCGATCCCGTTCCCGTTGGTATAGCCTCCCCCGTGCAACCAGACCATTACCGGCCGCTTCTTGCCGTCAGCCAGGGCAGGAGTCCAGACATTCAGCCTCAGGCAGTCCTCGCTTACATCATCATAGTTCCAGTGGTCCACGAAAGACGCCCAGGCATTGCCGTAACGGTTGTCCATGATCTGCGGGGCCGAATTCCCCCACCAGACGGCCGGGAATACCCCCTCCCAGGGCTCAGGCGGCTGCGGCGGCATAAACCGGTTCATGCCGCCTGCATCCGCTCCATAGGGGATCCCCCTGAACTGGTAGATGCCCCGGAGGATAAATCCCTGAACTTTCCCGTATTGGGTTTCGGCGATGGCAATGTCATCCCCGATATAGAGGAGCTGCCCGTCCTTCCCGGTATCTTCTCCCGTACCGGCGCAGGAGGGAATGGTAAGGATGATGGCCGCGGCGAAGAGGGCCGATAATAAAGACAAGCTTACTGAGATGCTGATCCTGCTGTTTTTCATGGTACTGTTTCTTAAGTGATCGTTGAGATGTAAAAACTCCTTTAATTTAAACCATTTTACACTAACTCCATCTATAAAATTACATGTACTTTGCAACGAAGTACATGATTAATCCTGGAACTGCCTTAACTGAATGAACTTTCGAATCCGGCTCTGTGGTGTGTTAATTTTCGTTTTCCGGGCAACCACTGCAGGCGCTGCAGTAACAGATTCTGTGCTCACTTACAGGATTGTGGAAACCACCGGGACCATCTGTCTGGATGGAATTCTGTCAGAAGAGACCTGGAGCAGGCTGCCGGTGGCGGGAGGATTCCGGATGAGCTACCCGGTGGATGACCGGCAGGTGGCGGAGGAGATGCGCACGGAGGTAATGGTGACTTACGACAGGCAAAACCTCTATATAGGCGCAGTCTGCTTCGGCGCTGATGATTACGTGGTCAAAACATTAAAACGAGATACCGAGTTCTGGGACGGGGATGGATTTGGCGTAGTCATTGATCCCGTGAACGAAAAGACCAACGGTTTCACCTTCGGGGTCACACCCGCCGGCGTTCAGACCGAATACCTGGTTACCGGTCAGGCCGGGAGAAGGCAGGACCACGAGCCGGGTCAGGCTCCCGGAAATATCAACCTGGCCTGGGACAACAGATGGTTTGCAGAGGTGACAACTTATACGGACCGGTGGATCGTGGAGATCGCCATTCCTTTCAAAACCCTTCGTTTCAACAGGGAGAAAGAGCTTTGGGGGATTAATTTTTTCCGCAGGGATGCCAGGACCAACAGCATCCACACCTGGGCACCTGTCCCCATCGAGTTCAATGAAACAGAACTGGGCTACACGGGCGTGCTGCAGTGGAGCCGGCCACCGGAGAAAGCAACCGGTAACCTTGCCCTGATCCCTTATGTTCGTGGTACAGCAGCCAGGGATTATGAAGCGGGTACCCCTGTGGAGTATGACTTTCAACCGGGCCTTGATGCCAAGGTTCCCGTAACATCCAGCCTGAACCTGGACCTCACCTTAAACCCGGATTTCTCACAGGTGGAGGTGGATGAGCAGCTGATCAACCTTACCCTGTTCGACATACGTCTGCCGGAAAGGCGGGTGTTCTTCCTCGAGAACAGTGATCTTTTTAATGATTTCGGGATCTCTCCCATGAGGCCTTTCTTTTCCCGGAAGATCGGACTGGATGATGACGGGAATCCAATCCCCATCCTGTTCGGAGCAAGGTTAAGCGGCAATGTGAACAAAGATCTGAGAATCGGGATGATGAACATGCAGACCAGGGAAACAGGGGAGGTCCTGCCCCAGAACTACACGGTTGCCGCCTTCCACCAGCAGGTAATGGAGAGATCGGTGATCAAGGGATACTTCCATAACAGGGATGCCCTGCGCAGTGAAGACCCCGATTACAACCGGAATATGGGGCTGGAATTCCAGTATCGTTCTCCCGACGGGCGTTTTCAGACCTTTGCCGGATATTCCAAATCGTTCACTCCCGGGCTGAACTCGAAGGACTATTTTTATACCTCCGGGATCGGATATGACAACCGCAACCTGAGCATATACACCAACCTGGCCGGAACGGGAAAAAATTACAGGGCGGACATGGGATTTATCCCGGGACAGCAGTATTATGATGCCGAAAGGGACACTTTCATATACGTCGGTTATAACCACTGGTTCACAAGGTTCTCATATACCTTATACCCGGAACAGAACGACCGGATCATCTCCCACGAGTTCAGTGCCAGGTATACCTATGACGGGGATAAGACCTTCTCCATGCTGAACAACAATACCGAAGCCGGGTACACCATTAAGTTTGCATCCACCGCCCAGGTCGGGGTCTCATACAACCACAACATTGTAAACCTTCTGTTCCCGTTCACCTTTATCAATGATGAACCGCTGCCGGCGGGAATTTACGGCTATGACCAGGGCGGGATAAAATTCCAGTCGGACCAGCGCAGGCTTATCAGTCTCCTGGGGGGTATCTCATATGGTACATTCTATAACGGCACCCGCGCTCAATACACCATCGGGATCAGGTACCGGGCTCAGCCTTGGGGTAATTTCTCGGTGAATTTTGAACAGAACGACCTGAGATTTCCCGAGCCTTATGGCTCCGACAGGCTGCTGCTGATCGGCCCCCGTATCGAGATCGGTTTTTCCAGGAGCCTGTTCTGGACCACCTTCCTGCAATACAATACACAGGATGACAATTTCAATATCAACAGCCGGTTACAGTGGCGGTTCCAGCCCATGTCGGACCTCTATATGGTTTATACAGACAACTATGCAGTGGAGTTCTGGGGTTCCAAACACCGGGCCCTGGTGATCAAGCTGAACTATTGGTTCAACCTCTGATACGGTTTATATGAACGGATTATTCTTCACTTTTCGGTAACGAATGTAACCATATGTGTTAACTTCATTGTCTCAAACTGTGACAATAACAGATCGCAGTCAAAACCACTGATATGAAGAACTTCATTATTGCTTCGATCCTGGCAGGCCTGTTCCTTGTGCCGGCCACCGGACAGGATAAGGCTCCAAAGCTGACAGCAGGCAATATCAAAGAAGTTGTATCTGCCATGACCCTTGAGGAGAAGGCCAGACTGGTGGCGGGTACAGGAATGCGTTTCCCGGGTGCCGCCGTGACGGAAACGACCATGGACAAGGTACCCGGGGCCGCCGGTGCCACTTATGCGATCCCGAGGCTGGGCATTCCCTCCATTGTGCTGGCTGACGGGCCAGCCGGCCTGAGGATCAGCCCTGTCCGGGATTCAGCCTCCGGGAAGACCTGTTACTGCACCGCTTTCCCCGTGGCCACACTGCTTGCTTCCACGTGGGACACGGGACTGGTCGAACAGGTGGGCCAATCCATCGGCAATGAACTGCTGGAATACGGGGTGGACATATTGCTGGCGCCGGCCCTGAATATCCACAGGAATCCCCTCTGCGGACGCAATTTTGAGTATTTCTCGGAAGATCCACTTATATCAGGGAAGATGGCAGCCGCCATCGTCAGGGGCGTCCAGGGCAACGGGGTGGGCACTTCCCTGAAGCACTATGCAGCCAACAATACGGAAACCAACAGGATGGCCCTGAATACCATCGTCTCGGAGCGTGCCCTCAGGGAGATCTACCTGCATGGATTCGAGATTGCGGTGAAGGAGAGCGATCCGTGGACCGTGATGTCCTCCTACAACCTGATCAACGGCACCCCGGCATCGGAAAGCCACGACCTTCTCACCCGGGTGCTGAGGGATGACTGGGGATTCAGGGGGTTTGTCATGACCGACTGGTTCGGGGGGACCGATCCCGTGGAACAGATGAAGGCCGGGAATGACCTGCTGATGCCCGGGCGGCCCCAGCAGTCCGATACCATCCGCAAGGCTGTCGAGGCCGGTGTTCTGGACCAGACGGTACTTGACAGGAACGTGGAGCGGATCCTGCAGGTCATTGTCAGGACACCGGCTTTCAGGGGATACAGGTACTCCAATAATCCCGACCTTGAAGGGCACGCGCAGGTCGCCCGCCGGGCGGGGGCTGAAGGGATGGTGCTTCTTAAAAACCGGGAGGGTACCCTGCCGCTTACGGCGAATTCAGGGCCACTGGCCCTGTTCGGCAATGCCTCCTACGAGATCATCACGGGGGGAACCGGCAGCGGGGACGTGAATGAGGCCTACAGCGTTTCCCTCCGGGAGGGACTTATTAACGCGGGTTATTCCGTCGATCCCGGGCTTGAAGAGCAGTACCGGGACTACATGGAAGAGGCCAAGGCCAGCAGGCCCCCGCGCAGACCCTTCATGCCCGAAGAAGCTGTTCCTGAGATGGGTGTCGACCGGTCGCTGGTGGAACTTTTGGCCGGTAAGTACGGCACAGCGCTGATCACCATTGGCAGGAACTCCGGGGAGGGCAGGGACAGGAGCGTGGAGGAGTTCAACCTTACGGCCACGGAAAAGCTGCTGATCGAAACGGTTTCGCAGGTTTTCCATGCCAGCGGCAAAAAAGTGGTGGTGATCCTGAATACGGGCGGCGTGTTGGAGACGGCCACCTGGAGGGACCATCCCGATGCCATTATGCTGACCTGGCAGGCAGGGCAGGAGACGGGCAATGCCATTGCCGATGTGCTCACAGGCAGGGTGAATCCTTGCGGTAAGCTGGCCACAGCTTTTCCCTTTCGCTATGAAGATGTTTCCTCGGCAGCCACATTTCCCGGAAAGGAGCTGCCCGCAGAAGAGCCTGAAGAAGAGGGAGGGGGCCCATTCAGCTTCATGAGGGCCCGTCCCTCTGTGATCACCTACGAAGATGATATCTACGTCGGTTACCGCTATGCTGATGCCTTCCAGATGGAACCGGCCTATGAATTTGGCTTCGGGCTGTCCTATACTGAATTCACCTACGGGGAGATGAGGCTTGATTCAGACAAATTCAGGGATCAGATCACGGTAGCCCTGGAGATCACAAATTCAGGGAAGCTGGCAGGGAAAGAGGCGGTTCAGCTCTACCTGGCGGCCCCGGCAGGTACAATGAACAAACCGGTGAAAGAGCTGGTGGCCTTTGCCAAGGCACGCTTGCTTGAACCGGGTGAATCACAGACCCTTTCGTTTAAACTCAGTCCCATGGACCTCTGCTCATTTGATCCAGCCTCTTCTTCATGGATTGCCGAACCCGGGGTATACCGGGTGATGGCGGGAGCCTCCTCCCTTGATATCAGGCAGCAGGCTGATTTCACGCTTGAAAAGGCTATCCATGCCGGGAAGGTCAGCAAGTCCCTGGTTCCCCTGCAGGAATTGAAGCTCGACGAAGTCAATCTTCGATCCATAAATTATTTTATTTGTGCTCGCTTACCCCGCAGCAAAGCTACGGGGAACCGAGCCTGCGAGCTTGGCGAAGCCAATGCGCGAGCGGGATTCAAGATGATCACCCCGCCATCTGCCGGGAAAAAGTAAATCATTATCAATATATTAAAACAAAACATCATGAAGACTACCCTGAAACTCCTTTTGAAGTGGACAGCTCTGTTACTGATCATGGTCCTCTGGTCCGGATCCCTGTCCGGCCAGGAGGCCCCATGGATGAGAAGGCGGGTGGTATCGCCCGAGATACACCCCGACAACAGTGTCACATTCAGGATCTTCGCCCCGGATGCATCAAAGATCACCCTCAGCGGGGGCTGGATGCAGGGATGGGGCGCCACTGAATCCCTGGTCAGGAACGATACGGGGCTCTGGTCGCTTACGGTGGGTCCGCTTGAGGCGGAGATCTATACCTACTCCTTCAGCGTGGACGGGATCCGGACCATGGATCCGGCAAATGTCAGGATCATGAGGGACGGCGCCAGGCATGAGAGCATGCTCTTCATCCCGGGTGAGGCCTCTGACCTCTACCAGGTGCAGGAAGTGCCGCACGGTACCCTTTCGAAGGTGTGGTACGACTCCCCCACCCTCGGGATGCACCGGAGGATGTATATCTACACACCCCCGGGCTATGAGGCCGGTGCGGAGAGGTTCCCTGTTTTCTACCTGCTGCACGGGGGGGGCGGGGATGAAGATGCCTGGTCCACCCTGGGCCGCACCTGCCAGATCATGGATAACCTGATCTCCCAGGGCAGGGCCCGTCCGATGATCGTGGTGATGACCAACGGGAACCCCGGGGAGGCGGCTGCCCCGGGTGAGGCACCCCCGAAGAGGGAGGAAGAGGGCTCCATGGGAGGCATCTCCCGAATGGGCTCCCGGATCTTCGAGAAGAGCCTGGTCAATGATGTGATCCCCTTTGTGGACCAGCACTACAGGACCCTTGGCGGAAGGGAAAACAGGGCCGTGGGAGGGCTCTCCATGGGAGGGCTGCAGACGATGAACCTGGCGTTTGACCACACCGGGATTTTTGACTATTTCGGAGTGATGAGCATGGGAATCACCGATCCGGACCGGTCGGGCCGGTCGTGGTTCCCGGATGTTGATGAACGGATCAGGAACCTGGAATCAACCGGGTATAAACTCTACTGGATCGGCTGCGGAACGGATGATTTCCTCTACGGTGCCGCCAAAAACCTGGTATCCAAAATGGAGGAGAAGGAGCTCCTGTTCACGTTCAGGGAGAGCCCCGGCGGCCACACCTGGAGCAACTGGAGGATCTACCTCTCCGAGTTTGCCCCGCTGCTGTTCAAATAGTTGTCCTGGCCATGACCGGGACACAGCTGTTCAGTTACACGAATGTTTGGGATAGGGAGGAGCGCGGGGACACCAGAGAGGCACTTAAAGGCGCCACCGGCGGGCACGATGCGCTGATGCTGTTGCTTTCAGAAAATCCCCGACACCCATGAGATACTCCGGATATATGATCGTGGCATGGATCCTGGCAGGATTGGTCTCAGGATGCAACAGGACCATTCCAGTGCTGGTCATCACCGGAGGACATGCATTTGATACGGTTGAGTTCTTTGGCACATTTGATGCCCTGGAAGGAATCGAAATGGATTCGGTATATTACCCTGAATCAATTGAAATGCTTCGATCCGGGGCCATCGAGGCATACGATGTCCTGGTGTTTTACGATTTCATACCGGACATGCCCGAAGAGGACTCTTCTGTATACCGGGAACTCACACGCAGGGGCAAACCGATGCTCTTCCTGCACCATTCCCTCTGCTCGTTCCAGAAATGGGAAGGATATATGGAGATGGTGGGCGGACGCTACAATATGCCTGGTTTTTCAGGGGATAGTTCCCTTATTTCGGATTACAGGCATGACATTGACATCAGCGTGGAGGTGGCGGATCGCACCCACCCGGTGACAAGGGGCATGGACCATTTCGTGATCCATGATGAAGGTTATTCAAATATCACAATCCTTCCGGGCATTACCCCCCTTCTTCGGACGGAACATCCTGCGTGTGCACCCATCCTGGGATGGGTAAATACCAGGGATGAATCCACTGTTATCTACCTGATGCTCGGGCATGACAGGCATGCCTACCGGGATCCGGCATTCCGGCAGCTGCTGCAGCAGTCGATCCTCTGGTTGGCCGACTATTAAATATACTCGCTTTAAGGAGAGCAGGCTCCTCAGTGGCCTGACCGGTTTCGGGAGGATGAGAAAATCCTCATATTTTTATCAGATGAATCGAGGATACATGAGACAGTTCGCAACGCTTTGCTTCGGTTTGATTCTTTTGCTCATATCAGGTTCGTCATGCCATAAGCAGGGAACAGCAGGTAGTCCCTGGCCGGAAGTGACCAGTGAGGCAAAGCCGTGGACCCGCTGGTGGTGGCTGGGATCCGAGGTGGACAGGGAGAATATCGGCCCCCTGCTGGAAGCCTGCGCGGAGGCCGGCTTCGGGGGTGTGGAGATCACCCCTGTCTACGGGGTGAAGGGGCACGAGGCGCACTACCTGGAATTCCTCTCCCCGGCATGGATGGAGATGCTGGAGTTCACCCTTTCGGAAGCTGAAAAATCGGGCATGGGAGTGGATATGAACCTGGGGACGGGGTGGCCCTTCGGCGGTCCGCAGATCACCCCTGAATATGCTGCCAGCAAACTGGTGCTGCGATCCTGGGAAATAACAGGGGATCATTCCCTGGCCGGCAGGATCACCCCAGGGGACACGGAAGAGGGCCTGGAGGGAACCACCCTGGAAGCGTTGATGGCCTTTGCGGATGATGGAAGAATCCTTGACCTGACCCGGTTTGTGGAAGAGGACGGCACCCTTGACTGGGTACCCGGGCAGGGGAGGTGGGAGCTGCTGGCGGCATTCTGCGGAAAGACCGGGCAGATGGTAAAAAGGGCGGCACCGGGGGGTGAAGGATTCAGCATGGACCACTTTTCAGCCGATGCCCTTGCTGTGTACCTGCACCGTTTCGATGAGGCTTTCGGGGAAGGAGGAGGTGTTCGTTCATTCTTCAATGACAGCTACGAGGTCTATCATGCAAGCTGGACGCCCGGGTTTTTTGATGAATTCCTTCTCCGGCGGGGATATGACCTGCGCAACCACCTGAAAGCCTTCTCTGAGACAGCCGCCAGGGAATATGCCGCACGGGTGAAATCGGATTACCGGCAGACGCTGGCTGAACTGCTGCTCGGGAATTTCACCGTTCCGTGGACATCTTGGAGCCATGGGCGGGGAAGCCTGACACGCAACCAGGCCCATGGTTCACCCGGGAACCTGGTGGACCTCTATGCCGCGGTGGATATCCCGGAATGCGAGATCTACGGGCACAGGGCCTATGACATCCCGGGCATGCGCATCAACACGGATGACTCCACCAATGTGGAACCCAATCCGATGATGTTGAAACTGGCCACTTCGGCAGCACATGTCACCGGCAAACCGCTCATCTCCAATGAAACCTTTACCTGGCTCGGCGAGCATTTCAAAGTGGCCCTGTCGCAATGCAGACCCGAGGCGGAGGAGGCCTTCCTGGCAGGGATCAACCATCTGTTCTGCCACGGGACGACCTACTCCCCTGCCGGTGCAGCCTGGCCCGGCTGGCTCTTTTATGCCTCCGTTCATTTCGGCCCCACCAACACCTTCTGGCCCCACCTGCCTGGCATGAACGAATATATCACCCGCTGCCAGTCCGTCCTGCAATCGGGAAAGCCCGATAACGATCTCCTGGCATACTGGCCGGTGTTCGATATCTGGCACAATCCCGGGGGATTGGAGATGCAGCTTTCGGTCCACAACATAGAGGAGTGGCTCCTCTTGCCCGGAATTGACCGGATGGCGGAAACGGGGATTTCATACGATTTTATCTCCGACGCACTGCTGCAGCAGGTGGAGCCCGCCAGGGGGGAACTGAGAACAGCCGGCGGGTCCATGGCCTATAAGGGGCTGGTCGTCCCCGCCTGTCTATTCATGCCGGTCACCACCCTGGAAGCGATCCTTGAGCTGGCCCGGCAGGGCGGGCTGGTGGTATTCGAGAGACTGCCGGAGGACGTTCCCGGGTGGCATGAACTGGAAAAGAGAAGGGGAACTTTCCGTGCGATCCTCGGATCGCTGGAGTTCAGGGATGCCGGCCATGGCATCAGGGAATGCAGGACCGGCAAAGGGACCGTATTGCTGAGCCAGGATCTCGGGAAAGCCCTGGAATATGCAGGGATCAAGGGGGAACGGATCGGGGATTACGGTTTGAAGTACGCCCGCAGGTCGGCCGAAGGCGGGAAGTGGTATTTCCTGGTGAACCACGGTTCCGCCACGGCCGATGCCATGGTTCCCCTCAATACCCCTGCAGCTTCCGTGCTGATCATGGACCCGATCAGCGGGAAGGCCGGCAAGGCAGTGATGCAACGGGACGGCGACCGTACATGGGTAAGGGTGCAGCTGCGGCCCGGGCAGTCGCTATTCCTGAGAACCTACGATTCACGGGGTCCCAGGAATGTTGAATGGGCCTATGAGGAGACCCGGCATCAGCCTGTGGAACTCAGGGGTCCCTGGGAGCTCTCCTTCATTTCGGGAGGGCCCTCACTGCCCGCTCCCCGGGAACTGGACGAACTCCGGCCCTGGACCGGACTTGGGGATCCAGGTCTGCTTGATTTTTCAGGTATTGCCTCCTATACCCTGAAATTCCTCAAGCCTGAAATCACGGCGGACCGCACCCTGCTGGAGCTGGGAGAACTCCATGAGAGTGCCCGGGTATGGCTCAACGGGAAGGAGGCGGGGATCGTCTGGAGCCTTCCCTTTGAGATCGACGTTACCGGCTTTCTCCAGGATGGGGAGAACAGGCTGACCATCGAAGTGGCCAGCCTGATGGCCAACAGGATCCGGTATATGGACAGGGAAGAGATCCCGTGGCGGAACTTCCATGATATCAATTTCGTCAACCTTGCCTACAGGCCGTTTGACGCATCGGACTGGCCCACCCAATGTTCAGGCCTTGCCGGGCCGGTCAGGCTGATCCCGGTGGAGACCCGCTGATGGTTCTTTGCCCGATTCCTAAAAGAGCTATATTCGCATGGATGAATGAAAAACCGGTGCATTGGGGCATGATCGGTTGCGGGGATGTGACCGAACGGAAGAGTGCCCCCTCTTTTAACAAGATCCCCGGTTCGAGGCTAGTGGCGGTGGGCAGCCGTACGCCCGAAAAGGCGGAGGATTATGCCCGGCGCCACGGGATCGCTGCCTGGCACAGGGAACCGGCCCGGGTGATCCATGATCCGGATGTGGATATCGTTTACATTGCCACCCCGCCCGGCTCCCACCGGGAATATGCCCTGGAGAGCATCAGGGCGGGCAAGCCTGTCTATATCGAAAAGCCGATGGCACGGACCTCGGAGGAGTGCCGGGAGATCAATGAAGCAGCCGGGAAGGCAGGTGTCCCGGTCTATGTGGCCTACTACCGCCGGGCGCTGAAATACTTCACGAAGGTAAAGGAGATCGTTGAACAGGGCCAGCTGGGAAGAATCCTGCAGATCAGCATGCAGCAGCATTTCCCTGCCAGGGAAGAGGACTACGGCAGGGCCCGTCCCCCGTGGAGGGTGATCCCGGAGATCTCGGGCGGCGGCTATCTCCATGACATGGGATGCCACGCGCTGGATATCCTCTTTTATATCTTCGGCGACCCTGTCTGCGCCACCGGAACCACAGCGAACCTCGGCGGACTTTACGATGTGGCAGATACCGCCGGGGCGTTTCTCACCCTTCCCGGCAGCCTCCAGGTGACCGCCAGCTGGAGTTTTGTCACCCCGGAGCCGTTCCGGAAGGACCAGGTGGAGGTGACGGGCGAAAGGGGAAAGCTGATCTTCTCCATCTTCAGCTTTGACCCCGTCAGGCTGGTCACGGACCAGGGGGAAGCGGCTTTTTCCCCCGCCCCGCCGGAACATATCCAGATGCCGCTGATCCGGTCCATCGTGGATGAACTGAACGGGAGAGGGAGCTGCCCCTCGACCGGGATGACCGGTGCTGTGACCAGCCGGGTGATGGATCAGATCACGGGGATCCTGTAGCACGTTCCATCGTTGTTGATAATTCCCCTGCCATTGTTAAAATCTCCCTCCATTTTGCCTCCGGGCACCCCGATGCGGGTTAGGAAAAAAAGCTGAAAACACCCAACTTTATGATGTAAAGCAGCGGAGCGGGTGAGGGGTTTGGCATTTATATTGCATCAACACAGTGGGTGCAGCCCGGGCGGAAGGAATTTAACGTAAACTTTACACGTTCCACGCAGCCTTTTTTCAGTTTATCGGTCTTTATAACAGAACATGCCTGAAAACCACAAAATATTGAACACGGAATATACGCTCATACTGGGAGCGGAAGGGGAACTGGGCCGCGCCATGGCCAGGGAGGTTGCCCGCAAGGGATGCAACCTGGTGATCGTTTCCACCACCAGTATGGACCTCCAGCGTTTTGCCATCGGGCTGCAGCTCAGGGAGGACGTGCAGGTCGATGCTGTAAAGCTTGACCTGGCCGATATGGATGCCATTCAATCCTTTGCGGAGACCATCAGGAAGCGTTATGAGATCCGCGCCCTGATCAACAACATCACCTGCGATTGGTCAGTGGCCCATCACAAGTATATTTCAGAGATCGCACAGGAGGATTTTCTCACCCGTTTCAGGGGTGCGGCCATGGTCACCATGGCACTGCTCCCCCAGATGAGGCAGCTCTCTGCCTCCTATATCCAGCATATCATCCCGTTCCCCTTCAAGAAGGAGCAGTTCAGTGCTGAGATGCAGGAATCGGTCAGCAAGATGTACGCCTTTGCCAGGGAGCTGGATGACCAGCTGAAGGATACCGGTGTCATTGTGAGCATGGTACATCCTGCCCCAGTCAGGAGCCTGGTGCCTGAATCTGAAATATTTGACGGGCTTTCAGAGGAGATCAGCAGCCTGACTCCCCGCCTGATTGCCATGAAAGCGGTGAACGGGATGCTTTGTGGTGACCGCCTGATCATCCCCGGTTTCCGGAACAGGATCCACTACTTCCTGAACCGCCATGCCATCTCCTGGCTCAGGTCCGCCGGGGCGTCTTTCGGTTCAAACCTGCAACCCTCCGTCTGAACGGCCTTCCTATTCGTACCTGAGTGATATCCCGGGATTCTGCCTGCTGGCCCTGATGGCATGAAAGCTTACCGTGGCAAGGGCGATGGCAAAGGCCAGCACACCTGCAGCGACAAACACCCACCAGGAAATGCCGATCCGGTAGGCGAAGCTCTCAAGCCATTTTTTCATGGCCCACCAGGTGAGCGGCCAGGCGATCAGGTTGGCCAGAAGCACCCATTTTGTAAAATCGACAGAGAGCAGGCCCAGGATGTTCCCGGTGTTGGCACCGTTGGTTTTCCGGATCCCGATCTCTTTTGTTCTCCGGTCAGCCATGATAGTTGCCAGTCCGAACAATCCCAGGCAGGAGATGAAAATGGCGATCAGGGCAAAGATATAGAGAAGCGACCGGGTCTGTTTTTCATTCTGGTACATGTTGTCATAGTGCCTGTCTAAAAACTCATATTCGAAGGGAATGAACCCCACCTGCTCATCCCACTTTTTCTCAAGGACCGCCAGGACCTTCCTGGTTTCTCCCGTTACCTTCACGCTCAGGTAATTTGGAGACCAGTCCATGGCTTTCTGATGCATGATGCAGTGGGGCCTGATCGTCATGTGTTTCGACTCCCAGTGGTAGTCCCTGACCACCCCGATCACTTCAAAAGGCAGCTTCCGGTCGTTCCACAGGTAGGTGATCGTCCCGATGGGATCTTCCAGTTCAAGCAGGGCTACGGCCGTCTCATTGAGGATGATCTTGCCTGTGTCCGCTCCGAATTCCTTCGAAAAAAAGCGGCCTTCTGCCATCTCCAGCCCCATGGTCTCCAGATAGGTCTCATTGGTCAGGTTCGCATTCAGGCTGAAAGCCTGGTCCACGCCCTCGCAGCCGAAACCCCAGTTGGTGATCTTGTCACCCGGTACAAACACCGAACAGGCACTCTGGATGACACCAGGTTCACTACGCAACTCATCCATGAAGGTTTCGATATTTTCCAGGTAGTAGGCGTGGTTGACAAGGATCACATGTTCCTTGTCGAAACCCAGGGAATCCTCCATGATCAGCTTCATCTGTTTCTGGACCAGCAGGGTGGCGGCGATCAGGAATATGGCCACCGAGAACTGGAACAGTACCAGGATGTTCCGGAACCAGCTCCTGGATTGTCTGACACCTTTGAACCCAAGAGATTCAACGGGGGAGAACCGGCTCATGTAGAGCGCCGGGTAACTCCCGGACAGAAGGCCCACGATGATGGCCAGTCCGAGGAGCCCCGGGATCACCAGGAAATTATCGAGATACCGGATCTGGATCTCCCTCCCTGTAAAGTTCCTGTAGGGTCCCATGAGCGATTCTGCAAGACCCATGGCCAGGATCAGGGCCAGGATACTGATGATGACCGCCTCGGCAAAGAACTGTTGCCGGAGCATGCCCCGGCTGGCCCCGTTGGCCTTCCTGACGCCCACCTCCCGGGCACGGATGGAGGAGCTTGCCGTGGTCAGGTTCATGAAGTTGATGCACGCCACGATCAGCACCAGGAACGCCACCACGGAGAAGATCCTGATGTAGGCAAGGTTTCCATTGGGTTCAAACTCCCCGTTCAGGTCGGATCCCAGGTGGATCTCCCTGATTTGCTGCAGATAGAGTTTCCAGTAATTCTCCGCGTTGGTGTTCTCTTCATAGGTGCCATTGAACAGGTACTTGTCCACAAAATCGGGCAGCTTGGCCTCCAGGTCCGCTTCCGGATAGCCCGGTTCCAGCCTCAGGTAGGTCTCAAAGTTGTTGGCGAACCAACCCTGGTTGTTATACTGGCCTTCGACGGAGAGCAGGGAGACCAGCACATTGAAATGAAAATGGGCCTGGGCCGGAAAATCCTCGTAAACGCCCATGACGGTCAGGGGAACGGTATCATTGATAACGACCATGACCACCTTTCCATAAGCTGGTTCCTCCCCGAAATACTTGCGTGCAGTGGTCCGGTCCAGCAGCACCTGGCCCGGTTCATTCAGGAGCTTTCCCGGGGAGCCCTCGATAAGATCCAGGGTAAAGATCTCGCTGAATGACGAGTCAACTGCGGCGGCTTTCTCCTCGTTATAGACCTGCTCCCCGATGGTCACGGTCATGGTCCGGTCCATAATCCTGGTAACGGCCCTGACCTCGGGAAACTCCTCGTACATGGCAGCAGGCATGGGGGCGGGTGTCCAGGTCTGCTTGATCACCGTGTTCCCGATCCTGGCATCCACCGCCACCCGGTAGATGTCGTCAAAATGTTCGTTAAAACGGTCGTAGTTCAGCTCGTGGTTCACATAGAGCATGATCAGCACGAAGCATGCGATGCCAATGGCCAGTCCGCTGATATTCAGGATGGAGATCAGGATGTGCTTCCGGATATGGCGGAAGGTAACTTTGAAATAGTGCTTTACCATGGGATGCGCTTTGTCATGATTTATCAATCCCTGTGCCACATGAAACTAATCGCTCATTATAAATGCTTTATGAAAATATAACCGGGTCAATAAACCATAAAATTGCTCGTTTTTAAGGCACCCGGGTGTTCGCTATCAATGCAGTTTGTTTTACAGTGGTGAAAACCATACATTCGTACCAAACACAGCTTCATGGGCCAGGAGAGGATACTGATCATTGATGACGACCATGATGTGCTGCTTACCGCCCGGATGTTCCTGGAGCAGATGGGTTTCGGGGTGGCTGTCCTTTCAGATCCGGCAAAGATCATTCAGAGGATGGAGCATGACAGGTTCGATGTGATCCTGCTGGATATGAACTTCCAGCGGGGAAATACGGAGGGCACGGAGGGACTCGAATGGCTGGAGAGGATCAGGGAAAGGGATCCCGGTGCGGAGGTGATCCTGATGACCGCCTACGGGGATGTGGACCTGGCGGTGAAAGGGATCAAGGCCGGGGCTTTCGATTTCGTCCTGAAGCCATGGGAGAATGCCAAGCTTCATGCCAGTGTCCTTTCCGCCTTGAAACTGAAGGAGACGCGCAGGGAAAAGGAGAAATTCCGGAACATGGCCAAAATCCTGGAAGGTGATGATGATCTGCCCTTCCTGCAGATCCTGGGGGAGTCGGCCGTCATGCAGAAACTGAAGGATACGATCCGCATCATTGCCCCCACAGATGCCTCTGTGCTGATCCTTGGCGAGAACGGGACCGGGAAGGAGATGGTGGCCCGCGCCATTCACCGTTTTTCCGGCCGCAAAGAGGGAATTTTCATGTGCGTGGATATGGGGGCGATCCCGGAAACCCTCTTTGAATCAGAGCTGTTCGGCCACCAGAAAGGTGCCTTTACCGGTGCCCTCCAGGACAAACCGGGGCGTTTCGAGCTGGCCGAGGGAGGCACCCTTTTCCTGGACGAGATAGGCAACCTGCCCGTGACCCTTCAGACCAAGCTGCTGACTGTTCTGGAGCAACGCATGATCTCGCGCATCGGCTCCGCGGATGGGATCCCCATTGATATCAGGGTCATCTCCGCCACCAACCAGCCGATCCACCAGATGATCGATAACAGGGAATTCAGGCGTGACTTGCTTTACCGGCTGAATACCATCGAGCTGGTGATCCCGCCGTTGAGGGAGCGGATCGAGGATATTCCCATTCTGGCCAGCCATTTTCTCGGGGAGGCCATCCGGAAATATGGACGTCCCGGCCTGGAGATCGGCCGGAAAAGCATGAAACATCTGCAGCAGTACAGCTGGCCGGGCAACGTGCGGGAGCTGCAGAATACGATCTCCCGCGCGGTGATCATGAGTGAGGAGAATCAGGTCAGGTTCGACCAGCTGGGCATCCCGGACCCAGGAGGTACTTCCCGGCCCGGGCTCAATATTGAAGACAACGAAAAGCAATTGATCCGGACAGCGCTGCTGACCAACCGGGGCAATGTGACCAGGGCTGCTTCCGACCTGGGGATCGACAGGAATGCACTCTACAGAAGAATGAAGAAGTATGGTATACAATAGGTACGTGATCCGGATCACGGTCCGGCTGGCCCTGATCTTCCTCGCCATGCTGGCACTTGCCATGGTGATCGGGGAAGATGCCAGGCTCTTCTCTGTTCTTGCCATATTGCTGATCCTTGTATTCCTGATCGCAGAGCTGTTCCTCAGGATCTTCCGTACCAACCGGATCATCGAATCGCTGCTGGAATCGATCCGTTCCGGTGAAACCAACAGGACGATCCAGGAAAAGGCTACCGGGCTGGGTTTTGAAGGCCTGGCCGGTTCAGCCCAGGAGATCATCAGGGCCATCGCCTCGGCCCGGATCGAAAAAGAGACCCAGTACCAGTATCTTCAGGCGATCCTTGAACATATCCATACAGCGGTTCTCACCCTGAATGAAGTCAATGAGCCGGAACTGATCAATCCCCTGGCCCTGAATATCCTCGGGATATACAATGCCAGAAAGCCATCATGGAAAGCCATTGAAAAAGCCTCACCCCAGTTTGCCAGAACCGTGGAATCGGCGGGCGATTCGGGAAGAGAGATGATCCGGATGTCGGATGCTCCCGCAGGCAAGCAATTCCTGGTACTGGTCAACACCGTGAAGATCGGGGGAAGGCCGGTGAAGATCGTCACTTTTCAGGATATTGAGCCTGAAATCGAACAGAAGGAGCTGGAGTCGTGGCAGACGATCAGCCGGATCATGGCCCACGAGATCATGAACAGCCTGACTCCCCTCTCCTCGCTCACGGAGACCGGCATCATGCTCCTGGAGGAGGAGGGAAAGCCGGTACAGCTCGACCGGGTTTCCCAGCATACCATTGATAACCTTTACACAGCGCTGAAAACCATTTCTGACCGGAACGCGGCGCTCACCAGGTTCATCGGAAGTTACAGGCAGTTGTCCCGCCTGCCCCCTCCTGAAAGGCGGAAGGTCAGGGTGGCGGATCTGCTTGAGGAGGTCTCCGGGCTGCACAGGTCCTATTGCGCCAGGAAAGGGATCACCTGTTCCATCCATCCCGGCCCAGGTCATCTGGTGGTCATGGCGGACGAGGCCCAGGTAAAACAGGTACTGATCAACCTGGTGAAAAATGCCATGGAGGCCCTTGCAGAGATTCCTGGTCCCCGGATCGAGATCAGGGTAAGGAGGATCCTGGATCACGTATCGATAGAGGTCTCTGACAACGGGAACGGCATTCCCCCCGATGTGCTGGGAAAGATCTTCGTGCCCTTCTTTTCCACGAAACCGGGGGGATCGGGGATCGGCCTGAGCCTTTCAAGGCAGATCATCCATAACCACGGGGGACAGATCACGGTAGAATCCGAAAAGGGAACCGGAACCACAATCAAAATCTCCCTGCCCGGGGAATAACATGCCGGTTTTTTATAAATTTGGCAGTTTTGCTTGCTAAATTCTCATGAATTTGGCAACTTATGTGCCTTAAAAATCGAAATCATGAGCAATCCATCCATTGACATCGGCAAACTCATCAGGGAATCGAGGGAAACCCTGCTGAATCCAAAAGAGTATTTTTCCTCCATGCCCCTGGGGGGCGGTTTTACCGAACCGGTCATCAAGGCAGCGATCTACGGCACCGTGGCGGGCCTGTTCGGGTTACTGTGGAACGTGACCGGCCTCTCTGCGGTTGGAGGCGGACTCTGGGGGGGCACTGTAGGGATCATGGTACTGATCTGGTCCGTGGTCGGTGCCATCGTGGGAGTATTCATCTCAGGGGCGCTCATGCTCGTGGTCTCGGCCATCTGCAGCGGCAGCACCGATTACGAGGCCAACGTCAGGGTGGCGGCTTCACTGATGGTGGTCTATCCCATCAATGTCTTCCTCTCATTTTTTTACGGGATCAGTATGATCCTGGGCGGACTGGCCGGATTGCTGGTCAGCTTCTACTCCATCTATCTTCTCTATACCGCTGCCATCCAGGCACTGAAAGGAAAGGAATCATCCGCCAGGATCTTGGCCATTGTCCTGCTGGTCCTCTCCCTGATCGGGTTTATCGGCGGACAGAGGGCCAATAAAGCAGTCCGGAATATCTCCGATATCATGCAGCAGGAGCAGCTGGATTGATGGACGGCCTTCATATGGTGGTTCTCAGTAAAGCCTGTCAAGGGGCCTCTTGGAGGAGCGGTCACTCTCCCTGTATTCGCTCACGGTCATCCCGGTGATCATCTTGAACTGGCTGGAGAGGTACTGCACACTGCTGTAATCCATGATAAAGGCAATCTCACTGAGCGTCAGCTCCTCCTGGTCGATCAGCTCCTTGATCCGCTCGATCTTGTTCAGGATGATGTATCTCTCCAGGGTAATGTTTTCATGGGAGGAGAAGATCCTTGAGAGGTAAGCGTAGGAGAGGCCGATCTTCCCAACCAGGTACTCTGACTTCCGCACGATGGAATCCACGTTGTTCATGTAATGGATGAGCTCGATCACGGCCAGCTTGATCTCCTCCACCAGCCGCTGTTCCCTGGTTTCGATAAGGTCCGTCCCCAGTTCAGCCAGCACGGAACGTACATCCTCCATGGAGATCCTGCCGGGGTCATAACGAATGGTTGCCCTCCCCAGGGTTATTTCAATGACTTCCACCCCGGCCTTTTCAAGCTCCTCCCTGATGACCCGGAGACAGCAGTGGCAAACCATGTTCTTGATATGGATGGTGGAGCTCTTCAACCTGATGATCGTCGGACTGAAAATAGCAAATCGTGGCCACAGAATCAATAAAACTGCTTTAGGACAGTCCACAAACGCAATTCAGCAGGAATTGTGTAACTTTTTGCCAGAAAAGCATAACACGCCTGCAAGTAAGAGTCCGCAACTTTGCATGGTCATTAAAAATCCTTCCGCATATGCAGATCAAAAAGAACATTGCCGTCAGTGAAACCGGCTTTGTATTCAATCCGACCACCGGTGATTCCTACTCCATCAACCAGGTCGGGCAGGAGATCCTTGGTTATCTCAGCGAGAACAAGACCCCGGCCGAGATCACTACCCTGATGACAACGCAGTACGATATCGATCCGCCCAGTTTCGAAAAGTATTTCTACGATTTTATCAGTATGCTGCGGCAGTTTGAACTCCTGGATGAAGAGCATGAGAACTAAGATCACCGTAGCGCTAACGGGTCTCAACAATACGGATAATCCCGGACCGGGTGTGCCGGTGATCCGCGGGATCCGTGACTCGGAGCACTTTGATCCGCGTATCATCGGGCTGGCCTACGAGAACCTGGAGCCGGCCATTTACATGCATGGGATCGTGGATAAGGCCTACCAGGTCCCCTATCCTTCGGAAGGGTCTGATATCCTTGTACGCAGGATCCTTGATATCCATCGAAGGGATCCCATTGATGTGCTGATCCCCAACTTCGATGCAGAGCTGTACGCATTCATGCGTTCGGAAAGTGTGCTGCTGCAGGCAGGCATCCGGACATTCCTGCCCACCCTGGAACAGTTCGAGGAGCGCCACAAGTCCAACCTGCCGGATTTCGGGAAAAAGTATGGCCTGATGGTTCCCTTCAGCAAATCCATCACCCGGATCGACGAGATCGAGAAGCTGAAGGATGAGTTTGAGTATCCCCTGATGGTGAAGGGCAAGTTCTACGATGCCTACCTGGCTTACAACGAGGAGCAGGTACGGATGAACTACAACAAGATCAGCGCCAAATGGGGGCTCCCGGTCATTATCCAGGAGTTTATCAAGGGCACGGAGGTCAACGTGGTGGCCCTGGGAGACGGCATGGGGAACACCATTGGCGCCGTACCCATGCGGAAACAGTACATCACCGACAAAGGGAAGGCCTGGTCGGGGATCACGCTTGACGATGAGAAAATGCTTGAGCTGACCCGCAGGATCATCAAAGCCATGAAATGGCGGGGCGGCATGGAGGTGGAACTGGTCAAATCGCATAAGAACGAGCTCTATATCATTGAGATCAACCCGCGGATCCCTGCATGGGTCTACCTGGCCGTGGGTGCGGGCCAAAACCTGCCGGAGGCGCTGTTAAAACTGGCGCTGGGGATGGAGGTTGAACCCTATCGTACCTATGAGGTGGGCAAAATGTTTATCCGTTACTCATACGATATGATCACCGACCTTAAGGAATTTGAAAAACTCTCCACACTCGGGGAACTATAATTTGAACAACATGGAAAAGAAGCCGTTTGAAAGACCGTTTATCAAGAGACTTCAGGCAGGAATGCCCAGTAAATTCGGGATGAAAACCCGGGCTGAGCCCATCACCCATATAGACAATGTTGCAGTGCCTGAACTTCTTGCCAACTGGGGTTCGCCGCTCTACGTGATCTCCGAGAAAACCATGCGTGACAGGTTCAAAAAGGCGAAGCATGCCTTCACCACCCGCTACCCGAAGGTCCAGTTCGCCTGGTCATACAAGACCAACTACCTGGATGCGGTCTGCAGGATCTTTCACCAGGAGGGCTCCTGGGCAGAGGTGGTATCGGGGTTCGAATACGACAAGGCCCTGCAGAACGGGGTGAAAGGCAGCCAGATCATCTTCAACGGTCCCGACAAGACCGATGAGGAGCTGAAGAAAGCGATCGACAACGATTCCCTGATCCATATTGACCATTTCGACGAGATGTATTCCATCATCGCCATCGCTG
Source organism: uncultured Bacteroides sp. (assembly GCA_964467775.1). GTDB lineage: Bacteria > Bacteroidota > Bacteroidia > Bacteroidales. Next base: position 68,494 of record CAYXUD010000080.1, on the reverse strand, counting down.
AAAATTCAGGGAAGAAGCCAAAGATCGCCATCCGGGTCAATATGGACACCGGGGTATATCCCATGTGGGACCGCTTCGGGTTCAACTACGAGAACGGGGATGCCTGGGATGCCATCAACCGGATCATGATCAACGACAAGCTGGAGCTGGTGGGTCTTCACACCCACATCGGGACTTACATGCTCACCTCCAATGCCTACAAGGTGGCAGCCGGCAAACTGGCAGACCTTGCCTATGGCATTGAGAAGAAGTTCGGTGTGAATATCAGGTACCTCGATGTGGGAGGGGGGTTTGCCTCCCAAAATACCCTGAAAGGGGCCTATTACCCGGGATCGGACACCGTTCCCTCGATGGATGAATATGCCGAGGCGATCTCTTCGGCCATCCTCAATTCCCAGCTGAACCCCCGGAACCTGCCCACCCTGATCCTTGAGAGCGGGAGGGCACTGATCGACGATGCGGGTTACCTGCTCGGAACGGTCATCGCCAACAAACGGCTCTCCAGCGGAAACCGGGCCACCATTGTGGATGTGGGCATCAACCTGCTTTTTACCTCATTCTGGTATGAGCACGAGATATACCCGGCAGCCCCTGTCTCTGAGCAGATGGAGGAGACCACCATTTATGGTCCCCTCTGCATGAACATAGATGTGCTGCGGGAAGCCATTGCTTTTCCACTGCTTAAAAAAGGGGACCAGTTCGTGATCAAGCGGATCGGTGCCTATAACATGACCCAGTGGATGCAGTTCATCACCCTGCGTCCCAACGTGGTGCTGATCGACACGGAAGGCAAGGTCCATGTGATCAGGAAAGAGGAGAACATGGAGCTGATCCGGCAGCAGGAAGTGGTGCCTGACCACCTGAAGTGATGCTGAGATCCAGGGACGATATGAAGCTTTTCCTGAAGGCCATCCCCAACAGCTATGGCCAGGTGTTTTTCTCTGACCAGCGCCTGTTTGCCTTCATTCTTATGGTGGTCACATTCTTTGACCTCTATGCAGGGCTTCTGGGTTTCCTGTCGGTGATCATCACCAACCTGGTGGGTTTTCTCCTGGGATTCGACAGGAGGAGGATCTCCAAAGGGGTGTTTGGCTTCAACAGCCTCCTGGTGGGGCTGGGACTGGGTATCTATTTCGAACCATCCCTCCACCTGATCCTGATCATCTTCATGGCGGCGATCCTGACCCTTCTGATCGCCGTGTCGCTCCAGGGTGTCATCGGGAAATATGCACTTCCCTACCTCTCCGTCCCGTTCCTGCTTTCCATCTGGATCATGACCCTGGCCACCAAGGAGTTTACCGCTCTGGGCATCAGCGAGCGCGGCATCTATACCTTCAATGACCTCTATACCATTGGCGGGGATCCCCTGGTCAGGATCTATGAATGGTGGAACGATCTCCGGCTGCCCAGGTCACTCAGGATCTATTTTATATCCCTGGGGGCCATCCTGTTCCAGTACAACATGCTCTCCGGGATCATCCTCTCCCTGGGCCTGCTGCTATATTCAAGGATCTCTTTCTCCCTTTCCCTGATCGGGTTCTATACCGCCTACCTGTTCTATGAGATCATCGGTGCCAGTATCTCTGACCTGAGCTACAGCTATATCGGGTTCAACTACATCCTCACATCCATTGCGGTGGGGGGATTTTTCATTATCCCGTCCAGACGCTCCTACCTCTGGGTGGTGCTGCTGATCCCCATCGTGGCCATGATCACCATCAGCCTTGCGAAAGTCTTTGTCGTCTTCAGCCTTCCCATCTATTCACTGCCGTTCAACCTGGTGGTGCTGCTTTTCCTCTATGCCCTGAAATTCAGGATCACACCCTCTCTCACCCTTTCAGAAGTACTCATTCAACACAATACTCCGGAAAAGAACCTTTACGCATTCCACAATGACGTTGTCCGGTTCAGGCATCATGATAAGGTGCATGTCAGGCTGCCCTTCCTGGGTACCTGGACGGTTTCCCAGGCCCATGACGGGGAGCATACCCATAAAGATGAGTTCCGCCACGCATGGGATTTTGTGATTACCGATACTGAAGAGCGGCAGTTCATGGGAAGCGGCGACCACCTGGCGGACTATTTCTGTTATGACAAGATGGTGCTTGCGCCGGCCGACGGAACTGTTGAGCTCGTAGTGGACCGCATTCCGGATAACGTTGTGGGTGAAGTGAATATCAGGGATAACTGGGGCAATACCGTCATTATTAAACACAACGAAAACCTCTACACCTCCCTGAGTCATCTCAGGGAAGGCTCCATCAAGGTCAGCGAAGGTGACGCCGTCAAAGAGGGAGATGAGATAGGCCGATGCGGCAATTCAGGGCGGTCCCCCTATCCGCATCTTCATTTCCAGGTGCAGGAGACACCCTACATCGGTTCGGTTACACTCGAATACCCCATCAGCTACCACATCCTTCACGAAGAGAATGGTTTCAGCCTGAGATCTTTTGATTATCCGGCAAAGGGGGACCTGGTGTCGAATATTGAGAGAAACGAGCTCCTCTACCGGGCATTTCACTTTATCCCCGGGAAAAGGTACCATTTTGACCTTCTGGTAAACGGAGAAAAAAAGGAATCTTCCTGGGAGGTCAGCACCGATCCTTACAACAACGCTTTCATCAAATGCCACCAGACAGGTTCCCTGGCATACTTCATCAATGACGGGAACCTTCTCTACTTCACACACTATTCAGGTGACAAAAAGTGTCTGCTCTATTACTTTTTCCTGGCAGCCTTCCAGGTGCAGCAGGGATTCTACCAGGACCTGGTCATCAACGACAAATACCCCCTGAACCTGATCTACAGCCAGCCTCTCCTGGGCCTGCAGGATGTGGTCGCTCCTTTCTGGAAGTTCCTCCGTTCAGAATACAGGTGCACCTATGAGTGGATCGACAGCGATATGGCCCCGACGGAGATCACACTGGCCTCCTCGGCAAGGAATTCCCTGGCCGGGAGAGATATAAAAAGATTCGATTTCAGCATAGCGGTGAACGAAAAGGGGATCTTCAAACTCACCGCAGCGTCAAAAGACCTACAGATGGAAGCCACATGTACAGGGTGATCATATCCATATGGCTGGTCCTGATCCCGGTTTCCCTGGTCCGTTCCCAGGATCCAACCGATTTTAAGACCCTCGATTCCGAAACCTACAGGCTGCTTCTCGAACAGAAATGGGACAGCGTGGTAAAGATGGGGTACAGGGCGCTGAAACTGGATTTTGACTACTACTATCTAAGACTCAGGATCGGGATCGCCTGTTACCACAGGAAGAACTACCGGAAAGCGGCAACCCATTTCTCCCGTGCGCTCATTTTCAATCCCGGTGACCCCCTGGCCCTTGAATACCTCTATTTTTCCAGGCTGTTCGCGGGACAGTATGAAGAGGCACGACTGGTGCGGAAGCAGTTCAGGGGAGACCTGGCCCTCAGGCTTCCCCCGCAAAAAGGCAAATTCCTGGAGGGGATCGGCGGGGATTATCTCTACTGCCGGGCGCTGAACGATGAAAAGCTGTCGGATCCGGATGCCTTGTTCTCAGGCCTGCCGCCCGGGGTTCAGTACATTAACCGGCATTTCTCCAATGTTTCACTCTCTCTCTCGCACCGTATTGTCCCGGGGTTCAGGCTTACCCATGCATACAATTACCTTTCCAAGTACAATTACCTTTACTATTCCGATGGCGTGAACCAGCTGCAGTCAGCCGGCCAGCACGTCTACCAGCACCAGTACTATATCTCCCCTGCCATTACAACCAGATCAGGGTATGCATTCCTGCCCGCCTTTCACCTGGTAAGCGTTCACTTTCAGGCCCCAGTCTTCCCGGACCAGGGATCCCAGGGCGGGAACAGCCAGCCCCGGATGGAATACCGTGACAGCATCGATATGGTGGCCGGGATGGGGTTCAGCAAGGGGTTCGGGCCGGTGGAGGTAAACCTGGGGGTCTATTATGCCACGCTGAACGATGCAGAGCAGGTCCAGAGCAGGCTGGGTCTTACCTGGTATCCGCTTGGCAACCTGAACCTTTATGCCGGGTGGTACCTCAACAGCCAGGTTGGGATAACCGCCGGCGGGAACACCCTCAGGCACATCCCGGAGATGCATGCCGGGTTTGCCATAGCCGATAAGGTGTGGGTCGATCTGAACGCAGCCATGGGGGAGATGGAACACTACCTGGAATACAACGGATCGGTCATCTATAACAGTTATGCAGATGTGATCCGCAGGAAGGCGACCTGTACCGTTTCCGTGCCGGTCACGGGAAAGGGGTCACTGCTCTACCTGGGGGGAAGGTGGACCTCCAGCCGGAGCGAGTTCCACCCTTTTGATCCCGGGCAGTCTGACATTAAAAATCCAATCACCTATAACGCATTTTCAATTTACGGAGGACTATCATGGAAATTTTAAGATCTGTGCGGAACCTGTTAATCACCGGCCTGCTTGTTCCGGTCATCACTGTTTCAGGCCAGAGTTTCAAAGAGACCAAGGACGCTTTCCAGCAAAGCTATATCCAGGAAGCCACGGGGGAGGTGGCCGCTGCCATCAACTCCCTTAAAGGCGTATACAATGAGAAATCCTACGAGATCAACCTTCGCCTGGGCTGGCTGAGCTACCAGGCCGGCAGCTTTACCGAATCGATGGCCTACTACAACAAGGCCATTGACCTGATGCCCTATGCCATCGAGCCCAGGTTCGGGATCGTCTACCCGGGTGCAGCCATGGGCAACTGGGCCATGGTGATGAAGCAATATGAAAAGATCCTGGAGATCAGTCCCAACAACTCCATTGCCATGCACCGTCTCGGACTGATCTATTACGGCAAGGAGGATTATGAAACCGCCAGGAAGTATTTCGAGAAGGTGGCCAACCTCTACCCTTTTGATTACGATGCCCTGACCATGCTGGGATGGTCCTATTTCAAACTGAATAATTTCCGTGAGGCGAAGGTCCTGTTCCAGAAAGCCCTGCTGCACACCCCGGGAGGAACTTCGGCCATGGAGGGGCTCGACTTGCTAAACCTGCCTTAAAACCTGAATATAGCATGAAGAAGCTTGCACTGACCATCGCACTGGGGCTGATCACAGGCCTGTCCGTACTGGCCCAGCCGGTTTTTGAGAACACCTATTCCGAGTCAGCCACCATTTGCCGGCTAGAGAGCCTGGGAGAGATCTATTACTCCATGGATGTGGTGAACAAGCAGTTCCTTGTCTATTCCATGGATCACAGCCTGCTGAAATCGGTACCACTTCCCACACCCGAAGGGTATTACCTTGAGGATGTCCGGCTTGTCTCCGAAAAACTCTTCAACACTGATGAACTGCTGGAGCTGGTCTATATCTATTCAAAATATGTACCCACCGAAACCTCTTATTATTTTACTTTCGAGGCCAGGCTGATCAATGAGCACGGGGCCATCCTGCTCTCCTTCCCGGGGGTCGGGTTTACCGAGGTCATCGAAACCGGGGATCACGGCACAAAATTCCTGGCCTATGAATATGATTACTCAGTGATCCCGTACCGCACCTATACCCATGTCTATTCGCTTCCCGGGAAGACCACGAAATCAGCGGACCGGCAGGTTACAGGGGCAGGGAATGCTTATCCGAATCCGGCTGCAGGCCTGGTGCATATCCCGGTATCACTGCCTGAAGGGGTGCCGTCCGGATCGCTGGAGATCGCGGATGTGAATGGCCGGATCATCATGCGTTTCCCTGTTACACCATCCACCGGGGAGGTGGTGATCCCGGGAAGGCAGCTGGCTCCCGGCACCTATATCTACCATGTCGGATCCGGCCAGGGACGGTCAGCCCCCGGGAAGATCGTGATCCGTTAAAGCGGGCGGGTGAACGGTTATCCTGCAGGGGGAGGTCATCCCTATGACCTGGAGACCTGGAAACCTGTGCCTGAAACGGTGAAATCTACGAAGCGGGCCCTGGCGTTGGGGGGCTTCGATGTAAGGGTTTTTCTCACCTTCACCGCTGCTTCAGCTGATTTCGCAAACATCAGCAGGTATCCCCCTCCTCCTGCCCCCAGCAACTTGTAGCCCAGCAGGTAGTCGTCGATCCCCCTGATGATCTCCCGGATCGGGGGGGGATTGGTCCCTTCATCCAGGCGCTGGTTCAGCTCCCAGCTGAGCGCCACCTTCCCGGCCAGCTCTTCGTAATCGTTCCGCAGGATGGTCTCGAATGTATCGCGTGCATGCTCCTGCATCTCGGAGAAGATACCCAGGTGGCGGGCAGAGTTGAGGAACATCCCCTTGACGATCTCGCCCAGGATATCCCGGGCCACCCTTGTGACCCCCGTATAGTACAACAGGATCATCTCCCTGGTCTCCCGGTTCGAGAACAGCCGGCCGGGGAGCCACTTGACAGAGGGTTTTTGCAGTATGCCGGGAGCGGTTTCCAGAAGCTTCACCCCTTCGAAGATCCCTCCGTACTGGTCCTGCCACCCCCCCCCGGTGATGAGCATCTGTTCAAGGATCAGGGTGCGGTAAGCGATATCATGTTTGTCCCAGTGCAGCCCGCAGAGTTCATTCAGTGTCCCCAGGACGGTGGCCGCAAGGTTGGAACTGGTCCCCAGCCCTGATCCCTTGGGAATGGCCGCCAGCAGCGACATCTCTATCCCGCAGCCAAAATCTTTCAGTTGTGCGGCCAGGTCTCCATAGCGCTTCAGGGAAAATGCAGGCCCGAATCCGGCCAGCACAAGGGCAGCCATGGGAATCGAGAATCCGCCGCCCGGCCGGTCATACCCGGCCAGTTCCCCGAACGAGGTGATCTCCAGTTTCTCTCCCAGGTCGATGGAGCGCAGTACGATCTTATGCTCTTCCAGCGGCCTGGCAAAGACCTGCAGCGGCAGCTGCCCGTTCAGTTCCACCGCCACGTTGACCACCTTCCCTCCTTCCATGATGCAATAGGGCGGGGTGTCGGTCCATCCCCCTGCCAGGTCGAGCCTCACGGGACTTCTGCCCCAGAGGATCTGGTCATCCAGCAGGTTCATTTCGGGACTGACCGGGTCAGACCGGAGGGTACCGATCATCTCCTCCCTCAGGATCCCGAAGGCCTCCTTCTCATACTTTTCTGCCAGCGCCCGGTTCCCGGTGACCCTTGCCCTGAACATGCAGTCGTTGATCCTCCTGATCACAGGTTCCCCGGATGGAAGCTCCGCGGGCAGCTGCAATCCGAGCTCCCTGAAATCGGCAGCGCTCCTTTCCAGGTCCAGGTAATAGAAGACACTTTTACGGTAGTTCGCGGCCAGCTTTGGCATCACACGGGCCTTAAAGGCTTCCCTCTGCCTGTAGAGCCGTTCCAAATCGGCCTTTTCGGAGAGTGCCTTTGCCGAAAGCCTCCTGGCATTGATCCAGGCGATAGCTTTCCCTTTTCCCGTCAGCATGAATGCCAGCATCCCGGGGATATCATCCGGTTTCACCACGGGAAAAAGGGGCAGTTCATAGAGGGATGCTCCCTCATTGATGCCGGCTTCTGCCGGATCGATGGAGCGCTCCTTCAGCCATCTGCTTAAAGGCTGCCCCATCCAGGAGGCTCCTCCGGAAAGGCTCTCCCTGAATGTGTCTGAAAAACCGTAGGGACGCAGGCCATAGGCCCCGCCTTCCAGGGGCACCATGTCAAGGCAGGTATGTGCGGGGATCTCAAGTTCCCATTCATTGTCAGGAATACCCGTTACGACATGGTGGTGGTTCAGTTTCCATGTGGCCGGAACATGGCTGTTCTCAATCCAGATCTGCTGGTTCTCCTCCCCAAAATGCGCACCCACCTCCGCATTCTGCTTGAAGATGGATGGGTGTTGATCCGTTCCGGTGACATATGTCAGGCGCTGGTCGGTGATGCGGTTCTGCAGTTTCAGGGTGGAGCCGACCAGGTCGCCGTTCCCTCCGAAGTGGTAAAATTCCCCTTTCTGGAGCGGGACCAGCTTCACCTCGAATCCTTCCAGTTCAGGATCATGGCTCTCCGCTTCCGCACCGAAAGAGGTCAGCATCTCCCCGTAGAGATCATAGAACCCGGGCACTCCCCCGGCAAATGATCCCTGATCCTCAAGCCACCCGGCCTTACCCATCAGTTTCAGGGTGGCTCGCTGATTGAGCAGGACGATCCCCGAGTCCATCAGGTAGAAATAATCATGCGCGTACTCCCTCAGCTCATCCCGCGAGGGCTTCTGTTTGACAAAGGCCAGCTGATCCGGCTCCTTCCGCGGGCTGAAAAACACGCCGTGCCCCGAAGCCACCCGATCATCCACCCATATCCCGATCAGCAGCACATCAGCCTCAGGCAGGTCACTGAACCTGTCAGGTGAGATGAACATCACGTCCCCGCTCCCGATCAGGGTGCAATAGTATCCGGGAGCCCTTTTCAGGATCCTCTCATAGAAGGCTGCCTGGAAATCGAGCAGCTTCTGGTCAAGATGCTGGCCTTTTGACCAGCGGAATACCGGCACGGGCAGCAGTGATTTTCCGCAGGGGGCATAGGCTGGCAGGCGCCTGCTCTCACCGCCGGAATGGATCACCATCCTCCTCCTGCCGGTCAGCCAGTCAGAGAAAGATCCCCGGTACCCTTCAGCCATGTATGCCGAGGCCAGGAGGAAGGCGGTACCTCCCCCGGAACCCAGCTTCTTCTCAACCGGGTCCGAGCCGCAGAACCATTCACCGGGATCTTTCTGTTCAAGCCGGTGGAAACGGGAAGCCATCACGGGAGGAAGGCTGATCAGTCTCTGGATTTGCATGAGGTGGTGTTTTCATCAAAAATAGTAGTTTGAATAGAGGGGGATCAAACAGGCAACTAATCCAGGATGGGGGTCAGTACCATGTTCCTGAAGCTCACCTTTCCATGGTCGCCCTGCAGATAGAGGGGCCCCGGGCTGAACTCATCCGAGGTGATCGCTCCGCCGGTCACCCCCTTCACGGGCTGGTTGTCAATGATGGTCACCCCGTTCAAAACCACGGTGAGGTGCCTACTGCAGAGGGTAATGTCAAAAGACTGCCACTCCCCGGCAGGCTTCTCAGCGGATGATGAAGGGGTGATCCGGCTGTAGAGGGCCCCCATGTTATGGGGATCCAGTCCCTGTCCATAACTGTCCACCACCTGGACTTCATAGATCCCCCGCAGGTATATCCCGCTGTTGCTTCCCCGCGGAACATTTGCTTCGATCTTCAGCCTGAAATCCCCGAAGGTCTCCCTGGTCCGCAGGTTCCCGTAGCTGATATGGGGCCCTCCCTCTTTCTGGACCGGATCGTTGACCAGGATCCCGTCCTCGACGCGCCAGCCGTTCGGGGCGTTCTTATCGAGCAGTTCCCACCCCTCCAGGTCCTTCCCGTTAAAGAGCTTCACCGGTTCCCCGTATCTGACCTTGCCGAGATCGGGAGCCTCCCCGCAGGGGGGTATCCGCTTCCCGGTAAACGCCACCGATTCCACGCCTATGCCGCTTTCACGCGGAAAAACAGCTATTCCCGTGATCCTGTCATCACCCTCCTTTTTCACATCGAACCAGGATATCACGTGCTGGGTCCTGACCGGCTTCCCCTCCTCTCTCCTGACAACCTGCCTTCCCTGGGTAAGGAACAGCTCCCCCTGCTCGACGAAAACGAAATCGAGCGGATAGACGCTCCCCCACCTCCAGAGGATCTCCGCATCCAGGTAACCATCCTCCTGCCGGACCTCCAGCCAGCCGGCCTTGCTGTTCTCATAACCGAGATCGAGGGCCCACATCCCGAGGAAGGGGTCCGCCGGGCTTCCCTGTGCCATGACAGGGGCGATGTTCACGGCCAGCACTCCTGCCGCAATGACTGCCATCAGATTCTTAGGTTTCATCTTTGTTATATTTTATTCTTCAAAATACAATGCCGATTCGGATTCATGGTCCGGTGCCACCATGGTGGCTATGGAGCGGACGAAAAGTGCCGTAAATAATCTCATTGGACCCTGTTGAGACCTTAAAAATATCAATTATTCGGTTACGGCAATAGCTGGTGGCTGGCGTCCCGGTGCAGGTGCCATTTGCCGGTCATGGAGGTGAAATACCCGGCAGAATCGAGGAGCTGCGCGATGGTGGTGGCACGGTTCAGGCTTTCATCACCTGCCTGGGGTCCGCGGACCGGTCACAGGAACCGGCCGGCAGCAAAGCTCCGGCCAGCAGAAGGGGGCACCGGGGCCAAAACTTCATATCCGGTAATTCCTTTTCTCAACCGCATCATAATGCGCAGCCACTTTTTCCCAGCGTTTCAGCAGCTTTTTTGCCGGCTCAGGCACATAACACTGCTCATAATCCTTCCCCCGGAAGGCTTTGACGCTCTTCAGTGAATCGAAGGTCATGATGGTGATGAATTCCACCTCCTCATCCAGGTCGCGCCTGTACAGTTCAACGCTCTGATAGCCATCGATCTCCTTCGACTCAATTCCCGGGAACACCTCACGATGGAGCAGATCCTGATATGCATCGGCATTCTCATGGGTGGTCCACCCGTGCCAGATTCTTTTGATTGACATCTGTTGTTGATCTTTTGGATTGATAGTGTTAAAAATAAGGCAAAGGCTAATGAAATCAAAGACCGGTCAGAACCCAATAAGCATTATCTTCAGCCCGTCATCCGGAAAATGAACAAGAAGATCCTTGACCTGGCCATTCCCAACATCATCAGCAACATCTCCATTCCATTGCTGGGGATCGTGGATATGGCGCTGATGGGCCGCCTTGAGTCGGATGCCTACATCGGCGCCATCGCACTCGGGTCCCTGATCTTCAATTTTATATACTGGGGACTGGGCTTCCTCAGGATGGGCACCAGCGGATTCACGGCCCAGGCATGGGGAAGGCGGGACCTGCCTGAAACCATCCTGGTCTTTTCAAGGGCCTTTTTGATCGCCATGCTGCTGGGCCTCCTGCTGGTGGCATTTCAAAAGCCGGTCGAGATGCTGAGTTTTGCCGTTCTGAAGGGAGAGACCAGGGTGGAGGAGCTAGCCATGGCCTATTTCAGGATCAGGGTGTGGGCTGCACCGGCAGCGCTGGGACAATTTGCCCTGCTTGGGTTCTTCCTTGGAATGCAGAACGCCCGTTTGCCGATGGTTGTTCTGATCACCACCAACATCATCAATATCATCTGCAGCTTCTTTTTCGTGATGGAGCTGGATATGGGTTCAGACGGAGTGGCACTGGGGACGGTGATCGCCCAGTACAGCGGGCTGCTCCTGGCCATCTGTTTTTTCCGGAGGAATTTCAGGCACCTTTTCCCCCACTGGTCATTCCGGGCAACCATCCGTTGGAGGAAGCTCAGGGATTTCCTTCTGGTGAACAGGGACATTTTTATCCGGACCATGTGCCTGGTGATCGTATTTTCCATTTTTACGGCACGTTCGGCAAGTTCTGATCTGCTTTCTCAGGGGGAAGAGACCATCCTTGCAGTCAATTCGCTGCTGATGCAGTTCTTCATGTTCTTCTCCTTCCTGATCGATGGTTTTGCGCATGCCTCCGAAGCACTCACCGGCATGTTCATCGGGGCCGGGAAGCGCGATTCCCTCTCGAAGGCCATCAGGCTCCTGTTTACCTGGGGTGCCGGTATCAGCCTGTTCTTTACGCTGTTGTACCTGCTTGGAGGGGAGGTTATCTTCAGGGCTCTGACCAGCAATATGGAAATCATCACCAATGCAAGGCCCTATTTTTTCTGGGTGATCATGGTACCCGTGGTCTCCTTCTCCGCATTCCTGTGGGACGGGATCTATATAGGGGCAACAGCGGGAAAAGAGATGCGCAATGCCATGCTGGTCTCCACACTGGCGGTATTTTTCCCCGCCTATGTCATTGCAGGGAAGCTCATGGGCAACCATGGCCTGTGGCTGGCCTTTATCCTCTTTATGGCTGCCCGCGGAATTACCATGCAGGTGCTCTCCCAAAGGGCAGTCTACGCCAAGATCTCCTGACCTGCGAAATCTGTTTGGATTTCATCTTTAGATCCTTAAAATTTCATAACTTGCCCGGTGGATGATTCATCCGGGACATGCCAACTGTCGTAGCTTACGGTACGGAGAAACAGGCGTACTTCGACCTTTTCATGGAATCGTGCCACCGGTTCGGTATAGAACCTGTCATTTTAGGCTGGGGAGAAAAATGGGCCGGTTCAGGTGAAAAGCTGATGGCCATTTGCAACTATGTGAAGGAGCTGCCGGCAGATGAGATCATCATATCGGTGGATCCTTTTGATGTCATATTCCTTTCCGGGACCCGGGAGATCGAGGCAAAATTCCGCCGGATGCGGATACCCTTCCTTTGCGGGGCACTGAAACTGACCTCCTTCAATGCAAGGGTATATGACCATGAATTCAACAGGACACCCTGGGCAACCCCTCAGAATCCTACCGGGTATAATTATCTCAACGCCGGCACATGGATCTCCACGGCAGGATATGCAACCAGGTTACTCAAAGGATTGTTGGATGCTGGACAGCTGGCACCGGATGACATTGACCAGGAGATCCTCACTGCGATCTACGTCGAGGAGAGAAACATGGTTGACATCGACTGGAAATGCGAGATCTTCTACAACCTTCTTTTCAGGAATTTTATAACCCGGAAGCCTGACCTTTCCGACCTCCGGTTCGATCATGGAAGGATCCGTAACGGGGCCACCGGTTCGGTACCCTCCGTCCTCCATGCGTCGGGGAACGTTTTTATAAAAGAGGTTGCACTATTGCTGGGTTACGAGTCATCTTTAACCGTTCCGGAAGACGATATGAGGTGCTATATCAAAAAAGCCGGGTTCCATGCAGGCAAGGTTGTGAAATATGCCATCATTCAGAGAGGCCGCCTGGCATGGGCCTGATCCCGGGAAATGCCCGTAATTTTGAACTGACCGCCGGTTTTGCTATTTTCACCGCTCATTAACAACCATTCTATGAAATATCTATTCATCTTTTTGATGCTGCTTATATCAACGGCTTTTGCAGCAGCACAGACCGATACGACCTTATCCGATCCTGTAAAGCTTGAGAATGAGGCCGATTCCATCAGCTATTTTCTGGGCCTTATGTTCGGTTACGACATTTCAGGATTCCCCTTCCAGGCCAATACGGACCTGATCATTTCCGGGATCAAGGGGGCCTTCAATGGCACAACCCGGTACGACAGGGAGACAGCCGGGGATCAGTTCAGGGAGCTGCAACTTGCGTTTCAGCAAAGGGAAGCAGACAAAGGGAAGCTTGCAGCGATGGAGAACCTTGAAAAGGGCAACAGGTTCCTGGAAGATATCTCCACCCGTGAAGGGGTGATCACCACCGGATCGGGCCTCAGGTATGAGGTCCTTGCAGAAGGCGGCGGTCCCATGCCTGCCGATACATCCACCGTAACGGTCCATTATGAAGGGACCCTGATCGACGGGAGCGTATTCGACAGCAGCTACAAACGTGGGGAGCCCGCGACATTTCCGTTGAACAGGGTGATCAGGGGATGGTCCGAGGGCGTCCAGCTGATGCCCGTGGGATCCACATACAGGTTCTATATACCCGCAGATCTGGGTTACGGTGAACAGGGTTCGGGACCCATACCTGCCAACTCGGTGCTCATCTTCAAGATCGAACTGCTGGCGATAGAGTAGCAGGGAATCATGGCAGAAGGCAGGTTCACCAATCCGGTTGTAGCCTCCCTGGCAGGTTTCAGGGATTTCTTTTCCAGGCAGCAGCTGGCCTCCCGGTTTTCCGGGAATGAAAGGGCCGATGGCAGGACCATCCTGGTCACGGGGGCCAATTCGGGGCTCGGGTTTGCCCTGGCTGTTGAATTTGCCCGGAGGGGAGGGAGGGTGATCATGGCCGGCCGCAGCCAGATCCCCGAAGCAGGGGAGCGGGTAAAGAAGGCTTCCGGATCGGAGCGGGTAGAGATGCGTTTCCTGGATCTCAGCAGAATAGAGACCATCCACAGATTTGCCGAGTCTCTCGTAGCCGACCGTGTGGAGATCGATATCTGTATCCTGAACGCGGCCATTGCGTTGCCCGGTTCCAGGAAGACCGCATCAGGACAGGATGAGATGTTCCTGGTGAATTACCTCTCCAATGTGATTCTCACCCACCTGCTTTTGAACAGCCCGGTCCTCAGGCTGAAAGATACAGGCCCCAGGTCCAGTATCATAATGATCTCGAGTGACTCCCACCAGGGATCCACCCCAATAGACTATGATGAATTCGGCCGCTATTTCGAATACGGAGTATCCAAGGGGATCTCCAATTACAGTTATTTCAAACTGGTGCTGAACACCTATGCCACGGAACTCTCCCGCAGGATCAATCTACATTCCTTCCGGCTGGGGGTCAATCTGATATGTCCGGGCCCCGTACACTCCAACATTGTCAGGGAGGCCCCCTGGCTCCTGCGCAATATCCTGAAAGGGATCTTCTGGGTCATTTTCCGCTCCCCTGAAAAGGCTTCAAGACCGGTTGTCTATATGGCTCTCTCAGAGGATTATGAAGGGACCACCAACGAGTACCTGCATATGTTCAATCCCAAGAAGATGGATCCCAAGGTCTACGATAAGAACGAAGGCCGGAAACTGTGGGAGCGTTCCGTGGAGCTGCTGAAGAGGATTGATCCGGAATTCGAACCCCTGCCGGTCTGAGTGCGGAAAACAGCTGTCATTGACCACAGTGGCCTGCTGCGCATTCCCTTGACCGGCTGACCGGGAGGGTGAAGTCCTGCCGGAAACGGCCCACAACGATCATGCCGCCGGGGAGAGAACCCGGGATTTTTTGAGCGCCTCCACCTCTTTTCTGGCCGCCGCCATATCGGTGAGAAAGTCTGCATTGGCATGCAGCCTGGCCACTGTTGCCGCCCCCATCATCCATCCTGCCACCACATCGCTGTGCCAGTGCACATTGCATATCATCCGGCTGATCCCGTACTGCTTTCCCCTTTCCAGGATCACATCGGCCTGGCCGGGAAAGAGCTCTGTCAGGATAAGCGCCCATGCCCAGCCAATGGCCGTATGCCCCGAGGGGTAGGACCCGTTCCCCCTCAGGAATTCCTCCTCTTCGGGGGTGCAGATGGGCTTTCCGTTGACCATGAAGGGCCGGATCCGCCCGTAATGCTCTTTTGCCTCATTGACAGATAATCCCGCATCGGTCAGCGTCCGGCGCATGATCATATAGAGATGCGGGGTGGCCTCTTCCGAGATCTTCACCTCCAGCACTATATTGAATGCCTCCGCGGCTTCAGGAAACGAGAGAACGGCATCCCTGGCCGCCTGTTCCCTTCTGGCCTCATCCTCCATGGCCACGAACTTTGCTGCCATCTCCATATCGAGCTCCCATGCGGCGGATCCCTCCTCGGGCGGCGGAGGCAGCAGCGCCAGGCTGCTGGGCAGATCTTCACGCGAAAGGTATCCCTCCAGCACACCCGGGCGCACCTCCCTGACCTGAGCGGAAAGGGAGGTGACAGCTTCAGGTGTGCCGGGGGTCCTCCCGGCACAGCCCCATAAAAGGAGTGAGACTGATGCAATGACCGTACACCTGGATAATTGACTGTTCATGAAACCGGTTTTTTGTATGATTGATGATTGAATGAACCATCTACGGTTCGCCCGTTTCCTGCAGGATCCATTCCATGGCGCACTCCAGCTGCTTATCAATCCCTGCAGCGGCATCTTCCCCGGTCTGCCCGATACGGACATCGGGAGGCACTCCGTTCCATTCGAAATACTCCCCGTCATAACGTTCAAAATAGCCGGTCCCTATATAGATGATTTTCCCGCTGGGCAGCTGATAATCACCCTCGTATTCAGGCCTTCCGCCCGAAGAAACCGCCCCGCCTCCTCCCGTGGTATCCCCCACCACGATCACCTGCGGCAGCTGTTTCATGATCTCCGTGACAAGCTCCCCGGCACTGAAGGTGGAGCCATTCACCACGATCACCACCGGCCTGGTATAGGTGAAGGGTCCTGATGGCTGGAATGGCGGCAGGTCGACAAACTCGTCCAGCAGGTAGAGCTTTGGCCTCTCCAGCGGTTCAGCCATGAACCTGGTTACGACTGCCTCCACGTTCTGGTAACTCCCGCCCCGCTTCTGGCGTATATCGATGATCAGCCCCGTGGTCTCCTTCAGGTATTCAAGGATCCCGGGGAACTCTTCGATCAGGTAGTTTTCATGGAATCCCGAAATGAACAGGTACCCTATATTCCCCGGCAGGATGCCGTATTCAGCCACCCTGCTGGCGGTCACGATCAGTTCCGAATCAAAATAGGACCTGACGACAAACGGGTTATAACCATGACGGTCCTTGAAATGCCTTTCCGGGTAAAAGGGGTATACCTGTCCCCCGCCATCGGTGCGGTAATAGGTGTGCCCATCCTTCAGTTCGGCCAGGAAGTCATGCAAGACCACATAGAACTCATCCCCGCGGGCAGCTTCAAACCTTGGCCTGTAGACTGCATACACGGAATCCCAGTCAATGCCCTTGAATTCCAGGAAGGGATACACTTTGTCGATCCTCTTCCATGCCGCCTCAAAATCCTCCATGTGCTGGTCAGCATCGGCCGGCTTTACGATAAGGGATTCACAGGAGGTGATCGCTGCCATCAGCAGCATAATTCCTGTCGTATATCTTATCCGGGGTCCCATGGCATCAGAACCTGAATTTCAGCTCAAGGAATCCCCCGTTGCTGGCATAAAGCATGTCATCCCAGGCCGTGATGCGGGTCAGTTCGAACCGGTAGGAGAGCCCCAGCGAAACCCACCGGAGCGGATCATAATGGATCCCCAGTTCGAAGGAGGTGTTCAATCCTGACACAGGGGTCAGGAATTTAACTCCCGGACCGGGATCTTCTTCACTGTCAACGGTTCTCATCCCCAGGGAAAGCAGCGTGAACTGGAGGGAGGTCCGGACCGAGAACCTGCCGGAAAGCGGGTAGATGCCATCGCCCCTGAATCCAAGCGAAATAAGCGTCGCGTAGGAATTGGTATAGTCAAATCCCGAAACGGCAATCTTTGGATGATTCACATAGTAAAAGATATCTGTCGTGGGACCGATCCAGAGGCCCAGATCCTTCCTGAACAGGCCGGCCGCTCTGAGGGGATAGAGAAAACCCTGGCTCAGCCTGAAATTCAGCACCCTTGTTGTGACATTGTAGTTGCTGATCTTTTCGGACTGACCGATGGCAAAACTGAGATGGTACAGGTACCTGTTATGTACACGGGCCCATGCTATGTAATAGTTGGGAAGCACCCCGTCATAGCGTTCCGGGGAGATGTACCGGTCAGTCAGTGCAAATGCACCCATGCTGTAACGGAGTGAAATCCCCGCGGGGTAGAGCACCTGTTGGGGGCCACCCGGTTCTGAACCGGCCGGCTGCCCTTTTAATTCCAAACTTAATAGAATCACGATGAATAAAGCGATCCCGGTCCTGATGCCCATTTCAGCAGGTTTATTTATATAAACATACATAATTGATCCCGGAATATGATACAATACGGTCAGAATTGAAACCTGACCCCGGTGAGCCGTTCCGATATCTCCCACAGTTTTTTTGCATCCTCCCTGCTGCAGGAGGCGGCACTTGATCTCACCAGACGGGGATATCCGGTCATTCCGTTGATCCCGTTATAAGGTCCGTAATAGTCGCCCCCTTTCACATCGGGATCGGCAGATGCACGGAGCTGGGCCAGGACCCCCATGGCTGCACTCTGACTGAACAGATCCCAGAGGGGGCTGATCAGACGATACCCGGGTCTCCTCTCAAAGTACCTGCCCAGTTCTGTTTTCGCCCCCCCCGGATGAGCGGCCACTGCCATGCTGTTAATTTTTTGCTTCTCAAACTGCCTTTGGAGTTCATAGGTGAACAGCAGGTTGGCCAGCTTTGACCTCCCGTAGGCCCTGATGGGAGAATAGCCTTTCCCGTTCTCGAACAGCAGGTTGTCAAAATCCATCCTGCCGAACTTGTGTGCCCCGCTGCTTACGCTGACCACCCTGGACCCTACGGTCCTGATCAGCAGATCCAGGAGCTGTCCTGTCAGTGCAAAATGGCCCAGGTGGTTGGTCCCCATCTGGCCCTCAAATCCATCCTTGGTGACAAAATAGGGTGCAGCCATGATGCCGGCATTGTTCAGCAGGATATCCAGCCGGTTGTATCTTGATCTGAGCTCCGCCACAAAACCCTTGATCCCCTCCAGGTCCGTCAGGTCGAGCTGCATGACCACGACCTTCCCCTGCGGATCTCCCGATTCAACGGCAGACTTTGCCCTGTCGCCTTTCTCCACGGAACGGCTGGCCAGGACAACCTCTGCCCCCTTGCCCGCAAATACCTTGACCGATTCAAGCCCCAGGCCGGTGTTGCCCCCCGTGACAATGATGACTTTACCCGTCAGGTCCGGAATCCGTTCTGCTGTCCATCTTTCTTCGCTCATCATGCTTCAAATGATTGAATGTCCAAGGACACAAAATTAATGCATTGGCAGATATCCAGCATCTATTATCACTATATTAGCCATCATCAAACCACAACAACATGCGCAAGATGACACGACAGGAATTCCTTCAGCTCGCCCTTGCATCATCTGTGGCCGTCCCCCTGCTGGGCTATGGCTGTGTCAGAGGCGGGGGCAATACAGCCTCCTCAACCGGTCAGGGTGAGAATGCCGGTAGCGGGACATTTTACGATGAACTTGGTTTCCAGGTATATACACTGAGGGACCTGCTTGTTGACAATGCCGATTCACTGTTCAGAGCCCTTTCAGAGGCCGGGATTAAGAACATCGAGTTTTATGATCCCCTCACGCTGGATCACTATGTGCCCATCGTAAGGGAGTACGGCATGAACCCTCTGGGCACGCACTTCTCTTCCGGTTATGTGACCGGGATCTGGGAGGGCAACCAGGCCCCGCCGGAGGGTTACGGTTTTGAAAACATGGTCGAAGAGTGTGCTTCCAAAGGGCTCAAGTACATGGGGATTGCCATACTGACCGGGGAAGAGCGGAAATCCCTGGATGCCTGCAGGCGGTTTGCAGAGAAAGCCAACCTGTGCGGCGAGAGGAGCAAGGATGCCGGGGTCCAGCTCTTCTACCACAACCACAATTTCGAGTTCGCACCCATTGAGGGTTCCACGCCTTACGATGAAATGCTGAAGATCTTTGACAGGGAGCTTGTCAAGCTGGAACTGGATGTTTTCTGGGCCGCCGTGGCAGGCCAGGACCCGGCGGAATGGATTCACAGGATCGCCGACTGGATGCTCTTCCTCCACCTGAAGGACCTGAAAAAAGGATCACTGGTACCCCGCTATAACACCGATATCCCTCCCGACAGCTTTGTCGAGCTTGGGGATGGGATGGTGGACATAAGATCCATCCTGGCCGCCGCCAAAGAGGCCGGTGTCAGATACGCCATCATCGACCAGGACATCACCCAGATGGAGGATAAGATCGCCAGTGTCAACAGGAACACGGCCTATATCAAAGGGTTGGGGATCTGAAATGAAGCAGCCTCCGATGGCCGCAGGTCTCCTGTGACAGCGGGATGTGCAGAGCACCTGTTCCGGGAGTAAGTATTATCAGCGGAAGCCAATGCGCGAGCGGGATTCACTGACGGAACATCCAGCTCAACAAAGATTATGGTAAAGTGACCCGAAATTTCCACTCCCCCGCATCCGGATTTGCCACAACCATGTATGATCCATTAAAACCGTTCTAAAACGGGACATTTTCAAGGATCTGGAAACGGATCCCGGCGAGGATATAACTCTCAATCTGGTAAAACTGCATGGCAATGATGGGCGAGCACTCTTTCAGTATCTTTTTATAATACTTTTCAATAAGTTTTTCATTTTTGTTTCTCAGGGTCATCACTGATTCCATCCATGAGATGCTTTCCTCATCGGTCATGGAATCATATTGCTCGGCGAATTTGTCCAGCAGTATAATCCTCTCTTTTCCATAGATTTTTCGCTGGATCTCATATTCATCATAATACTTCCAGAATGCTTTGGCTTCATTCTCCTTAAGCACAATGAATTCTTTTACCGCAGCACGTTTCTCCATGCCAAACATAGCCTGGATATAATCGATCTCTTCATGGGTTGTCTGAGCGTTTAAAGCACCAAACAACAGAAGCAGGAACGGGATAAAGATTCTCTTTTTCATGATATGCATGGTTTAATGTGCCGGATATTTATAATGCGATTCCCCCACGCAGATGCCAGGGTGTTCATCCGGGTGGACAATATATATAAAATTTAATGCTTGGCTTTCATGCCCTGTTCCTGTTTAACTCGAAAAAACCACCGCTTACCGAAAAAACATGAATGAAGACCGATTAAGTGTGGGGCAGCTCCCATTTCCATGGTAGCTTTATTTCATGATCTGGTATATTTTCATTGCGATCATCGTTGCCATACTGCTCTGGATACTGCTGGGGCCCGTCATAATTTTTCTGGATACGGACCGGGACCGTTACTTCCTGGCTCTTCCGGGAATATTCAAAGCTGCGGTGGAACCTGCAGAAGAGCTTTTTCACATAAGGGGATGGATCCTCTTCATACCCTTCAGATACAATCCTTTTCTGAGAAAGAAACGGAAACGGCAAAAAAGGGCTGAAGTGGTTCCTGCCATCATGAGACCGAAAAAAATTTCCGGGGGCATGAGAATGGCAGCGGATGCGGTCCGCTCATTCCGGATCAGGAAACTGGTCCTGGATATTGACACGGATGACTTCATGCTGAACGCCTGGCTTGTACCGGTCTTTTCATTTGTGAACAACAAAAATATTGAGATGAGGGTGAATTTTGAGGGAACCGCCTCCATGCATCTTGAAATGAGAAACCGCATGGCCACACTGCTCTGGATATTCATAAAAAACAGATTATAACCAATTATTAACCTTTTAAACCGAAGCGAAATGGAAATTAAAATTGATGAATTACTCGACAAATTATCGGAGCACCTGAAAACGCTTTCGACTACCGAAACCATTCTTGGTGAAGAATTCAGGATCGGGGAGTTCACCTGCAGGCCCGTGGTCAAGGTTGGAACCGGATTCGGCAGTGCCGCAGGGACAGGTGACGAACCTAAGAGCAAATGCAAGGGATCAGGCGGAGGGGCAGGAGCCGGTCTCAGTGTTGTCCCCCTTGGATTCCTTACAGCAAAGGGACATGAGATATCCTTTATTCAGGTGGACAGGAAATCGGCCCTTTCGGCACTCTTTGAAAAAGTGCCCGACCTGGTGGAGAAAATGGCCGCCATGAAGGACAAAGAGAAGGAAGAAAAATAATCCCTCCGGGCCAATGGTGCCAATGCCATGAAAACCCTCTTGTAACTGCTTGACAGACAGGAGGGTTTTTTATACAATTGACTTCTTCAACATGGAGGAAAAATCAACAGCTACAGTTCACGGATCTTAATATTCCTGAACCAGACCGGGTATCCGTGATCCTGCAGGCCGATATATCCCTCTTTGGCAATTCCTTCCGTAAATCCGGGGAAATTCCTGAATTTGCTGTTGGCCACCAGTTCATCCCAGGAGGGAGTCCACAATTCGTACTCCACCACCTTCACCCCGTTCTGGGTATGGCAGACCTTCCCATCCTCCACACGAACCACAATGGTATTCCATTGACCGGCCGGATGGACAGTTTCCGGGTCTGCCGGAATCATATCGTAAAGTGAACCGGCCAGGTGACTCGCCACTTTATTGTCGTCAGCATCAATATTGTCAAGCACCTGGATCTCGGGTGCCGCGTAATAGATCGGCTGACCGGGCACCTCTCTCACATTGAAGAAGATACCCGAATTGGCCATCTTGCTGGCTTTCCAGTCAACGGTCAGCTCAAAGTCCCTGAACTTCCTGTCGCCGAAAAGGATGTCACCCCCTGCTCCGGAGCCTGGATCCTTGCCCTCACCGGTAAAAACCTTCATGGCATCATCCTCAATGATCCAGTTTTTCGGCATGCCGGTTCCGTTGCACTGCCTCCATCCCTTGAAATCCCGGCCATTGAATAAAAGGACCCAGCCCTCTTTCCGCTCTTTTTCGGTAAGCTTATTGACACCCTGACCAGAGATGGGCTGCATCATCAGCGCTGCAAAAGCACATGTAAACAATAAAATGATGTCTCTTTTCATATGTATAGATTGAATGGATGTATCGATTAAAATTACCTAAAATATCCGGTTAAATGCCGGCAATGAATCCGGGAAAATTTCATTGATCAGTAATTCTTCGTATTTTGTTCCTGTTCTTTGAAGTGGTGATTGAGGGAATCTTGCATAACTTGAAGAAAAACACCAAAATGAACCATCATTTTTTTAAATCAATGGGTCACAGGAGTGGATTCAGGATTGTTCTTATGGTACTGACTGCCGTGGTTTTCAATACCTGCGTGGAAGAACCCCAGATATGGGAGGTGGCCTCGCAGCAACAGGTGATCGGGGATTTTATTGCCGGCCATCCGGATCAGTTCTCCGAGTTCGGAAAACTGATGGAGTTCACGGGAATGGAGGCATTGCTGAACACCAGGGGCCCCTACACACTGTTTCTCCCCACCGACGAGGCCATGCTCGAATACTACACCTTCAAGAATGTAACCTCACTGGCGGATTTCACCGATTCACTTCTGGAGGAATTGATCCTTTATCATATTGTCGGAGCTGAAATTGGCGCCAACGACATCGGCCTGGGCACGCTCAGGGAGACAAACGCGATCGGTGATTTCCTGGTCACCGAATTCGAGGGATCGGATATCATCGTCCATAAACACTCCAAAATCATCGACAGGGACATCCGTGCCGCCAACGGCTATATCCATGTCATAGACAGGGTGATAGACCCCGTTACACAGGACATTTACAATGTCGTTTCGTCCGATCCCTTCTACCAGATCTTCTCACAGGGGCTCAGCCTCACCGGCCTGAAGGACACCCTGCAGCTCATCAGCTTCCCCTACGGGAAGAGCATTGCCCGTACCCGGTTTACCGTGTTTGCAGTGGCAGATACCATCTATGAGCGCTATGGCATCCATAACGTCCAGGAACTGATCGAATGGACCGGCGCCGACCCGGACAGCATCACCTTCCTGGAAAACCCCTTCTACCGTTACATGGAATACCACTGCCTGAACGGCACCTATTACCTCTCGGACCTGGAAACCGGGATCTATCCCATCCTCTCCAGGGACAACAACATATCCCTGACGATCGATACCGACTACAAGATTAACCTCAACAGCAATACCGACCTTTATACCGGCTTTAATATTCCGGCATCCAATACCCCCGCAAAGAACGGCGCACTGCATTCAGTCAACGATATCCTGCCGGTGATCTTGCCTGAACCTGCTTCTATTATTTTTGAAACAACCGATTTCTTCGACCTTAAGCATGGAGATTATTATCTTCATTATTACAAGAGATTCTTTGATGGTGAAAATACCTTTGCCAATATCAAATGGGAGGGCGATTACCTGCTCTACTATTATAAAGACATACAGCCCGAAAATATAAACTATGATTGTCTGAGTATGCTGGGCTGGTGGTCGATTTCCGTTACTTTTCCAAAAGTCATGAAAGGGAAATATGAAGTCTTTATTTACCAGCCGGGGTGGCAGGATGTCACCGATTGTATAGCCTACCTCGATGGAGAAAGTACAAACTACACCTATACAGGGCCTTATGGTACGGGTAGCGGAGGTTTGCAGAAAATTGCCGATGCCGAATTTACAACCACGGCCGAACATACAATAACACTCAGGAACATTGTTTTTGGCATGTTATTTTGGGATTACGTACTATTTCAGCCTGCCAGGCAGTGACCATTATCTAAAAGACCATTGTAATGGTGCCACGCCCCGGGATGGTGGATTTAAGCACTTTTCCCTCGATCCACAGCTGGAACAACACATCATTTTCGCTCAGGTTATGGGTTACTGCGGCGATCGTTCCATCCGGATTGATGAATGCGGTGGCGATCAGCTGATCGCTGCTCGATGTGCAGGCAATCCTCCTGGCACCCGGTCTAATGAATTTTGAAAAATGCCCGAACACGTAGTGCGGAGGGTTGTAGGTCACCTTGCCGGTGGCCAGGTCCGCATTGACAATATTCGATCCATGCAGGCCCCCCGCATGCCTCGGGCCATTCCCCTGGTCGAGGATCAGGTTCCAGAATACCCAGCCGTTGGCCCAGTTGTTAAGGTCCAGGATGATATTCTTTGCCAGGTTGGCTGCCGATCCCCAGCTCCCCCGCATCCCTGCCTCAGAATACAACAACATTTTATCCGGGTAGGCATCGTGGACCATCCGCACATTATCAAAATGGTCCCCTACATACCAGTGGAACGCGGTGCCCCAGATGTATTTTGAAGCTTCGGGATCTTCGTATGCCGCCTCCACCCGCTGGTACATGATCCCCCGGTTATGGTCCCAGATCATCAGTTTAATATCCGCCATCCCGTTCTTATGCAGGGCAGGCCCCAGGTAGTCCCTTACGAAATCCTTCTCCTCGTTCGCGGTAAAAATGCACGATTCCCATACCTGTACGGCCAATGCCTCATTCTGGACGGTGAGCCCCCACATGGGAATCCCCACCTTTTCATACTCCTGAACATACTTTACAAAATAATCGGCCCAGGTCTGCCGGTATTCGGGCAGAAGCTTTCCCCCGTGTTTCATCTCCCCGTTCGTTTTCATCCATCCGGGCGGGCTCCAGGGCGAGGAGAAGAGGCGCAGGGTGCCCCCTGAGGCCTCCATGGCTGCCCTGATCATCGGGATGCGGTACTGCATATCGTGTTCAATGGTGAAATGCTTCAATGTTTTATCTCCCTCAACTTCTGCATAGGTGTACATCTCATCGGAATAGTCGCAGCTGTGAATGGTGGTTCGGCAAAGGGTGTACCCGTTCCCCTCCACGGGATCGAAACAGGCCTTCAGGAATCTTGCCCGCTCCTTTTCGGGAAGTTTCCCGAACGTAATGGCAGCCGCATCGGTAAAGGCACCCCCGAAACCTTCAATGGTCTGGAAGCTCACATCGTCATCCACGATGATGGTCGGATAATTTTCGTCAGGCTGCTCCAGGGGTTCAAAAGCCCTGAAGCCGGCATCCCGGAGCAACTGGTTGTCAGACTCGGCGGTAATAAAAACATTCGCCTCCTTGAGATCCTTCTCCTGGCCATGGGATTGTCTTACCGGTACCAGCAGTGCCATCAATACAAACAATGAACATGCGAGAACATTTTTCATGATGATTCTTTTAAAGTAGTTCCATTCAAAGTGATTTCAAGTTATGGATAAGTTCTATAATGCAAAAGCATGCGTAAGATTTTTAAAAGACTCTGTGCACAATTTTCTGCAGCCAAATTCATAATTTAGGATTGTATTTTAAATATCTATTTTTACTTCTGGCATAATAATTACTCTTCATGGAAGCATATTACATGCTGATTGTGGGCTTCCTTTTACTGCTGGCTGTCGCACTCCTCATTGTAGGTGTCAGCAATGATGCAGTAAACTTCCTCAATTCCGCCATAGGGTCCAAAGCTGCACCGTTTAAACTGATACTCGCTATCGCAGCCCTCGGTGTGCTGATAGGTGCCGTTTTTTCAAACGGCATGATGGAGGTGGCCAGGAAAGGGATTTTCAATCCGGGGCAATTTGCCTTCAGCGAGATCATGGTGATTTTCCTGGCAGTAATGCTGGCAGATATCCTGCTTCTTGATTTCTTCAACACCGTGGGACTCCCTACCTCCACCACGATCTCTGTGGTATTTGGGATCCTCGGGGCAGCGGTGGCAGTGTCTGTTTTTAAAATCACCCGGGACAGTCATGCCATTCATAACGTAGAAGCCTATATCAATATAGAGAGTTCCGTGATGATCATTGTCGGGATATTCCTGTCGGTGGTCATTGCATTTAACGCGGGAATGATCATACAGTGGATGGTGAGGCTGGCGTTCTCTTTCAATCTCAGAATTTCATATAAATACTGGTCCGGGGTCTGGGGCGGGTTTGCCATCACGGCCATCCTCTATTTCCTCCTGATCAAGGGAGCCAAAGGATCCACCCTGGTTTCCCCTGAAATGCTGACCCTTATTAATGCCCATACGGCACAGATTCTGTTGATCAGTTTCTTGGGCTGGACCCTTCTGTTCCAGTTGCTGATACTTTTTACCAGGGTCAACATCCTGAAAATAACCGTGCTGGTGGGCACCTTTGCACTGGCCATGGCATTTGCAGGAAACGACCTTGTGAACTTCATCGGTGTACCGCTTGCTGGCCTGGAATCCTTCAAGGCTTTTGCGGCCTCCGGCAGCAATGATGCCGGTGGATTCCTGATGGAAGCGCTGCTTAAACCGGTCAATACTCCTATCTATTATTTAATAGCCGCCGGGCTGATCATGTTGCTTACACTCAGATTTTCAAAGAAAGCACAAACCGTTACAGCAACTACCATAGATCTCAGCCGGCAGGATGAAGGAGACGAACGTTTCGCCTCAACCTTACTGGCCAGGTTTATTGTCAGAAGGTCAGTTGAACTGATCCATGCCGCTGCTAAGATTACACCACCTGTTATAACAAGGTTTGTCAACAGCAGGTTTCATGCAGAACAGGCGGTGGATTCAAAAAAGGAGAAGATTGCTTTCGACCATGTCCGTGCTTCCGTGAACCTTGTTGTTGCCAGTATTCTGATTGCATTTGGCACTTCTCTTAAACTTCCCCTCTCCACAACCTATGTAACCTTTATGGTGGCCATGGGAACTTCTCTTGCCGATGGTGCCTGGGGAAGAGACAGTGCAGTGTACAGGATTACAGGCGTATTAACGGTGATCGGCGGCTGGTTCTTCACTGCCTTCAGCGCCTTTCTGGCATCTTTCCTCATCGCGGCACTTATCTTTTTCGGAAAATTGCCCGTCATCATTTTGCTCATAGGACTTTCCATCTATATTCTGTTAAGGACCCATACCTTCCACAGGAAAAGGAATGAGAAAAAGAGGAGGGTTGATGGCGGGATTGTAACGGCCTCCTATGAGGTTCTCAAATCATGTGATGATCAGGTGAGAAGCATTATCCTCCGGGTATCCAGGATTCTCTACCTTACCTATACCAATTTTTTCAAAGAGAAGCATAAAGAACTGAAGGCCCTCCAGAAGGAGTCCAAGCATCTCAGCAAGGAGATCAAGCAGATCCGGGAAGAGATCCCTGACACACTTAAGAAATTCAGGGAAATCGACCTGGAGAGCGGGCACCATTATGTACAGGTGGTGGCCTATATGAAAGAGACGAGCAACTCCCTGTTACACATTGTACAACCGGCATTCAACCATTTGGATAACAACCACGCGTTTGATAAGGAACAGGTGGATAAGCTGAAGAATTTCAATGAGAGGGTCAGCGAGTTCTTCAATTTTATCATCAACCTGTTGAAAAACAAGAATTATGACACCCTGGATGAGCTGGTTCTCCGGCGGGATGAAATGATCAGCCTGGCCAATGACATACTGCTCCACCGGATCAAGATCCTCAAGAGGATCCATAAAGGCGTGAAGGTAAGTGTGACCTACATTGAGATGCTCTCAGAGACAAAGAACCTGTTGCTGGATGTTGTTCAACTGGTGAAATCAGATATCAAACTCTTTGATTCCATTACATCCGGTAAGGAGCGGGTCGAGGTGGAGGTACTGGATTGAAACAGATATCATCGTTCAGGTTGGTCATTGCCTTGAAGTGGCAAAGGCACTATCGAATGAGATATTTTCCTATCTTATCCATCCTATTCACCCGAATTAAACAAGCATACCTGAACCATGGGCTCCCATCCGCCACCTGCCCCGAAGACCGGTTTCGATAACGAAGCCTATATCAAAGCGCAAACCGCTTCCATCCTGGAACGCGTGGAACGTTTCAATGAGAAGCTTTATCTCGAATTCGGGGGAAAGATCATGTTCGATTACCACGCATCCAGGGTCCTGCCCGGTTTCGACCCAAATGTGAAAATGCGCCTTTTGCAGGAACTCGGGGAGAAGACAGACATCATCATATGTGTTCATGCGGGTGATATTGAAAGAAAGAAGATGCGGGCCGATTTTGGCATCAGTTATGATTCCGATGCTCTGAAAACGATTGATGATTTCAAGGAATGGGGGATAGGCATTACAGCCGTGGTGATCACCCGGTACCAGAATCAGCCCCAGGCAACCTCTTTTAAGAACAGGCTTGAGCGGAACGGCATCAGGGTTTGCACCCATGGATACACGAAGGGTTACCCCACCGACGTGGACCTGATCGTCAGTGACCTGGGATACGGTGCAAATCCCTATATCGAAACCACAAAACCGATTGTCATAGTGACCGGTCCCGGGCCGGGAAGCGGGAAGCTGGCCACCTGCCTGAACAATCTCTACCACGAATACAAGAAGGGCGTGAAGGCCGGGTACGCCAAATTTGAAACCTTCCCCATCTGGGACCTGCCTCTCTCACACAAGGTGAATATCGCCTATGAGGCGGCCACCGTTGATCTGAAGGACATTGTCCAGATCGACCATCACCACCTGGAAGCCTACAATGAAAAGACAGTGAATTATAACAGGGACATTGAGGCATTCCCCCTGCTGAAAAGAATCCTTGAGAAGATCACCGGGGAAGATTCCATGTACAAGTCCCCCACCGATATGGGTGTCAACAGGGCAAGCACCGGCATTGTTGATGATGCTGTGATAACAGAGGCCTCTCACCAGGAGATCATACGAAGGTATTTCCGTTGTGCGGTGGAATATGCCATGGGGCTTGTCGAAAGGGATGCGCTGGACCGGGCCAGGATGATCATGGAAAAGGTCCATGCAACGGTCGAGGACAGAAGGGTCGTTATGCCATCCAGGCAGGCGGCACAGGATGCCAGAAGAACCGGCAAGGGAAATGAAGGGATCTGCTGCGGGGCGGCCATGGAGTTGAGAGACGGCACCATCATCAGCGGTAAGAACTCCCCCCTGATGCATGCAGCTTCAAGCCTGATCCTGAACGCCGCCAAGCACCTGGCCGGACTGCCCGATACCATGCATCTTCTGCCGGCCAATATGATAGAACAGGTAACCTTCCTGAAAAAGGAGATCCTGACAGGGAAGATGATCAGCCTTGACCTCGAGGAAACACTCATCATGATGGGGATATCAGCCCTCTCCAATCCTGCCGCGCAGCTTGCCATTGAAAAGCTCTCCGAATTGCAGAACTGTGAGGTCCACCTGACGCATATTCCCACACCGGGAGATGAAGCAGGCCTCAGGAAACTGCATGTCAATCTCACCTGCGACCCTGAATTCTCAACAAAAAGCCTGTTTCTGGGAGAGTAGCTGATTCATAAATTACCATGTATTCAGGCAATCTCTGGCTGGTTATCAAGCATTGATTTCTTCGATTCTTTTAGCTAGTTTTAATCAATAATCAAGCATATTCAGAGTTGAAATTGCCGAAATCCAAAAAGTGGGTTTTTCCTCCCATCTTTCTTTTCATCCTTCTGGCCCATTCCGGTTTCCCGAAGGGATCATTCGTTGGAAGTTTATATTCGGCGGTTTGCTGTACTTCTATCAGTGCACCTGCAGGCTTTGCTTACTTCTTCGATGCCATGGGAGGGAGGGACAGTCATCCTGTGAATTCCAGAGAGACCCCCTGGCAATCGCTTGATCGGCTGAATGAGATCATCTTTAACCCGGGGGATTCGGTACTGCTGAGAGCGGGTGAAAGCTGGGAAGGACAGCTGGTCCTTAATGGTTCGGGCACAGAAAAATACCCCATTACCCTGAGCAGTTACGGTGAGGGACCGAGGCCAAAGATCGATGGGAATGGCGCCGTGGGAGCTGTGATCACTTTGGAAGATATCAGTCACTGGTGCCTCTCCAACCTGGAGATCACCAGTCCTGCATCCGGACAGGCAAGCCGGCTGGGTGTGTTGATCACAGCAAATGGAGGCAGCCACGGCCATTTTCACCTGGAGAGTCTCCTTATGCACGATATTTTCGGCCGTTACAGTTTCGAGATGATCGGCAAGAATACAGGGGGGATAGGGATCATCGGGGATAATAATACACGGTTTGATAATATCCTGACAGAGAACTGCGAGACCACGGATATTGTGAGGGTGGGGATTTTCACCAACGGCAATAAGGGAACAAGGGGAGAACGGCCCATTACCAACCTGGTGATCAGGAACAATACGGTGAGCAGGTGTGCCGGTGACGGGATGATCATCCGTTATGCCCACAAACCACTTATCGAATATAATGTAGCCGTTGAAGACCACAATGCCGCCGAAGAACTGGTTGAGTATGGCGTGATTATATGGGTAAAAAGCACCGATGAAGCGGTTATCCGGCATAACCGGGTTTTTGATACCCGCGGAAGCATGGATGGCCAGGCCTTCGATGCCGACCTGGAGGCTTACCATACCCTGGTGCAGTATATTTATTCCCGCAGCAATGAAGGGGGCTTTATGCTGGTCTACGGTTCCAGTCAGGACGCGATCGTGCGCTACAATATCAGCCAGAACGACGGAGCAAAGGAAAAACATATACTTGATTTTTCCAGGTGGGTCTCACCGCGAGGTTCAGGGATCATCCATAACAATATTTTTTACATCGGCGAGGGTATCGAGGCGGTCCTGGTGAATGAAGCACTGGGAACGGCAAAGCTCTATAATAATATTGTCATCAATAAAGGAGGAGGGGCACTGGTGATCCGCTCTGATGGACAGACCGCTGGATTCAGTCACAATTGCCCGGTGGGTTACCCATCCTCAGCTGCATCTGTGAACCAGAATCCCGTGGAAGGAGATCCCGGCCTGGTTGATCCAGGCAGCGGGGAGGAGGAGATCTCTTCCCTGGATGGGTACCTTCTCAGCCCTGGCAGTACTTGCCTTCATGCAGGATTGCCCCTCTCCCAGATGAAAGGCAACTACTGGTTTGACGGTGAAATGACCGATTTCTGGGGCAATCCGGTAAACCCTGAATCCCTGGATGTGGGTGTCCATCAGCTGTCAGATCCCACCATTACGGGAATCCAGCCACTTCCAGGCAAAGGAATGATCAGCTGGGAGGTAGCCCCAGTTCCATTTACCGAGGATTTTTCTTTAATGGTAAATGTACCATCCCCCATGGAGGTGTATATTAAGATATACGATATGGCCGGCAGGTACATTGATACACTTTTTTCAGGTGAACTGACCTTAGGGAGGTACACCCTCTATTTCAGTATGGTTGACCGTTCAAAGCCCGTGATGAGATCCGGTATCTACTTTGTGCAGCTCACTGCTCCGGAGTTTTCCCTGGTTGAGTCCATGAAAATTATACGAAACTAACTATGAAATTCCTAAGATTAATTTTAGTGCTTGCGGCATTCGCTTCAGGAGTGAATGGGCAGGAAATCAGTCCGTGGCTTTTCGGGCAGAACCACTGGATGGACACCCGGGATGAGGGTGAACGCCCTGGATATCTATCCATGCTCTGGCCAAAAGTAGGGCAGAGCGGCATCAGGATGGTGCGCATCGGGGGAAACGGGTATGAACATCGCTTTCCTGACAATCACACACTGATTGGAATGATTGACTCCATCCGCGGAATTGGTGCAGAGCCGATTTTGCAGGTACCCCGCAAGTTTTCAGCAGAAGAGGTGACCGGCTTGGTGAATTTATTAAACCATAACCCTGAAAGGGAACCTGTTCAGTTCTGGTCCATCGGCAATGAACCCATCTGCAACAACAAGGGAAAAATAGATGAAGTGTACACCTACCTGATCAGACTTGCCCCTGCCATGAAAGCAGCTGATCCGACGATCAAAATATTTGTGTTTGACGCCTGTACGTTATATAAAGAGGCATATGAGGCGCTGTGCGGAGGAAGACTAGATATCACGGGCAAGGATGAAAAGGGGAACTGGATCATTGATGGATTCACCTTTCATAACTATCCCAATGGCAGGGATTTCGATCGCGATGATGTGGTTTTCTCGGGCCCTTTCAGCATCCGTAGACAGGTCATACAACTGACAGAAATGATGGAGGAGGCAAACAGGAAACATGGTCGTACGGGAGATGCAGAATTGCTCTGGGGACTTACCGAAGTGAATGTGACCTACATCAATCCCGACAGGGAGATCTCGGGTATTGGAAATCCTTCGTTTCTCGGCGGACAATTCATCGCTGAGATGTATGGCATTGGTCTTGAATACGGAGCCTTTACAGTGAATCCATGGTGCCTCAGTGAAACAGACAGAGTTCGTACCGATTTTGGATTTCTTGGCCTGCCCTCCGAATTCTATCCGCGATCCAGCTTTTACCACACGCAGATGATGGCTTCACATATGAAAGGCAACTTCCTGCCTTCTGCAACCAGCAACTCCTATGTCAGGTCCATCGCCACGGCAAGCGATGATGAAATTGTCGTGATGATATTAAACCGGGACAGGGAAAAAGATTTTGAATTCGATCTTATACTGAACAAAGATGGCATGTCCCCCAAACCCTTGATCATCCATGCCGATGCCGGCCTTGATAAGATGATCAGTGGTACCATTCCCGGGCAGACCACCCTGATGTTTGTATTATCGGAAACAGGAGAAATTCTGAAGCAATACACGTATGGATTAATCCACAATCTGAAGAACCTGCCACCTGATATACAATGAAATCTTCAATACAATCCATCATGAAAACCTGTGCTTCTAAACTCATAGCCGGGATATTTATTTTCCTTGCCACTGATTCCATTGCGCAACAGATCAGCCCACTGCTGGTTGGCACCAATGTATGGTACAATGATCCGGGCGAGCAGGCATGGAACCTTACCATGGAGTGCGGAATGAAAACCATCCGGATTGGAGGCCATGCGTATGACAAGAACCTGCCATCGAAGGAAACACTGTTGGATTGGGTTCAAAAAATCCAGGCTGTAGGAGCTGTACCCATTCTGCAGGTTTCCCAATACCAACCTGCTGAAGCTGTCGCCGAACTGGTCCGGTTTTTAACGTGGAGAAACATGAGGGTGTATCGCCGGTTAAATACTGGAACATTGGTAACGAACCCTGGTTGCAGGCCAACCGTCCGCCCCTTTCAACCATGGGGGAGTTTGTCGAAGGCTATTTCAAACCCATTGCTGCCGCCATGAAGGCGGTGGATCCCACCATAAAGATTTATGGTCCCGATTTCTGCGATTATTTCGATGTGCCTTTCGATGACCTGTTTGGAGGGAAAAACGATATCGCGATCAAAGTCCCGGACAAAGATTATTATTATTGCGACGGTCTGTCTTGGCACCGTTATCCCCAGGGTGACGGCGACCCGGCCATTGAAGGAGCCAACGATTTCCTGGAACGCATCGTGAAATCAAAAGCTAAAACAGACCAGGTGAATGCATTGCACAATCGTACCGGCGCTGATGCGCTGATCTGGGGAATTGGAGAGTACAACTCCAAGGGAGGCCCCAAGGTGCACACGTGGGGGAACGGACAAATGTTCGGGGCGGTACTGGGCTGGTGCATGGAGTACGAAGCTGCCTATGCCGCCTGCTGGAGCATGTTTGAACATGGAGGCGACCGCAAAGAATCCGATTTCAGCCTGATCGACGGAGCCCACATGACCCCCAGGGCATCATACCGGCACATGGAGTTTGTGGCAAAATATTTTACAGGCACCTTCCTGAAGGGGACAGTTTCCAATGATGATTTCCTGGTTTATGGCGCACAGGATGGCGACCGACTCAGCGTCATGATGATGAACAGGGGCTTTGGCGATCCCGGGGAATATACTTTATATCTGGATGATGCGGGCGAAAGCGGACCTGGATTAATTTTTGTGGTTCAGGGGCAGCGCGATGAGGTATACCACGACATCATTGGGCCACGTACCACACAGGTACTTATTTTCACGGGAGATTGAAGCTCCTCGGAGCAAGCTCCGAGGAATCTTCGATCCATAAATTATTTTATTTGTGCTCGCTTACCCCGCAGCAAAGCTACGGGGAATGCGCGAGCGGGATTCAATTACTAAAATAACCTATACCAGCGACGATTTCGATAAGGAGTTGCCTCCGGTCCAATCAAAAAAAGAAATGATGCAAATAAGAACAAAACCATTGCGCGCCATTGTCCCGCGGCAATTCCCTGACGATGGCAGATATGTTGATCTGGAGCCTTATTATAATTTTTCTTTGAGTGAAGAGATTCATGGCAAACCAGGCAATACCATACCCATTCCTTCTGGAATCAATGATTTTAACGGTGTGAATTTCGATGCCCGTGGCATTATCCAGCTGGCCAGCAAGGTTTCCCTCGAAATGTCCCACATCAATTATCCGAAGGAAATTTCCGGCATACCTGTTCATCACATGGCTGATGAATTATGCTTCTTGCATTCATCAGCCTGGGAGAGTGAAACAGGGACAGAAGTTGTCCGCATTGTGGTCAATTATGCAGATAACCGGAAAAAAACCATCACCATCAGAAGCCGGATCGAGGTTGAAGATTGGTGGTTCCATCCGAAGAATTCAGTATTTCCACCCAGAGCTGAACTGGCATGGGAGGGTTCAAATCCCAGGGTAAAAGACCTGGGTTTTGTGTTGAAATTATACCGTTATACATGGGAAAATCCCAGGCCCGATGTAGAAATCAGATCCATCGATTTGATATCGGCCATGAACGATACCGGCTATATGCTATACGGAGTAACCTGCCTGTAATGAAAAAAATAGTGTCCCACATTTTGTTCTTCCCGTTGATTGGATTGTCGGGTTTTCTGGTAATTCAATGTTCTTCGATGCCTACTGAAACTGAAAGTGCACTGGAAAAAAGGCTCGATACCCTTCTGTCCGGGATGACCATGCAGGAGAAGATTGAACAGTTGTATTACCTCACCGATGGAACCCCACGTTTGGGAATTCCTCAATTTACCGGGAGCGATGGCCCGCACGGTATAGGAAACGGAGCCTACGGATTCTCATGCTTTCCTGTAACCATCGCCATGGCGGCCACCTGGGATCCTGCCCTGATCACACGGGTGGGCAGGGCCATTTCCATGGAGCAGGCTTCACGGGGCAGAGACCGTATTGCCGGACCCACACTCGATCTACTTATTGATCCGCGTACTGGCCGCGCTCCCGAGACCATCGGGGAAGATCCTTTTTTGGGTGGCAGGATCTCTGAAGCCTTTGTGCTCGGGCAAAATACTACTTCTGTGTTTGGTTCTGTGAAACACTATAATCTGAACACCTATGAAATGAACAGAAGGACCAACAATTACCTGAGCGATGAGCGTAGCCTGGTTGAATTCTGGGGATATCATTGGAAAAGAACCATACAGATTGGAGGAGCATTTTCAATCATGTGTGCCTACAACCGGGTGAATGGCGATAAATGTGCCGAAAACAAGTACCTGATAAAAGAGCTGCTGCGCGACCTATGGGGTTTTGACTATTACACCATGTGCGACTGGGGCGGTTTCAGTGAAACAGGAAAAGCCCTGAGTGCTGAACTGGATTTCTGCGAAGGCAACGATTTGTATATCAATGAACTGCCAGTCGGAGTGAGGGAGGGCAGGTTCGACAGCGCACTGGTTGAAAGAGCAACAAGGAATGTGCTTCGGACAAAGATCATATCCGGGATGATAGATGGTGTACCGGAGGTTCCCACAAGTGTGATCGACTGCGAGGCACACCGTAAACTGGTGTACGAGAGTGGTTTGATAAGTCTTGTGCTACTGAAGAACAATGGAAACATTTTACCTCTTGATAAGGAAAAGCTGACGCAGATAGCGGTGATTGGTCCCAATGCCGCACATTTGCCACTGGATGGGAGCAGCAGTTCACAGGTACTACCCTCATATCGCATATCCG
Source organism: uncultured Bacteroides sp. (assembly GCA_964467775.1). Classification (GTDB taxonomy): domain Bacteria; phylum Bacteroidota; class Bacteroidia; order Bacteroidales. The sequence goes on along the minus strand of CAYXUD010000080.1, from coordinate 32,682 downwards.
TTGAAACGGCTGTTACATCCATACTTGGCAAAACGCATGTATCCTATGCAAAAGGTTGCAACATCAATGACCAGGATAAATCACAATTCAGGGCAGCACTGGAAGCTGCGGCAAATTCAGAATATGTAATCTTTGTGGCCGGGCTTGACAGTACTGTGGAAGGAGAGGGATACTTCTTTGACAAAGAGGCTGATCAGAAAGGAGGTGGATTGGTTACCCGCCCTGACAGGCAATCAGGGACAGTTCTTCTTCCCGGGATTCAGAATGAGTTGATCAATGAAATAGCAAAGGTAAATCCAAATATAATTCTGGTAGTGATTTCGGGAGGACCCTGCAGTGTAACCCAGGTCATAACCAATGTGAAGGCACTATTCTATGCGTTCTATCCGGGACAGGAAAGCGGGCGTGCCATTGCCGATGTTCTGTTCGGCAATTACAACCCTTCGGGAAAACTGCCGGCTACGATTCCTAAAAATGACGGGCAGATAATCCCCATTAGTTCTGATTTTCGTCACATGGTAAGCAGAGGCGTAGGATATCGCTGGTTCGATTCGCAAGATCTGGAACCTGAATTTGCTTTTGGATTTGGATTGAGTTACACCACTTTTCAATATTCGAATATTGAGGTGAACAGGGCAGACGCCAGGGTGGGAGAAATCATTGAAGTTTCATTCGACCTCGAAAATACAGGAAAAGTTGCCGGCGAAGAGGTGGCGCAGTTATATCTGTCAACCGGGAAAATTACCCCTGATCTTCAGATGCCCGAAAAACAATTACGTGGTTTTGAGAAAGTCTTTCTACATCCGGGTGAAACTAAAAAGATTGTATTCACCCTTTCTCCCGAAGAGTTGTACATATACAATGAAGTAAAGAGATCTTACCAAGTTCCGGCCGGTGAATTCATTGTGCGGGTGGGTGGGTCTTCGGACAACCTGACCCTGAAAGCTGGATTTAACATGACTGGGGCAGAAGGCAAAGCGGACCTTTCAGTGAAAAATATTCGTTCCATTCCTGCTTTTCCCAAGGATGGAGAAGAAGTCATATTGATGGCTTCACTTATCAACAACGGAACAGCAACTTCGAATATGGGCGATTCGCATATTATCCGTTTTTATGTGGATGGGAAAGAAGTGGCATGGTATCATTGAAGCTCCTCGGAGCAAGCTCCGAGGAATCTTCGATCCATAAATTATTTTATTTGTGCTCGCTTACCCCGCAGCAAAGCTACGGGGAATGCGCGAGCGGGATTGACTCTCCTCGCAGCAAGCTGCGAGGAATCATCGATTAATTTCTTATTTTATTTGTGCTCGCTTACCCCGAAGTAGAACTTCGGGGACTGCGCTCGCGTAATTCAAGATCTTTAGCAATCCCGGTCGGGGGCATGGAACTGGCCTGTGCCCAGGGCATACACGGGAAAAACTGGAAGGCGTCCCATGGAAGCTTCAGGATAACTGCTGAAATAGAAATAACGGACAGCAATGATCTGAACCTTCAAAATAACAGCTGCGAGGGTCATTTAACCATCCCGAATGGAAAAGTTATTCCCGGTGAAATCTTGAAGATTATAGAATAGGATCCGAAAAGTACTTGTGACTTGACAGTAAAAAGCAGAAACACGAAACCTTAGGTTGAGCCCGGTGAATTTGAATTGATGATGGAAAAGTCAAGTCGATCCTAATTTGGTTAATTTAAGTTTATCAGTAATTACAGATAAAGAACCGGAAAATTATAGATACAAAAAACCGTTTTGAATGAATGAAACTGTCTCTTAAATGTAATCAATCCGGAATCCGGGTGTTGCTGTAACTACACACAACGATATAGATTGTGATATGTTTATAACTATTTGATATACAGTGATATATAAATTGGTATAATATTTATTTATTTTTTACGGCCGCAGGGGAGAACTTCCAGTAGAGCAAAGGCATCACAAACAGATTCAGCAGGGCCGAACTGATCAGTCCCCCCAGGATGACCTGTGCCATGGGGTATTCGATCTCCTGGCCCGGCCTGTTCCCGCCTACAATGATTGCCAGCAGTGCAAGTGCGGTGGTCAGTGCGGTCAACAGGATGGGCATCAGTCTCTCTTTTGCTCCCCGGATCACAAGGGATAACCCGAATCCTTCTCCCTCTGCATGCTCAAGGTGCCGGTAATGGCTGATCAGCATGATACTGTTCCGTGCAGCTATCCCCAGTACGGTAATGAACCCGATCAACGATCCCAGGGATACCACACCCCCGCTGAGCAATGCTGCAATAACCCCGCCGGTCAGGGCAAAAGGCAGGCCTGCGAAAACGAGCAGCGCAAGCCGCGCTGAACCGAAATCTGAATAAAGGATGATAAAGATCCCTATCAGCGACAGGATGGACAACCCGAGGATCCGGTTCCTGGCCTCCTGCTGGGCTGCGTATTCGCCCAGAAGTTCAGGATGATAGCCCCGGCCAAAGGAGACTGTTTTCAATCCTGACTCAATATCGTTTGCCACCCTTCCGAGATCCCGCCCTTTTACATTACAGGTCACCTCGGTATACCTGGAGGCAAACTCCCGGGTGATCTGGTTGGGGACCGGTGAAACGATCACATCCGCCACTTCATTTAAAGGCACAAACCCTCCGGTGGGAATGTCCAGCATCAGGGTCTGAATGGCGTCCAGGTCAGACCTGACTTCAGGAGTTCCCCAGACCACCACGTCAAAAATGTTCTGGTTTTCAAAAAACTCACCCACCTTCACTCCCTTCTGGTAAATGTTGACCGCCTCCCTGATCATGCCGGCGGTAAGTCCGAATTGCGCCGCTTTCTCAGGTTTGACCCTGATTTCGATCTGCGGCACCATGTCCTGCTGCTGCACCTTCAGGTCGACCACCCCCGGTATGTCCATGATGGCGTTCCTGACCTCTTCTGATTTATTCCGGATCACCTCCAGGTCTTCACCATAGATGCGGATCACCAGCGATGCGCTTGATCCGGTCAGCACCTCCTTGATGCGCTCTCTCAGATAGGTAAGCAGATCACGGTAGAGTCCCGGGTATCCATTGACCACCTCCTGGATCTTTCCGACCGTCTTCTCGTATTCCACATCCGGGTCAAGGCTGATCCACAGCTCGGTGAAATTGGGACCGACCACCTCATCCGCCACTTCTGCCCGGCCAATGTGCGACCCGAAATTCCTTACACCTGGAATGGCCCTCAATTCCTTGCTTACCCGGATGGTGATCCGGTCCATCGCTTCAATGGAGGTGCCGGGCTTTTCCACCCAGTGCATCAGGAAATCGTACTCCTTAAAATCCGGCAGGAACTCCTCCCCCAGAAATGGCAGTGATCCGAGGGTTGCCACCAGCACAACGCCCACAATGACGAACAACCGCCTCGGGAAACGGAGGATCCTGGACATCAATTTCTCATAGCCCGATTTGAGCCGGATCATCAGAACGGACTCCTTCCTTTCCGATGCTTTTGGCAAAAGGATCAGTGAAAGGGCCGGGGTCAGTATTAACGCCACCAGCAGGGAGGAGAGGATGGCAAGCACATAGGAGAGGGCCAGGGGACGGAAAAAGGAGCCGGACAATCCTCCCATGAAAAAAACGGGCACCAGCACCAGCACCACAATGATGCTCCCGTATACAACGGCGCTCCTGACCTCAAGGGATGCCTCGAGAACCACCCTGAAAGCGGGGTCAGGATGCTCCTTTTCCCTGTTCTGCCTCAGCCTCCGGATGATATTTTCAACGTCGATGATCGCATCATCCACCAGTTCGCCAAGGGCGATAATGAGTCCCGCCAGCACCATGGTGTTGATGGTCCCGCCCTGGTAATTCAATATCAATGCGGCCGTGATCAGTGATGTCGGAATGGCCAGCACACTGATCAGGGCTGTCCTCCAGTCATTCAGGAAGAATGCCAGCACAACGATCACCAGGATGCAGCCGATCAACAGCGCCCGGTTCAGGTTATGCAGTGACATCTCTATGAAGGTGGCTGGCCGGAAAATCGTGGAATCGATATCTAGACCCTTCAGGCCGGGCTTCAGGGCCTCCAGGGTTTCCTCAATCTGATGCGTCACCTCAAGAGTATTGCCCCAGGGTTGCTTTTCCACGATGAGCAGCAGGCCGGGCTGATCGTTCACAATGGCATCCCCGATGGCAGGAGGTGACCCTTCGACCAGCTCTGCCATATCCCCGAGCCTGACAGGGATCCCTTCCCTGTAGGCCACCGGAATATCAACGAGGTCAGCCGGGGATTTAATTGTTGAAACAAAGGAAACAGCCAGTCGCTGGTTCGGGGTATCCATAAAACCCCCGCCACCCATCTCCGCTGCCTGGCGAACAGCTGCTACCACCTCACCGGTGGAAACGCCATGGGTTTGAAGATGACCGGGATTGATCAGGGCCTGTATCTGGCGGTCCCTCTGACCCCAAATGGCCACATTGGCCACTCCGGGGATGGCCATCAACCGGGGCCTTATGGTCCATTTTGCCAGGGTGGTCATCTCCATCTGGGAGAGCGTGTCGGAGGTAATCCCTATTTTCAACACCCGGCTGGTGGATGACAGGGGGGATAGCATGACCGGGGGCCTGGCCACCCCGGGAAGCTCACCGGCAATGGCCGTCACTCTTTCCTGAACCATCTGGCGGGCTTTCATGATATCCGTTCCGTCCTCAAAATAGAGGGTAACGGAAGAAAGGCCGAGAACGGATTTGGACCGGATATGCTTCAGCCAGGAAACCCCGTTCATGGCATTTTCGATCGGTATTGTGACGAGGATTTCCACTTCGGCAGTGGATAGCCCCGGGGCTTCTGTCTGGATCTCCACCAGCGGGGGAGCAAATTCAGGAAAGACGTCGAAGTGCGCACGCCTGATGACACGGGTACCCGTTATAAGGAGCAGCAGCGTCAGGATGACTACGGCCACCCTGAGGCGCAAAGCATTGGATATGAGCCATCTCATCATTTTCCCACTCCGAATTCGGTACCAAAAAGTTCCGCTGCCCCCGCATAAACCACTTCATCTCCGGGGGAGAGGCCGCGAATTATAACGGCCAGGCCATCCGAAACATGATCCAGGTCAACCCTTGTGCGGATATAAACCTGAGGAGCTGATCTGACATAAACCCATGTCCCGCCCCGGATATCATAGATGATCGATGAATAAGGAACCGCCAGGTGTTCACCGGCTGATCTCAGGCTGAGGGTTACACTGACCTTCTGTCCGCTTCTCAGCATCCCGGTACGGTTGTCAACCTGATAATAAAGATAGGATGATGCGCTGCTGGCATTGCTGAGCAAGGGCCCCTGTATGGGATCCGCCGCAATCAAACCGGGCTTTCCCCTGTTGCCCATGGTGGAGATGGTTGCTTTTTGTCCCGTGTCAATGCTCGCAAGGTCGCCGGAATAAACGGGAACCCTGATCCAGAAACGGTTCATTTGCGATACCTCAAACAGCGTGGCAGAGGAAGCGATGATCTGTCCGGGTGCCACATTGATATTCTGAATCACACCGGTAACCGGGGATTCCAAAATGAAGGCAGACAAATTTTCAGAAGCGGCATTGATATTCTTTCCCATATACAGATCCAAACGGCTCATGGAGGCTTTCAGGGAGGCTTCGGCTTTGGCATATTTTGCCTTTGTGGATTCAAACACTTTATCACTGATGGCTCTGTTCTCAAGCAGTGTTTCTGCCCTTTTCAATTCAGCCAGGGCTGCTTCATATTCCACCTGCTTCACACTTACATCATCCGAAGCGCTTATTATGTCTGTTTCGGGGGGGATCACGATCAGCCGCATGATCTCCTGGTTCATTTGAACCGGGGAACCTGCCACCGGGAAGTAACCTGCCGGCGTATGGCATACCTTACCGGAAACAGGAGCAGTCACCTTCGCTTCCTGGCCTGGGGGGACCATGACCTCTCCTCCCAGCGTAAGGGTTTTGTGCAGATTCCTGATCTCTGCCGGTCTTGTCCCGAGCCCGAGCCGCTGTTCAGCCTCCACGGTAAGCCGGATGGTTGTAAGGCTATTTTCCTTTACCTGATTTGTCACCTCTGCCGGCTTTTGCGGGGTCTCCTTTTCGCCCCTCTTATTGCCGCAGGCATTGAGATAAATGACCAGTACAAGGAAGGAAAAACTGATAACCAACGGGTGTTTTAGATTTCGATGCATATTGGGTCGTTTTATCAGTTAAAAAGGGATTACGTTCCCCCCGATCGTGTAATAGATGGATGCTGCGTTTTTCCTGACTTCAGCTTCAGCTTCAACCGTGCGCAGACGGGTCTGGAGCAGCTGCCGCCTGAATTCCAGGAACTCCAGGTAAGAAATCTCTCCTGCAGCGTAGGCCTCTTCTCCGTTTTGAACTGCCTGCTCCGCCTGCGGCATTACCTCATCCAACAGAAATTCATAGGATTGCCTTGCGGCCTTGTAACCCTGGAATGTTTCGAGGATCTCAGCCCGGATCGATTGCTGCACGGCAAGGTAATGATCCGAGGCCCGTTGTATCTCAGTCCGTGCCCTGGCGGTCCCTCCCTGGTTGAAATAGAATATGGGAATTTCAAGACTGGCTCCGGGTCCCATTTCAAAACCGCTCGTACCCTGGGCATTCGCATCCAGCATGGCCGTCAGGTTAAAGATCTTTGATCTTTCCCAGCCCAGCCGTTCACCGGCAATCTCAATTTCAAGTTCGGCTGCCCGCAGGTCCGGGCGGCAGGCAAGTCCGGTTTTAATCAGCAGTTCAGGATCCGGCATGCCGGATAGACTGACCGGTCCGGGGTTAATCTGTACGTCAGCATGTTCAGATATCAATCCAAGCAGTGTCAGGAACCTGATCTTCCGGATCTCCATATCCCTGCGGGCGGAGATACAGGCCTCCCTTGTCCGGGAAGCGGCCAGGTGAAAAGCTGTCTCTTCAAGTTCACTGATATCTCCGGCCTGCATCCTTACAGAAGCAATCTGTGCAATTTCACCATCCAGTGCTGCTTCGTCGTCCATGATCCTGAGCTTTTCCCGGGCCATGTGCAGATCCGCAAAAGAAACATACACATTGCGCACCAGGGCGAGACCGTGACTGACCAGGTTTTCAGCAACCTTCTCAGCATTGAGTTTTGCAGCTGCCACCCTGCTGGGCCGCTGCCAGAGGATATCGATGGCGTACGACAGGGTGAACTCCAGCTGTTTGGGCCCCAGGGGAAACAAAAGGGAGAAAGCCGGGTTGGGAAGCATTCCGGCCTCGATCAGATCTGCACGGGCAAAACCAAGATCGGAAAGGTCGGCCTGGAACTGGTGATTATTCCAGAGGGCAATCGCCACCGCTTCTTCCTCTGACAGGCCATCATCAAGGCGGATCCCGGAAGGGAACGAAATGGAATCGGATGATGCATCAGGCATATGGAATCCTGACCTCTCCCCAATTTCATCGGATACATATTTCTCATTATATATTGTGCGCGGGGCACAACCCGGGAGGAACGATAACACCATGGCCATGGTAATGAATCCTGCCGATGACAAATTCCTGATCAAAACCAATGGCCGTTTTAAAGTTGAAAATATGGATTTCAGTCCCTGATCAAACTTATAAGTTCTATATTTAATTTGAAAGCCTGATCAATGATAATTCTTACTCATCCAGTTCTTTTTTAATATCAGCATTCTCAGCCTCCCCTACAAATGTAATCAACGACGGATGAGGGAAAATGAATTTGCTGAAACAACCATCAGGAGATACGGAATTAATATCCACTCATATGTGACATTTGTAACATTGAAAAGAGCTGGACGTCTAACTCATAAAGGTTGATATAAATCAGAAAGCGCCAGGGCTCACATGATAAGAAATTACCTTGTTACTGCCTTCCGGAATATTCTCAGGTACAAAGGATTTTCACTTATAAATATTTTCGGACTCTCCTTGAGCATGGCAGTATGCATGCTGATCATCGTGGTCATCCTTGACCAGTTCTCCTATGATGACATGCATACGAAAAGGAACCGGATCTACCGGGTCCAGCAGGTGGATAGCCTGTTATCCTTTTCCCTGAAGATTGCTTCCAATCCTTACGCACTGGGTACTGAGATCAGGGATAATTATGCCATGGCGGAAAAGGTGGTGATCCTTAATAATTTCGGCGTGGAGGGCGTGTATCATGATACACGCCTGGAAATTAAAGGCTTATATGCCAACACCGCATTCTTCGATGTCTTCGATTTTCAGTTGCAGGATGGTTCTGCCGCAGGGATCCTGGACGAACCCTACACCATGGTGCTGAGCCGGGAGACTGCAGACAAGTTTTTTGGGGATGAGGATCCCGTTGGAAAGTTTATCGGGATCGATACCCTCGCCTATGAGGTGAAGGGTGTCGTCGCCAGAACGAAGAAGAAATCCCATATCCAGTTTGAGGCACTGATCTCCCTCCCGACCCTCGAGATCCTCGATCATAAAAGGGATGAACCCATGTTTGTGGACAACTGGGAAACGGGCTGGGGAAGCTGGATCTATCTCCTGCTTGACGAGAATGCTGACCTGGGAAGCATACAGAATATACTTGACCGGATCAGTATTGAAAAATATAAGGACAACGATGAGACCAATTTTTCCTTCTATCTCCAGCCCTTTGATAAAATCGTTCCGGGCCCGTTGCTGGGCAATGAGATCGGCTTTTTCCTGCCCAAGGTATTCATCCTGTTCCTGGCCGGGCTCGCCCTGGTGATCATCATCTCGGCTGCCTTCAATTATACCAGCCTTTCGGTGGCCCGATCCATGTTAAGGGCAAAAGAGGTGGGTGTCAGAAAGACATTCGGGGCCTTCAGATCCCAGGTGATCATTCAGTTCCTGGTTGAAGCAGTGGTGATTGCAGTTATTTCACTTCTCCTGGCAATCGTCCTTCTGCAATTCCTGTTGCCGGCCTTCTCCGGGATGCAGATGATGTCAATGCTCGAAATCAGGCCGGACCAAAATACCACGCTCTATCTCTGGTTCCTGCTCTTCGCCCTGGTCACCGGGATCCTTTCAGGTCTTTTGCCTGCCTTTGTCATCTCTGCATTCAGGCCGGTATCTGTACTGAAAGGCATCACCAACATCAGGTTCTTCAGCCGCATCACCCTCAGGAAAATACTTCTTGTATCCCAGTTCGTGTTCTCCATGGTTTTCGTTATTTCAATCCTGCTGATCTTCAAACAGATGAACTTCATGATCAATGCAGAAATGGGTTTTGATGCCGAAGTGGTATATGATATCGATCTGCAGGGAAAAGATTTCACCAGGGTGAAATCGGAATACAGCCAGTTCCCGGAGGTGGTCAGCATATCGCCGTCATCCCATATCCCGGGTGAGGGAAATATCTGGGGGGTTGATGCCCGGTTGAATCCGGAAGATGAAAAGTATGAAGCACATTATTTTTCAGTGGATAAGAACTACATCGAAACCATGGGGCTTGATCTGATCGCCGGGAGGAACTTCCCTGAGAACATGAGCACGGAGAATGAGAAATTTGTGATCGCCAGCGAAATGACCGTGGAACAGTTCCATCTGGGAAGTGCACAGGAGGCCCTCGGGACCACCCTGATCCTGGAGGATTCGATTCTGGTCGAGATCATCGGTATCATCAAGGATTACCAGTACGCAGCACTGTTCCTTAACCAGAAACCCCTGCTGCTAAGGTATGTTCCCGGCTCCCATTATCATGCCTTCCTCCGGCTGAACTCCCCGGATATGACAGCAACTGTCCATAAACTGGAGAGCACATGGAACAGGATTGATCCTGACCATGATATGGACGGGGATTTCCTTGACGGCCGGATCAGGTATTACTACTCCTTCTTTGAGGATATCATGTACACCGTAGGTTTTGCCACACTGCTGGCCATCATTATTGCCAGTTTCGGTCTGCTGGGAATGGCCACCTACAGTACGCGGACCCGGACCAAGGAGATCGGGATCAGGAAAGCATTCGGTGCCGATGTGAATCATATTGTCCTCCTGGTATCAAGATCCTACCTGTGGCTGATGCTGATAGCTGCAGTAATCGGGGGAATCATCGCATACCTGGTCAATAACCTGTGGCTACAGTATATGTCTAAAAGCGTGGACTTCGGGATCGGCACTATCCTGGCCGGGGTATTTCTGGTTGTCTTTGTCGGGCTTCTGACCATCACTTCCCAGACACTCAGAGCGGCTCAGACAGATCCCGCCAGGACTTTAAAATATGATTGATCTGGTTTGAGTGTGCAAGAATCGGCACTTAGCCATATTACTCAGAATATTTCTAAATAGTTCACTGTCAACATAAAATCCTTTAAATATACAATATCTTGCAGGGTATTAATTACATCAAATATTATGTTCCGCGAGGAGGTTAAAGTACTGGACTGTACTATTCGTGACGGTGGTTTAATGAACAACTGGCATTTCACTGATGAATTTGTAAGAGCCGTCTACAATGCTTGTGTGGAAGCCGGAATTGATTATATGGAGATAGGGTATAAAAGCAGTGAATCGGCCTTTTCCAGGGACGAGGTGGGGCCATGGAAATTTTGCGATGACAAAGACCTCCGCCGGATCGTGGGTAAAAATGATACTCACCTGAAATTGTCAGCCATGGCAGATATCGGCAGGATCGCTCCAGAAGACATCCCGCCCGCAAAAGACTCTGTAATTGATATGATCAGGGTGGCCTGCTATGTTCACCAGATTGACAAGGCCATTGCGCTTGCCGAACACTGCATCGATATGGAATATGAAACAAGCATTAACCTGATGGCCGTTTCAAAGGTGAATGAAATGGACCTGGATGAAGCCCTTCAGGATATCGGCAAATGCAGGGTACCCATCGTCTATATTGTGGATAGTTTCGGAAGCATGTATAGTCTTAACATACAGTGCCTTGTACAGAAATACAAAAAAGCGCTTCCGGGCAAGACCCTGGGCATCCATGCGCACAATAATATGCAGCTGGCTATGTCCAATACCATTTCAGCCATGATAGAAGGTTGTAACATGCTGGATGCCACCCTGCTTGGCATGGGAAGGGGAGCCGGCAACTGCCCCATCGAGATCCTGATCGCTTTTTTAAAAAATCCAAAATACAGGTTGCTACCCCTGCTTGATGTGATCCAGCATCATATCCATCCATTGCAACAGGAAATAAAATGGGGTTACCACATTCCCTACCTGATCACAGGAGCACTTAACGAGCATCCAAGGTCCGCCATGAAATGGATGGAATCAGAGAGAAGCCACGATTTTGTGGCCTTCATGAAAGAGATGCACGATTATGAGCTGCTGGAATAAAAAAAAGTCCTATGAAATATCTATCTCCTTTATGGTGCCTGCTCTTTATGGCATCGATCAATCTTTCCGCCCAAAACCTTGTTCCCCTGCAAGATGGCTCCGTTTTTTCCCTGGAAGTGGGAAACCTTGTTTTCCAGGTTGATTCCGCCTACGGGGCAAAGGTTTCTTCATTCACGTTAGACGGATCCGAGTTTTTGGTAACCTCCGATCAGGTTTCAACCGATTATTTATGGGGAGCGACCTTGTGGCCTTCCCCTCAAAAGGAATGGAACTGGGAAAATCCGAATAAACTGGTCTGGGATCACGAGGAGTATACCGTTGCGATCGATGGGGATACGATGCGTTTTACCGGGAAAAATGTATCCGTTGATAATGGGGACAGCTTTTATTTTATAAAAAACTTCTGGGCCAATGCGACAGATACCGCCCTGTCTCTGCGCTACGAAATGGTAAATACTTCTGCAAAAAAAATCAAGAAGGCCCTCTGGGAATTGACACGGGTGCCTGTGGGCGGACTGACCTTCTGGCCTACAGGTCCCGGTGGCACCTGGGGGGAACTTGCTTCGGCCACCGAAGTGATGAATGGGTACACCTGGTACGAAAGGGAAAGTGAAGACGGTACAAACTTGAAATTCTTTGCCGATGGAAAGGAGGGCTGGTATGCCCATGTGGATGATCAGAACAGGTTGTATATTAAAACTTTCGAAGATGTTGACAGGAGTGGTTTTGCAGACGGCGAAGGTGAGATCGAACTATGGGTTGCAGATGAATATATTGAACTGGAGAATCAAAGTGTGTGCAAATACATTGATATTGATTCCCGGTTGGAATATGAGGTGCGCTGGTACCTTCGTGAACTCCCGGGTCACATAGAAGCGACAATTGGGAATATGGAATTGGTTGACTATGTAAAATCTGTCATCGAAGGAGATAGCGTGCCCCCGGTCAGCAACTCTCAAAGCAATTTTGAAACACTCCACGTATATCCCAATCCCGCAACAAGCACCCTTCATGTTCACCTGAATGGATCAGGCATAAAAGCATTCCGATATTCCATTATAAACCTCCTGGGTGAGCCTGTGAAGCAGGGTGAATCTACTTCTGAAATCATCGACATTTCAGATGTCAGCAAAGGGATGTATCTCATACAGGTGAAAACAGATCTGGAAATCACATGCTGGAAGATCATGATTGAGTAGGCTGTTCCGTCATGACTGTTACAGATCAGAAGGTGGAGAACAGTGTTTTTTTATCCATGTCAGTTGATCTTAAGTTTAGATTGTCCTTTCTAAATTTGAAATTATTTCTCTCAAGCTTTTCGATAGTATCAAATTCTTGCGGGCTTAACAGATTTGCCGGTCAGAATCATCTTCTGATGGCGCCAGATGTTCTTCGCATGCAGGTACGTGGTAAAATGCTGGTAATCTATAAGTTGTATTAACAAGGAATTGTGGATAACCTTCATGGTTATGAAAAAAGGTTGGGCAAAACTGCGCTGATCAGGCATCTCTTTCACCACCTTAGGTCGAAGTACATCATCATATACCTGGATATACTGCCGACCGAATCCATCAGCGATATGCTGAACCAGCTTTCTACCGCAATTACTTCCGAATACTCCGAAAAAAGCACATTGGGTAAAAAGGGTTGGCAATTGATCAGGTCACTTCGTCCTGTCATAAGTTACGATGCGCTGAGCGGAGCGCTCCTGATAAGTATTAAAACGACCCCGGATGAAAGCAGAAAAACAATTGCCGAATTATTCCTCATTCTGGAAGAACAGGGTAAGCCCGTGGTACAGGAGCATGCAATTCATGAAAACAGGAGTTTGTTTTTTTCGGCTGCCGGGAGATGCTGACAAAACGCCAATGGGAACTTTAAAGGCGGTTGCAGTCGCGGGCCATGTATACCACCCCACCTCGTCCGATTTTATCGCCAGGCATCAGCTTGGAAATTCTGCCACGGTCCTCCGTTCCCTCCATTCCCTGCTGAAAATGGAATTGAACAATCGTGAGATCGATAGCGACGGTAATCCGTATTATGGAATACATGACGTACTGTTCGGACGATGGGTCGGCAGGTGAAAACCAGAACCGTATTGAGTCCGGGTAACACAATCATTTTCTGTCCTCCCCATCCGCTGGCCGAGTACCAGTTCACCTCTTTCCCCCTGGGAACTGTTCTGTACCCTTGATGATACCTTTTTCCATGGCAATTCCCACGTACAGGGATGAAATACTTTTATTGAGCATGGAATGAACCTCGCCGTATTTTCCCTGGTGTATCAATCCGTTCGTTTGATACACCTGAAACCCCTGTCATCATCCCTGTTAAAGGGCTGAAAAATAGATTCTTCACATTTGCTGAGGGTTGGTTTTACAGCTCCTGAAAAAACATCGCTGTAAACCGGCCCCCACCATGCTTTTGCTTTATTACAACGGGTCCAGGAGCCCCCGCGCAGTGCAACAATACTGTCGCAAACCCTGATATATTCCCAGACGTTCCCAACCATATCGTACAGTCTATAAGGATTGGGGGGTTTATGAGCCACAGGTTTTGTTCCGGTAACTGAGTTTTCCCGGCACCACACACGGTCATAATCGAACTCATCACCCCAATAGAACTTTGTATGGGTCCCCCCCAGGCAGGCATAAAGCCATTCCGACTCGAATGGGATTTCAACTCCTGCCCATTCTGCATAAGCTTCAGCATCTGAATAGCTGATAAATACTACCGGGTGATTCCCCGATTGTCTGAAGCCCGGATTTTTCCAGGTAAAATGATCACCCGTTCTTTCAGCATCGGTCCTGTATCCGGTTACTTTCACGAATTTGCCGAACTGCCTGACAGTCACTTCAGTCTGCCCCATCCAGAATCCTTGTGAAAAATGAATATCCTTAGGCTTATAGATGGTGCTGTCTCCCAGTTCAACAGGTTCCTCCACTGTTATCTTTCCCGGAGGCACCCATACAAATTTCATGTGATCAACAGGGTTGACCCATAGATTAAATCCGGAATTTTTCATCGAGAGGAAGAATCCCGAAAGAATAAGAAAAAACAAAATGAATATTGCCTTTTTCATATCCGTCCAGGATTTAAATCAGGATTTCAAGCCTTTCATCTTCGAGGATGGTTTTAAATGAACGTATTGGCTCAGGTGCCGGCCCTTTAAAGACAGTTCCATCCAGATTGAAAAGAGAATGGTTAAAACTGTTACACTGTAACAATTTCCTTTCCGTTACATAGCTGAGTGCCTGCCCTCCGTGTGTGCATAACCTGGACAGGGCATGATACCTGTTTCTTTTCACCCGGACCACGATCATCTTAAGATCTTTATCCGGGTAGTCAACATATACAGCCTGACCGTTCCTTTCAAGCGTTTCAGTCTTCCTGAGATCTATAATGATCCCATTCTCTTTGAAGGTCAGGCATTCTTGTTCAATTTCAGGGGTGATACAGCAGGTTGATTCAGGCGGATCATCTGCAGAAACACTCCTGCAGAGGCACATTGATCCCACCAGCACTGCTGATTTCTGTAACATCTCTCTGCGATCCATAAAAAAATATTTAATAATGAAGTTTTTATCGATTTTAAACTTCAAACTATGACTAAGATAAAGGATTGGATTGAATAGCTTGAAAATCCCGTTACTTTTGTCAGATATTTTTATTGTATTTCTGACAGATTAATTTTAAAAGCTGGCTCATATCAATTGAAGCACACATTATGAATTTATAACCATTGAGAAACACAAAGAATTAAAGACATTTTGTCCTATGAAGCGGTATTATTAGGCGGACAGGCTGAAATAATTTCATGATGACACGTCTGCAATAAAAATCACAGGATTATACCGATCATACTCTTTTTTATCAATCCATGTATACGATAAAATAATGACAAGGTCTCCTACCTGAACTTTCCTGGCGGCAGCACCGTTTAATATGATTTCCTTGCTGTTCATTCGACCTTTTATAACATATGTTTCAAACCGTTCACCATTATTAATATTCAATACTTGCACTTTTTCAAATTCGACTAAATCAGCTTTTTGCATCCAGGCTTCATCTATAGTTATACTTCCTGAATAATTCAAATCAGCGCCGGTTACCTTTGCCCGGTGTATTTTTGATTTTAGAACTTCTATCCACATACTGTCATATTTTATAGGGTTACATATATTGTTATCATATGAAAACTGTTGTTCAAAACTAAGGAAAATAATTTGTATAATGCACATATGTGCATTATATTTGTAATAATATATACATTATGCCAAGACCACAGTATAATAGAATCGTATATGAGCCACCTCTGTTTTCCGATTTTAAACCAATCGGGGTAAGAGGACATAATCTGAAACCGATTATTTTGACACTTGATGAATTTGAAGCCTTTCGACTGGCTGATCAATTGGGCTTTTCACATGCTTTAGCGGCTGATGAAATGGAAATTTCCCGATCTACCTTTTCCCGGTTGATTGAAAAGGCAAGGAAAAAAATTGCTGATTTCATTATCCAGGGAAGGCTGCTTACAATTGAAGGGGGTACTGTGCATTTCAGAGTTAATATCATCCAATGCAAAAATTGTGGGCATATGTTTAAAATAAATTTTAAAGAAAATATCAGAGAATGTCCCGAATGTCATTCAAAAAATATCATGAATTTGGCTGGAAATTTTGGCCATGGAAAATGCTGCATTTAACACATCATAAAAAAGGAGGTAATTATGCCAAGAGGTGACAGAACAGGTCCATCGGGTGAAGGACCTAAAACAGGAAGAGGGATGGGATATTGTACGGGCAATGATCAACCTGGTTATATGACCTCGCAATCGAATTGGGGAAGAGGATATAGAAGGCGATTTCATGGTGGCCCTGGTTATGGTGGGGGGGTCAGGTATGGCTATGGAAATTATTACCATGGAAATGTCACTGATGTATCTGAAAAGACTTTAATTGAAAACGAGATCAGGATTCTCAAAGACAAGTTGTCCGCACTTGAAGATCGGCTCTCAAACACCGAAAAGAAGTAATTGAAACAAAAGATATAGGTTGCGCTAACAATAGCCTGTTTCTTTTGGGTAAGTAATAAAATTCAGATATTATGAACAAATCTGGAAAAGGTATGCATATGGGCCAGGATAAAGGATCCGGCCCTGGTACAGGGCAAGGCCGGAATAAAGGTGGTTCTTATGGAACAGGTGGGTTTTGTATTTGCACAAAGTGTGGCGAAAAAATTCCACACAGGAGAGGGGTAAAATGCACTACCCTAAAATGTCCCGAATGTGGACATACCATGATCAGGGAAGAGATGGTCAAGGATAAGACATAGTTCTTATTGCTTGATTTTCATTTAAATACTGCGAGTACATTGGCTTCCTTAGAAAGCATTGTTGCTTTTATAGTCGGATTAGCAGGATATGTAATGAGATTATAAAAAACAATTGCAGGATGATAGAATTAAAAAATAGATTCATTTTAGCTCCAGTCAAGCTTGGCTACAGTGATGGGACGGGAGTGGTAACTGACAGGCATCTGCAATTTTACAACCGGAGAAACCAGAATATCGGAGCCATGATCCCCGAACCTTTTTATATAGATGAGGGTTTGAGGGAGTTACCAACCCAACTGGGTATTGATAATGATGATAAAATTGAAGGTATTCGTAAGCTTACAGACATCATTCATCGGCATGGAGCCAAAGCCATTGCCCATTTAAACCATCCGGGGAGAATGGCCAATCCGATGATACCCGAAAATTACTTCTGGTCATCAACTACCCGGGCTTGCGAAAATGGAGGAGCTGTGCCTGAAAAAATGGACAGGAGAATGATGAACAGGGTCATTCAACTTTTCAAAGATGCAGCCAGGAGGGTTGTTATTTCAGGTTTTGATTTGATCGAACTTCAACTTGGACATGGTTATTTGTTAGCTCAATTTTTATCACCTCAGGTCAACAATCGTACGGATGAATATGGAGGAGACTTTGAAAACAGATACCGATTTCCACTGGAGGTGGTCCAGGCCGTAATAAGTGCTGTTGATATCCCGGTAATTATACGAATCAGCGGAGATGAAATGACCCCTAAAGGTTTTCATATCGATGAAATGATTCATTTTGCACGAATTATGGAGAAGAATGGAGCAGCAGCCATTCACGTCTCCGCCGGATCTGTTTGTACAACACCCCCATGGTTCTTTCAGCACATGTTTGTTTCGAAAGGAAAAACATGGGATTTTGCAGATACCATCCGCAGAGAAATTGATATACCGGTGATTTACGTTGGAAGGATCAATACAAAAGATGACATAGATGCGCTGTTTAATGAACACAAAGCAGAATATCTTGCTATTGGACGATCTTTAATTGCCGACCCGGATTTCACAGGGAAATATCTTGGAACGGTAGGACGCAATATAGCACCCTGTCTGGCCTGTGCAGAAGGTTGTCTGGGCGGAGTTAAATCGGGTCATGGACTTCAATGCCTTGTAAATCCTGAAGTTGGTAAGGAGTCAGATATTATAAGAAAAACAAGGCATCCTAAAAAATTTGCAGTTGTTGGTGGTGGATTGGCAGGTATGGAGGCTGCCATTATCCTGAGGAAACGCGGACATACAGTTGACCTTTATGAAAAAGATAAATTAGGCGGGCAATTCAATTTAGCACCTTTAACTCCACATAAAAAATCAATGGCACTGTTGGTGCCATATTTTATTGAGGAGCTAATAAATAATGATATAAGCGTAATTTTCAAAGAGGCTACAATATCAGATATTATATCTAAATATGATGGTCTGATATTAGCAACAGGTTCTAAACCGGCAGTACTTAAAATTCCGGGAATGGATAAATTCTATGGTGCAGAAATACTTTTGGAAAAGAATCTTCCAAGAAACAAAAGAGTATTGATCATTGGGGGCGGCCTTATTGGGGTTGATATAGCCACAGCATTAATTCCATTGGATAACCAGGTTATTATAGTCAAAAGAACCACGGATTTTGGAGAGGATATGGAAATGATTGCAAAGAATTTATCCTTAAAAATAATGGAGGAAAAGGGGACAATTTTTAGTGATCATACTTCTATAAAGAGAATTGAAGACAAAACGGTTTTCGCGGAAAAAGATGGAGAAAAAATCCAATTTGAAAACATAGATGTTGTTGTTGTTTCAGCTGGCATGAAAAGTTATAATCCCCTTGAAAAAGAGCTCACGGGCAAATTGCCAGTTTATGTGATCGGTGATGCCAGGCATCCCGGTAACGCCCAGGATGCAATTCATGGGGCATACGAACTTGCAAAAGAATTATAAAATGAAATTAGAACATATTGCGTTGACTATTACGGACTATAATGAGATCAAACAGTTCTATCATGAAATTTTAGGAATGATTGAGATAAGAAGTTTTATTCTTGATAAGGATCTTGCCAGGAATATTTTTGGTATTGAGGAAGAAACGAAAATCTTTCTGTTGCAAAAAGATAAACTGTTACTGGAAATATTTTTGACGCCGGAACAACATCATCATGGCTTTAATCATATATGCATTTCGACCTCCCATAGGGAAGAAATTGTTAAGAGAGCAACTCAACATTCATATAAGTGTATTCGCTTAAAAAGACACAATTCCGATCTGATATTTATCTCGGATCATAGCGGTAATATGTTTGAAGTAAAGCAGAGTAATTAAGTTTCAAGACATGACGACAATAACTAAGATCGGAATCATTATTTGTGACCGTTATCGCTACTGTGGTGGAGGTAAATGTTTCCGAGCCCTTCATAATAGGGAGGCCACGTTTGATATCTGCACAACAGATGAATATCAGGCATTTTCAGGATCTGATTCGGGAAAAATATGGTATGAAAGCAATCGTTCGATCCCATCCAATCCCGCAAAAATACTATGCCATACATACCAAACTTGGAACGTGGGAATCTCTGGACCTTTCAGGTTTAATTAATCCAATCCTGGCCAACGAAAAAACCAGATTACTATATGATTAATACTGTACTTTGAAGCTCACTCCAAGTATATCCAGACATAATTATCATTCCTTCCTCTGGCATGCTTCTTTTCTGGCACTGGCCCAAAATTTTATGGATGTTGATACGGTTATCCCCGCCATGATTGTGGAGGCTGGCGGGAATGGATTTCACATTGGTTTGATGACTGCCATCATGCTGGGTGGTTCCAGTTTTACTCAATTAATATTTGCTCCATTTATTAGCAATCGACCTTATAAGAAGAAATTCCTGCTGATGGGCATTAATGCCAGGATCATTTCACTGCTGTTCATGAGTATCATGCTCTATTTCTCAGTCACAGGCAGCCACACGATCTGGTTGATATTTTTGCTTATCACATTCTTTTCACTTGGTGGTGCTTTTGCCAATGTTAGCTATACCGATATTATTGGTAAATCAGTGGATCAATCTTTGAGAAAATCATTTTTTTCAATTAAACAGGTTGTTGGGGGGGTAGTACTCTTCTTTTCTGCTTTGCTTGCCAAAAAAGTGATTACACTTAATGACTATCCTGTTAACTATGCAACCATGTTTATGATCGGCTTTCTGGCTCTTCTGATCGCATCAATCGGATTCTGGAAACTGAAAGAACACAAGTCTTCAAGAATGATTGTAAAAAATCCCCGTCATTTCCTCTCTTTAATCAAAGCTGAATTAGCCCATAATAACAAGTTGGTATATTTTCTTGGATTCATCAATACCATGGGAATCAGCATTACCCTTTTACCTTTTATTATGCTGTATGCCAAGGAGGTGCATCATACCCAAAGTCATGACACCGGTTTGTTTCTCCTTTATAAAGTAATAGGAAGTGTTGTCATAGGTTTTATCCTTTTTCTGATCAATAAAAAGTTCAAATATCGTTATTTGCTTTACGGTAATGTATTTTTAGTTGTATCAGTCCCCCTGATCCTCTTGTTATCACCTGGTGTGCCCCCATTCACGCTTATTTTTTTAGCAGGAGGCGTAATCTTTTCAATGTATAGTATTTCCATGAATGGGGTATTACTGGAGATATCGGGTACAGAGAACAGGACCTTGTATACCGGGATTGCAGGAACAGGGAATATTATCCCGGCCCTATTCCCATTACTGGGAGGATGGATCATTGAGCGGTCTGGATATCTGTTATTTTTTATTTTGTTTGTGTCTATTATTCTGCTCTCGCTTTTTTTTATTTACAAACTGAACTGTAAAAAATAGTAACGCATACATGAAGACTCAATTTGAGTGTATACCCTGCATTATTAACAACTATCTGAGACTGATTGAAACAGATGTCATACCCCAGCCTCGGCAGGAAATTATTTTACGTCAATTGTTAAAATATTTGTCCCGGAGTAATTACGATCAATCCCCGCCCATGCTGGGGCGAACGTTACAGAGAATGATTCGTGCCTCTTTGCAAAACCCTGATCCCTATCATCAACTTAAGCAGAAATATAACCACATGATGCTGGAATTGTACCCTTCTTTTAAGGAAATGGTGGACAGTTCAGACGATTCATTTGATACAGCCATCCGTCTTGCCATTGCAGGAAATGTGATCGATTTTGGAGCGAAATACCAGTTTGATATAAAGTCCAAGATCAACCAGGTGATGAACCATGAACTGGCTATTGATCATTCCCCGGAACTGCGTCATGACCTGAAACATGCAGACACCCTGCTCTATATTGGTGACAACTGCGGGGAGATTGTTCTGGACAAGCTATTCTTAGAGTCAATTAATGTACCTCAGAAGTATTTTGTGGTCCGGGAAAGTCCTGTGATAAATGATGTTACGCTTGATGATGCACAGATGACAGGCATAGATAATATAGCTACCGTGATTACCACAGGGGATGACTCCCCTGGGGCCGTGTGGGAGTCTTCTTCCAAGGATTTTAAAGATCATTTTATAAATGCAGATGTAGTTATTTCCAAAGGTCAGGGTAACCTGGAGGGATTGATCGATGTGCCCCATGATCATGTCTATTTTCTGTTTGTCACCAAGTGTGATCTGATAGCAGAAAAAACAGGCACACAGACCGGCGATTTTGTAGTCAAACGAGGAACAGTAAAATAAGGGTAGTGTTCCATCAGTTCTGTTTTACTGCTTTCAGCAACCTCACGTAGTTTTTTAGATAAAAATGCTCGGTGAATTCATTTAATCCTTTTTCCTTTAAAATGGATTCTCATTCATGCCCGATATAATCGAAAGCATATTTACATTCGATTGCTTTGAAGATTGCGCGATGGTGGAATGGTATAGAATTCAAATCAAATTCAACATAATCGAGTATATAGAATGCTCCGCCTGCTTCAAGATGGTTATATGCGTTCTCAATCACAGAATGACGAACATTATGTGGAAATCCGTGGATCACAAACCCTATAAATACCTAATCAAATTTCTTATCTAATTGAAATGGAAGATCAACACGCTGAGGTTGAAATCTGATGCGACTATCCTCAGAAAACCGGGCTTGGAACTGAAGAGCCATCTCCTCAGAAATATCCAAACCAAGGATAGTTCCCATTTCGTTTAAATAGGAAGCCATTAAATTGGTATTGTGCCCGGTCCCTCATCCCAGATCGAGAATATGGTCATTTGGCTGGATATGCATATCCTTGATGGCCTGGATGATGGATTTAGCTCGACTTCTGAATCAGGATAAATTTTTTCTTTTTTCATTGAGCTCTGTAGGTATTATGCAACAAAAATAATGAGAATATTTTCGTCCATCTCTATTTCATTCCTGTTGCTATCTATTGCATGTCTGGGATACTGGCCATTTTTACCCTGATTGCATCCCCAACTGTTGGTTTTATTGCCTATCTTTGAATTGCAAAGAGCTGGGATTGATTCTCTGAAAGACAAAAATGGTTCAGATGACCACAGTCATGTGGTGTACAAGAAATTCATTGAATTCGAAAAACTGGAGGAGGCTATATTCCGCGATCATCACAACGAAAAAAGGTACTTTTTCTCAGTACCAAACATGTTGGAAATCAGTATAAGATTTTAAAATCAAGTAATTATATGAAGCACAGAATCTATATCCCGGAGGGATTGTTCCAGTGGATTGATGAAGCAAAGTGTAATTGCGATGAACGCAACTCCGAATGGTGCCGGGAGAAGGACCGTTTGCTGGAGAATTTAAAATCCATATATAACAATAACAATACAATAACAGACGAAGAGGAAAAGCGCAGCTGTCAGAAGGTATATGAACAAAACCTCAGGCTAAAGACATGGATTAAGGCAGTATCGGGAATTGATTCCCCGTTTCTGGTTGATCATATCAAAGAGATTGAATCACGCATGATCAAACGATAAATCCTCGATCGTAATTGCATCCTCCTCAGGACTGGATGATTCTTCTCGATTGTGGATTTCATATTCTTTTAAATTGTATATTCTGCCTATATTTAATTGGATTTACTTCCTTATAATTGCTCAGATATTCCGGAAGGGCAGTTTCAAGTAATATCGCTAAAATGATACACATTTAGGTTACATAAAAGAGATGAAAACTCCGACTACAATTCTATTCGTACTGCTATTTGTAATCCCCATGTTTGCGCAGGAAGACCATTCGGAATTAATTGATGGTCCTTTTACCACCCCTCAGGAAGTTACGGAAACATGTCTGCTTTGCCATGATGGCATTGACAAGGATATCATGAAAACCAGGCACTGGAACTGGTTGGGTGATGAATTTGTCAATAAGGAGGGGGACACATTGAGGGTGGGAAAGCAAAACATCATCAATAACTATTGCATCTCCTTAGTCTCAAATTGGGCCCGTTGCACGAGTTGCCATATTGGTTTTGGCTGGAAAGATGAGACATTTGACTTTACAGACGGAAACAACATTGATTGTCTGATTTGTCACGAACAGACCGGAACCTATAAAAAGGTGCCCACAGGAGCAGGCATGCCCGATCCTTCGGTCGATCTGATTAAAGTGGCGCAGAGTGTGGGAAGAACCACCATCCGTAACTGCAGCGTTTGTCATTTCAATGGTGGTGGTGGAACCGGGGTGAAACATGGGGATATGGATGGAAGCATGCTGAATCCTTCGCCAGCCCTGGACGTTCATATGGGTAAGCTTGGTTTTAGCTGCTCCGACTGTCACGCCGGAGAAAATCACCGGATTCTTGGGGCAAGTCACGGTTCACTGGCTGCCGGAACCAATCACATTGCCTGCCTGGACTGTCACGATGAAAAACCCCATGGCAAAAAGATAGTGAATGATCACATCAGATCCGTGGCATGCGAAACATGTCATATCCCCTCCTTTGCCCGCCAGGAACCCACAAAGACATGGTGGGACTGGTCCTCTGCCGGACAGGACAAAACCGTTAAAAATGATGCATTCGGAATGCCGCTCTACGACAAGAAAAAGGGTGATTTCATCTGGGAGAAAAATGTGGTCCCGGAGTACAGGTGGCACAATGGGCAAGCTGATTATTACCAGTTTGGAGAGAAGATTGATCCTGAAAAAGTGGTAGAGCTTAACAGGCTCACTGGAAATATCAGCGATGAGAAGGCCAAAATTACCCCATTCAAGGTGATGCGTGGCAAACAGATTTACGATTCCCAAAACCTCTATTTAATTACTCCCAAATTGTTCGGCGAAGATGGCTACTGGAAAACATACGATTGGGACAGCGCTTCAGCGTTGGGAATGGCTGCCAGCCATTTGGCCTATTCGGGTGAATTTAATTTTGTGGAAACAGCCATGTACTGGCCCATCAATCATATGGTTGCTCCTGCCGAAAAATCACTGAAATGTACAGATTGCCATACAAAGAAAGAATCAAAGAGACTTAACTGGGAACAACTGGGATACAAAGGCGATCCCATGAGTACAGGCGGACGATCTGAGTAGTACCTGCAAGAAAACCACCAATAAATTATTTTCTCTTGGCTGTATTGCTGAAAGCGCATATATTCAAAAATGAGTGACCTCTCCTCCTGTTGTTCTTTCCCCACTGGCAGCATACTATTAACTGAAAAGTACTGTCCGAATCTTAACTAATATTCTCAGCTAATCCCTGCAACATGTCCGGAGGTTGAATTGGAACCTGCCCTTGCCTAACTTTGTTAAAGGATGAAACCATTGCACACAGTCCAGTTGCTATGCGCATCGCTTTTCCTCCTGCAAGCTGCAAATGCTGAATGCCAGAATAGTGATGAGTTGATAAATCCCATCAGTATCGGGATCCGTGGACATTATGGTTTTATTATTCCACACTCGAGGGCCATTGCCGAAATATCAAATTCGAATCCATGGGGAATTGAGGTTGATCTGGCCTGGCACCTGATTCGAGAGAGAATCTGGAAATACTGCTATTGCTATCCACGTACCGGTATCTCCCTCAATTATTTCAATTTCGGCTTCCCTGAAGTCCTGGGTCATTCGGTTGCGCCATACCCTTATATCGAACCCTATATCCGGCCACAAAATAAAATCAGTATTTCTATCCGTTTTGGAATGGGTCCCGCCTGGCTCACCAGGATCTATGATGCCGAAACCAACCCGGACAATTTCTTCTTCAGCAACCACCTGAGTTTTATTGTCGTGGTGAATGTTGCCGCGAACTATCGCCTGAGCAACAGTATTTCTGCCCGGGCAGCCTTCAATTACAACCATATTTCAAACGGGGGATTAAAGCAGCCAAACGTGGGGATGAATTTCCCTGCTCTGAATGCAGGATTTGATTACAGTTTTACGGAAGTCAATTTCCCCTGCAGGGCAAAAGATACCATGCGGGTATTGTATCCCGATAAATCCTGGTGGAACCTCTATATCCTCGGAACGAGGAAAAATGTCGACAATGGTGAAGAAAAACACTATCCTGTAATGGGTACTGGCATATATTATAATTATCTTATATTGAGGATATTAGCCATCAATGCGGGTACAGAGTGGATTTCAGATCTTTCAGTGAAGGAAAAAATACGCCGGGAGTATATCAATGATCCCGGTTCTGCACCCGACCACAACAGGGTGGCAATTCTGGTGGGATTCGATCTTCTATTCGGCCGTTTCTCCTTTGTTCACCAATGGGGGATCTATTGTTATGCACCCTGCCCGGCAAGGCACCGGGTATACCAGCGATACGGCCTGGATCTGAGATTTACTGATCGGTTATACATGGGCATTAATATCAAGTCACACGGACATGTAGCCGACCTGATGGATGCCCGTCTGGGTATCCAGTTTTAAGTTGGGACGTTCGCTCAGCTAATGCTTTATAACCTTTCAATTAAATGGAATACTAACAGTTATTTCAGTTCCTTTATTCAATATGGATGATATATCTATGCTGCCGTTATATTTATGTAATGATGCAGATACAGACCGAGAAGGTTGGCTGAAAGATTTCATAATGATTGTAGTTTCCTGTTAAATTTGAATACTTACCAATTGCCATAAATAAAACATATGAAACCAATTCAAATCCTTTTCCTGCTCACGCTTATCTTACTCAGCTGCAGTAAGAACCCTCATTCAAACGGAGGAATTTCACCCGTAAATCTGTTGTGTGAAAACAGATTGAACCCTTCTGGTATTGATATACTCCAACCTTCGTTAAGCTGGCAATCCGTTTCGGAACAGAGGGGAGAAGAACAAACGGCATACCGGGTTTTGGTTGCAGCCACCTCCGAAGATCTCGAAAATGACAATGGAACCCTTTGGGATTCAAAAATAATAGAGTCCTGCCAGTCCCTCAACATAAAATATAGTGGTGTCCCGCTGAAATCAGGCCAGGCATGTTTCTGGAAGGTAAAGGTATGGAGTAAAAATGATGTTGAATCTGGATGGTCTGAAACGGCGTATTGGTCAATGGGACTGCTGAATGAAGAGGATTGGAAGGGCAGATGGATAGGGCTGGACAGATCATTTGCCGGAGATGATATTGAAGGGGAATTCCGCAAACTGGCGGCCCGCTATTTCCGCAGGGAATTTGAAATTTTAAAAGAGGTCAAATCTGCTACTGCCCATATCAGTGGCCTTGGATTGTACGAACTGCACCTGAATGGCGAAAAAACAGGCGATATGGTGCTGGCACCCGATGCCACCCAGTACAATAAGAGGGTTTTTTACAATTCATTTGATGTCACCTCCATGATTGAGATTGGACAGAACGCCATTGGAATTGTGCTCGGGAATGGACGTTATTTTGCCATGCGCAATAACATTCCTATGAAGATGGAGCATTACGGATTCCCAAAGCTTATCATGCAGATTAATATCGAATACAGCGATGGCAGCAATGAAGTTATTATTTCCGATGAAAATTGGAGTGTAACCGCCAATGGCCCCATTAGGGAAAACAGCGAATTCGACGGAGAGAAATACGATGCGCGGAAGGATCTCTACGGATGGGATAAACCCGGATACACCCCGATAAACTGGTTGAAGGCTGAGCTGGTCATGGCACCCCCGGGAAAGCTTTCAGCACCGCTGATCGAACCCATCAGGGTGACGGGTTATATCAAGCCGGTATCGGTGAATGAGGTGAGCCCGGGTGTTTTTATCTATGACCTGGGTCAAAACATGGTGGGCTGGGTAAAGTTGTCGGTTGAAGGTAAACAGGGAGACAGGGTGGTGATGCGCTTTGCGGAAACTTTAAGAAAGGATGGAACACTCTACCTCGACAATATCAGGAGTGCAAAGGTTACCGATATGTATACTTTGAAAGGAGATGGACCGGAAACCTGGGTTCCAAAATTTACATATCATGGCTTCAGGTATGTTGAAGTCAGAGGGTATCCCGGCAAACCAGACCTGAACACAATCCTGGGTTGCGTCGTGAATAACGACGTACGGACAAACGGCACTTTCGACTGTGCCAGTGATCTCCTCAACCAGGTCTATAAAAATGCCGTCTGGGGTATCAGGGGAAACTACCGGAGTATGCCAACCGACTGTCCGCAGCGCGACGAGCGCATGGGCTGGTTGGGTGACAGGGCCACGGGATGCCGGGGTGAGAGTTACATGTTCAACAATTATAACCTCTACCGCAAGTGGCTCGCTGATATGCGCGATGACCAGACCGGGGAGGGAAGTATTCCTGATGTCAGCCCTGCATACTGGAGATTATATAATGACAATGTGACCTGGGATGGAACCGGGATCATGGTTGCCGAGATGCTGTATGACCAGTTTGGAGGAATAGATGCCGTTCATGAACATTATCCTGCCATGAAAAAATGGATGCACTATATGCAAAACAGGTATATGACCGGTTTCCTGATGCCTCGCGACACCTATGGTGACTGGTGTATGCCTCCTGAAGAAATGTCGATGATCCACAGCAGCGATCCGGACAGGATTACGAGTGGTGCATTGATCGGAACTGCTTTCTATTATCATGATGCCAGGATCATGCAGCGCTTTGCCAATCTGCTTGGTTTTCAGGAAGATGAAGCACTGTTTGAGGCACTGGCTGATTCCATGAAGGTGGCTTACAACAAGGAATACTTTGTCGAATCGATGAACTATTACAGCAACAATACACCCACCGCCAACCTGTTGTCGCTTGGTTTTGACCTGGTACCTGAGAAATACCGGGAGGCAGTATTGAAGCTCCTCGGAGCAAGCTCCGAGGAATCTTCGATCCATAAATTATTTTATTTGTGCTCGCTTACCCCGCAGCAAAGCTACGGGGATTGCGCGAGCGGGATTCAATCATATCGTGGAAAAAATTGAAACTGATGGAAACGGGCACATCATGGTCGGACTCATTGGGATCATGTACCTGCAGAGGGTATTGACAGCATATGGACGTCCCGATATTGCCCTGCGTTTTGCAACCAAAACTGAATACCCAAGCTGGGGATACATGGCAAAAAACGGGGCCACAACGATCTGGGAATTATGGAACGGGAACACGGCAGATCCTGCCATGAACTCGGGTAATCACGCCATGTTGCTGGGGGACCTCATTATCTGGATTTACGAAAATATCGGGGGGATCAAGCCGGGTGAACCCGGTTTTAAAGAGATCCTTATGAAGCCCATTGTTACGGAAGAGTTGCGATCTGCAACAGCAAGCCATCATTCACCGTATGGTAAAATTTACAGCAGCTGGGAACTGGATGAAGACAACAATTTTACATGGGACATTGAAATTCCCGTCAATACAACGGCGAAAATCAATCTCCCTGCAAATGGCAGATCAGATGTTCGTGAAGGAAACCGGAAAATTACGAGGGCCGGGGGAGTAAAACTTCTTGGATTCAAGGATGGCGTGCTTCGCTGTGAAATTACTTCCGGGAGCTATCATTTTATATCCGAAAATGTTTCATTTCCCAAAAACAGCCACATAAGTTCGGCTGCTGTCAAGATCTCACCCGGGGACGGACCATACCGGTTTTCAACCATAAGCGATGATGGCTCGCGTTTGTTTGTAAATGATACCATGGTTGTCGATAACGATGGCATTCACGGGCCTTTTATATCGAAGGGAAAAATTGAACTGAAAAGGGGGAAATACCCTTTTATGCTGGACTTCTTTGAAGGAAATTACGGTGAAATCCTGAGGGTTGAAATCGAAGGTCCCGGAATGATCCTGCAATCCCTGCCTGTTTCAATGTTGTAATTTGAGTAACATCATCGGCATGACAGATATGTATGTTTGAATTAATCACCTGAAACCCGACCCATATGAAACGAATTGCTGAAGGCTTAATCAGAATCCTCATTCTCACCATAATACCAGTAAGCATGTTAGGACAACAATATACGGCTATTGATAAATGGCTGGTTCTCGGCTCATTTGGCGACAACGAAAGATCGAATTTGCACAAAACGGCATTTATTGATGAGCCATTGGCTTCTCCTGCACCGGGGGAAAAAGCCGGTGGTCTCTCCTGGCAGGTGATCAACCGGCATTCCCTCGATTTTACCTCTGCCGGGTTCAAAGAGAATACAAATGCCGTGGCCTATGCCATGACATACGTCTATTCAAAGGAAAACCAGATGGCTACACTCTATCTTGGCTCAGATGACGGATCAATGGTCTGGATCAATGGATACCTGGTATGGGATAAAATAGGTGCTGACCGTGCATTGCGCGAAAATGAGGATGTGATCGCACTGCAACTTTACCGGGGGTACAACCGGGTTTTGGTAAAAGTTGAACAGGGAGGCGGTGGATGGGGTCTGATCTGCAACCTCGACAACCCGGTTCCGGTAACCGTTGGTACGGATCGGCCTTCTGAAAATGAAATGGCCAGGGCACTGGATATTCAGATCATCCATACGGACCTGCTTTTGCACGACAGGGTTGTTGATTTCAGGATTACAGCAAAGAATTTTGGCTCTGTGGTGAGTGGAGAATCATGGGTTGGTTTGAAAAACCGGGGGTTTACCTCGCCTGCGGATCAGAAAAAGATATCACTTCCCGCAGGAAACAGCGAGATCGTGTCATTCTCCTTTCCCCTTCCTGTAGCTGCCGGGATGTTATCCGATCCCGGCACCACAATTACGCTCACTTATGAAGGTGTTGAAAACAGCCTGGAACTTCCCAATTCGCTGGGTCTTGACCTCTTCCTGCAGCTATCCGGCGACCCCTCAGTTGCTGGCGAAGAGACCAGGCTGGTTGCAGGTCAGCTGCAGCTTGTGAAAGATGTGTACGGGACAACCGCTGTCTCAAATAAGATTGTCCTCAAGGCCCTGCAGGATGTTGCCGAAGAGAAGTATGACGATCTTGCCGAAGCTTACAGGCAGCTGTTAGAAAGCCAGCTGAAAAATGTTCCGGACCATTCCGGAGACCATATCCATATCACAGGACATGCCCACATGGATATGAACTGGTTGTGGACTTTTTCGGAGAGCGAAAAGATGTTTCATGACAATTTCAGGCAGGTGGTGGCTTTTATGGAGCAGTTTGATGATTTTAGAATGCTGCAAAGCCAGGCAACCATCTATAAATTTGTGAAACTGATCGATCCTCCGCTCTTTGAAAAAGTGACCGGGTATGTGAAAGAGGGCCGGTTTGAGCCGGTTGGAGGGATGTGGACTGAAGGCGATTGCAACCTTACAGGCGGGGAGGCATTGTGCCGGTCATTTTTGCTCGGACAGCGCTTTTTTTATGATCATTTCGGGAGAATTGCACATGTGGGCTGGCTGCCGGATAATTTCGGACATATTTCGCAGTTCCCGCAAATTCTGAACCTTGCGGGCTGCAATTATTACTACTTCATGCGATGCAACCCCCTGTCAGGAACCTTCTGGTGGCAGGGGCCCGATCATTCAAAGGTCCTCTGTTTTTCAGGCAACAGTTACAACAACAGCATTACACCTGAAGTGAAAAACGAAATTGACAGGTTATCGCCGCAACATCGCCGCATTTTTGTCCCCACCGGTGTAGGGGACCACGGAGGTGGACCAACCCTCGATGACATACAAATGATCCACAAACTCGATTCGACGCCCCGTTTCCCTTCAATCAGGTTCACCTCCGCGGAGGATTTCTTTACGGCTTCAGAAGCTGAAATGATGGATCGTCCTACCCACCTGGGTGAAATGCAATATATCTTCGAAGGATGCTATACCTCGGTGGCCGAGATCAAGGAGAATACACGCAGGAGCGAACAGTCGCTCTACAGGGCAGAATACCTTTCGTGCCTGCGGTGGATGTCCGGGGAGGAATATCCTGCCGAAGATTTGCGTAACCTGTGGGAGACAGCAGCTTTCAATCAGTTTCATGATATTTTGCCGGGTTCGGCCATCTATGAAAGCTGCCAGGATGCCGTGGCAGACCATAAAATGGTACAAAAAAAATCCAACGCGATATTTGAAACCGGTTTTCGTCACCTGGCCGATGAAATTGCTTTTAAACGGGGGACCGGTCAACCCCTGGTGGTGCTGAACATGCAGCCAAGGGAAGGGAAAGTACTTGTGGAAGCGGAGGTGTTTACATATGAACAGCCCCGGACTGCCAGCCTCACATTCTGGAGTGATTTCTATGGTTACAGCAATGTGAAGCCGCTGAATGGTCCTGCCGCCACCGTGATGGTCAGGGATGACGCAGGAAATGAATATCCGGCTCAGATCACAGGCGGGAAAGTATCTCCTCCCGGGTTCAGAACGCGTATTCAGTTTGTAGTGGACCATATGCCAGCCGGGGGTTATAAGACCTTTTATGCAGATGTGTCAGAACCAGGATCTTTTACTGAACCCATCCATGAAAACGAAGGGTCGTTCGATACGGATTATTTCCTGGTCGCTTTCGATATGAAAAACGGGGATATGATCAGCCTGAAAGACAAGAGAACCGGGAAGGAGTATGTGCCTGACAAAGGCCGGTTAAACAAACTGACCATGTACCTCGAAGAACCCAATGGAATGAACGCATGGACCATTGGTGCCATCGAACATGTGGAGGATGTTACCCGGGTGGAAGGTGTTGCCATTACTGAAAACGGCCCGGTCAGGGCGACTGTTGAAGTGATCAAGCGCTGGGGAAAATCGAAATTTATACAGCGAACCTATATTTACAAATCCTATCCACGCATCGATTTCGATCTGGAGGCGCACTGGCTTGAAACGGGCGACGGTGTGCACCCCGCTCCATTTCTCAGGACCACCTTCGATCTTGATTTGGAGAATCCCACATTTGCCAACCATGTTCCTTTTGACGTAGTTGAGCGGCCCACCAACGGACAGGAAGTGCCTGCCCAGCAATGGGTCGACCTGTCGGATGGAGCGTCAGGCATCGCCCTGCTCAACAGAACCAGGTTCGGACATTCAGTGGAAGACGGACAGCTGAGACTCTCCCTGCTGCGGGCAACATATTACCCGAATTTATATCCCAACCTGGGGATCAACCATATTCAATATGCACTCTTTCCCCACGCCGGTGACTGGAAAAACGGGGTTTGGGCAGAGGCTGATAATTTCAATATCCCGGTGTATGCCGCAGAACCGCCTTCACTGGCACTGGCCAACACACATGCCACAAGGGATGCTGAAGCATCTTTCATGAAAATTGTGCCTTCAGGTGTTGTGTTGAGTGGCATGAAACTGGGTGAAGAAGGGGATCATCTCGTGATCCGGCTTGCTGAAGTAAATGGCGAGGTGACAACGGCGACCATCACACTGCCTGTGGGTATCCGGCAGGCAAGCCGGGTGAACCTGCTTGAATTCCCACAGGAATCCCCGAATCAACCCGTGGTATCAGGCGAGAAGGTATCAGTGAAGCTCAATCCTCATGAAATCGTCACATTATCGGTCATTATGAAAAAGGAACTCTAACGTTTATTGATTTCAAAGTGAATCTGCCTGGAATCCAGGAAGTTATAGTGGATTACGATTAAGTAAGTGGCAGGATTTCAATCTATTATTGTAATCCTTTGAGATTCGCGG
>CAYXUD010000079.1:0-59087 GCA_964467775.1 uncultured Bacteroides sp. | reverse complement strand
ACACCAAGATTTAAAACGAAGTCTTAATGAAGAAGAGCATACTTATCCTGACCATGCATCTGTTTGCAGGAATATTGATGGCCCAGTTAAATTACTCCTCCGATCTGCTGGCATTTGATGAACCGGAATCCGGAAAAGATGGTTCACCTGTTGCCATAACCGGGGCCATCCGGGGCAAGGTTATCGACGCCTCCACAGGGGAGGGCTTGATCGGGGCCATTGTATTCCTGACAGGAACCACCAAGGGCACCATTACAGATTTTGATGGCAATTTTTCCATGACCGATGTCTACGAACAGCCTTTTCCGGTCATGGATTTCAACGTCAGCAAGCAATTCCGGAATGGCATCAACCTGAAGTTTTCGGCCGAGAACCTGCTGAATCCTTACTTTGAGCAAACCTATTCCTTTGCATCTTCAACCGGCTGCTTCAGGCAGTATAAACTGGGCAGAAGTTTCTCCATCGGGCTGACCTACCTTCTCGATTGATACAGGACCATCCCAAAGATTTGATAGATCTTAATCCATTGAAAAACAGTGACTAAGGCCTTAATTTTCATTTAATATTTAATTCATCTTCACCCCTGAAATATAATGTTCAAATAACCTTGACTTAATAGGGCAGGGTGTGAAAAGTCCCATCTTAGTTCCGCGATATTTTCAATAAAAAAAACAAAATGAAAAAACTTTTTACACTGATTATGTGGGTGGTAGCCTGGTCCCCGACCATGTGGGCCGCTGAAGAAGTGTGGACGGATGCCACCATGGCAGCCGCAGGTAATGATGTAAACTGGACCAGTGACAATGTTTACATTCTCGATGGTTTTGTCTTTGTGAACGACGGGCAAACCCTGAACATTGAAGCGGGTACGGTGATCAAAGGGAAGCCGGGCCAGGAGGCCAACGCCTCTGCACTGATCATAGCCAGGGGGGGCAAGATCATGGCCAACGGGACTGCTGAAGCCCCGATCATTTTCACTGCCCAGGCCGACGACCTGGCCGGATGCATGCCCGATGAGGTGGTTGGACAGTGGGGCGGCGTGATCGTACTTGGAAAAGGAGCGACCAACAACTCGACGGCCGAGAAGGCCATTGAAGGGATCCCTACCTCGGAAGTGCGTGGTCTCTACGGGGCCGATCCCACGGTGGAAGACGACAACTCCGGGATGATGAAGTATGTATCAATCCGCCACGGGGGAACCGACATTGGTGAAGGCAACGAGATCAACGGTCTGACCCTTGGAGCGGTCGGGTCTGCCACCACCTTCTCATACATCGAGATTGTATCCAACGCGGACGACGGGGTGGAGTGGTTCGGTGGCGCCCCCAAATGCGACCACATCCTTGTGGCCTGGGTAGGGGACGACTCCTATGATTACGACGAGGGATATTCGGGGATGAACCAGTTCATGGCAGCCATCCAGAGTGCCGATGCGTGAGAACGCCGGCGGGGAGTACCGCAACTCCATATTTGCCGAGCAGGCGAAAGGGATTGACATTGAGTACCGCGAGGATGGAGGCGGTTCGTCGGTGGGGCAGTGCAGCTACAGCCAGTGGGATGATGAAGGGATCCTGAAGTGGGAGAACAACATCTTCCAGAATGTTTCAGACGGTACGGGTGCA
Organism: uncultured Bacteroides sp.; assembly: GCA_964467775.1. GTDB lineage: Bacteria > Bacteroidota > Bacteroidia > Bacteroidales. The sequence goes on along the minus strand of CAYXUD010000079.1, from coordinate 57,465 downwards.
GGGATCTTCAAGGTGGCCTCCCCGGTGGATGACGATGACCTGCCGCTGTTCACGGTTCCTGATGCAGCCGGCACGGCCTTTGCAGACGACTTTGCCACGGCCGGCAACAAGGTGATGGATGCGGGTGTGGATGCAGCCAATCCTACCGCCAGCGGTGATGTATATGGTGCAGATTTCACGGGCATGGATGCATGGTTCACCATCGTGGACTACATAGGTGCCTTCAAACCCAACGAGAACTGGGCACAGGGCTGGAGCCTGTCGCTGGGTGATGTGGATGCCAGGGAGAATATGAACACCGGTATTGACAGAGAACGTAAATTCCTGCCCCAGGTGACTGTTTTCCCCAACCCGGCAGTGGATTTAATTTCTGTGGTATTCGGGAATCCGGACGGTGTGGCCCACAGTTTCACGATGTACGATATGGCCGGGCGTTCAGTCCGTATGTTCAGCAACATCTATGGCAGCAGCTTCCAGATGGAGAGGGGCAACCTGAAGGAGGGCCTCTATCTTTACAAACTCTCCAATGAAGAGGGAGTTGTAGCTAAAGGGAAACTGATCCTGAAATAGGGTTTTTGCATTTCTTTTATGGGAAGACTGTCCGTTTCGGCGGGCAGCCTTTTTTCTGTCATATAAATCCTGCCTCGATGCCCCTCACGATATCCTCGATCACCTGGTCGGAACCCTCCGGGTCATATTCGGCTTTCAGGTTGTTCCCGAATATGCGGGCAATGCCCTGCCAGAAAAAGGCGGTAATGCCACCCTTGAGCTCCTTGATCACCTGGTAGGAGGTATGGCCGGTCTCCCTGTCGATCAGTTTTACCAGGATGATCCCCTGGGTGACGGTCAGCCTTCTGACCTCACGTTCAAACTGCTCCATGATCTCCTTTTCAGACTGCTCGATAAACTCCTTACGGTCTTTTTCACTCTCCATGGCGGCCAGCTGCCGGTCCAGTTCACCGAGACGAATGCCTGCGATCTTGGCATAGGGGTATGCCTTCTTCACATTCAGGATCATCCTCCTGCTGTGCCTCTTCCTGTAAAGGTATTCAAAGTCCTTGTAGGAGTATACCCGGACCTCCTCCAGTTCAACCAGCGGTATGGTATCATTTCCCTGTACGATCCCTTTTGTGACCACCCTCTCTTCCTGTTGGGGTTCCTGGGAGAATCCTGGCCGGATCAGGGTAAAAAGAGATCCAAGACAGATCAAATATTTCATCATCAGCTTCACCTTCCAAAGGCTGTCAGGTATGCAAATTATAATTAATTTAGTGCCACTCAAAAACCGTTCCTAAAACGGGGGCCCGAAGTGATTTGTAAACGTGGATTATTCAAAAATGTTTCGCCGGACAATGAAAGTCAGAAGCAAGAAGGGGTATTATATCATCAGCGGGGCGATCATGGGCTTATGGCTGCTCTCAGCATGCAAATCTGATAAGGCTGCACCTTCCATGGCGGCAGACATCATGAAAGCTGAAAAACCCTCGATTGATACCTCAAAGGTCCTGGAAACCCTTGAGCTATACAGGGCAGCACGTTACGAGAGCCTCCAGGCAGCGATGCTGGCAGGGGCGGAAAATGTCCATAAGCTGGTTCTCTGGGGCAGGAAGATGGAGTCGCTGCCGCCCCAGATCGGTGAACTTGCCTACCTGGCGACCCTTGATGTGGCATATAACGACCTGACCGTACTGCCCGGAGAGATTGAGGATCTGCATTACCTGCAGGGATTCTATGCAAACGGGAACAGGCTTACGGAATTCCCGTCCCAGATCCTGCTACTGCCGGTCCTGACCAGGCTGGATCTGTCCGAGAACCAGATCACCCAGATCCCTGAAGAGATCATGAAAATGGACCAGCTCACCCGGCTGACCCTCGATAAGAATGCCATCCTGCAGTTGCCTGTCCAGCTCTATGCACTGGAAAACCTCGAGATCCTTGAGCTTAAGGGCAACGGGTTGAGCGTGATCCCTGAAGGAATATCAAACCTGAAGAACCTTAAGAAGCTCGACCTGGCAGACAATCAGCTGACCACGCTCCCTGACGAGATCACTGCCATGGCAGGTCATCTGAAGGAGCTCAACATCCAGGGCAACCAGATTCCCGGAGAGAAGATTGAATGGCTGATAAAGGCTATGCCATCCACCAGGATCCGCTCCTAGGGCCGGCAAAGGGCAGCAGTAAGATCAGTTCATCAGGCCGATCATGGCCTCCACCACGTTGTCGGCTCCCTCTGCGATCTGGTCAATAGTGGCATCCAGCATATAACAGGGGGTGGTAACCACTCTGTGTCCTGCATCCACCACGACCTCCCCGTGGGAGGTTCTGACATGGGTGGCCCCCAGGGATTCCAGGGCTTCCGCAGTGCCTTCATCCTGGCCGATCGTGAGCCTGACATTTCCGAGGATTTTTGCCAGGATGACAGGGGAAATGCACAGTGCACCAACAGGTTTACCCAACTCGACCATTCCCCTGATGGCATCCTCCACCTCCGGCAGAATGCTGGCATCTGCGCCTTCAAAAGCCCAGCTGGAAAGGTTCTTGGCAACCCCGAAGCCACCTGGAAGCAAAAGCCCGTCAAATTCATCCGGGTTGAATTCCTTGAGATCACGGATACTTCCCCGGGCAATACGTGCCGATTCCACAAGAACGTTCCTGCTCTCAGCCATCTCCTCGCCGGTGAGGTGGTTGATCACATGATGCTGGTTGATATCGGGAGCGAAGATCTGGTATGACCCGCCCTTCTTCGCAACGGACAGCAGGCTGAGGGTGGCCTCATGAATCTCAGCTCCGTCGAATACCCCGCAACCCGATAAAATAATGGCAAACTTTTTCATAATGGTCAGATTAAATACTTTTGCTGACACTAATTTATGGAAAAATACAGAACATTCATCGGGTTGCCCGTCAGGGTGGATCACCGGTTCCTCGGAGCCAGGAACGAATTGATCGATGCGCTTGACGGGGAACGGATCAGCTGGGTGGACCCGGACCTTTATCATCTCACGGTCAGGTTTATCGGCGATACCGAGGTAGCGGCTGTGGGGCCAATCGGCAAATCCCTGCTGGAACATGTGGAAGTCCCGGGCAACAACGAGGTACATCTTCACCGGCTGGGGAGTTTCGGGCCCCGGAAGAGACCCCGGGTGGTCTGGGTTGGATTTGAGGAGACCGGGATCTTTGAAATGCTGAGGAAGGCTGTTGACAAGGCACTTGAGGCTCACGGGATCCCGCCTGAACCCCAACCCTTCAGGGCGCACCTGACCCTTGGAAGGATAAGAGATCTGAATGATCTGCAACGTTTCCATCAGACCATTGAGCATATGGAGGGAAGATTCTCGCAGAAGGTGTTCCTTGACAGGTTGGTATTCTACCGGAGTGAACTGGGGAACAGGGGACCGGTTTATACGCCCCTGATGGAAATGAAATTCCGGGATCAGGCCCTCTGAACGTTGATCAGTACATCATCTTTCATCACCGAGTCATTTTTCTTCACAGCGACTGACCGGACCACTCCTGTGACATGGCTGGAGATCTCATTCTGCATCTTCATGGCTTCCAGGATGATAATGGGTTCACCCTCCTTCACTTCCGCCCCCTCTTCCACCATGACATCGATGATTTTGCCGGGCATCGGGGCCTCAATGGAAAGGAGAGCGGAGGAATCACCCTGTTGCTCCAGGTACCTCTTCCTTTTCAGGGAGATGGGTGTCTCGACGCTGAATGAATGCCAGACACCGTTGATCATCACTGTGTACCGGTTCTGATTCTTCTCGATCACGTCCAGCATGTACTTCTTATTTTTCCATACGATATATGAGAAACCGTCCGGGTCTTCACGTAACTTGATATCCACTTGCTTGCCCTGGTACTTGATGCGCCGTTCGAGGGGATTCTTGAATTCGTAGGCCTTGTTGGAAGCACTCAGGGCAATGAGCTTGGCGGGTCTCTTTTTCTTTGGTTCTCGGGCCATATCAGGATCTAACGTAAGCGTTTGTTGATTACCCAGGGTGCTATCTCCTTGCCTTTCTCGAAATAGAGTGGCTTGTCCTCAAAATCATTCAACTCCCTTGCATAATCATAGGTGGCAAAGAAAGCGGCCAGCAATTCCTCGTCCGGCTCATGGTGGTAATGGATCTTCAGCTCCTTGCTCAGGAAGGAGGTGTTGAACTGGCCTTTCCTGAAGTTTGTATTCTGAAGGACTGCCCTGCAGAAGGCCAGTGTCGTTTTGGTCCCCTTGATCCAGAATTTACGGATGGCCATACTGGATAGCTGCAGAGCCTTCTCGCGGTCATCCGCGTGTACGATCAGCTTGGCGATCATGGAATCAAAATAGGGGGTGATCACAGAACCATCCCTGACCCCGGTATCCACCCTGATGTGCTCGCTCTCGGGCCAGGAGATCTTTTCGATGGTCCCCAGGCTGGGGGAGAAGCCCGATTGTACATCCTCGGCATTGATACGCCATTCAATGGCCCAGCCATTTAGCTTGATATCCTTTTGTGAGAACGGCAGCTTTTCGCCTTCGGCGATCAGGATCATCTGCTCGATCAGGTCTATACCCGTGATCATTTCAGTGACAGGGTGTTCTACCTGGATCCGGGTATTCATCTCCATGAAAGAGTAGTTGTTATGCTCATCCAGAAGGAATTCCACGGTACCTGCCGAATAATAGTCCACCGATTTTGCGATCCGTATGGCTGCCTCTCCCATCCTCTTGCGGAGGCTATTATTCATTGCCGGGGAAGGGGATTCCTCCAGCAATTTCTGATGCTTGCGCTGTATGGAACACTCACGTTCCCCGAGATGCACCACATTCCCGTGCCTGTCACCCAGGATCTGGAACTCTATATGCCTGGGCTCCCTGACGAACTTCTCAATGAATAGATCCGGATTGTTGAAAGCCTTCTCTGCTTCTTTGGTGGCAAGGGTAAACATCCTCGCGATATCCTTCTCTTTCTCCACCACACGCATACCCCGCCCTCCGCCTCCGGCAGCAGCTTTCAGTATGACCGGGTATCCCACCCTGCTTGCAATCCTGGCAGCCTCCCCGGCATCGGTTACCACACCTTCACTGCCATCAAGCAGAGGAACATTGTGTTTTTTGGCCAGTTCCTTGGCAATGGTCTTGTTCCCCATCCTGCAGATGGCATCGTGGGAAGGACCGATGAATATGATCCCTTCCTCTTCACACCGCCTGGCGAAGTCCGGGTTTTCAGCCAGAAACCCGTAGCCGGGATGGATGGCATCCACATGTGACTTTTTGGCATTGTGGATGATCCGTTCAATATCCAGGAATTCAGGGGTATTGTCATCATTGCATTCGGAGAAATCGATGATCTCATCAGCTTCCTCCAGGTACCAGGCATTGGGTTCCTTGAAGGTTTTGATGGCGTAGGTCCTGATGCCCATTTTTTTCGCCGTGCGCATGATCCGCAGCGCTATTTCACCCCGGTTGGCTATCAGTATACTCTTGATTTTCATCAGTGAAGTCTAAAGCGGGATGTTGCCGTGTTTCCTGGCAGGATTGTCCATGTATTTCGTTTCCAGTGCCTCAAATGCGCGGATCAGTTTTTTCCTGGTCACAGCAGGGTCGATCACTTCATCGATGAACCCCCGCTCATCTGCCACGTATGGATTGGCAATCTCATTGCGGTATTTTGCGGCCAGCTCCTTTTTCATGGCCTCAGGGTCCTTCGATGCCTCCAGTTCTTTCCTGTAAAGGATGGCCACGGCACCCTCCGGTCCCATCACGGCTATCTCCGCCGTGGGCCAGGCGAAATTGAAATCTCCCCCAAGGTTCTTGCTGTTCATCACGCAGTAGGCTCCTCCGTATGATTTCCTCAGTATCACCGTGATCCTTGGAACCGTTGAATCGGCGAATGCATAAAGCATTTTGGCCCCCTGCCGGATGATACCGTTATGTTCCTGGTCAATTCCGGGAAGGAATCCTGGCACGTCTTCCAGGACCAGCAGGGGAACATTGAACGCGTCGCAGAAGCGAATGAACCTCGCACCCTTGACTGATGAGTTAATGTCCAGTGTGCCGGCCAGCACTTTCGGCTGGTTCCCAACGATACCGATCACTTTTCCATCGAGCCTGGCAAATCCGACCACAAGGTTCTGCGCGTAATTTTCCGAGATCTCAAAGAAGGAGCGCTTATCCACGATATGGTTGATCACATCCTTTACATCATAGGGTTTATTGGCGTCATCAGGAACAATGTTCCTCAGCTTCTCTTCAATCTCTTTTGTTTCATCTTCGGAAAGCTCCATTTCGGGAGGATTCTCCATGTTGTTGGAGGGAAGGTAGGAGAGGAGTTGCCTGACGCCCATCAGTGTATTTTCCTCGTCCTCATATACCATATGGGCCACTCCGCTTTTCTTCGAATGGACCCCGGCCCCTCCCAGGTCGTTGAAGGAAACATCCTCATTCAGCACCTCTTTGACCACATTGGGACCCGTCACGAACATGTAGCTGGTCTGGTTGGTCATGAAAACAAAATCGGTGATGGACGGGGAATACACGGCTCCTCCCGCAGCCGGGCCCATGATCACGGAGATCTGCGGAATCACCCCCGAAGACTGGACATTCCGGTAAAAGATACCTGCGTAGCCGGCCAGGCTTGCCACTCCCTCCTGGATCCTTGCCCCGCCTGAATCTATCAGGCCTATCATCGGGGCACCCATCTTCAGGGCCATGTCCTGGATCTTCATGATCTTGTCCGCATGCACCGAACCCAGGGAACCACCCATGACCGTAAAATCCTGGGCGTAGGCAAAAGCAATCCGCCCCCTGATCAGTCCGTGCCCGATGATCACACCATCACCATAAGCCTGATTAACCTTGCCAAAACCGGTATTGGAGCGGTCTGCAGTCACATAGGCATCTATCTCTTCAAAGGTATTTTCGTCAAACAGGATTTCAATTCTTTCCCAGGCGGTCAGTTTGCCTTTGGAATGTTGTTTCTGCGCAGCTTTGGAATCGTGTTGGGAGTTATATACCTCTTGCCTCTCAAGGAACCGGATGAAATTTCTTCCTTTAACATCCATAGGTCAGATGATATTGCATATGAATAGACCCGTCAAGGTAAAAAAAGTTTTACAGGTCTCATTAATCATGCTGCAAAACTATAAATAAAAATCTATTTACCCGGAAGCACGCCTGGCCGGACCCGGCCGCCTTCCCGGACTGGCAACTCCATTCAATTTTCCGGCTTTGAATATGATTAATATAAGATGGAGGCAAAGGGATGATTCGTCGTTTTTATTTAAATTTGAACGGGGGAATTCGATCAGAAAATGGAAAGGTCTGTAAAAAATGACATGTTGTTTGACATGTTGAGGGAGGATGAACAGGGCTGCAACAATTTTAATCCATTCTGCCTGCAGCTCCTTGTTAAACCATGAAAATCAGATAATGAAGCTGATAGATTTTTTTCATGGGCAGGGAAGGATATTATATCGCAGGATAGATCGAGATATATCGATATAATCCCTGCCTGAAATGCTGAATCCGGCTGAATATATCTTCTGTGAATTCTTGAACAGTTGAAAAACCATGGATACTTTTAAGCCAAAATCTTTTAACCATGAAAAAGTATATTTCAATCTTAAGTATGCTCGGCGGTTTCGCGATCCTTGTTGCAGGGGCGTTGATCCTGAATAGCTGTGAGGGCCCCCAGGGACCTCCGGGTCTCGATGGAGAGGATGGCATAGACGGTATTAACGGGGTGGATGCCAATGAAACTTGCATTGTTTGCCACAACAATGAAGTAGTCCTGCTTGCCAAGCAGCAACAGGCGCTAAGCTCGCATCACCTGACCGGTGGCAACTATGCAAGGAATCATGCGGACTGTGCCATCTGCCATACCCACCAGGGTTTTATTGAAACCATTGAATCGAATGCACTGGAGGCTTCGGGCGATATAGAAAACCCTGCCCCCATCAATTGCCGTACCTGCCATATGATCCATACCAACTATGATGAGGGGGACTGGACATTGACTACCAGTTCAGCGGTTGATCTCGATTACGGAGGCCAGACTGTCGATATGGGCGGTTCCTCTAACCTATGCGTGAACTGCCACCAGATCAGGCCTTTAAGCCCTGATCCTGTATTGGGAGGCGCCGATGTGACCATCACTTCCAGCCGCTGGGGGCCGCACCACGGGCCACAGGGCAATAACATCTGGGGTGTCGGAGGATACGAGATAGCCGGATCAAAAACTTACCCGGCGGCGGGTTCACACGCCCATGCAGACGCTGGCTGCACCACGTGCCATATGGCGGCCATTCCCTATGGAGGGCCGACTGCTGGCGGGCACACCTTTAACATGACCTATACCTATCACAGCAGTGTGGAGGAGAACCTTGATGCCTGCACAAGCTGCCATACCACCCTGGAGGAATTCGATCACAACGGTGTAATGACGGAGGTCGAAGACCTGATATCACAAATTGATACCATTTTCATGGACAAGGGCTGGATCTCAGAGCCGGGCGGCACCTGGGAAGGCACACCTTTCACGGTAACCGCTGATGAGGCAGGTGCCATGCTGAACTACCTGATTGTTCTCGAGGATAAAAGCATGGGCGTTCACAATCCCCCTTACATCATTGCACTGCTGACCAATACGATTGAGTCGCTCGAGTAGCAGATTGCTTCTTTAAATATGAACGAGGGTGCTTGTACATGCACCCTCGTTCATGTTCAGGCCTGTCCAACAACCCGTTGGTTCGGCGCCTATCCCGTCTCGCTGATCTGCTTGAGGCGGTTATAGTCGAGCACCTCCAGGTATTTCCCGTTCATCCGGATCACCCCGTCTTCATTGAACTCTTTGAGCATACGGATGACTGTCTCAGGGCTCATCCCCGCCAGTTCACCCAGCTCTTTCCGGGTAAGGGGCAGGTCGAACTCGGTCTTCTTATAGATCCGGTCGGCCAGGCAGAGGAGAATGTCGGCCAGGCGGCCGAATGCCTGCTTATAGGTGAGGCAGAAAAAGCGCCCGTAGATCTGCACGCTGTTGGAGCTCAGGATATCGATCACCTCCCTTGCAAATTCAGTATTCTGCCTGAGAAGCTGCCTGAAGGCTTTGATATCAATCTGCCGGATCTCAGAGTCAATATAGGCCATCCCTGAATAGGGGAAGGTGCTCAGCTCTTCGGACACCGCTGCAAGCCCCAGGAAGTTGCCATCGGGAATGATCCTCAGGACAAGCGTGTTCAGGCCATTATCCAGGAAGACTTTCGCCAATCCCGTTTCCATGTACATCACATGGGAAACGAAACTCCCCTGCTTGCAGATCATTTCACCCCGGCTGTATTTGATCCACACAGAATGGGTATCAAGAAAATCACATTCCTCCTTGGTGAGCTTCTCAAAACAGACGCATTGGTGCATGCTCAGGGTACATCCTGTATAACGTAAAGAACTATCCATCGATATCCCGTTAAATGGTCAAATATACAAAACAATCATGAAAAATACTGATCCAGATCATTCCTTTTACAGGCTTAGATCAATCTGTTAATGTTTTAACAACAGGCTGTTTTGTTTTGCGATCTCACTCAAATGCGCAATATTTACCGGGGAAATTGCTTTGCGCTACAGAGCCTTTGAGCATCGGGCTGACTGAGGGGAGCCAGGCAATTAGGAATGACAGGATGGCTTGCTTTTCAGAAGATTATCAATGGTATAATGCACATAGCAGGAAAAAAGATGAAAAGAGGTACAGGATTGATCGGGATATCCGTGGCTTTGGCGTGGATCATTGCTGGATGCGCGAATTATACGATTCCCGGGAAGGATAGCGGGAAGGTAAAAGCGAACTCGTGTGAGGGATGCCATACCGATTATGAGCGCCTGATCGCAGTCCACACCCCCGATACGGCTGCTCCGGTGGGAGGATGCGGTGGAACAGCGCCGCATTATGAACCTTACGACAGGGTTTTCATGGGCGGGGACGGTTATGATGCATACAAGGCTTCACCGCACTATTCCCTGGGATGTACCGGGTGCCACAACGGGAACGGGGAGACCGGTAATAAGGATGAGGCCCATTCGGGTGAGTTTATCAAACATCCCTCCATGTTCTATGAAGAGACCTGCGGAGGCACCTCATGCCACGGGGATATTACGGCAAACTTCACCACCAGTATACACCACGGGACCGGCCAGAAGAGGAAAGTCGCCATGAGAAGCGGCCTGAGCGGAGCGGAGGAATTTGACCAGCTGCCGGCCCACCAGATCGAAGGATACGACGCCAACTGTGCACATTGCCACGGAACCTGCGGGAACTGCCACGTGGTGCGACCGGCATCCGGGGGGGGAGGCCTCTCCAAGGGCCACAATTTCAACAAGACCCCCGATATGCTCAATGTATGCGTGACCTGCCATGTGTCCAGGGGTGGGCACGCTTATCTCGGTGTGGCGCCTGGCACCGACCCGGACCTGCACCTGAAGCAGATGGGTTTCACATGCCTGAACTGCCACGATGGCCCTGAACTGCATGGTGATGGCCAGCCTGTGGAACAGCGCTATGCCTACAGCGAGCTCCCTGAGTGTGAGGATTGCCATGAAAGTCTTGAAAGGGCAAACGATTACCATAAAATGCACTACGACGATTTTAACTGCCAGGTCTGCCATTCGCAGGACTATAACAGCTGCGGCAGCTGCCATATTCATGGTGAAGGGGCCAGGATCCCGTCATACATGGATTTCAAGATCGCGGCGAATCCCATACCTGACGTTAAGGAGGAGTATGAACTGGCACTGGTGCGCCGTACGCTGGGAGCCCCGGACAACTGGGAGAAATATGGCGTTCCAGAATATTCCAATTTCGATGTTTTCCCCATCTTCAACTACACAACCCCGCATAACATTTTGAGGTGGACCGAGCGGACAGAGGTGGAGGGATCAGCTGCCTGTTCCTCCAATTGCCACATCCGGATGGAGGGTGATTCAGTGGTAAACAGGGAGCTCTACCTGTTCAAGTCTGACCTGGTGGAAGCGTGGGAAATCTCCTCCACCGAATTCATGACGATGGATAACAAGCTTCCTGCGTCGTGGCCCAAGTAATTCAAACAGGAATCAATGTTTAACCAAATAATTGAAAAATGATGAAAACGACCAAAACCTGGATGCTGGCCATCCTGTTCCTTTCTTTCCTCGTAGTCTCCTGTAATAAGGAGGAAACCCCTGTGAATGAAGCTGAAATTCTGATCGAGTACCTTGAATCGGTGGATTCCCCCCTTGGAAAGTATTATGTGAACACCGACATGCCGGCCATACAAAATGCCGAACATGTAAAAGGATTGATGGCAGTGGGCAAAGTATATATCGTTGATATACGCAGTGCGGACGACTACAATGCCGGACACATTGAAGGTGCGGTGAATGTGGCAGCCGGGGATGTGCTTTCACACCTGGATGGTGCGGATCTGTCAGGCTATGACGAGATCTCCATTGTCTGTTATACAGGGCAGACCGCTGCCTGGGTGACCAGCCTCCTGAGGCTGGCAGGATACGGCAATGCCTACTCCATGTTGTTCGGGATGTGCTCATGGAACGAGGATTTTGCCGGGAGCTGGAACAACAACATCAGCAGCGGGTACTCCACACAGTTTGTTTCGGATGCCACGGCCAAAGGTGCCCCCGGCGAGCTGCCTGACCTGAACACCGGCTTTGAAACTGCGGGAGAGATTCTGGATGCCAGGCTGAGCGCCACCTTTGCCGAAGGATTCAATGCCGCCAAGATCACCAGTACGGAGGTCTTTGCAAACCTTGACAACTATTATATTGTCAACTACTGGCCTGAAGCCGAGTATACCGATCCGGGACATATCCCGGGTGCCATCCAGTATACACCCAAGCAGTCCATAGCGCTTGCGGCAGATCTCAAGACCCTGCCGACGGACAAGACCATTGTTGTCTATTGCTATACCGGACAGAACAGTGCGAACCTCACAGCCTATCTTCGCCTGGTCGGATACAATGCGAAATCGTTGCTGTTCGGCACAAACGGGATGATCTATAATGACATGACCAAATCCAAGTGGAGTGAGGCTGCCATCATGGGTTACGATTACGTGCCATAGTAAGGAAATTCCCCGGAACGCTTCTTTACGGGGCTGCCTCATCGGGGCAGCCCCTTGTATTTATTCTGATTATGAATAGTAGCAGCCATAAAGAATTGGCCCGGAAATTGATGATATATTTTTAAGAAATAGATATTTTTATACTTGGAACCAATATCGTATACAAATCTTACAGCTATGTTATCAAAGAAAACTTTACTGATCGTGTTTCTCGCATTCTTTGCCGGAAGTGCAGTGCTGGCACAGAATTTCAAGTACATCGGTGCCGCGAAGTGCAAAATGTGCCACATCAAACCTGACAAAGGGGAACAGTATAACAAATGGCTGGCAGGACCGCATGCCGGAGCCATGAAGACCCTGGCCAATGAAGAGTCTAAGAAGATTGCTGCGGCCAAAGGCATTGCGGACCCAACCACGGATCCGGCCTGCATCAAGTGCCATTCCACGGTGGGTCATATTGACCAGAGCCTGGTGGCCGGTATAAAGATCGACGAAGGAGTCTCCTGTGAATCCTGCCATGGACCGGGAAGCATGTATAAGGGTGCATCGATCATGAAAAACCGTGAACTGGCCATGCAAAAGGGATTGATTCTCCCCACTGAGGAGGTCTGCAAGACATGCCACAACAAGGAGAGCCCGACTTACAAGCCTTTTAATTTTGCGGAGAAGGCAGCCATGATTGCCCACCCTGATCCTACGAAGCATTAAGTTCGCCATAGGAACATGCTTGACACCTTTGAAAATCCTTTGGTTTTCTGGACCAAAGGATTTTTCTTTATGCCATGTTTCCCGGAAATCCTGTTCCCGGGGAAAAATGTCATCTAAAAAACGGACGCAGATGTATCTGAAGAATTTGCTGATGGCAGGGATCATCCTGCTGGTCGCCGGATGCAGGAACAATCCTTCCGGAGAATATACGACCATCACGGTCAAGGAGGTGGAACAGGCCGGGAACTACACCTACCTGCTGGTCAAGGCAAGAGGCCCGGAATACTGGCTGGCGGTGCCTGCGATGGGTGCCAGACCAGGTGAAACATACCACTACCAGGGGGGGATGCTCATGCGCGATTTTTACAGCCGGGAACTTGACCGGACATTTGAGGAGGTCCTCTTCCTTGAAGCACTTTTTACGGGCGAAGGCTCTTTAGTTCAGGGGGTACAGGAAGTGACACCGGGAAGCATGGTGACCATCGAGAGATCAGATGTGGAGGTGCAACCGGTGGAAGGCACCGTTTCGATTGCCGAAATATATTCAGACCCGGCTGCATATGAGGGCAAGAGGATTCGTGTGGCTGGGGAGGTGACCAGGTATAATCCTGCCATCATGGAACGGAACTGGGTCCACCTGCAGGACGGAACCGAATTCGAGGGAAAGTTCGACCTTACAGCCACCTCCCTTGAATCCTTTGCCGTGGGTACAGCAGTCACCCTCGAGGGTATCCTGGCCATAAACAGGGATTTCGGTTACGGGTACCGTTATGAGATCCTTCTTGAAGAAGCGGCGGCGGTCAGGTGATGACCCGCCCTATCCGACCAGGAATGAGTAGATGATTAACCCGATCAGGATTACCCCGATGGCCAGGAAAAGAAATCCGAAGAATTTCACAAGCCGCATGGTCTCCTTTGGGTATTCCTTCTCAAAGATGTAGCTGTCCAGCTCACCGGAATCCTTTAATTCCCGGTATTCACGTACTCTGTCATGCTTGAAATGCTCGAGCGGGATGTGCCCGGTAAAAATTACCGTATCCATGGGGAATGACTCGGGGCGGAAATGGGTATTGAAGAAATGGATGGTAAAGATGAATCCGACGGCCAGAAGTGCCTCGTCACTGTGGATGATCTGGCACACATTGATTATCCAGCCGGGCAGGAACTTGGTAAACAACACCGGGAACCACAGCACCAACCCGCTGAAACCGATCACCGCCACTCCCCAGAATACGGCCATATAATCGAATTTCTCCCAGTAGGTCCATCTCCCGTAATTTGGCCTGGGGCCCCTTCCCACGAACCACTTGATGGTGGCCACGAAATCTCTCACATCCTGCCTGTTGAACCACAGGGAGTTTTTGCCGAAAATAAATGCAGTGGCAGAAAGCCTCTTTTCCCTTTTCAGTTTCACCAGGTTGATGATATGGAAAGCAAAATAGCCGAAGGTGATCACCGCCCCGATGCGATGGAGCACCCGGGCGGTGGCTACGCCACCAAGGATCGTTGAGAGGAATTTGGCCCATTCCATGTGGGCGAATTTCAGCATCATCCCGGTCAGGGCCAGCGTGAGGAAGCTTACGATCACAAAAAGATGGGTGATCCGTTGCTTCCTGTTGAACCGCCTGATATAGAGATTGCCCTCCTCTTTCGGTGCAGATCTCCTCTTCTTCAGTCTTTCCGCAAGCGACCTGGGCAACCACATCAGCAGGTGGATCCCGAAGAAAATGAAAACACTCAGGAGCAGGGCGGTCATAAATATATAGGTCACATGCATCCGGGGATCGTCCTTATGTGTGGCATGGCTCAGGTAGCCGGAAAACCGTTTGTTCGCACCCACGTGGCAGGCTGCACATGTATTCACCAGGTTTTCCTTGGAGGTCCTGGATTCCGGATTGCTGGCTTTCAGGATATCGTGTGCACCGTGACAGTCCGAACACCTGGCCGATTCAAAGTAGCCGAGCTGGTAGGCCTTTCCGTGATAGGTCTCCATGTATGTTTCGGCCGTCTCCTTATGGCAGGAACCACACTGGGTGGTGACCTCGGTCATGAATTTATCCTGCTTGACCTCGGAGATAGTATGTGCACTGTGGCAACGGACGCAGGTAGGGTACTCCTTCTCTTTATCCTCCTGCCTGAAAGCATGGTCGCTTTTCAGATACTGCTCGTAGATCCCTTTATGACAGTTTCCGCATGTTTTCTGGACATTGGCAGGATTGACGGAAGACTCCCCGTTGTTTTCCTTCAGCATCAGGTGGGTGGTATGGCAGTCGGTACAGACAGCACTCACCGTCAGTCCTTTGCTGGTAAGCCCCTGGCCGTGGACACTCATTGAGTAGTCGGAGAATGCATTCACCTCTTTCAGTTCGGTGGTCCTGGGAGCTTTCCCGTCCTCCTTGTGGCATTCTCCGCAGAGCCCGGGTATGGCTGTCCTGTAAACAGGGGAGGTATCCTCCAGATGGGATTTGGTCGCGTGGGTGCCATGGCAATCGGTGCAGTAGGGAGCATTTTCGATATCATGATAATGGGCCTGCCCGTGCCCGCTTCTCAGATACATGTCGAACACTTCGGCATGGCAGGAGGAGCAGTCCACCGGTTTATTCGTGGAGCAGGGGCGCGCCAGATGATCCGTGACCTCGGTATGGCATTTTATGCACTCGATATTCTTATGCACGGAATTGGGGAGCACCTGCGGATCCACATAAAGCGAAATCCTCTCCTCCCCGGCCATCTTATGGACCTGCGGATCCCTGTGGCATTTCATGCACGTGTTGTCCGAAAGCCTGGCCTGGATCTGAGGGATCGTCACCTTGTGGGGGGGGTGGCACTGCGAGCAGGAAGGGATGATGGAGGGGTCCTTTTCCCACAACTCACCTTTAATGACCTTCTTATGGGATTCCTCTATCCGTGTGTGACATTGCATGCAGGTCCCCGCTATCCGGCCGGGAGAGACGGATGAATTGGGACTGGTATGGGGAAGTATCAGGTGGTTCCCGTGGCAGTTGTTGCATGTGGCCGTAACTATGAGTCCCGCTTCGAACAGTCCCCTGCCGTGAATACCCTGGGTATAGTTTTCAACGATGTTGTGTTCAGAAACATTATAGATCCTTGCCACCACTTCTCCCTCCTTGTGGCACCTGCCGCAAAGAAACGGGATATTCATCTTGTAAGTGCGGGATTTCGGATCGGTATAGTGCAGGATATCATGGTGGCCGTGACACTCCGTGCAGCTTGGTGCATTGGGATCATTCATGAGCAGGGCCTGGCCGTGGATGCCCCTCCCGTTATCAGCCATGGCCCTGGCATGGCAACTTCCGCAGTTGACCGGCTGCAGATCTTCCGCATGGGGGAAACCTTCATCATCAGCATCGGCATGGCATGAAATGCAGGTATTGCTGTGGTGCACCGAAGCGGCAAAAATGGTGGTGTCCACATACATGGATGCCAGCCTTCCGTGGAGCATCCCCTCCAGTTCGGCATCCTCGTGGCACATCATGCAGTCCTCATCAGCCTGGGCATTCACCCGGCTGATAAACGGTCCCGGGATAACAGCCAGCATGAGCAGGAAAATCCTGAGTATCTCCTTCAGTGAAAAGGAACTGCGAATCATGCATCCATTAGTTTGGAGGTTGTTAAAATAGCAATTTTTATATGCAATTATTCACATATATTCAAAGGTGCAGTAATTTATAACAAATCTGAATATACCCTGGCTCCGGTGAGAAGCCGGGATCCTGATCCTGATATTTGATGGCTAGGAGAGGTGCCGGTGATCAATCCCGTTATCTACTCATGTTCTTCATGATACCCGTTGATCATACTCTTGAACAGGGTGCCCGGTTTATCTCCCAGGGTACATGTGTAGATATGGATCAGGAGAAACAGCGACAGCACAAAACCCACAACGATATGCAGTACGTCATAGAATACCAGGCCGCTGATATTGAAAATATTATATGCGATCATCTCCGGAAACATCAGGGCGATCCCTGAAAAAATAAGCAGCGGCATTCCGAAATACATCACAATGACATAGGCGAATTTCTGCAGTGGATTGAATTTCTGCTTCTCGGAGATGGGGAACGGGTGTTCCTCTTTCCTGAATATCCCGACTGCATAGAACACAAATTGCTTCCAGAGATTGGTGGCCAGGTTTTTCCTCCACTGCCTGTAGTACCTTCCATTCCTGGTCACTATATTCCCGATAATGAATATCCCGTAATTAAAAGTGACAATAATAGCAGCCACATTATGGATCCCAACTGCAATCTCAAAACGGATAAAGCAGTTCCCCGAACCGCTGAAGTGAAGGCAGATCCCTGAAATGATCAGAAGGAGAAACATCAGGGCATTGATTACATGCCAGATCCGGATCCAGACAGGATAGAGGTATATTTTTACGGTTCCCATATCAATTTTCTTTGTGTTTGAGGATACGCATAACAGTGTGAAACAGGATAACCAGGAAGGTCAGCACAAAAACCAGCACGCTGAGCCTGTTCAGGACCACATTCTGGTTGGCGCCGATCACATAGGCGTTGTTAATGATGATCCCGTTGGCAAAGCCGGCTTTGCGTTCTTCCTTGACCTGGAACTTGTAGAGCGTGTGCATCAGCCTCGAGTCCCTGGAGTGGCATTCGGTACAGTTCTGGACAGCTTTGGTTTTTGGCAGGATCTTATGTGCGATCAGTATGGAGTCGTTGATCGCGGCATGGCACTCAATACAGCGGACACTCCTGAAATGCGCGACCTGGTTGGGCAGCCAGCCGTGACTTTCCACCACGTTGATCTCCTTCCTTTCCGTGAGAAGCATGAACCTGTTGAAATCAGCGTGACAGCTGAGGCACATGTTATTGTCATAGAGCACTGCCTGCTCGATGTCATCTGCGTTCCTCATAAAGGCCCTGTATGAATGCGGGTTATGGCATTTCCAGCAGGTAAATTCCGCTATGTGGTGGATGCTTTCGTTGAACTCCACTTCAATCTCCTCGAAGTGGTACTGGGCAAAACTTTCATCATAGCCGTGGCAATCCATGCAGAGCAGCATTTCTGTAAGTCTTGCTTCTACGGAATGCGGGAATATCTCAAAATCATACGGATGGCAGTCCAGGCATGAAAATGCCTTGTGAACACCGGAATAGAATGCATCCCTGTCAATGATCCTGTCAGGGCACATGTATTCCGTGACCACCCTGCCCAGATCAGGATCTTCCAAAGTGTACTTCGGCTCACCATGGCAAACCAGGCATTTCTCATTCTCCTCCACATAGGGATTTACTTCGAAATAGGAGGGTTTAAGCTTCAGTGTGTCTTCTTCCCGGGCATTGAGGGTCAATGCGATAACCAGAAAGCAGATGGTCAGGACTGATGTCGGGATTTTCATATTTATCTGAACCTGATGGTGATGTTAAAACCAAACTGGAAGTCGCCATCCAGAGGATTCCTGTCGTTGAAGGCGACACTCCGGTTCTTTACAATAGCGTTGTAGTTGGATACGAACACCCTGAATGAGTGGGTGCTGGTCCCTATCTCCACACCCAGGGCGATATTCGGGTAAATCTGTTTGGCCTCGGTGACCACCTCGCCGTCTTCGACCACATCCTCGGGTTGCAGCAAAGGCTGGTCATATTCGAAAATAATGGAGTGGAATCCCAGCACCTGAAACCTGCCTCCCACATTGAGGGAGAGGTTGGCATTCCTGTACCCTGCAGGAACAGCATTGTAATAGACAAATGTCGGGGCAAGCTGCAAACCGACCTTTTCACCCAGTTTCCTGGAGACGATCAGCTGGTTCAGGTATGAGAACCGGGCTACAAAAGGGTAGGGGAAATGCACCCTGTCGTACCGGCTGCTATCGCTCGCCATATAGGCCTCCTCAGATCCGAAATATTTGGCTTCCCGGGCGTCAAGCACCACGTTCCCGTAATAGGTAAGCGAAACCGGCACCTTCCCGGACTTGGTCTGCCTCAGGATGCTGTATTTCCATTCCAGGTCCTGCAGCATGTAGCTCCGGGTGGTTCCAAAACCAAGCAGGATCCTGTCTGTAACCCCGTATGAAAAGCCCAGCCTGGTGTTGGCGCTCCCGTAGATCCCGAAAAGATCGGCAACCTCCTTGATCTGTGAAAAGCGGTGCTGTATCTCCATCGTAAACGATCCTTTGTATGGAGTGACCGTTGTCTGGTTGTCGATCAGCGAATTGGTCTCAAAGGGGGGATAAACGGGTTCATCTGCCGTTTCTTCCTGGGCAAGGACAAAACCGGGTAACAGCAAAGCAATGATGCATGAGATGGTAAAAAGTTGGATATTTCGTTTCATAGCTATAAGATTTTTTGCATCAGTTATTCTCAGCACCTTCGATGATCCACCCAAGGATGGTCAGTGTCTCTTCCTCTGTGGCGCGGCCGTCATGGGTTCCTGAAAATATCTGGTAGACCGGGCTTTCCATGGGTTCGTCCGTATTCACAAAGTCCCCTTCAATGAGCTCGTCATAGGACCAGTCCGCGCTCAGGTCCGGGGACTGTCCACCGGAATGACAGGTCAGGCAATTCTTGTCAAATATGGGCTGTACATCCCCCGAATAGCTTACATCAGACGGGATTCCTTCAGGATACTCCGGAGCCGGGATAATATAATCGGAGCATCCTGACAGGAACAGGATCAGTGAACCTGCCAGAATATAGACCATTCTTCTCATTGCAAAATAGGTTAATGCATCGTGTGGCTAATATAGCCTTAACAAACTGGATAAAGTTAGATTTTCCCGAACTGTGCGTGAAAGAATTCACATCGATATTTGCTGTCTTTTTTATAGAGATAGATCAGGGCAAATGTTGATCTGGATCAGCATTTATTCTATTTTTGTATTTTACCTTTTGCCACTCCATTGCAGATCGGATGCAATCATGAACAGACAGAAACTTTGCGACAGCTGTGATAAATGCAACCAGAAATCTCCATTGTTCAAACTTCTTACAGAAGAGGAGCTCAGCATTATCAACGGTGAAAGATATTCAGTCCGGTTCCATGAGGGTGAGGTCATATTAAAGCAGGGGACCCAGGCAAATAACCTGATATCGGTGGTAGAGGGTTTTGCAAGGATGTACATCGAAGGGTTCAATGACAGGAACCTGATCCTTGATTTCATCAAGCCATGGCAGCTGGTAGGGGCTCCGGGCATACACCTGAACGGAAAATATGACTATACTGTTGTGGCCATCAAGGAGACCCTGGTCTGTTTTCTCGATGTGGCGAACTTTGAGAAGATCCTTGATGCGAACAGGGATTTTTCCCGGCTCTACATCCAGATCTGCAGCAGCAACTTAGCCCGCTCCCTGGGGCGCATGGTAAGTCTGAGCCAGAAACAGATGCATGGAAGGATCGCCGATGCACTGATCTACCTTTCAGAAGAGATTTATGAGAGCAAGGTGATCGGGCCGGAGATATCCAGGCAGGATATTGCCGACTACACGAGCATGTCAAAAGACAGCGCCATCAGGATCCTGAAGGAGTTTGAACGCGACGGTATCATCCTCCTGGAGGATAAGACAATTCTACTGGTTGACACTCCGCGGATTCATTCCATTTCCATTAACGGCTGAGCCATTCCTGCAGTCACTGCTTCCTTGCCTTTTTCAGGCCCCTGATGAAGGACTTCTCCAGGTAGCTGTTGCTGCCGATCCCGCAGAGAAGCTCAAACATCGGCCTGGTAACCGTGAAAGCCAGTATGTCCGGGGGAAGGTGTTTCCTCATGGCCATATCGGTGGCCCCGATGATCGCCTGGGGAGTATTCAGGTCCCTGAACAGCGTGATCAGCTGTCCGCAGCCCGACCCGAACGGGGCTATTACAGGTTCCGGATCGGACGGGGCGCTGTGAAGCTGGGCACCTATCATCAGAATGCTGAGCTGATCCGGGGTGACAAAAAAGGTGACCGTTTTCAGGTACCTGTATTCACTCTCCCGGAGTAGTCCGAACAGCAGGTTCTCATGCTCCATCTGATAGGGTTCCCGGAACTCCAGCCATTCCCGCATCAGGGAACGGTTTGCTTTCAGCCCTTCATCATCGGTCAGGAACCGGACGAAATCCTCAAGTGAACGGGTCTCAAGGCCACAGAGCCATTTCCCCGCACCACCGCACCCGAACTGCTCCCTTGTGAGCCTGACCGGGGTGCCACTTATGATCTTCCTGTAATAGGCAAAAAGGCATGTGTCAGCGTTCCGGAACGGCTCGAACGGGGATGGATCCGGCGTGTCATAGAACCCTACAAGCGGGATGGTCAAACCTGTTTTACCCACCAGGTAACTGTAATCGGGCTGTATCTCACCTGAGGATCTATTCATCTTTGATGCGTTTGAAACAGAGGTCCCGGAAGTCATAACTGAAGTCAATATCAGGGGAGATCCCCTTCATGGTGATCTGTTGGGCTTTGCCCTCCTGGTCAAGGCTGAATATGGCAAAGGCGTCTGCATTCAGTTCCCGGTCCTCCCAGCGTATGGCAAAGGCATTTGCCTTGTAATGGTACATGGGCCCGGAGAGTTTCGGGGAGCGATAGGAGGTGAACCAGGGCTGGCCATCCTTTTGATGGATCCGGACCTTCCCGAACCAGCGGTCCTCATACAGGCCCAGGTAATCTTCGAAACGGACCCCTTCGTGACCGGCCGATTCAACAGTTTCCCAGACCCTCTCCGCCACTGCCTCCGCACGCTGCGTCCGGTCAGTAAAAAGCTTCAGGTAATGGCCTGTCCAGTCATATGCCTCCAGTCCCAGGTAGCTGTCAACAATGGTTTGTGATACCGCCTGAAAGAGGCCGGCACCCCCGTAATAGGAGTTGGTCAGGACCACAACGCCCAGTTCAAGGTCGGGGATCATGATGGTTATTGACAGCATACCGGAGAGGTCTCCTGTATGAGAGACACTCATCATCCCGTTCATATCGGAGAGCCGCCATCCCAGCCCGTAGCCTGAAAAATGGGGATTGTACCTTGGATCGGGACGTACATCGATGGTGGTGTGTATCTTCCACATTTCACGCTGGCTCTCTTCGGAGAAAAGCTGCTTTTCCAGGTTCTCCCCGTATCTTCCTTCATTCAGGTGCACCAGCATCCAGAGGCAAAGGTCGTCCACATTGGAAAGCACCGCTGCGGCTGCCCCGTTGACCTTCTCCGGGTCGTATTCATACCAGGGAATGGTTTTCAGCATTCCATCCACGGCCAGGTGCGGGGTGGCCAGGTTATCCGCACCGGTCATTCCCGGCGGAAGGGTATAGGATTGATCCATTCCCAGCGGCTCCAGGATCCTTTCCCTGACAAAAGACTCCCAGCTCATCCCGCTCACACGGGCGATCACCTCGCCCGCCACCAGGTAGAGGATGTTGTCATAATCATATTTCGTCCGGAAAGCAGAAACAGGCTGAAAGTTCTGGAAATTGATGAGCAGGTCCGCCATGGTGAAATCGGACCCGGAAGGCCATATCTGAAGATCCCCGGCCCCCAGTCCCAGCCCGCTGCGATGGGTCAGCAGGTCCTGGATGTTGAAGTTCTGTGTCACGTAGTCATTATACATCCTGAACTCCGGGATGTGGTCCACCACACGGTCCTGCCAGGAGAGCCTGCCTTCCTCCACCAGAACGGCCAGTGCAGCGGACGTAAAAGCTTTGCTGTTTGAGGCAATGGCAAATGAGGTATGCTGATCCACCTTCCTGCCGGTCTCCACCGATCTCAGTCCGTATCCTTTCGAGTGGACCACCTCCCCGTCCTTTACGACACCCACGGCCACACCGGCGACGATGAATTTTTCCATGGCATCCTCCACAAGGCGGTCGATCTGTCCCGGGGTAAGTTGCGCGTAACCCGGTCCGGGCAGTGCCGCAAGGGCCAGGAACCAGCACAGGAGGTGCAAACCTTTTCTTATCATAAGATGACCAGGTATCTGTTCGTGTACATTACTGTAAGATATTGAAATCATTCTAAACTGGGTAAAAGATCCGGCGATATCTTTACCGGGAACCATATAATTCGATATTTTTAGCAATGCTGGTACACCAGATAGCAGGATCAATGAGAGGAAAATTGGAGAAAGGCAGGGTCCTGGGCATTGATGTGGGTTCTGTTTCCATCTCGGTGGTCTGCCTGGATGCGGAGGGGAAGCTTACCGGCAATGATTATGCCCTCCACCATGGGGATATCCGGGGTACACTGGCATCTCTGCTGGAAGCCCATGATCCGGACCGGATCATGGGGATTGCCGCCCCGTCGGGCAAGACCCGGTTCAGCCCCCAGGTGCAGGTCTTTGACACCCAGGTATCCCTGATGGAGGCTCTCTCCGGGCTCGGACTGAATGCTAGGTCGATTCTTCATGTTGGGGCTGAGCGCTTTTTCCTGATCGAACTGGATAGCCACGGAGGGTACCGCCAGACCAGCCACAGCTCCTCCTGTGCCGCCGGTACAGGCAGCTTCCTTGACCAGCAGGCGCTGAGGCTTCAGTTGAAAGACACATCCCACCTCTCCGATATGGCCCTGCAGAACAGTGCCCCGGTCCCCGACATTGCAGCGAGGTGTTCGGTTTTTGCAAAGACCGACCTGATCCATGCACAGCAGAAGGGATACAGCCTTGAAGCCATATGCGACAGCCTTTGCAAGGGCCTGGCAGACAACATTGCCGATACCCTTTTCAATAAATCGGTTCCTGAACCACCTGTCATCATGACCGGCGGGGTATCAAGGAACCGCTCGGTGGTCAGGCATCTTCAGCGCATTATAGGGAAGGAGATCGGGATCCATGAACATTCCCATCACATGCCGGCCCTGGGAGCCGCCCTTTTGCTGCTCCAGGAGATCCGCCGGGGCAGGGAGCTGCCGGAGCCGGATTTCAGCATGGTCCTGCCCGAGAGGGGAAAACCTGAGTACTACTTTGCCCCGCTGCAACCTCCGGGAGCGATCTCCCGGGACGTGGAGGTCACGGAACAATCGGTCTATGATCCTTCCCATGCTGATCATACCGTGGAGGTCCAGGTGGACCGCTACCGGGCATCGCAGGACGACCAGGGATACTTCCTTGGCATTGATGTGGGATCCACCAGTACCAAGGCAGTGCTGTTGAATACCCGGGGGGAGCCGTTTGCCGGGTTCTATACCTACACATCGGGACAGCCACTGAAAGCGGTCCAGGCGCTGTTCGAGGCCATGGACCATTTTATCGAGCAAAGCGGTACGGAACCGCGCATCATGGCGTGCGGAACGACCGGATCCGGGCGTAAGTTCATAGGAGGGATCGTAAGGGCGGATATGGAGGTGGATGAGATCACAGCACATGCAAGGGCTGCTTATGAGCTGAATCCACGAACCGATACGATCATTGAGATCGGCGGACAGGACGCCAAGTTCACCCAGATGAGGGAGGGGGTGGTGACCTTCTCCCACATGAATACGGTCTGTGCTGCTGGAACCGGGAGTTTCATTGAGGAGCTGGCCGGCAGGCTGGGAGTGGGACTGGAAGATTACGAACGCCTTGCCATGCAGAAGCCTGCTCCGCTTGCGAGCGACCGCTGCACTGTCTTCATGGAGCGGGATGTCAACCAGCTTCTGAGCCTCGGATACAGCGTGGAAGAGGTGCTGGCTACAGTCATACACTCTGTAAGGGAGAACTACCTGAAAAAGGTGGCCAGCGAAGCACATATAGGCGACCATATATGCTTCCAGGGTGCCACGGCAAAGAACAGGGCCCTGGTGGCAGCCTTCGAGCAGCGCCTGGAAAGGCCCATCTACGTCTCCCCACTCTGCCATCTGACCGGTGCCCTGGGTACTGCACTTCTGCTGAAGGAGGAACACAGTGGCGACTCCCGGTTCAGGGGACTGGACCTCTACAGGAAGAGTATCCCGATCCGGAACGAAACCTGCGAGCTTTGCCTTAACCGTTGCACTATCAGTGTGGCCAGCATCGACGGGGAAAAGCAGGCATACGGTTTCCTTTGCGGCAGGGATTATGAAACCAGAAAGTTCGTGAAGAGGGGTGGGGAGAGGTTTGACCCGATGAGGGAAAGGAAAAAGCTCATGCGGGTTCGTGAGAAACAGAAGACCGATGGGCACCCCGGGCAGCCATCCATCGGGATCCCCGCCGCCCTCCACATGGTGGAGGACCTTCCCTACTGGAAGCTGTTTTTCAGGGAACTTGGGATCCGGGTCACCACCAGTGAAGGATACAAGGATTCGCTGAAGAGCGGAAAAAAGATCGCAGGAGCAGAATTCTGCGCGCCGATCGACTCCATGTACGGGCATGTGGCCTACCTGGCGGGGAAAACCGATTACCTGTTCATGCCTGTTTACCTGGAAGCCAGGGTCAAACCGAAGGGAAAGGAAGAGAATCTCTGCTATTACACACAGTTCAGCGCTTCACTGGCCTACATGGAAGGCGACTACATGAAGAATAAGCTGGTCAGCCCCATGCTGAACTTTAACAGGAACGGGGATCATAATACGAAACTGCTGCTCCGTGAACTGAAAAAGATGGGCTTCGGGGATCTGAACCTTGCCGAGGTATCCGGTGCCATGAAGAGGGCCGGTTCCTATGCCGGAAGGCTGAAAGAGAAGCTTGAATCGCTCTTTGAAAGCAGATTCAGCAGCGAGGGGGAGGTCTCCGTGGTATTGCTGGGAAGACCCTACGTCCTCCTTTCTGAAACCCTGAACAAAGGGATCCCTGATATTCTCTCCGGTATGGGTATTCAGGCCTTCTACCAGGACATGCTGAAGGCGGACCCGGAGCGGGACCAGGCGTTCAACCGCCTGCTGGATAAGATCCCCTGGCATTTTGCTTCCAACATCCTGAGAGCGGCTGAAGTGGCCTGCAGGACCCCGAACCTGTACCCCGTCCTTGTCACAGCCTTTAAATGCGCCCCGGACTCCTTCATCATGGAGTACTTCAAGCAGATCATGCACCTCTACGGGAAGCCATACCTGATCATCCAGATCGATGAACACGACTCAAACACCGGTTATGAGACCCGGATCGAGGCGGCTCTCCGTTCTTTCAGGAACAATGCACGGTCCGCCAGGAGCGTTCCCGGGCCCGACCTGGGGTCCATCCTTCCCCGGGTGGATACAGATATGAATGGTAAAACCCTGCTGTTGCCCAACTGGGACATGTTCGTGAGCCCGCTGGTGGTGGCGAACCTGAACCGGGCCGGGATCGACGCGCGGCTGCTGGAATCGAGTGAACTGGGCATAAGGAGAAGCATGGTTCACAATAGCGGCCAGTGCCTGCCCATCAATATCATCGCCCAGGACTATATCGATTATATCGAGCGGCACGCTCTTGATCCCTCACGGGTGATCCTGTGGATGATGGAGGGCAGGATCAGCTGCAACCTGAGGCAGTACCCCTACTATATCAAGCGAATCCTGGAGAATTACGGGAAGGGCCTGGAACATGCATCGGTTTACTCCGGCGAGATCTCCCATCGTGAGATGTCCCTGGGAGTGACCTACTATGCCTATTTTGCCTACATGCTCGGAGGGTTGTTCCGCAAGACAGCCTGCCGCATCCGTCCCTACGAGGTGAACCCCGGGCAGACCGATGCGGCAGTGGCAAAGATACACCGGATCCTGATCGATGCACTTTCAGGCAAACAATCCATCGACAGCGCCATCAGGGATGGCATCCGGCTGTTCGAGGAGGTGGAGTATGACAAAGAATCCCGCAAACCCCTGGTGGCTATATTCGGCGATTTTTATGTCCGGGACAACGATATCATGAACCAGGACCTGGTCAGGGATATCGAGATGGCAGGCGGGGAGGCCCTGGTCACCCCGTACCACGATTATACGAAGATCGTCATCGAGAACATCTTCAGGCGTGCCAGTCAGCGCGGGGAATATGTGGAGACAAGCCTGAACAGGATCCTTCTGAATGTGCTGAAATTCATGGATGAGAGGCATTACAAGGCTTTCAGCAGGTTCCTGGGGCCGGCACCGGTGATCAGGCCGAAAGCCCTGGAAAGACACCTGAAGGAGTTCAATATCAATCCCCTCCATTCGGGCGAGTCCTATGACAATATCCTGAAGATATTCTACATCATGGAGAACTACCCCGAAGTCTCCCTCTTTGTGCAGACCAATCCATCCTTCTGTTGCCCGGCCCTTGTGACTGAGGCGATGACCCGCCGCATCAGGGAAAAGACCGGGGTCCCGATTGTCACCATCACCTATGACGGGACCAGTAACAGGATGAATGACCTGATCGTTCCCTATATCCAGAATGCCCTGCGCCGGAGGGTTACTGACGGATGATTGATCCAGCTTTCTCTCCATCTTCCTGAACATGCCGCCGGTAGCCAGCTTATAGAAGGAATCTCCCCATCCCTTCGGCAAGGGCTTTTGTCGTTCCGGAGTGGCTGTTGTAGATGATGCTTGCTTTCATTGTCAGTCAATTTTCCCGCGCCGGGTCATATTCCGAAGGTAAAATTGATGCCGAGCAGGATGATATGCTCGTTGAAATCAACAGAGGATCCCTTATGGGCATAGAGATACTTGTACACCCCGTATATCCCGAATTTCCAGAGGAGCCTTGCCTGGACACCTGCTTCAATGTTGAACAGCATTGATTTTACCTCGGGATCTGTTCCCTGGGGGACGGCCATCCACCCCGTACCGGCCCCTGCAAAAAGATTCAGCCTCCTGCTCCTGAGCAGGTATTCGGAATACAAGATATTCATGGCAGCCAGGTAGTCTA
Organism: uncultured Bacteroides sp.; assembly: GCA_964467775.1. Lineage (GTDB taxonomy): Bacteria > Bacteroidota > Bacteroidia > Bacteroidales. The sequence goes on along the minus strand of CAYXUD010000079.1, from coordinate 29,942 downwards.
TCTCGTATGAATGGGTGGGATCAGGACCGTTGGAGTAGTATTCGGTGAAGAGGGAGAGGGCAATGGGCAGCTTTCCATGCCTGATGTCAAGGGCAAACTGCCCTCCCCCCAGTCTGCCGATATCCGAACGGTGGTCCTTGAAACCGCCCTGCCCAAGCCTGATGGTGAAATAGAGCTTCTTCCCGGTATCGGGCAGTGTATCGGCCCTGGTTGCCAGGCCGCCGCCAGGCAGCTGGCTGCCGAGGGACAGCAAGATGATAACAGCCGGACAGATAAGGGTTTTTTTCATTTTCCCGCCTGGTCCTGTGCAAAAGCTGGTCGAAAGATAGTCCAAATGCACTGCCAGGTCAAGAACAGATCAGCATCATTCCCCGTTATCTTCCTCCTCTGCGTTATCCTCACCGTCGTTATCCTCACCGTCGTCATCCTCCCCGCCGTCATCACCCTCATCGTCATCCTGGAAGGATGAAGTCAGGATGACTGTCTGACCCGATATTACCCAGTTGCCTTCAATTTTTTCAAGAAACAGTGTTTCAATGCCATGGTCCGGCTGGATCACCACCCAGGCAGTCCGGGGATAGACTTTCATCTCAAGGACCTTGAACTCCAGTTTGGAACGTGTTTCATCCGGGTCCCATCCGCTCCAGAACTCCCTGGTCTGATCTGCCTGCTTGCTGAATCCGTGGTTGAAAATATACGTTTCGGAACTGGCGGCCAGCCATGTATAGGAAGAGTCCTGCAGCACATTCCTTGACCACTGGTCCATGTCCATATTGGTATACCCGTCTTTCTCATCCTGAATGACTGCGATGATGGCTGCCTTTTCCCTTTCGATGTCAAAAGCCTCCTTGCAGGAGGTGCCTGTCAGTAATAAGGCTGTCAGTAAAATCAAAACAAAGTTTTTCATGATTGAATAGGTTTAAGGTGAATAATGTATCTGATTTGTCAGCTTTACCTGTTCTTTGATGGTTTTCGCGAGGCAGGCGGTCAGCCATGCCTTCATCAATTCCTGTTTTGAAGGAAGTTCAGCAGAGAGCAGTGACTTCAAGGAATCATTCAAAACAAGGAACTCCTGCTTTGCGACAGATCGGATATGAAGATTAAATGAGCCGCAACCTTCGAATGCATCGTCCGGCTCCAGCTTGCCAATGGCCTTTATGACCCGGACCAGGTTCTCCGGGAAATCATAGTGGCAGATATCCATTCTGCAGACCTGGTATTCAAGCTCCCTGTTATCTTCTCCGCTTTTAAATCTTTCATATAATTTCCAATCCCAGAGCATCCTTGCGATCAGTAACCTTACCAGCCGCTCTTTTTCCGGTTGTGGCCTGCCCAGCCACTGCTGGAGCTGTCGATCCAGCTGCTGATTGCCCCCTTTTATCCCTGTTCCGGGATCTTCTCCCAGCCAACTCTTCATTGCCCGGATATATTCCTGCCCGAGCCGGCTGCGTCCGGTCTTATCCTTTCTCCATGCATCTTCCCCGTTCCTGATATGGTTTGCGCCTATCTTTTCCAGCGTGAGACTTGTCTCCAGCTTCGAGATTGCCTCTTTCAGGTAAATCAGGTGCTGCTGGAATTTGAAGTGGCAAACCTCAAATCCTGAAATAAGCTCCCGGATCTGAATCACATTCCCGGGAATAGTACCGACTGATCCATGGATCCGGTCTATCCTGCCAATCTCAGGATCATCAGCCGGGACTTCAATATTGGCCCACGGGTCCATCAGCGGATGTATGGAGTTTCACCTTGATGAAAAATATGCATCATGGAAATCCCTGTGGCTGTCACGGAAAAGAAGCATGATGGGGTCCATTCTCCTCTTCACTATTTTGCTGTTCTCCCTGATCCGTCGCTCCAGTCCGGACCGGCTCTTCCTGATCTCATCGCGGGAATTTCTATAATCCTTAATATCAGCGGCATGCTGATCAGAAGCTTCCTTCAGCTTCTCCAGATGATTCAGTGTAAGCCCATAATCGGAAATCATCCGGTCAGGCCCCCCCGGGGCTTCTGCTGCCTGCTTCTCTGTCAGGGAATTGATCGCTTTCAACACTTGCCTGCAGTAGCCTGTCAGTGCGCCGGCTTTCAACCTCTTCAAATCATCGATCCCGGAAGCCGCCAACCTGACCAGCTTTTTATTGCCGGAGTCACCGGCATAGACCTCCAGCACTCCGATCACAGGAGAGAGGTGTCTGATCAACTCTTTTTTTGACCGGAGCATCTTCTTTTTCAGGGAGGCCGGGTCTGCCTTCACTTCAGCCAGATAATCATCGATCTTCTTGATATTCCTGATGAAGAGGTCATAATTCTTCCGCATCTCCTCAATGGATTGCCATTTGGAAAGGTTCTTTTCCATCACATCCATCACCGATTTCTGGATCTCAATCTGCTTTGTCTGGTTTTTGTTCATCCGGCTATTCTGTTTTCCAGTATGTACCGATCCTTCTGACAAATTCAGCCGGTGCTTCTGCATAGATCCTGTTTGCCCCTGCAAAGATCATCTGCATCACCTCCTGCCTCCTGGTGCGGATCCCTTCAGCCATTCTCCTTCGCTCTGCATTAGGATGCCCGCTCCCGGTTCCGGCCAGGATATATTTTTCAAGGCGTTCATAATCCCTAACATTTCCAAGCATCTCGGCATGTTTATCTATGGTGGCGGCATAGGCCTTGATCATCTTCGGGTAGGCGGGCCTGATGAGTTCCATATGGTAGAGCAGGTATTTTGTGCTCTTCCGGTATTCATGGAATTGCTCCTTGCTGTATGATTTCCGGAGGATCCTCAGGTGCCTGGTTCCCCGTCCGTATACCCTGCGGATGCCTTTCCGGATGGAAACATATCCGTCCCTCAGCCTGCAATAGCTATCCACCCTGCCCCTGGCCGTCTCCAGCTCCTCCAGGATCCGGTCAAATCCACCCCATTGGTCTGTAAAATGCCTGATGTCATCCTCCAGGAGGTGATTCAGTGAATCTCCGATCACCATCATCTCCCTTTCAGGGAACTCCTCCGGAGAATGATGATGGAAACCGGTAACGGTATTCAGAAGCACATAGTGATCCCTTATTGAGGAGATCCTGCGGGCCAGATCCCGGTAGAATATGTTTTCCCTGTAGTAATTGCTGTAACCGATCTCATCCCTGATCATATGAAGGACTGCCCTGATCCTTTTGGTCGTCCTCCGTGTTTCATGCACGGGGCCATGGATCTCCTGGCGGTTCCTGATCTGATCCTCCATGAAGGATAAGCAATGAAGGATCACTGCTTTCAGGCTCTCCTCGAGGGCGACCTCCATATTGATCTGGTATCCCTTCACCTTCCCGGATATGGCGATGTGCCATACAAGTTAATAAATATGATGGTTCGGGTTGCAAAACCTTCAATATACCGGGTCCAGCATCTAGGGGACTATCTTCACTGCTCTGTTTTCGACCATTTCCAGAAGTTGGTCCAGCAAAGCCTGTTCATGGCGATCAATGTGGCCATCCTCTTCTGCAACTGCCATAATGGCCTCCATTTCTGCACGTGTAATACAATGGTCATCAATGGCTTTCAGAATCATCTTTTTGAGCTTTCCGGCACTTTCACTTGGAGCCATCATGTTTTCTCAGGTTGGTTTGTTTTATAAAAATACCCAGGTTTGTTGTATTTTCATGATCTTCCGGCCAAATAATTTTTAAATGCGAAGCTACAACAAGAAGGCGACCCTACCCGGACACAAAGTGGAACACTACCTGAGACTTTGGTTCATTCAGCTGAACAGCCAGACAAAAACCCGGGTGATGAAGAGAAAGTATTTTGCTGAATTCCTTTATGGATTCATGCCCATTGCACTTATATAGCCTTCATTGAGTTGGGTATTCTTAAATTTCATATTTTCCACCAGCTGCATCATGGCTTCTTTTACCATGTTCTGGTCTGGCCGGACAGTACGGATTTCTCTATAAGTAAGCCTGGGGTCTTGCGTGAATTCGACAATTTTTTCCCAGTTTTCGGGATTAGGAATGGTACGCATACACCGTGAACTCCCCATCTTTTTATAGGGCCAATAGGTCCACCCGATGTTATTTTTATTCATCAGGTTTGTCCAGGCTTTGATCCATTCATCTTTATTTTCACCGGTCTCTCCCATATAAAGCGGAAGATTAACAGAGTCACGGAAATCCACAAAATCCTGAATGCTGGACTGAAGGGTGTCAGCGCCGTATCGGTGGCAGGTATAGATCATTTTATCATCAAATTTTGTATCAGTGAAAACCTTAAAATTGCTGTTCCACTGAGCACCACCCAGCATGACGATGTGGTTTTTATCCACTTCGCGGATTGCAGCCATTGCCTTTTTATAAAGTGGCTCGAGCTGTTGGTTCAGCTTTTCCAATTCGTCTTTAAAATAAGGAGCTATGGGTTCGTTCAACAGATCATAACCTAGAATAACCGGCTCGTTACTATACTTTTCCGCAATACTTTTCCATATATTGACAAATAGTTTCTGACTTGCTTCACTCACCATTAACCAGGGGTAGCCGTAGCTGTCGTCAATGTTGTCTCATGTCTGGCCTCCGGGGGCATCATGCATGTCGAGGATGATGTATAATTCCGATTCCCGGCACCATTCTACAAGACTGTCGATTCGGACAAAACCATCCCCCGACGATAATCCCATATAGTCTTCGTCTGTAAATAATTTATAATGGAACGGCACACGAATGGTATTCATCCCTGTTGATTTTATATAGCGGATGTCTTCGCGTGTAATGTAATTATCCTTGAACAATTTCCAGAACCGGTCCGTAAAATCGGGACCTGCCATTTCACGGAATGCCTGGTCGATAAGGTGGACCGAATTTGTCCGGCTAAATCCAAACATATACCCTTCCGGGTTTAGCCAGTTGCCAAGGTTCGTTCCCTGAATAAAAAAAATAGTGCCATCAGATGTTACCAGGTCCGGACCTGAAATGCTTATAAAACAATTCCTGTCAGCAACTTGTGTATTGTTAGTACAGGAATATATGCCTGTTGCCAAGGCAAACAATAATACGGGGGCCTTATGATTAACCATGTTAAATATTATTTTTCAGAACAGGAAGTTCATCTGTTTTTACAAGCGAATTGTTAATATAATAATTCAGGAAATACCTGACATTACTGTCGAAACAGTGCTTGAAAACAGTACCGTTTACTTTCAGTATCCCATTCTCGATCACTGCTACCTCAGGAGTATAATTCTGTAACATATCATTCGCTATACCTGCTATTTCATTTTTTTTCTCGTCAGTAATGGTGATTTTCAGGTTATCTTCAGCCCGTAATAACGATTCAGAGGAATCCGCATTGTCTGGTTTACCGCTAAGGTAAGCAACCACAGTCAATGTTGATTTTTTAGCCTGCAGTTGAGTACCAACCGGAAAAACTTCAAGTTTTATATTGCCAATACCTGTTGTCCCTTTCGTATAAAAAGAGAAATCAAAATGCGATTTTTCGCCGGGTTTTATGCGGAAACCTGCTTCGGTTAAACCAGGGGCTTTGCATCCTGCCGGGTCACACAAAACTGTCAGCCATGCCGAAGGTTGACCTGAATAGTCAATTTGCCATTCAAAGTATTTTGAAGTGTCTGTTTGATTTACAATATCAATATTTGCTTCTATTCCAGCATAAGGTTTTATGATTTCCTGTTTAATGATTTTATATTCAGGCGACAAGTTCAGGTTGATTTCTTCCGGTGGTTCTACAAGGCCCAGGGCAACATGACAGGCATTTTCAAATGCTTCTTCGATTCCGCCCTCGTAATTGTCGTTACCGGCTGAAAAAACAACCTTTTTAGTTTTCTGGTCGATGACGATAATAAAAGGCAAATTAAACGTAGTTCCATAATAATCATGATAGTAGGAATCTTTTGCCTGGAAACCGAAACTGTATTTAAATCCCGGGAACCATTCATCCCATTCTCTTATTTGCTCGCAGGTTATCTGATCGCCCCTGAACATCAGCGGTGTCCAAAAAGAGATGCTTTTGTAGTTGAATTCCATGAATTTTCCAACTTTTGGTGCTATTATTTTGCAATTGCCGCAATCGTAGCCATCGTACATGATCATTAAAGGGCGCCCCTCTTTTAGTAAGTCGTAAATATTTTCTGAAATACCCTCACAATTGGTTTCAGTTCTGTTTTCCTGGATTTTATTTAATCTCAACGTAGGCATAGGTTTAATCTGTCCGATAAGCGAAAGACTATTTGACAGCAAAAATGCCATGAAAACGATATATGTTGGTTTCATAGTTATATTCATAAATTGTGGATAAAAGATTGTTTTGCCGCTGAATTTCATTGACCACTGTGTTTGGCAACCAGCCGAACCAGTCCTGATGTCTATCTCAGGTGTAGTCTCTATCGTTCAACAGTAATGGCAAGCAGCATTGGGGCTGCAGGAATTACATCCGAAACAAAATCAATCGAAGTTATCTCCACATCGGGCAGGGGATTTTCCCAGGTATACATAATCAAGTGGGTTTTAAAGCCTGCATTGCGGGTGCTTGAATTCTGACCCCGCCACACCTCCTTTGCCTCCGTAGGCGGTTTGTCTTCCGGACGAAGCCACCAGTCCATGATGTTATTCTGATAGAGAATGGGAGCGCTTTTTGTCTGACCATCCGAATAGTGGATCACATATTCCCCTAACTTGGCTCCAGCTTCGGCACTCCAGCCACAGGCCTGCAGAAAATGAAGTTTCTTTCCCTTGCGATTTACCTTTATCCCGTTTACAGCTTCAGGGTATACAACCCCGGTCATATTTATCGACCTGCTTCCTGCAAGCACAATCATTCCACGTATATCAAATTTCACACCTCCGAGTTCCTGAACACCTTTGGGCAAATCCTGCAGATCATGCCCTGCATGGTTATGAAAGTCATCATCCGTAGAAACATTAAAATACTCAGACAAATCTACAAGATCCGGACCTGCTTCCGGACTCCTTGCTATGATGGCATTATCAATTCTAACATTACGGAACGATTCATAATTATGCTGGTTCGGTTCAATCGTAATAGCAACCAGGAACGGTGCTGATTTTGTCATTTCCGAAACAAAGTCTATCGTCTCTATTTCCAAATCAGGGCAGGGATTGTTCACGGTATACCTGTATAGCCGGATGTTGCAGCCCAGCTTCTTGGATGCTGCATTCTCGCCAGTCCAGGCAATATCTGCATCCGTAGGAACCGGATCACCCTGCTTGGCTACCCAATCTGTTACTTGTCGTTGGTAAAGGATAGGAATGTTCAAGGATTGGCCGTTTTCATAATTGAGAACATACATGCCAATTTCCTGGCCTTCCCTGGCACTTCCCGATGTTCCATGAAGGAAGTGCATTTTTGAGCCCTTGTATTTAATCTGTATACCCTTTACCTCCCCTGGCAGGCTTAATCCTGTTTCCTTGCTGGTTGTGCTGCCTTTAAGTTGAATGAGCCCGCGAACATCAAATGCTACATGAGCGAATGCCTGGATCCCTTTCGGCAGAGAAGCTAAATTGGACCCTTCCTTACCAAGCCAGTCGTCATCGAGAGAAGCGGTGTAATAATTTGATAAATCCATCATATCAGGATCGGCTTGATTACTTCGGTTCGGTATAGGATGCTGAGGTTCCGTCTCTTTAAGATTTGCGCATGATGACAGTATAACCAAAGCTATCAAACAGCCTGCAATGGTCATTTCAGTGACCCGTTTTAAAATAACATTACTCATTATCATGATTTCGTTTTTTTTAATGATTAGAGTGCACTCCTAAGGTCTTTACAAAACTCTTATGCGTATCTCTTGTGACGTTCTCTATTGTTCAACAGTAATGGCAAGCATAATTGGGGCTGCAGCAATTACATCCGAAACAAAATCAATCGTAGTTATTTCAACATCCGGCAATGGATTTTCCCAGGTATAATTGATTAAGTGGGTTTCAAAGCCTGCATTACGGGTGCTTGGATTCTGACCCCGCCACACCTCCTTTGCTTCCGTAGGCGGTTTGTCCTCCGGACGAACCCACCAGTCCATGACATTATTTTGATAGAGAATGGGAGCGCTTTTTGTCTGACCATCCGAATAGTGGATCACATATTCCCCTAACTTGGCTCCAGCTTCGGCACTCCAACCACAGGCCTGCAGAAAATGGAGTTTCTTTCCCTTGCGATTTACCTTTATCCCGTTTACGGATTCGGGGAATGCAACTCCGGTAACATCCATCGACTGGTTTCCTGCAAGCACAATCATTCCACGTATATCAAATTTTACACCTCCGAGTTCCTGAACACCTTTGGGCAAATCCTGCAGATCATGTCCTGCATGATTAAACCAGTCATCATCCGGAGAAGTATTAAAATACTCTGACAAATCCACAAGATCCGGACCTGCTTCCGGGCTCCTTGGTATGATGGCATTATCAATTCTCACATTACGGAACGATTCATAATCATGTTGGCTCGGTTCAATCGTGACAGCAACCAGGAACGGTGCTGATTTGGTCATTGACGAGACAAAATCTATCGTTTGTATTTCCAAATCAGGGTAGGGATTGTTTGCTGTATATCTGTATAGCCAGGTGCCGGAATCCGGTTTATCAGATGCTTCATTATTTCCTGTCCAGGCAATATCTGCATCCATAGCAATCATATCACCCTGCCGGCCCATACAGTCAGTTACCTGTCGCCGGTAAAATATGGGAATATTCGCAGATTGGCCATTTGTGTAATTCAGCACATACATTCCAATTTTTTGACCTTCCCCCGCACTCCCCGATGTTCCCTGAAGAAAGTGAATTTTTGAACCTTTGTATTGGATTCTTATACCTTTTATTTCCTTTGGCAGGTTCAATCCCGTTACCTTGCCGGAGATCCTGCTTTTAAGCTGAATAAGCCCCCTTACATCAAATGCCGCCTGAGCAAATGCCCGCACGCCTTTCGGTAAGGAAGCTAAATGTAATCCTTCCTTACCAAGCCACTCGTCATCGAGTGAAGCGTTGTAATAATCTGACAAATCCACCATATCATGGTTTGCCTGGTTACTTCGGGCCGGTATCGGATGTTGAACTTCGGGCTCATTAAGATTTGAGCATGATGGCAGGATTACCAGAGACATAAAACAGCTTGAAAAGGTCATCATAGTGATACGTTTTAAAACAGAGCTTTTTAATTTCATGATTTCATTTTTTATTAATAATCGAAGGACTTTTTCAAAAAAATTACATTTGAGCAATTGTTTAAATTTATAAAATTACCGTAATGACCGCCTGAGGAGGACTTTGAAGTTTCAATGCTTTTTCTTCCACCCAAAGTTGGAGTAATTTATCGGTGTCTTTCAGATTAAGAATAACTACGGCAACTTTCCCATCCGGATTGATAAATGCTGTGGCAATAAAATCATCACTTGATGATGTACAGGCAATCCTCTTGGCGCCAGGTTTAATAAATCTTGAAAACTGACCGAAAGTATAATGTGGTGGATTAAATGTAATTTCTTCTGTGTTTAAATCTGCCGTAATAATATTTGATCGGTAGGGGGAGGGTGAGGAGGGTGATGGTAATCCACCGGCATGCCTCGGTCCCCCGGTTTGATCCAGAAGCAGGTTCCAGAAAGTATATCCATTGCACCAATTGTTTAAATCGATGATCATATTCTTAGCTATATTGAAGGCTGAAGACCATGAACCACCCATTCCAGCCTCGGTATACAGAAGTTTTTTATCCGGGTATGCATCATGAACCAATCGAACATTATCAAAATGATCACCCACATACCAATGAAAAGCTGTTCCCCAGATATACTGTGAGGCATCAGGATCTTCATACGCTGCTTCAGCACGTTGGTAAATGATCCCGCGATTATGATCCCAGATCATGATTTTCACGCCGGATAATCCGTTTTTCTTCAGTGTTGGCCCCAGATAATCGCGTACAAAGTCCTTTTCTTCGGCAGCAGTGTAAATGCACGATTCCCATACCTGGGTTGCCAATGCTTCGTTTTGGACTGTAATGCCCCATATAGGTATTCCAGCTGACTGATAGGCTTTGATGTATTTAACAAAATAATCGGCCCATGTTTGAAAATATTCCGGTTTAAGTTTGCCGCCATGCAGCATGTCATTGTTTGTCTTCATCCAGGCAGGCGGACTCCAGGGTGAAGCAAATATTTTAATGTCACCTTTTGCAACTTCCAATGCTCCTTTGATAAAGGGAATTCGGTACTGTTCATCATGCGCAATACTAAAATTTTTAAGGTCTTTATCGCCTGCCACATCGTCATAGGTATACATCTCATCCGAAAAGTCGCAACTATGAATTGTGGTACGGCACAATGTGTATCCATTACCTTCTACAGGATCAAAGCATGCTTTCAGTACTTTTTCCTGCAACTCCTGTGGCAGCTTGCCAAAGGTAACCGCGGCCGCATCTGTAAATGCCCCGCCAAAGCCTTCGATGGTCTGGAAAGTCTTATCCACATCAATCATGATAGTCGGATAGTTTTCATCGGGTTGTTCAAGGGGCTCAAAAGCCCTGAAACCGCGATTGGCCAATAACTGTTGCGGAGATTCTGCAGTGATGTACACTTCAGCTTCTTTATAATCCTTTTGTTGACCATAAGTCTGGGAAATAAAAAAACAAAAAATAGTTCCGGTAAACAGTAAAAGCCAAAATTTACCATTATTGGTTGTTCTTAGTGTATTCATAATGTTTATTCTAAATGTAAATTTTATTATTTTATTGATATAGATTTATTCTATAAATCTCTGATTTGAGTTTTTGAAACGGAATGAATAGGGTAAATATGACAGGAGCAATGGTCATGAGCTTACGGCCGGATTAATTCAAACCCGCGACTTAAATCTAATATATGATAGGATGGAGAATTCAGGAAAAACCTGAATTCTCCGATCCTTTCTAACTATCAATCGGTTTCAATTGGATTTTGTGTCAGATTAGGATTTCTGTCCATATCATCCTGCGGAATCGGAAATAACACATCACTATTTTGAACCTGATATCCCATTCCCAAAGCTTTCATAGTTGATATTGCTATATCGTACCGCAAAAGATCAAACCAGCGATAGAATTCAAATGCCAGTTCAAGTCTTCTTTCCAGTAAAAGTGCATCTCTGACTGCTTGTTGCCCGGTCAGACTTTTGGCCGGTAAACTTACACGGTCTCTAATCGTTTGCAAGTCAGCCAATGCAGCAGACTGGTTGCCGAGTTCATTCTCGGCCTCGGCTCTTAAAAGAATGGTTTCCGCCAACCGGATAACATAGAAATCGTCCTCACTTGACCATCCCGAGGGATGTCTCCATTTGTTCATAAAAGGAACGATTGTCCCATAGTCCGGATCAGTCCAATATTCTCCGATATCTTCGTAATATATGGATGAATTCAGACGGATTGAATCATCCTCAGCTTCGAAGGCCTGTATGAGGTCCTCAGACGGAGTATTGAATTTTCTCCAGGAATCGCCGCTGCGTGACGGAGAAGCCCAAAGCTGGTATGCCCATGATGCCGCATTGGGTTTTTGATACTGATATTCGAAAATAGATTCCGAATTATTATAGTGATCTCCGTCGAAAAGAAAATCGTAATCAGCAACAAGCTCATAATCACCCGAATTAATAACCGCATCACAATTAGACTTCACTTTATTCCAGTCGGGAGGATCCATTGTTGCATAAACCTGTGCAAGCAGTGCCTGTGCAGCACCCTTGGTTACACGTCCGGCCTGAACAGACCCGGCAGTCTGCAAAACACTGATGCTATATTCCAGATCACTGACTATCTGGGCATACACGTCAGCTACCGGAGACCTGCTCAGGTTGATTATTGCAGGATCCAGGGACTCCGTCGGCGTTATTGTAAGGGGCACATCACCCCAGAGGCGCACCAGGTTGAAATATGCAAATGCCCTCAAAAAAGTAGCCTCACCCTGGATAGTTGCCCTTCGGTTGTCTGCATCCAGGTTTGGATCGTCTATTTCAGGCACGAACTTCAATATGTTGTTACACTTGTTAATTGTAACATAGAATCCAATCCAGGCGTTGGTACAATACTCTCCGGGCGCCATCCGGATCATATTATCAAATCTGAAATTCTCCGGATTGTCTCCGCCTGCGTAATTATTATCACTGGTAACTTGCAAAATAACAGACATATTCCAGACTTGACCGGCCAGTTCACTGTAGCATCCCACAAGTGTATTTTCAGCATCCGCAGCGGTTTTATAATAGCTTTCAGTACTGATACTGGACAAAGGCAAAGTGTCAAGAAAATCTTTTTCACATTGGCTGAACATCAGGGCAAGCGGTACCAGTATAATCAGTATGCGATATTTATTAAGTCTTTTCATAATTAATTTATATTAATTGTGTTACGGAATCATTATTAGTTATGAAATTCAGAAGGATACATTCAATCCAAAATTGAAGGTCCTGATATTCGGATATGTTCCGTAATCCACTCCCAATGATACAGCGTCATCACGTACTTCATTCCAATCCCTGTCTATATTTCCAGCCCAGGTAACTTCAGGATCGTAACCACTGTATTTTGTAAATGTCAGAAGGTTTTGAGCAGATACAAAAACGTTGAGGTTGCTGATAGGAGTTTTTGCCTGTAGCCAGCTTGGATTAAAATCATAGGATAATGTGATACTCTTGACTCTCAGGTATGAACCATCTTCAACAAATCTTGTTGAAATAAATGAGTTGTTGGCATAACCAAACTCGGCCCTGGGCATATCAGTAATATCACCCGGATTTTGCCATCTGTCTAAAGTGGCTGCAGATTGATTCTGCACCTGTTCCATTGCTTCCATGGTCAACCTTGTGGCATTGAATATATCATTGCCGTAAACTCCCTGAAGGAAGATTGACAATGAAAAATTCCTATAATAGAAGCTATTGATCATTCCATAAGTGAAATCCGGGTTCGGATCTCCAATGATCATTTTATCTGCATCATCGATGCTATTACTGTCATCGGTATCTTTAAGTATAATATTACCTGTCTGGGGATCGACACCTTCGGAAACATATCCATAGAACACGCTTAACGGTTCTCCTTCCTTAATCAGGGTAACATTTCCTCTTTCCCTGACTATCCCGGCAGTATAGATCATTTTATCTTCTCCACCGATATCAACTACTTTGTTTCTGTTAAGCGAGAAGTTCAAGTTTGTATTCCATCTGAAATTCCCTGTAAGATTATGAGTGAAGAGTTCAATCTCCACTCCCTTGTTGCTGATTTTACCAATGTTTTGAATCCCGGTATTAAAGCCAGTTGATCTGGGGAGATTAACATTTAAGAGAAGGTCTGATGTATTTTTAAAGTATACATCAGCTGCAAATGTTATCCGGGACCTGAGCAAGGATAAATCAATTCCAATATTGGTTTGCTTTGTCGATTCCCATTTAAGGTCCGGATTGGCAATGGAACTTGGATAGCTTCCCGGATAAATGGTACCACCGAAAGGATAAACACCTCCCAAGCCGATCAAACCCAAATGACCATAATCTGCAATACCGTTCTGATTTCCTGTTAATCCATAACTGACCCTTATTTTCAAGTCATTAACAGCACTGATACTGGAAAAGAACGGTTCCTGGGAAACTCTCCAACCCACTGATGCTGAAGGAAAATATCCGAATTTATTGCTTGGTCCGAACTTCGACGAACCGTCTGCACGGAAATTAGAAGAAAAGAGGTATTTGTCATCAAATGCGTAGGTTACCCGTACCAGATAAGACTGAAGTGTCCATTCGGATTTATCGGTGTAAGCACTGAGCGGTGTAGCACCTGCATTAAGCGTCTGAACTTTATCATCAGGGAATCCCTGCACTTGCATGTGAGAATAATCCCGCAGTGATTTCTGGCTGGTCATACCTGCCAAAGCTGTAAGAGCATGTTTTCCTGATGAGTAGTTATAATCCAGAATATTCTCGTTCAGCCATACAAATTGCTGTACAGAATTTGAAACAGCATTTCCGCCTAATGATCTGTTGTATTCACTGTGTGCCTGAAGGTCGAACTGATCGTAGTTCCGAAAATATGAATCAATAGCCATTGAAGTCTTAAAACTGAGACCTTTGGTGAAATTGATTTTTGCAAATACATTGCCAAGCAAACTTGAACTTCGTGTGTCCGCATTGGAACCATACATTTCAGAATATGGATTGTCCCAACCTCCCTGGTGCGGATTGGCTCCGTAATCACCATTGGATTTATATTTAGGTGTGTAGGGGGTGGTATAAACGAGAGCTGTTAATATCACGCCTTCACCGTGTACAGGATCTGTATCTACAATATCCGAACTTTTTGATCTGCTTAAATTGATATTGCTCCCCAGGGATAGCCATTTAAACATCTGATGGTCAAGGTTTACTTTAAATGCATACCTTTCATAATCAGCGGGCTTAATAATTCCTTCGCTCTTTAGGCGTGCTGCTGATAAATAGAATTGTGTCTTTTCGCTTCCTCCGGAAAAAGAGAGTTGCATGTCACTTGTATTTCCTGTGGAGAAAATTTCATCCTGCCAGTCAATATCAGTCGTAATCGTATCCGGATTAATAACCGCAGCCTGCCCGGCATTTATTTTTTCTTCATTGATAAGCTGGGCACACTCCTTTGCATTTAAAAGGTCAAGTTGTTTTGCAACCTGGTTGATGCTATAGACAGACCTGAACGATACGACCGGTTTAGTGATTGAGCCTCTCTTGGTGTTAATAAGCACTACTCCATTGGCTGCACGTGCTCCATATATGGCACATGAGGCAGCGTCCTTCAGAATCTGCATTGATTCGACATCGGCAGGATTTATTTGGCTGATTGAACTTGTCGGGATACCATCCACGACGTATAACGGCTCATTCCCGGCAGTTATAGACGTAGCTCCGCGGACCTGTATTGTAAAATCTCCCCCCGGTTTCCCTGATGCCTGAATTACACGGACTCCTGCTGCTTTCCCCTCAAGTTCCTGGGATACATTTGCCATGCTCTTCTTTTCTACATCCTCCATTTTAACGTTGGATACGGCAGTAGTAATATCCCTTTTCTTCTGAGTCCCATAACCTACCACTACTATAGTCTCCAATTCAATGAATCCTTCAACCAATGTGACATCGATCTTGGTTTGTCCGTCTATCGGAATTTCCTGGGATGCCATCCCGATGAATGAAAAAACCAGGGTTGCTCCCGGTGAAACATCAAGTGCATAATTGCCTTCCCCATCGGTAATGGTTCCATTGGTTGTACCTTTCTCCAGAACCGAAGCACCGATCAGAGGAGTCCCGTCTTCTTCCGTTACCTTACCGGTAACTGTTACGGGCTGTAATTTGGATTTAATATTTGACAGATATGTATCCAGAGATAAAACGATTTGTCTGTCAATAACAAAATAATCAACATTCGTGCCTTCAAAAACCTGGGCCAGGATATCAGAGATATTCTGATCTTCCATATGGATATTGACTTTCCTGTTAATATCCACAAGTTTATTATTGCAGAGGAAGTAAAAATCACTCTGGCTTTCGATCTGCTCCAGTACATTTTCGACAGTTGCATCGTTCAGGTTCAGGGTTAGCTTAGTATTCTGCGAATAGGAATCATCCGCAAAAACCTGAAAAACAGTGAGAAACATTAAGATTATTATATTTCTCATGATTTTAATGGTTTTTAAGGAGTAGATTAATTTAAAATACTCCAAAAGCGTAAACACTTTTTTCATACTTTTGTAAAGTTTAGCTGGTTAATAATATGATTGTTAAATTATTGGGTAACTTGCTAAATAAGGGGGAAGTGTGTCCGCACTTTCCCCTTTTTCTTTCTTGTCATATATAAGGTCTCATAAGGCAGAAGGTTTTAGGTTAGACATTAGTTTAATTGAATACTTGAAATATTAAGGTTTGTAATAAAGTTCAATTTTCCTTTTTTCAAAGGTTCCATCTTCTCTCCTTACCCTGCCTATATTCTTATATCCAATAGGTGCGGACAGCTTGAGCAACTTCAAGACTTCATCCAGCGTCTCATCTTCAAAAGTGGCCAGATATGTATATGATTCCATGATCTCATCTTTAATAACTATATTAACATTATACCAACGGTTGATCTTCCTCACCACCTCTTTAAAAGGTTCATTTCTGAATACCAGTTTTCCTTCCTTCCAGGATGTAATTTTATTTGCCTCAACAGGTATAATTTTATAAGATGAAGTTTTAAGATCATAGATATACATCTGATCAGGTTTTATAGTTTTGCAATCCTGAATCCTCCCATCCTGTATTCCCATTATTTTTATGTTTCCGCTTTCAAGAGTCACTTTAACTGTTTGATCGTCCGGATATGCCAGAACATTAAATGAAGTTCCATAAGCAACGACCTCAATATTAGTTCCTGAAACGATGAATGGCTTTTTGGGATCAGACTTTACATTAAAATAAGCTTCCCCTTTGAGTAATACTTCTCTTGATTTGCCTTTAAATTCCGTTGGAAATTCCAGGTAAGAGCCACCATTAAGCCAACCATTTGAACCATCGGGCAGATAGAACATGGTACGGGTTCCAAGCGGGGAATATATTTCTGAACGTGCTATTTCGGTCGTGGCAGGTTTAAAATTATTTCTGTGAATAAACAAAAACGTTATAAGGGGAATAAACAGGATTGCAGCAACTTTGCATAAAATATTGAAGAACCTGGTCATTACCCTTTTCTCTTGTAGTATGCCGGATTCTTCAAGTTTGATCTTATGATATATTTTGTCAAGGATTATGGACCCATTGTACCCTTTAAGATCTTGTATATTAACCAGTTCATCCCAATAGCAGTGATATTGTTTACGCAGGTCACCCTCATATTGCAAGTCTGAAAACCAGTTTAAAATTTTTTCTTTGTCCCCATCTTTTTCATTTCCTTCCAAATATCTCTTAAGAATCTGAAGATCAACTTTCATTCTTTTCTTATTTTAATTAAAATATAACAATCGTATAAACCTGGAGGCACTCATAAGAGTACTTCCAGGTTCATACCTTCCAACCCTAACCTACTAAACCTTTTCAACCTATTATAAGAAAAATTAGTTCGATGAACCTTTTTCATAAGTTCCCGGAAACAAATAAAACTCCCAAAACGACGATTAATATCTATTTAGATTAAATAAATTTATATTCTCTGAATTATGTTGAATCCCGTATTCGTTTAGGGGGAAAAAGGAAAAGATGATATATAATTTATTTGATAAAGAACCAGAAGAATAGAAGAGTTAATAAGCCTTCACAGACGAGTTTCTCTTTTATAAAAGCTTTGGCAGAGGTGAGATAGTTTTCAACTGTTTTTTTTGTAATATGAAGTTTCATGGAGATTTCTGTATTGCTCAAACCCTCTTTTTTACTCAAAATATAGATGGCTTTTTGACGGGGCGGTAATTTTTCAACAATTTTTTCTGCTTTTTCAAGAAGGTCATGATATTCCACTTCTGTAATGGTAGATGAATCATAAGTTAAAGTGGGTTCTGCAAATTTCTCAAGATGTTTCCTTTCCCTTGCTAATTTTCTGAAATGCTTATTGATAACATTAAAGCTTATAGTGAATATCCAGGCATCTAAGTTTTTTAATTTTTGTAATTTGGCCCTGTCTTTCCATAAATTTAAAAATACCTCCTGAACCACCCCTTCTGCATCATCCTTGTTTTTTAAATTATGTAACGAAAAGGCATAGACTCTTTTGTTATATAATTCATAAATTTCATCAAAGGAATATGCATCTCCTTTGATTAAATTTTTAATCAGATTATGTTCCTTATTCGTTTCCGGCACTTTACAGGGTTAGAGATGATATAAGCAAAATTAAAAAATTCAGATTAACAAAGCGAACTCTTTAAAAATGTTACTGTAATCCTAATATCTGTTAGAATTTGAAACTAATCGTTCGGTTATTATAATACGGCATTTTCAGCCGCCAATGTTCCCGGGGTAACCCTTCCTATGGCATGACCATACCCATCAGCGTGATCCGTGGGAAGAGGAACAGGTAGCGGACAGGAGGTGGTTTCACCGCTGTAAAGGGTGGCTCAGTTCAACCGGTAGCTTACAAATGCAATATGCTCACTGTCGGGTGACCAGGAAGGAACATTGATCGTTCCCTGTCCGCCGAACAGTTTTGCCATCACGCGGACCTCTCCTGTTTCAAGGTTCATCAAACGCAGCATCACATCCTTGTTGGGTGGGTGGCTGCCGGCCGGAACATCTGTCCCGAACGACACATAGACGATCCAGCGGCCATCCGGGGAAGGATGGGCGAACCAGTCGTGGTATTCATCTGTGGTGACCTGCTGCTGTCCGCTGCCGTCGCGCTTCATTCTCCAGATCTGCATGGTGCCGGTCCTGACCGAATTGAAGAAGATATATCTCCCATCCGGCGAGAAATCCGGACCGTCATCCAGCCCCTCTGCCGTGGTCAGCCGGGTCTCCCTGCCCCCATGGAAGGGTATGGTGTAGATATCATAATTCCCGTTCCGCTCCGCACAGTAGGCGAGGGTGAGGCCGTCGGGTGACCATCCGTGCCAGTAGGAGGGGCCCAGGGGGGTGATCTTTCTCGGCTCCCCCCCTTCGAAGGGCAGGGCATAGATCATGGAGCTGCCGGTCTCTGTCTGGTCACTGATCACCAGTTGCGTTCCGTCGGGCGATATGCCGTGGTCGTTATTGATCCTGCCGGCAAAACCGGTGGGGATCAATTCGGGATCCCCGCCCTTCGAGGGGATCTTATAGAGCTGTCCGCCACTGTTGAAGATCAGCCATTTGCCATCGGGTGACCAGTTGGGGGCCTCGATATGGCTCCCGGTGTGGCAGACCACCCTTCTGTCAAAAGATGCCACCGCGATCGTTTCAAGGGTACTCTCAAGCCTCCTCATTGAATCCGGCACAGGGCAGAACGGTTCAATCCTGACGTTGGAGAATACGGCCGTTTCCACCGTATCGTTGTTGTGAGCGCAGACACCAAGGCCCACGTAAAATGGCTCACTGAACTGAATCCTGAAACTCCCTCCTGAAGATCTGAATTCCCCGTTAACGGGGCAAACGGACATGGAAAGATATGCACCCGCTTTCTCGATGCGTAACCCTGCCGGTGATGAGGCATTGGCCTGGATCTCCCGGGTCAGCCCCCCGGGGGTATCCCTGTACTGCAGGGATGTCAGCCCGTCCCCGTGCAGCGCTGCATCAGCATAGACCGCGCCGGTGTCGAGGCTCTGGCGGATGATCAGGCAGGCCTTCCTGTGGGGATCGGTCCCTGCCCCGATCCACCTGATGTCAGCCGCGAGGGAGAGATCCCCCGACATCCTTTTCCACACGTAATGGAGTTCATCACTGTCAAACCACATATTGGTGCCGCCTCCCGTGATGGCATAGGTGCTGTCTGACGGGTCGAACAACACGGATCCGGCATATCCTACATTCCCGATATCACCGTTCCCCTCAAATATTCCGATACCGGGTTCAGTACCGCACGATCCCAGGGCCAAAGCCATTATGGACCAGGCAATGAGTCTATTCTTGTTTTTTTTCATGATCAGATCCTCTTTCAGGGTTACAGAATTTCAAAAACTGGTTATTGCTGCAGCAGTTCCCACCTCTTTCACCCCCGCTTTCGTGGGAATGACTTTCTGAATCGTCCCGTCTTCATTGTAATAGAGATAGTCCACGCAGATGGACCGCCGGTAAGGCCGGTATCTCATTTCAGGGGAGTCAGGGGGCGTTCTCTCCAGGAACAGGTCCGAGTT
The DNA here is from genome assembly GCA_964467775.1 of uncultured Bacteroides sp. Lineage (GTDB taxonomy): Bacteria > Bacteroidota > Bacteroidia > Bacteroidales. Next base: position 10,167 of record CAYXUD010000079.1, on the reverse strand, counting down.
GTGATAGAAGAGGTACCGCTGGTTTTCATACTCGACGATCGAATGATGGTTGGTACCGCTGTTCACCTCATCCAGGATGACTCCCTGGTATTCATAAGGGCCCAGCACATCGTCTGAGACCGCATAGGCGATCTGCGGACCGGTCACCCCCCTTTTGCCCCGGGTGGAGTAGGAGAGGTAATACTTACCCCTGTATTTATGCACCCAGACCGCCTCGAAGAAATCCCGGGCCCCCTCCACGATATGCACCGGGCCATCATAGGAGACCATATCTTCATTCAGCCTGATCACGTTGACATCCAGCTGGCCAAAAAAGAGATAGGGTGTTCCGTCATCATCAATGAATATGGCCGGGTCTATGAAATCCCGCTTATTGACGACCCCGGGTGAATCCTTTGTGATCAGGGGCCTGCCGATGGGATCCTTAAACGGGCCCGCCGGGGAATCACCGACGGCCACCCCGATATAGGACCGGTCCGTCGGAAAATAGAAATAGTATTTTCCATTATAGAAAGCGCAGTCAGGGGCCCACGCCTTCTCCCAGGCCCAGGGGATCTCATCCAGGGATAACACCACCCCGTGATCTGTCCAGTCGACGAGGTTATCGGAGGAATAGACATGGTAGTCGACCATATCAAAGGTGAGGCTCGAATCCCGGTCATGGGATGGATAGAGATAGATCCGGCCTTCAAACACGTGGGCTGACGGGTCGGCAGTGTACTGCCCGGTAATGAAGGGATTCTGACCCCGGCCGATGCAGAGGGCCGGTAAAAGGAGTGCGAGAGAGATGGCTCTTTTCATAACCCGAACTTTTTTCTGTTTTCAGGCGTGTCTTCAAAGATGACCCATTCGGCCACCTGGTCCCCTTTGACGAGGGCGGACCAGATCACGGGATCAAACGGTTCCTCTTCAGTCCAGTAGGCAAAACCGCGTACAAATACCCTGCTGCCTTCCGTGACCATGCATTCAAACGTGTTCCTGTAATCCGGGAACGCGGCAAAGAACTGTGTCCAGCCCTCGACCATTGAAGATTTCGGCCCGTGGGTACTCCCATCCCGGTTAATGAAAGTATGGTCCTCGGTCATCAGCCCGGCAAGCCCCTCGATATCCCGGTTGTTGATGCAGTGGTTGAATTTCTGCACGATGATTTGCGGATCCTGCTCCATCAATGACCGGTTACCTGTTCACGCTGTATCTGCCATCCTTATCAACTGTAACTTCATCCAGCGTGAGGACCCGGTCTGAATGGTACACCCTGTTGATCTTGTCCGGCTCGTTCGAAAGAAACAGGATCCAGCCCCATGGCATGAACCAGGTCCACCCTGGTTGCTGCTGCAGCACCTCCTCTGTGGGTATCTCCCCCACTTCCCCAAGGGCGACGGGCTTGCCTTCGCCTAAGGCAACCAGCTGGTCATAATGTGACTGTTTATAATCGTTGCGGTAGACGTCCGCGGCCAGGATATCGACATATTCGATCCCCGGAAAGAACTCCTCGTAGGCCCACGCTTCATCACCGGGGATATCCCGGGGTGCATTCGTGTTCCAGACCCATATCAGGTTGTTCAGTTTGTGGTGATGGGTAAAATAGTCATACATCATGATCCACAGCCGTTTGAAACCCTCTTTCCCTTTATGGTTGCACCACCAGAACCAGACACCGTTCATCTCATGGTAGGGCCTCCAGAGCACGGGGATATCCGCATCCTGCAGCTGCTTCAGGTAGCCGGCAATCTTATCGGCACCCTCTTTCCATGCATCATTCAGTGCAGTTCCCCCGGTCACCAGTTCATCCCACCGTTCAGGGGAGGGGCGGTTCTCCATGGCCCAAATGGAGGAGCCCTCGCAGCACTCCCCATCCGCCGGGAAACAGCCGTGCCACATGAGGGTGATGATATGGCCCTCGCTGTGCCTGGCCTTGATTTCCTCAATGGTCCTGCTGCGGGCCTCATCCAGGGTGATCTCCAGGAACTGCGGCTCCCTCGGGAACCTCGGGGGTGGAGCCGTGGAATCAACCAGGGCCATTGAATCTCTCATGGCCCTGAACCTTTCCCACTGGATGGCAGGCAGGTTCGCCGGTCCGCAATGCTGGAAACGCATGGCGTTCTCGCCCTCCACGCAAAAGCTGAAGTCGGATCCCCAGAGGATGGCCCTTTTGCCCGTGATCTCTTCCAGCTGATCGGTATAGTCAGACCCTTTCCCGACGAAGTTATGCTGCCCTGACAGGGTGTATTCCCCCTGGATGTCCTGGATAAAATTGTAAAGGTTGACGGTCCTTTCCGTGGATGCCGGGTTAATGAGCGGGATGTGCTTTTTTGTTTTCATTTGGCTGCATGAGGCGACCCCTAGCATGATGAAGGCAGGAGCAATATAGAACTTGATTTTCATTGATCGGCTCTTAAGCGCCATGTAAGTTAATGATATTATTTAAACCGGAATCCCCGCCCATTCACAGGTGGAACCTTGTTTTTTAGCTGATTATTTAGCAATATTAGGTTCATCAAAAGAGGAAAAAGATGGAAAAGGAGGTAAAATACAGGGACAGGATACCCGGTCTAGCGATTCTTTGCATTTCATTGGCTTTGACGGTTACGTCAGGCAGCGCCTGTTTTTGCCAGGATGGCAGCTTGCAACTGAATGACAGGGAGTACTTTGAAACAAGGGGATTCAATGTGCTTGCCTTTGAAAATGCCTATACCGGCTTCTTTTTCGATGAAAAGACCTCTGGAATCATGCTGATCCACCACGGGGTGCGTACAGCCACGGGGGGTGCGGTCAGGCTGAAACCCGCACCGGAACAGTGGGACCAGATACCCTCGGTGGTGGAGAGAACAGTAAACAGGGAAGATAACAGCATCGATGTGGTGCTGCGCTACGAAGATTTTGATTTTGATTCAAGGCTTCACCTCAGGGCAGAGGGAACCGGCCTGACGATCACTGTAACCATCGACCGGCCTCTGCCTGAAGAACTGGAGGGGCGAACGGGATTCAACCTCGAGTTCCTGCCCTCCGCCTATTTTGAGAAGACATACCTGATGGACGGCACAACCGGTATCTTTCCGCTTTATCCGTCCGACTCGATGGATCTCCTGCCCGCCCGTACCCAGCTTCGCCAGTTTGCGGGTCATTCGACATTCGACGACCGTGGACGGGGTGAGTATGTGGAACCGAAACCCTTCGCACGGGGGAGGAGACTGGTCCTCTCTCCTGAAAACCCGGGGACCTGCATCAAAATAGAGTCAATGAACGGCAGTGAACTGTTGCTGCTGGATGGGCGCCATGTGGCGCAAAATGGCTGGTATGTGGTGCGTACGCTGATACCGCCGGATCAGACAGGCAGGGTGGTCGAATGGCGCATCACGCCGACCCTCATTCCGGACTGGATCCGGACGCCGGTGATCGGTTATTCCCAGGTTGGTTATTACCCGGACCAGGCAAAAGTGGCGGTGATCGAACTGGACAGGAATGACACGCCCCTGGATGCAGCTTCCCTGCTGAAACTGAACGACATGGGGGAGTGGATGGAAATCTACCGGGGTGATGTCAGGGAATGGGGCGACTTTTACAGGTACCACTATACCCGGTTTGACTTCTCGGCGGTCAGCGAACCCGGGTTGTATGCCATCCGGTACGGCAGCCACAGGTCCGGGCCCTTCCAGATAGGGTCACATATCCATGACCATGGCTGGCAATCCACGCTGGATGTCTGGTTCCCGGTGCAGATGGATCACATGTTTGTGAATGAAGCCTACCGTGTCTGGCATGGCGCTGCCCATCTTGACGATGCCCTGCAGGCGCCATTGAACCACCAGCATTTCGACGGTTACCGCATGGGCGATACCACCGAAACCAGGTATCAGCCGGGCGAACGCATCCCCGGGTTGAATATCGGCGGGTGGTTTGACGCCGGCGATTTTGATATCCGGACCGGCTCTCACTGCAACACGGTACTGAGCCTCGTGGAATCCTGGGAGCACTTCCATTTGCAAAGGGATGAAACACTCATTGACCAGCGGCAGCGGTACGTGGATATTCACCATCCGGACGGGGTGCCGGATATTCTGCAGCAGATCGAGCACGGGACGCTGGCGCTCATAGCCCAGCACCGCGCGTTCGGGAGGGCGATTCCCGGGATTATTGTCCCGAACCTGCACCAGTACCATCACCTCGGTGACGGATCGACCATGACAGATAACCTGCCCTACAATCCTGATCTGGAACCCTATGGGTCAGATGGTTTCTCCAGCGGCACGCCTGACGACCGCTGGGCATTTACCGGCAGAATGGCCATGAACAGCTACAGCTCCATCGCCGCCCTGGCGGCTGCCAGCCGTTCCCTGCGTGGCTATAACGATGCACTCGCGGATGAATGCCTGATCACCGCGAAGAGAGCCTGGGCGGAGGAGGAGCAACAACCCGCGGGACAGAATCCGTGGGAGGCGAGGTTTGGCAGAACAAGTAAGATACGGGCTTTGCTGCAACTCTATATTTCAACGGAGGAGGGGCAGTATGCCGACCAATTCAGGGAGCTGTTATGGCCTGCCCTGGAGGGCAATGTGAATATGAATATGAAGTATGCCGTTCAGGCCGTACCGTTCTTTGATGAGGGGTACCGGGAGAGGCTGACGCCATTTGTCCTGAAATACAGGGCAGCCAACGACGAGCTGTTGACCCGGAATCCGTATGGTGTCCCGATTACCGCGGGAGGCTGGGCAGGCAATGAAAGCATCATCAGCTGGGCCATCACCAATTACCTGTTGCATCAATCATATCCCGGACTCATAGGCCCTGAGTATACCTTGCGCGGGCTCAGTTATATTTACGGCTGCCATCCCTATTCGAACATCTCATTTGTTTCGGGCATCGGGGTGCATTCAAAAAGGGTGGCATACGGCAACAACCGTGCGGATTACTCATTCATCGCAGGAGGCGTTGTACCGGGTATCCTGGTGCTGAAGCCTGATTTCCCTGAAAACAAGAATGACTGGCCGTTTCTTTGGGGAGAGAACGAATACGTGATAGACATCTGCGCAGAGTATATCCTGCTGGTAAATGCAGCAGCGGACCTCGGGAACTGACACCCCGGAGTAGCTATTCCGCATCCTGCGGCACCTTCAGGACAGCCTCCAGGGCGGGTTTGGCCTTTCTCTCCTTGTCGAACAAAAGGGGGTAGTTTGTTCTTCCCGGTACAGGATACCCGTTCTTCCATGACATGCCATCATGCACGCCCCAAAACGTGACCCGGTCGATCTTGTCCCGCTTACTGTAAAAAACAGAGAACAGGTCGGCATAACGCCCGGCAAGCTCCTCCTGCACGGCGGCCGGGAGCCCGCTGGGATAGGGATCGAGGAACGCTTCGAACTCCTCCAGCTGGAACTGCGGGTCACTCATCACTTTTCCGATGATCTGGCCTTCCCTGGTCAGGGGCAGGAGATCCACATCCAGCTCGGTGATCATGACCTTGACGCCTAGTGAGGCAAATGTATCAATGGCTGCCTCGATGTAAGCTGTCTTGGGGTAGTTGAGCCCCCAGTGGCCCTGCATGCCGACGCCATCGATCCGGATCCCCTCTTCCTGCAACATTCTGACCATTCGTGCGATACCATCCCTTTTTGCAGGCCGCCACGCGTTGAAGTCATTGTAATAGAGTTCGGCACCGGGTGCGTATTCGCCTGCAAACCGGAAGGCCAGTTTCACCAGGTCATCGCCATTGCCGATACCCTTTACCCAGGTGGTAGGCCGGTAGGAACCGTCATTATCGATGACCTCATTCACCACATCCCAGGCATGGACCCTTCCCGCATACCTTCCTGCCACCGCTTCAATATGTTGACGCATCCGTTCAACCTGGGCCTCACGGGTGTTCGGATGGCCGTTCTCATCCCGGAAGAACCAGTCCGGGGTCTGGTTGTGCCAGATCAGCGTATGGCCGATGATGAACATGCCGTTTTTTTCCCCGAAGTCGACAAATGCATCGGCCGGGGCAAAATGATACTCCCCGGGGCGGGGATTGACCGGCCCGGCCTTCATCGCGTTTTCTGCGGTGATGGTATTGAATTGCCGGAGAACGATGTCACAGGAGACCGAATCCCAGCCGTTCACGATCGCCGGGTTGAGGGCGCATCCCACCAGAAATGCATCCCTGTAGGCCTCTTTCAGAGAGGCGGGGACCCCGGGTTCCTTATCCGCCCGGGTGCAGCTGCCCAGGAGCAGCAAACTGAGTAATAAAAGGTTGATCTTTTTCATGCTCTTCATCCTTATATAGGTTTCAGGTCCCAGAATATAGGAAAATTCCCTCAATTTTGCCAAGGATCAGGAAAAAGGTCAACATCAGGGCCTGCTACTGACCTGGTCATGATTTTATCACTTGCACAATTTATCACTCAGTACCTCTTTCCAGATGCCTTAGCCCCGGGGATTCATGTGGGTGGAGTCAGCTGAAAACAGCTCCGGCCTGTTATTGAAGATATAATTGGCCTCACCGGACCCGACCAGGTATCTGAGCTTATGATCCAGGTATATTTCAAACAGATCTGTTCTGTTCTGAACCTCCCTGGCGTTGTTATTCGTATAGGTATCAACATAGTAATTCCATGAATAACGCTGCCTGTCCATCCGGTTATCACATCTGCCAGGAAATCATCATGGTCGATTTCCCCGTTTGTACTGGCACACAGGGAGAGTGAAAGGCCCTGGTTTTCCCGGTCGTCCGTCTGGCCGTCTATCTCAATACTTCTGATTTTCGGGATATGGTAAACCATGGCCCTTTCTGTCGGAGGATGATTCTCTGCACCACTGAAGAACAGAAGGCCAAGAAGTGGGAAAACTACTCGATTCTTCGCCGAATTCACCTTGATGCTCAATTCAGTACCGCTTCCCTGTTGGACCTGTGAACGCTCTCACCTTTCCCGTTGATGATGTGCCGGATGATGCTCTCCTGGTTTCCGCCCAGCCAGAATGTGAATTTATGATGAATACTGTTTTCCAGTGAACCAGGCGATTCAATGGCGCTTTCAACCACCACGGGGGCCCGGTGAAATACACAATAGACACCCACTCCCCATGCCTCGTGGGTACGGACATGATCTGCCACCTTATAGGAGGCATAGCCGCCAATGGTATCGTGCCTCCAGGATTCCGCGGTGGGCGGGTCATAGGGCATCTCGCTCTGGTACAGATAGACCCGGCCGTCATTACCGTTCCAGAGGGTCTGGTATTCCTGGTTGTGCTCATTGAACAACCCATAAACGGTCACCCGGTCGCCATTGACAATGATCCCGTTCGCACACCTGTTCAAATCCCACGCCACACCATTTCCGTGGTCGGCCCTCCAGAGCCATGTGTGATCCACAAACACATCATTGCTGTTGATCACCACACAGGTGGTGGCTGATCCTGCTGCGGGACCGCCCACCCTGCAAAAGATGTCGAACAGCCATATGGGATCTGATGCATGGTTCCTGTCCGACCCGGGTTCCCCTACCTGTAACAGGATCCCGGAATGCTTTTCACCGGCATCTATCAACAGGCCGCTGACCGTTACACCATCCGTGTCAGAAACCTCCAGGACCGGATTGCCCTGCTGCGGGACCAGGGAGGGCATGCCTAATCCCATGATTACAGAACCCGGCCGGTTGACTTTCAGGCTCTGGTCCAGGTAATAGATGCCCGGAGAAATAAGCAGGTTCTTTCCGCTCCTCAATGCATTGTTCATCGATTCCGCATCATCCTCCCCGGGTTCTGTTATGTAGAAATCCTCAATGCTGATCACTCTATTCTCCAGGCTGTCACCTGTCCAGGAGGGTCCGATGGAGTTTACCCTGGTGGCGGGCATTATGACAGTGAACTTATCATCCATATAAGCCAGGTATGGCTTCTCCCGGCTGGCAGGCGTTGCCCGGAGGGTGGTATAGGGTCCGTCCGGCCAGTTGCTTTCCGGGGCCCCGGTTACGCCAAGGGACAGGATGTTCCAGGCCCCTCCATGCCACTGCTTCCACTCGGAATTCCTCGAAAACCATTGCTGCTGGCCTCCTGCGTAGACAGTCCCGTCCACTTTCGAATCGGCAAGAAACCCGCCGCTGGCATAGCCGTGATCGTGCAGTTGCAGGTTTCCCCTGACATGGACCCTCCGCATCGGGGCAGCCTGCGAAACTCCCCAGACATTCACCGTATCTTCTGCAGGGAGGATGGTCAGGTTTTCCACGGAGCGCCAGAAATTGGTCAGCACATGTCCCCTGGACATGGAATTGGACCTGACCGCACCCACAATGGTCACCTCCCCTGGAGATTCACCCAGTCCGACCACCTGCATGTAGTAGCCCACCCTGATGTCCAGGTTGTACCGGCCTGGCTTGAACAGAAATGCATAGCGGTCGGCAGTGAACTCGGATCCGCGCGAGGTCTGCCTGTCGGAAATCGAGTCGATGAAAACCTGTACATCCGCCATATTCATTTCCGGATCAAAGACAAAGGTGTGTTCTCCCAGGGGGGAGCAATGATAAGAAGGATTGACCTGTAAAACTTTAGCTGCCCAATCTTTCACTGTCGGACTGTTGCCGGATGGAAATGCTTCCAGGGTCAGATTACCGCTCTCATCTGCCCGGACCCGGACAGGTTCCATCCAGCTCCCCTGATTGGGTTCAAACCAGTGCAGCATATAGGAAGCTCCGGGCATGAAACCGCTGAGGGTGGGCAGAACGGCCCCGTTCTCGAAGTAGAGCATGGCAAGATCGCTGCGTGGTGTTTTCATCATGAAAGCCCAGCCATCAAGACCTGTTTCAGGAGCGCCCCCGGCTTTCCCGGGATGGATATGATGGGAGGCCGGTTCCAGGTACTGGTACCGCTTACCTTCCGACAGGAAAAACTCCTTCAGGTGCTTCATATAGGTACCCGATTCGTATTGCAATGCATCCCAGAAATGGGGGCGCGTCCCTTCGGGCTCTCCCGTGGATGTGATATCATATGCCGAGGTCCCGTGCACATGCCCCGAGAGTCCCCCTGAAAGCACAGAACCGTACATCTGGGCACGGGAGAAGTAGTTGTCCCGGGCAGAATTTGCAGGGGGCCGTTCTCCCCCCGGCATGTTGATCTCATGGTCCCACCCTGTGTAATAGGGTTCAAAATTGATGGCCGGATAGGGAGGTTCAAGGCTGAACAGTGTTTCAAGGGCGGTGGAGACGCTGTGATCGCGCGGCCTGTTTCCCACGCTGTGCATGGTCAGCCACGGGCATGCTGTGCCGTGGCCGAACTGGGTATAGGTGGAATTGTTGATCAGGGTAGTATGCGGCTGGCCGAAGGGGAGGGGACCGTATTTTTCCAGGTGACAGGTGAGAGCTGCATTGAACTCATCGGCGGTCAGGCTGTAATCCTCGGGGATCCAGTCAAGGTGAATCCCGCTGAAGATGAGGTTGTAGGCACCGTACCTTGAAATGAGGTACTGGACATACCTGGCAAAGGAATCGTTGAAGTCGGCATAGGCCTTCCAGGATGGGCAGTTGTCCCGCCGGACGGTCTCCAGAAGGGGGACGAACCCCTGTTCGGAGAGGTAGTTCATCTTCTTGTCGAGGCTCCTGAAATAGGCAGGGTTAATACGGTCAAAATCGGCCACTCCCGGATGGTTTTCCGACATGTGGAAAGGCCTGTTGCCATATTCATCCCTCATATCCTTCGATGTCATGAGGCCCTCATCGGTATAGTAATCAAACTTCTCCCAGGCGTTCCTGATATATACCCCTGATCCGTCCGCATAGGTGCCTGCATGGGTATCTGAATCCCAGTTCGGGAAGCAGGCGATCATGCTCACCGAGTTGAAGCCCTGCCTCTTCCGGTAGATAACCGCATCTTCAAACCCGATTCCCGGGCCCGGGGTATACCCGTCCGGCGAACCAGCATTCCGGAACGGCAATCGCCAGGTGGATCCTGCAAGCCACGTATCCCCTGTCAGGAAGAAAGGGATTCCGTCGGCATACTGAAGGGCATGCCCGTTGGGTGTGGCGCGGACGAATCCCCGCCGGTTCGGGTTATTCAATTTCTCCTCCTCTGACCACCCGGTGGCGATGTATGTCCCGGAGAGGCTGTTCAGCCCCGGATCCCCCTCCCGGTCAGACCCGCTCTTCCAGTGCCATTCTCCTTCTCCCGGCAGTACGAAGCGGACTTTATACACGTTGCCGC
>CAYXUD010000078.1:0-14699 GCA_964467775.1 uncultured Bacteroides sp. | reverse complement strand
CCTCCATAAGAATAGCTATTTCATTGTGGATGAAGCCTCCATGATCGGGGACCGGTCACCGGACAGCATGTTCGGATCAGGGGACCTGCTCAGGGACCTGCTTGATTTTGTGGAGATGGGACCCGGCTGCAGGCTGGTTCTGGTAGGGGATACGGCCCAGCTGCCCCCGGTGGGACTGGATATCAGTCCTGCCCTGAGCCGGGAGAGGCTTGAGCAGTTCGGGTACAGCGTCAGGGAGATCGAAATGACCGATGTCATACGCCAGCCCAGGGGATCGGGCATCCTGTACAACGCCACCTCCATCCGGAACCTGATCACCGGTCGCGTTGCCGCTTATCCCGAATTCCGTTTTGAAAAGTTCGATGACATCACCCTGCTCGGTGGAGCCGACCTGCTGGAGGCCATCAGTGCCAGTTACGACCGTTACGGGACCGGCGAGACCATCGTTTTGACCCGGTCCAACAAACGGGCCAACAGGTTCAATGCGGGGATCCGCAGCCAGATCCTCTGGCGTGAGGAGCAGGTCTCCCCGGGGGACCTGCTGATGGTGGTCAAGAACAACTACTTCTGGAAGGACGGGGAAAACCGCATCGATTTCATAGCCAACGGTGACATTGTGAAGGTGGAACGCGTACTTCAGACCGAGGAGGTTCACGGGCACCGGTTCGCCGATGTGGAGGTGACCATGCCCGACTATGACAACCTGGACCTGGAAGTGAAGGTGATGCTTGATGTGATCGGCCTGGAGGCCCCCTCCCTGGACAGGGAGCAGCAGCGGACACTCTATATGTCGGTGGCCGAGGACTATCCCGGTGTGTCGAACCGGCACCAGATGGCCGCCAGGATCGCCCTGGATCCCTATTACAACGCCCTCCAGGTGAAATTCGCCTATGCGGTCACCTGCCACAAAGCCCAGGGCGGACAGTGGAGGTCGGTCTTCCTTGACCAGGGGTACTTCACCGACGCGATGCTGGACCTGGATTACCTTCGCTGGCTCTACACCGCCTTCACCCGCGCCTCCGAACACCTCTACCTGGTCAACCTGGCCAGGCAGTTCATGCCCGGTTGATTCTGTCAGGAGTCTATCCTGTAAACCTTGCGGAAATGGTACCCGTAAATGCTGTAGGTGATCGCCATGGGAAACATTTTCGGCTTTCTGAAAAGGCTCCAGAAAAAAAGCTTCCAGTAATAGATCCTTCCCCTGCTCAGGATGCCGATATAGACCACTGAACGGAACAGGGCCAGGATTCTTTCCACGGTGATCCGTTTTCTGAATTGTACACCCGGTTTGAACTCTTTGAGAAACCTGATCAATCTCTGGTGATATGCTTTGCTGGAGTAGATGCTGTTCAAAATGGTCTGATATCCTTTCATCAGGGTTTCCCTGCTCATTCTCGGGATGAAATTCATGGAGTAGTTGGTGTTATCACCCCCGCTGGTCTGGATGATCCTTCCTTCGCCTTTCAGCCTCTGGTACAACCTGGTACGGCTTGGTGCATTCAGGAGCCCCACCATGGCGGTGATGATCCCGCTCTGCTGGATAAAATCGATCTGGCGCTGGAAGATCGAAGTGGTGTCAGCATCAAACCCGACAATGAACCCGGCCGATACCTCGATGCCCGCTGACTGAATAGCCCGTACACTGCTCATCAGGTCGTGCTTAATATTCAGATGCTTATCACACTCTTTAAGGCTTTCCACATCCGGCGTTTCTATGCCCACGAAGACCTTTTCGAAACCTGCCCGGACCATGCCCTTCATCAGCTCCGGATCCTCGGAGAGGTCGATCGAAGCTTCGGTGGTAAAGGTGAAGGGATGGCCGTGCTCCCCGTTCCATGCTGAAATGGCCGGAAGAAGCTCTCTCTTCAGTTTGTGCCGGTTCCCGATAAAATTGTCATCCACAAAAAAGACATTTCCCCTGAAACCTGTTCTGCAGATGGCTTCAAGCTCGTCCAGGATCTGGGAAGGTGATTTTACCCGGACCTTGTGACCCAGCAATGCTGTGATCTCACAAAATTCACAATTGTAGGGGCATCCCCGCGAGTACTGTATGCTCAGTTGGGCATAGTCGGATGCCCTGATCAGGGAGTAATCCGGTGGGGGGGAATGATGCATGTCAGCATACTCCCCGGTCCGGTAGATCCTTTTGAGTGCGCCGTCTTCGAGATCAGAGAGGAAAGCAGTGAATGTGATCTCTGCTTCATTGAGCACGAGATGGTCAACGTGTGGATAGGAATCGGGATCCCCCGTGAAAAGCGGGCCTCCTGCAACGATTTTTGCACCGAGATCCTTACATCGCCGGATCACCACCGATACTGAAGCCGACTGCACCGACATGGCGCTGATAAAGACATAGTCGGCCCAGAGGATCTCGGAATCATGAAGCGGGTGGATGTTTAAATCCACCAGTTTCCTCTCCCACTCTTCAGGAAGCATGGCGGCCACTGTCAGAAGCCCCAGCGGCGGGTTGGAGGCCTTTTTAGCAATGAACTTCAGGGCATGCCTGAAACTCCAGTAGGTGTCAGGAACCTTTGGGCTTATCAATAAGATCTTCATATGCGCAGCATTCATAATTCAGACTAATATATACCGCGATCGTTCGAAATAAAATAAAAGGGGATGGCTGAAGGTGAACAGGGCTGATCAATCCGCTTTTGTGATGAAAGGACTTATTTAGGGACAGAAATCTGCCTTAAAATCAGGGAAATAGTGTTATTATGAAATAATGGATTACCTTTGTCACGATTTCGATTTGAGAAACTGCGCTTTAATTTACTTTCTCCTGTTTCCAGGGTAGTTTATCACTGCACTCTTTATTAAATCCAATCTTTAACCATGACTGCCGGATATGATCCATGGCAGTTTTATTAATTACTTAATATTATTTACACAATGAACATTTATGTAGGAAACCTTGATTTCAGGGTAAATGAAAATGACCTGGAAGAGGTATTTGAAGAGTACGGAACTGTCAGCTCTTCAAGGATTATTACGGACAGATTCAGCGGCAGAAGCAAGGGTTTTGGTTTTGTCACGATGGAAAACCTGGATGAAGCAAACAAAGCCATTCATGAACTGAATGGCGCCACCTACGAAAGCAGGAACATGGTGGTCAATGAAGCAAAACCAAGAAAGAACGATGTTAACAATTTCTAATACTATCTAATCATGGCAAGAGGTAAAGTAAAATGGTACAATCAGGTCAAGGGATTTGGCTTCATTGAAACCGAAAACGGAGAGGATATTTTTGTCCACAAGACCGGTCTGTACAGTTCTTATGCCGGCCTGCAACCTGAGCAGGAGGTAGTATTCGATACCAAACAGGGCGATAAAGGCCCCTTTGCTGTCAATGTGAAGTCTGTGAACTAAACGGGACAGATTGAAATCAATCCAAATAGGAGATCTTACAATACCTGTTCCGATCATTCAGGGAGGAATGGGTATTGGGATCTCTTTATCAAGCCTTGCATCTGCAGTGGCTGGCATGGGGGGAGTGGGTGTCATATCAACCGTTGGCATCGGGTTCATACAGAACAGCAGTGGTCGTAACTATAAGAGGCTGCATATTGAGGCTATCCGTAACGAGATCAGGAAGGCCAGAAGAGCTTCCAAAGGTGTTCTGGGGGTCAATATCATGTCTGTGATAACCAATTTTGCAGATACGGTCCGCACCTCCATCGAGGAGGGGATCGACATCATTTTTGCCGGTGCCGGGCTTCCGCTGGATCTGCCAAAATACCTGGGAAAGGGAATTAAGACAAAACTTGCACCCATTGTCTCATCGGGCAGGGCTGCCGGGATTTTATGCAAGAAGTGGAAACAGAATTATGACTATCTGCCCGATGCGCTGGTAGTAGAAGGACCGAAAGCCGGGGGGCATCTGGGGTTCAAAGCGGGGGATATAGACAAGCAGAGCAATGAACTGGAGCACCTTGTTACTGAAGTAGGGCAGGTAGCGGGGGAGATGAAGGAGCAATTCAACAAAGAGATACCCATCATCGCGGCAGGCGGCATCTATACCGGAGAGGATATGTTCGAGATCATGAGCAAAGGCGCTTCAGCGGTTCAGCTGGGTACCCGCTTTGTGGCCACTGAAGAGTGCGATGCTTCCACTGAATTTAAAAGGGCCTATATCCTGGCTAAGGAAAAAGACATCCAGATCATCAAGAGCCCTGTCGGCCTTCCAGGTCGAACCATTTTCAACCAGTTTCTCCAGGAAACAGCAGAGGGGAAACGAAGGCCATCGGTCTGCCGATACCACTGTATCAGGACCTGTGATCCTAAGACCACTGAGTACTGCATTGCCCAGGCTCTCGTGGAAGCCTACAGGGGCAATCTTAAGGATGGATTTGTTTTTACAGGTTCCAATGCGCCAAGAATATCGCGGATCTCGACGGTCAGAAAGGTGTTTGAAGAGCTTATTGAGGGATATGAGCGGATGGAGAGCTTGCGGTCAGTTGAAATCCCGGTTCATGAATCCCCGGATCCGCTGTTATCATCATCGGAATACGAGGATCCGCATCATTTAATCCCATGTCAGGGTTGCAAGAAACGACAATTGTTGTAACTTATTCAAAAAATTTCATGGACGCAAAAAAAATCACAGAACTGAGGAATTCACTCGCTGAGATACGGGAGACTGCAGAACTTCTTGAGCTTAAACTGGATAAGTACCTCAACGAGAATGATCCCCAGAAGAGAAAAGCCATGCAGCGATTGATTGAATCGGCCATTAACCTGCTGCAATTCGAGTTCAAGCGGACGATCCTCATGGAGACGGGCGAACTGAAGGAGTATTTCAAGGATATTTAAATCCTCGCCAGCACCCGCTTGGGGGCCTGCCCTCCTTAAACTCCCCGCAACCATTCCGCGCCTGCATCAGGTTTCCAATCTGCATTTTACACTGATGTGCATCCGGTTCATATCGGCATTGCCGGTGTGCAGGATCAGTTGCCGTGTCATGAAGTTGACAGCTGGAACAAGCCATTTGGAGGCATAGACAACTCCAATAAGCAAGGGAATTCAGATTTTTTGAATTACGCGAGCGCATTCCCCGAAGTTCTACTTCGGGGTAAGCGAGCACAAATAAAATAAGAAATTAATCGATGATTCCTCGCAGCTTGCTGCGAGGAGAGTCAATTTTGGAATGCACAGTGAAAAATATTTGATAATCTATTGTGCATTTTGTATATTGCAAAATGCAACATAAGAAAATAGATAATCCTTTTCCAACGACGGGCTACTATGGGCCTGCATTCTTCTGTGACAGGGAGGAAGAGACAGCAACCTTGCTGAGAAACCTGAAAGGCAGACAGTCAACCACCATCGCGGCCATTCGCCGTATGGGTAAAACTGCCCTTATCAAGCATGTTCAGGAGCTTAGCTCAAATGAATGGGTTTCCATCTATACAGATATTTTACCTACCGAGAATACAAACGACCTTTTGCGCTATCTGGCCACATCAATTATTCACGCATTCAAGGAAAAATCCACACAGGGTAAACGGATCTGGCAACTGATAAAATCATTACGCCCGGTTATCAGCTACGATGCTTATTCAGGCATCCCGAATCTCTCTTTTTCCTTACAGCCGGAAGAAAGCAGAAAAACCATAGAAGAATTACTCGTATTGCTTGAAAAAAGTGATAAACCAGTCCTCTTTGCTATTGATGAGTTCCAACAAATACTGGACTATCCTGAAACAAATGTGGATGCATGGTTAAGAAAAATTATCCAGGAACTGAAGAATGTGGTATTTATTTTCTCAGGAAGCCAGCAGCATCTGATGAGAGATCTTTTTACTAATCCTGCCAGGCCTTTTTTCCGGAGCACCCAGTTCCTTCAGCTTCAGCAGATTGATGTAAAAACTTATAATGATTTTATATTCAGTCAGTTCTCTTCGAACAGGAAAAAAATAAGCAGGGAAATAATCGGGGAAATATTGGACTGGACAGATGTGCATACCTATTATGTCCAATTACTGTGCAACCGGCTGTACACATCCCGGTCAGAATCCATTACTAAAGAAACCCTTTATTCTGAGGCAGAAAAGCTGTTGAAGGAGCAGGAATATGTATTTTTTGGCTATCGTGATATGCTGACTTCACAGCAATGGAAAGTCCTCAAAGCTGTTGCAGCAGAAGGGGAAGTCTATTCCCCATTTTCGATGAGTTTCATCAACAAGTATGGTTTGGGAAATCCGGCCAGTGTGAGAAGATCTATTGAATCACTTCATGAGAAGGAACTGATCTTCAGACAATTTGACGACAGGGGAGTAAATTACTACGGTGTATATGATCTCCTGTTCCGTCGTTGGATAGAAACCATTTAACGGTCTGTTATTCCCCGATGATCTTCACCAGCACCCGTTTGCGGCGCTTGCCGTCGAACTCGCCGTAGAAGATCTGCTCCCAGGGGCCGAAGTCCATCTTGCCTTCCGTCACGGCCACCACCACCTCCCGGCCCATGATGGTCCTTTTGAGATGGGCGTCGGCATTGTCCTCGAACCCGTTGTGCATGTACTGGTCATAGGGTTTTTCCGGAGCGAGCTTTTCCAGCCAAAC
The DNA here is from genome assembly GCA_964467775.1 of uncultured Bacteroides sp. Classification (GTDB taxonomy): domain Bacteria; phylum Bacteroidota; class Bacteroidia; order Bacteroidales. The sequence goes on along the minus strand of CAYXUD010000078.1, from coordinate 8,135 downwards.
CTCGAAGTCATGATGCAAGCCAGATTCGTCATCATTAATGAAAACAGATGCACTGATGTGCATGGCATTCACAAGACAGAGGCCTTCCCGGATGCCGCTCTCCATCAGGCATGCCTGCACTTCAGGGGTGATGTTGATCAGTTCCCGCCGTTTGGCGACATTGAACCAGAGTTCTTTTCGATATGATTTCATATAGCAGGTGATTTATGGTATGGTGATCAATAATAGCTGCCAAAACGTGGATTCACGACATTATTATAGATCGAACCAAAGGTGTAGGAAAATCCGAAACTGCAATAATAGGAGTATGAGGTCTCCAGTTCTTTGATCTGAAGCAGTATTTCTTCAGTGGAGACGTCTCCTTTTACCAGACCCAGCTGATCATGAATGATGGAGTAGCTGCCATACAGGTTCAGAGACAAACCCTTGGCGATCCTGAGGCTGATCTCTCCCCCAAAATTCAGGTTGTTCTTGGACCAGTCATGTAAATAGTTGCTGTATCCTAAATCCACATCAATGCTTCCCCATTTCTGAATTACCTGGTAAGCAATAGAAAGGTCATGTTCCCAGAGGTGCTCCTCCAGGCTATTATAAATGGTTGTATCCGTGTAGTTTACATAAGAATAACCGATGGAATATGAGAGCCTGAGTTGTCTTCGTGTTGATTCAGAATATGGGAACAGATTATATTCAATTCCGGGCATCATCTTTAGTTCAAAGTCCTTGTTGCTGTATGTGGAAGACCTGGCTGATACTGATCCACCATAGGACCAGTGATCAGTCAGGCTTTTTACTACCTGCGTGGCGGCATATTGATTGTTATAGGTACTTGTGATCACCTCGTCCCCTAAATCAAAGCTCTCCACTCTGTAGTTATAATTCAATCTGAACCTGAATTTCCATGCTTCTGTGATCCTGTCTGCAGAAATACTCCCGCTGATATACCTTGTTTTAAAGGTCTTTTCTCCCATAAGAAAGGCGCTTAAGGATGGTCTGAATACCCAGTTATTCCATCTGTCGACGGATACAGTTTCTGATAATGGTTGTGTAAACCTGATGTCGATATATTTTGACAGGGGTGTTCTGGCCACATAACGCATCAGACCCATTTTGAGAGTGGGGATCTCTTTCTCTCTTCTTCCTTCAGTAGTTTCATCCGGAGTGGTTGTGAAAGTTAATGTATCCCGCATTCCGGCAAATTCTTTCTGGCCCACCAGAAAGTAGGTATACTCCCTGCCTCCCGAGCCTGTCATTTGAGAAGTGGATATGATATAGAGATCGGCATCTTTAATATCTCTTACATAATTGATATACTGAATCTCTCTGCGTATGTGGTCACTTGCCTCCATGAACACGTTGAGGGCATCCTTTCTTAAGGTATCGGGCTGGTTTTCAGTATCCTGGGTATAAGTATTAACGCACAGCAGGGCTGAAGCACTGATCAGGAGAAGCTTCTTCATGATTTCCGGATATGTGACAGGCTCTGGTTATCCAGCTCCAAATTAGCTGTTCTTCAATATCAGATTCAGATCAGCTTCAGCTCTTTTTTCAGTTTCTCGATCCGCCGGTCCAGCATCTGCTTCACCTCTTCGTAATCTTCGCGCTTTTCCAGTTTGTCGTAAACACTGAAATAGAACTTGATCTTGGGCTCGGTGCCCGAGGGGCGGATGGAGATCTTGCTGCCGTCCTCCAGCAGGAACTGCAGTACATTGGACCTGGGAAGGTCAATGTGTGTCTTCTTTCCGCTCCTGACGTCAAGGCTTTCCTGCTCCAGGTAGTCATGTATGACCACCACCGGTGAGTTATTGAGACTTTCCGGGGGATCGGACCTGAAGGAGGCCATCATCTGCTGGATCTCTTCGGCTCCCGATTTTCCCTTCCGGACCACGTTGATGAGGGATTCCCGGTAGAGGGAGAATTTCTGGTATATCTCCAGCAGGATATCGTACATGCTTTTGTAGCGGCTTCTTGCCCATGCTGCGATTTCAGCGAGCATGGCACAGGCGGAGATCGCATCCTTGTCCCTGACAAAATCCCCGATCATGAAACCGTAGCTCTCCTCCCCGCCGCCGATGAAGGTCATTTTCCCTTCATTTCGCCTGATCACATCGGCAATGAACTTGAAGCCGGTCAGTACATCATAATAAGACACTCCATAGTGTCTGGCCATCTCTGCGATCAGCTCGGTGGTCACAATGGTTTTTGCCATGAACTCCCTGCCGGTCAGTTTTCCCCTTTCGGACCACTGGGAGAGCAGGTAATAGGTGAGGAGGGAGGCGGTCTGGTTGCCGTTTACCAGCATCAGCTTACCTTTGTCATCCCGGATGGCGATACCGACACGGTCGGCATCGGGATCGGTGGCCATGACCATGTCCGCACCCACCTCGTCGGCCTTTTTCAGGGCCATGTCCAGGGCGGCTGACTCTTCGGGGTTTGGGGATACGACCGTCGGGAAATTGCCATCCACCACATCCTGCTCGGGCACGTGATAGATATTCTTGAAACCCAGTCTTTTGAGAGCTCTCGGAACCATCCGGACCCCTGTGCCGTGAATGGGTGTGTATACGATCTTCACATCCGAATGGGCCTCGATCAACCCGGGATTCAACGATAATTTTGCCACCTCCTCGATGTACCGGGCATCCATCTCCTCACCGAGGGTGATGATGGCACTTTTGTCACCCTCGAATTTCACCTCCCCGATCGATTTGATACGCTGTACCTCGGCAATGATGTTCACATCGTGGGGGTTGATGATCTGCCCCCCGTCCTCCCAGTAGACCTTGTAACCGTTGTATTCCTTGGGGTTGTGGGAAGCGGTTACCACCACACCGCTCTGGCATCCCAGCCGGCGGATCGCATAACTGAGTTCAGGGGTGGGCCTCAGATCGTCGAAAAGATAGGCTCTGATGCCGTTGGCAATACAGATCTGGGCTGTGATCTCTGCAAAGAGCGGGCTGTTGTTCCTGCAGTCATGGGCCACTGCGACGCTGATCTCTTTCCGGTCGCTGAACTGTTTCATGAGGTAGTTGCACAGTCCCTGGGTGGCCATTCCCACTGTATAGATATTCATCCGGTTTGTTCCCACGCCCATGATCCCCCTTAGGCCCCCTGTCCCGAACTCCAGGTTGCGGTAGAAACTTTCCACCAGCTCCGCTTCCTTCTCGTTCATCATGGTCAGGATGGCATTCCTGGAAGCCTCATCAATGGGACTGTCAAGCCAGGCCCGGGCCTTCTTTTGAACAAGTGCCAGCATATCTTCGTTGCTACTCATAGGGTTCATGGCGGTTACAACAGGTTCTTAATGCACTTTTCGAGGCTCAGCCTCCAGTAGGGGACTTCGACTCCATAAACCTCTTTGATCTTGGATTTGTTCAGTACCGAGTAAGTCGGGCGTTTGGCCGGCGTTGGATAGTCCGGGGTTTCCACGGGTATGACATTGCCCCGGCAGTTGTTCAGCCTGCAGACCTCCACGGCCAGGTCGTACCAGCTGCAGACACCCTCGTTGGAAAAGTTGAAGACGCCCGGGGTAAACGGCCGCTTCCCGGAATCCACATCAGTTATGATCTGCATGATGGCCCGGGCCAGATCCTCCGCATAGGTGGGCGTCCCGATCTGGTCATAGACCACTTTGATTTCGTGGCGCTGATCCATCCGGTTGATAAATGTCTTTATAAAATTCTTACCGAAAACACTGAAGAGCCAGGAGGTGCGGATCACCATGGCCCGGGGGTGGCCCTGAAGCAGTTTCTCTCCCTCCAGCTTGGTTCTTCCATATACGCTCAGGGGATCGGCCTGGTCATCCTCCCTGATCGGCCTGAGGGTGTCACCGCGGAATATGTAATCGGTTGAAATGTGGATCAACCGGGTTCCCGGCAAACGGTTCAGGACCTCAACAAGATACCCGATCGCGTCCCTGTTCAGCTGCATGGCACGCTCTGGCTCTGATTCAGCCCCGTCCACATCGGTGTAGGCTGCACAGTTGATGATATAGTCAGCCGGATTGGATGTCAGGTATTGATCCAGGGCGGTCTTGTCAGTAACGTCCAGATCCTCGATATCGGTAAAGGTGTAGACCTGGCTGAAGTGGTTGCGGAGTTTTTTGATCTCCCGGCCCAGCTGGCCCCTGGCCCCTGTTACAAGTACTTTGCTCATGGTATGTCAGTTAGAATGCTTTTCAAAAGGGGTAGACCCCTGTCCTTTTCAGAGACAATGGCATTTGCCCGGTCCACCCTCCAGTCGATCTGAAGGTCCGGGTCATCAAAGCGGATACCGGATTCGGACTCCGGGTTATAATATGCGTCACATTTATAGAAGATGGTGGCATGGGGGGAAAGCACTGAATAGCCGTGTGCGAATCCCCGCGGGATCAATAGCTGCAGATGGTTATCGGCACTGAGCTCGATGCCGAACCATCTCCCAAAGGTGGGGGAAGAGGTGCGTATGTCCGCCGCCACATCGTACACCGAACCCTCGGTTACCCTGATCAGTTTGGCCTGGGCGTACGGTTCGCGCTGGTAGTGCAATCCCCTGATGACGCCTCGGACAGACCTTGACTGGTTGTCCTGGACAAATGTATGTCTGATCCCCAGCTGCCTCAGTTTTTCCAGGTGGTAACACTCGAAAAAATAGCCGCGCTGATCGCTGTGAACCTGCGGTTCGATGATCGTGAGTCCCTCTATGCCCGTTTCCCGTAACCTCATGATCTGTCAGATGATGTCGTCAAACACTTTTTCCTCGGCAATCTGTGTGAGGTATTTGCCATACGCGGAATGTTTCAGCTGCTCTGCGAGAAACAGCAGCTGAGGCTTGTCAATGAACCGCATCTTATATGCAATCTCCTCAATACAGGATATCTTCAGGCCCTGCCTCTCTTCGATGGTGTGGATATAATTGGCAGCCTGAAGGAGGCTCTCATGGGTCCCCGTATCAAGCCAGGCCATGCCCCGTCCCATGATCTGAACCTGGAGCCTCTCCTCCTGCAGGTACAAACGGTTCAGATCTGTGATCTCCAGCTCCCCCCTTTTCGAGGGTTTCAGTGTTTTCGCTTTTGCAATCACATCATTCCCGTAGAAATAGAGACCCGTCACCGCATATTTGGACCTGGGCCGGGATGGTTTTTCCTCCAGGCTGATGGCTTTGCCGGATGGATCGAATTCCACAACCCCGTACCGTTCCGGATCATTCACGAAGTACCCGAAGATCACGGCACCCTCCCGGAGTGAGGATGCCTCCTGAAGGATCGTGGATAATCCATGACCATAGAAGATATTATCCCCGAGTATCAGGCAAACCGGGTCCCCCCCGATGAACTCCTCACCGATCAGGAAAGCCTGGGCCAGTCCGTCGGGTGAAGGCTGTATGGCATAGGAGAGAGACAATCCCAGCTGTGTTCCGTCATCGAGCAGTGTCTGGTAAAGGTAGAGGTCCTCCGGGGTGGATATGATGAGGATGTCGCGTATACCAGCCAGCATCAGTACCGAGAGGGGATAATAGATCATGGGCTTGTCATACACCGGGATAATCTGTTTGGATATGGACCTGGTAATGGGATATAGGCGTGTCCCTGCTCCGCCTGCAAGTATGATACCTTTCATGGCCGCATGCTTAATCCATCTTTAATAGCTCCTCAAAGTAGGTAATGGTCCTGTCCAGACCCGTTTCAAGGTCAATCAGAGGTTTCCAGCCGTTCAGCAGTTTTCCGGCCAGCGTGATATCCGGCCTGCGATGCACAGGATCGTCCTGGGGCAGGGGAAGGAAGGTGAGTTTTGACCTGGATCCTGTCATGCTGATGATCTTCTCTGCCAGTTCAAGGATGGTGAACTCCACCGGGTTGCCCAAGTTCACCGGGCCGGTTATTGCATCACCGGTCTTCATCATGCGGATCAATCCCTCGATCAGGTCATTCACATACTGGAAACTCCTGGTCTGCGAACCATCCCCGTGAATGGTGATCTGCTCGTTCCGGAGGGCCTGGACAATGAAATTTGAAACCACCCTGCCGTCGTTCGGATGCATCCGCGGCCCGTACGTATTGAAGATCCGGACGATCTTTATTTTCACACCGTTCTGAAGATTGTAATCCGTGAAAAGTGTCTCGGCACATCTTTTGCCTTCGTCATAACACGATCTTGCGCCGAGCGGATTGACATTGCCCCAGTAGGATTCCGGTTGCGGGTGAACGGTAGGATCCCCGTAAACCTCACTCGTGGACGCCTGCAATACCTTGGCCTTGATCCTTTTGGCAAGTCCCAGCATGTTGATGGCGCCCATTACCGATGTTTTCACTGTCTTAATGGGGTTGAACTGGTAATGGATAGGGGATGCCGGGCAGGCGAGGTTATAGATCTCGTCGACCTCTGCATAGTAGGGGGAGGTAACATCATGCCTGATCAATTCAAAATAGGGGTGATTGATCAGGTGGAGGATATTGCCTTTGGACCCGGTGAAGAAATTGTCCAAACAGAGCACTTCGTTTCCCTGTTCCAGAAGTCTTTCGCATAGATGTGATCCGATGAAACCAGCCCCGCCCGTGATCAGAATTCTATTCATAAATCAGTGTAAGTAACCTAATTGAATTATTAAGGGGTAACGGGTTGCTTACCTATGCTGTAATAGGTAAATCCGTATTCCAGCATCTCTTCGGCGTCATAGATGTTACGGCCGTCGAAGATCACCCTCTCGCGCATCAGTTTTCTGAGCACCTTATAATTCAACACGCGGAACTCGGGCCACTCTGTCACCACGACCAGTCCGTCGGAATCAATAAGTGCTTCATATTTATCCTCACAATATTCAATCCTGTCACCCAGCCGCCTTTTGGCTTCATCCATGGCGACCGGATCATACGCTCTGATCTTCACCCCGGCTTTCAGCAGTTCCTCGATAATTCTCAATGAAGGTGCTTCGCGCATATCATCGGTATGGGGCTTGAAGGAGAGGCCCCACAGGCCGAATTTTTTATTCTTCAGGTTATCTCCGAAATGGGATTTGATCTTCTCCGGAATAATGCTTTTCTGGTGCTCATTGACCAGTTCCACTGCTTTCAGGATCTCGAGCGAACGCCCGTACTCATCCCCGGTCCTTATCAACGCCTTGACATCCTTTGGAAAACAACTGCCGCCATATCCTGCGCCCGGGTAAATGAATTTGTTCCCGATACGTGTATCGCTACCGATACCCTTCCTCACCATATTGACATCTGCTCCGACAACCTCGCAGAGATTGGCAATATCATTCATGAAGCTGATCTTAGTAGCAAGCATTGAATTGGCAGCATATTTGGTCATCTCGGCTGAAGTAATGTCCATAAAGACGATCGGGTGGCCATTCAGAAGAAATGGCTTGTACAACCGCCGCATGAGCTTTTCGGCCTTCTTTGAATCAGTTCCGATCACAATGCGGTCAGGTTTCAGAAAGTCATTGATGGCTGCACCCTCTTTTAAAAACTCCGGATTGGAAGCCACGTCAAAATCGATATCAGCTCCACGTTTCTTTAATGCCCCGGAGACCTGGTTCCTGATCTTTTCAGCTGTCTTGATCGGGACTGTGCTCTTTGTGGCGATGACCAGATAATCCTGCATGTAGGTGCCGATCTCCCCGGCTACCGCCAATACGTGCCTGAGATCAGCGCTCCCATCTTCATCCGGGGGAGTTCCCACGGCGATGAAAACAGCCTCACAATCCACGATGCTTTCCTTCAGGCTGGTACTGAAGGATAACAGGCCCTTTTCCACATTGTTCTTTACCATATCCTCGAGCCCCGGTTCATAGATGGGAATAATCCCCTGGTTGAGCTTTTCAATCTTTTGACGGTCAATATCCACGCAGGTTACCGTAATACCAGTCTCCGCAAAACAGGTGCCCGAGACCAGTCCTACATACCCTGTTCCTACGACTGTAATTTTCATCTTATAGAGGATTTAAGAATTGAGATGTAAAGTTAAATGTTTATCTGAGAAACGGTAATGCATCAATTTTGTTTTTGAACAGCAGGCAAAATGGGCTGCCCCTCTCCGGGCAATATTAAACATTAGTTCCACAGGGATTTACAGGCATAATATTTGGGCTTTTATGGCCCTTTTCTTATCTTTGCGCCTCGAATCATTTAATATAATGTCTAACTTATTAATTTT
>CAYXUD010000077.1:0-2547 GCA_964467775.1 uncultured Bacteroides sp. | reverse complement strand
AGGCGGCCCCTGATGAACTGGATCTTATGCTTCTGCTGGGCCGCCAGGTAGAGGCTGTCGAATGTGGAGCCATAGAGCCGCAGGTCCATGTAAAAGCAGAATACCTCGCACTCCGGCCACATCCTGTTGATCTCGATGGCCTGCTTGACGCCTGTAATGCAGCACACCTTCGAGCAGTAGGTATTGCCCGTTTTTGCATCCCTCGAGCCCACGCAGTGGATGATGGCTATCCGGCCAGGAGGTTCCCCCCCGGCTGTCCTGAGCTGCCCGCCTTCCCTGATGCGCTTTTCAAAATCGGCCGAAGTGATCACATTCTCGAAGATGCCGTAACCGTACTCCTCCTTGTAGGTGGCATCAAAAATGTTGAAACCGGTCGAAACGACCACCGCATCGGCACTGAGCTGAAGGTCCGCCCCGGTGGTAACGACCAGGCGGCCGTTCTCCTGCCCGATCCCGGTCACCTCCGCCTGGCAGATGACATTGATCCCGTAACCGAGGGTCTTCTGCTGAAGTCCCGATACCAGTTCCTGCGGGTCGGAGAAGTCGGGGAAGAGGTGGCCCCACAGGTTCAGCTTGCCCCCGGGATCTTCTTCCTTCTCGACGATCGTCACCCTGTGGCCCAGGCCGGAAAGCACGGTTGCGGCTTCCATCCCGGCGATCCCTCCCCCGATAACGACCACGTGTTTTGGCATCTCCATCTGTCAGCAGGTTTCCAGGCAGCCTGTAAAGGCAGGCTGCTCTATAAACGCCCCCCCCGGTCCGGAGAATTTCTTTTCCGGGCTGTAGCTGATCCCGATCTTTTTCAGGAGGGGCTCCACGTCCACCTGGTGCATCTGCAACCCCATGCTCCATGGGTCGTAACCCAGCACTATCCCGGCCAGCTCTTCAGAGCTCAGCACCGGGATCCCGTTGTCCCCGCCCCCGTATGTCTTCCCCTCGATCTGTCCCAGCGCGTACTGCCACCGGTCCAGGAACATGTTGCACCCCGGGCAGTTGGTCAGGATGGCATCGGGCCGGAAGGGTTCCATGCTTTCGAACTTCTTCCTGGCATTCGAGATGGAGTAGCTCCGGTTGCTCTTTACCAGGTAGTGCCTGAACCCGAACCCGCAGCAGTGGCGCCTCTCGGGATAATCCACCGTTTCACCCCCCCATGCACTGATCATGCCTGTCAGCACCTTTGTATATTCCGCCCCGCCCTCTCCCTTCTCGGGGAAATTCTTGGCATAATGGCAACCGATGTGATCCACGATCTTCAGGGGACGGCCCGTTTCCCGGTTCACCAGGGGATAAGCGGCCTGCGATGCGATCAGCTCCCTGAACTTGTAAATGATGTCACAGGAGTGCACGAGGTTCTCGGGTTTGGCAAACTCCCTGCCGGTGGCCTTTTTCAGGTTTTGCCTGGCTTTCTCCTCCTCTTCAGGGAACTCCCTCCACGTCGCCAGCACCTCGTTGTATCCCCCGAAGGAGGTGATGCATGAAACCGCCGCGTTCCTGTACCCCTTTTCAGCCATCAGCGAAAACTGCCGGGCCACCATCACCTGGAACGTGTCGTAAGGGATGATGTCCGCATGGTACCCGATCCCGGTGCAGGTGGTGTGGTGCGGATCATCGTAGAGGTCCTTCCCCAGCTTGTTCCGCACGATATCGATAAATATCTTCTCGGCACCCGGGAAGAATACCTGCCGGATGCAGCTGCGCAGGTAATAGTAGTGATCGTCCGCTGTCTCCTTGCTGTACAGGCTCCCCCTGAACTTCACGCTTACTGCCATAGTTGCCGGATCTATTCGTTTAAAAGGAATTCGGTGTACCGGTCCATATCAGGCTGCCCGTCCACCCCGGTAAAGCCCAGTTCGATGGCTTTTTCCCGGCTGTATCTTTCAACGGTATCGAACAGGTCCAGGCCCCCGGCCTGGCGGAAGATCCCGTTGATCTCCTGCAGGTCCTCATCCGGGATCTTCCTCATGGCGCCGCTCCCGCTGCCATCCAGGTTGGCCCCGACAGCCTCATACACCTCTCTCCTTTTCCCGTATATCCACTCCCAGACCGGGCCCTGTTCAGGATGGGTTTCAGGGTGGACCACCTCGGGGTGGACACAGTACCCGTAGCGGAGGATGTTCGCCCCCGTTGATTTTATGATCAGGTACTGCTGCCGTCCCATCCGGCTCTTGATGAAGGCCCCCGTCTCCTGGGAGAGTTTGCGGAGGACGCTGATGATCAGCCCGGGACAGTTGTTCCTGGGGCAGCGGGGCTTGCAGGACATGCACTGCCCGCAGTACCAGATCGTGTCCCCCTCGAGGAGGGCGGCTATTTTCTCAGGATCCGCCGACTGGACCGTCACCACGATGCTTCGCGGATCGTAGTCGAAATACTCCGCCGCAGGACAGACCGCGGTGCAGATGCCGCAGTTCATGCATGCATTCAGCCCCTCCTGCAACCGCACATCCTGCTTCAGAATCCCGAAATAATCTGGTCTCATAGCCGAACGATCCCCCTATCCGGCAAATCTATGAAATCAGGGCTGTTGATTTATACGTCTTTAAACGTAAA
>CAYXUD010000076.1:0-8480 GCA_964467775.1 uncultured Bacteroides sp. | reverse complement strand
ATGGTGCTACTGCTTGAGGGACTTCAGCTTGATGCTGGTGAGCACCTTCTTGGTGTAGAGGGGAAAATCCCCGTTCATCATCCAGCCGTAGTAGCCGGGGTCCTTCCCCAGCACTTCCACAACAGGCATTCCCTTGTACTTGCCGAAGTTGAATATCTCGATATCCTCGTCATTGTATACGATCCTGCCAGCAAAATCCGCATTCCGGGTATGGGCCGAAAAATCGGCCAGTTTCCCGATATCGTTCTCAAGGCCTGCATAACGGTCCAGCTGCGCCTGCAACACTTCGTAGGCGGCCCTGGTATCGGCTGAGGCCGAATGGGCATCCTCCAGCTCTCTGCCCAGAAAGAACTTGTATGCTGCAGAAAGGGTCCTGGGTTCCATTTTCATGAAGATCACCTGCACATCCACGATCTTCCTTCTTTTCAGGTCTATGTCAACACCGGCCCTCAGGAACTCCTCGGCAAGCAGGGGAATGTCAAATTTTACAGAATTATATCCCGCAAGGTCGCAGCCTTCGAAATCCTTTGCAAGGCTCCGGGCCACCTCGTGGAAGGTGGGGGCATCCTTCACATCCTCATCCCTGATCCCGTGAATTTCAGTGGCCTTCGCGGGGATCGGCATTTCAGGGTTGACCCGCAGTGTCTTGGAGGTCTCGTTGCCGTTCAGATCAATCCTGAGGCAGGAGATCTCAACGATCCTGTCTGAGGCAATATTGATGCCGGTGGTTTCGAGATCAAAAAAGATAATAGGGTTCTTCAGGTTCAGCTTCATCCCCTATGTATTGATCATCATGGGCATAAGCAACATGAGTGTGTCTTCATTTTCATTCTCCGCCTCGCCGGGAACAAGAATGCCTGCACGGGTGGGATCGCTCATTTCGAGGACCACGTCGGTGGAGGAGAGATTGGCCAGGATCTCGATCAGGAAAGTTGATTTAAAACCGATCTCCATATCTTCCCCCTCGTACTGGCAGGCGAGCCGCTCATTGGCGGATATGGAAAAATCGATATCCTGGGCGGATATGTTGAGCTGGTTCCCCGTGAGGGAAAGCTTCACCAGGTTGCTCGCCTGGTTCGAGAAGACCGAAACCCTCCTGAGGGTATTGTAGAATGCCAGCCGGTCGATGCTCATCTTATAGGGATTGTCCGTGGGGATCACCGAATTGTAGCTGGGATAGTTGCCCTCGACCAGCCTGCAGACCAGCCTGTAGCTGGTAAGGGTGAAGGAGGCGTTCCTGTCGTCAAATTCCAGCATTACAATGTTCTCCTCCTTCGGCAGGATATTCTTCAGAAGGGAGGCCGGTTTCTTGGGAAGAATGAAGCTGGAGGAAGCCGGCGCGGAGGCATCGGTCCTTTTGTAGCGGACCAGCTTGTGCGCATCGGAGGCAACGAAAGTGATGTCGTCGGGGGAAAGCTCCAGGAAGATCCCGTTCATGACAGGGCGCAGCTCATCATCGGCGGTGGCAAAAAGCGATTTGTTGATCCCGGCCAGGAGCAGATCATGCTCCAGTTCGACCTGCTGCTTCTGGTCATCCTTGATCACGGGCATCTGGGGAAACTCGGCCCCGTTCTGGCCCATGAGGGTGAACTTCCCGTTTTCACTCTGGATCACGATCACCAGGGTGTCCGTATTGATTTCGAAGGTCAGGGGTATATCCGGGAACTCCTTCAGTGTATCGGTAAGTATGCGTGCCGGTACAGCAATCATCCCTGAACCCTCTGTATTTTCCAGCTGGATCTGCGTAACCAGGGTGGATTCAAGATCCGAAGCGGTGATCTCAAGTAATCCGTCCTCCATGGAGAAGAGGAAATTGTCAAGGATGGGGAGTGTGTTTTTCGTACTGATCACACGACTGATGGCCTGCACGTGACCAAGCAGTTCCATACTCGATACGACAAATTTCATGAGTGTTTCAGTTTTATGAGATGTGAGTCAATTATTGACCAATGATACAAAAAAAAATCGTGACTGCCGCTACCCCTCTTCTGCAAAATAATGAGACAGGCTGCGCATCAGAACGTCAAGGTATATGTATTTTACCACCAGCGCATCGGGATCGTTGTTATGGACCACAAGCGCCCTGAACATATCGGCCCCCTCTCCATTCCCGGCAGGCAGCGAGAAGATCTGCAGGGTGTGCTTCTCCCCCTGCCGGGACTCCACGCAGAGCCTGGCCAGCCACCTGCCCTGATCCATCCCGGCCGCCATGGCAGCGGATGCGCTCCCTGCCTTCTCCTCGTACCTGATGGAGGTGAAATAGCTGAAGAGTAACCGGATGGAGAGATCATCAAGGAGCCCGGGCGAAAGGGTGCTGTCCGGATCCCCCAGGGTACAACCAACATCCCCCTGCTCATCCATGGTGAACCGGAAGGGGCGTTCACCTCTCCTTTCCACCTCCACGCAAAGGATATCGGACGGAAGCAGGTCGATGAGCAGGTGCTCCCTGTAGTGGTCCGCAGCACTGGAGAATACCCGGTCCAGGTCAAGCCCGGCATATCCGGGAAGGGAAACCAGGTAGAGCTGTCCCCCCCCGCCGGGCCTTAGAAGCAGGTGATCGCCGCGGGCTGCGATGTCGTACTGCAGCACCGTTCTCTCCCCGTTGCAAAATCTGACCGACCGGCAGACCTCCCCGTCCCGGTCACCGGACCCGGAGTAAACCGAACTGATCTGCAGCCGTTCAGCTGCAAAGAGCAGGTTCTCCACGGCTACCCTGCTGGCTGTCTCCTCTCCCGCGATCAGCCAGGCAGTGTCCCTCCTTACCAGCAGGGTCGTATCGTACCGGTCCGCCAGCACGATCCGGTCAATCCTCTCACCCTCCCGCAGCACGATCCGCCTGCTCTCCCTTCTCAGGGTGCTCCAGGGATCGGCGAACAGCAACAGGATGGCTGCCAGCAGCAGCAGGGAGGTGATGATTCCTATGTGCCTTCGGTACCGCATCCTAGTGCCTGTATGTCCTTCTCCTGAGCAGATGGAAGGCCAGCCCTGACAGCACCACCAGGACCAGCGGCAGGAGGGTGTTGAGCAGCTTCCATTTCATCAGCCGGCTCCTCTGCCCCGTGATCTCCCTGTTCAGCAGCCGGAGTCTGAACTCACGCGACCTCAGCTCCATGATCCCGGTATCATCCGTCATCAGGTTCACCGCGTTCATGATGAACTCGGCATTCCCGAAGGTCTGCCGTGTATACCTTTCATAACCCAGGGGCTGTGCCCTGAATGAGCCGTGTTCGAAGAGCACCTCGTTGGCCGGTATATCCCCGTCGGCCACCACCAGCATGGAGGTGGGGAGGCTTTCCGGGAGTAACTCCGCATTCTCCGGGCGGACCCCGTCCGGGACCGGGTAATTTTTGTAGAAGGAGTCGAATCTCCCCTCCAGCAGTATGGCGACCGGAAGCCCGGAAGCACGGTAAAGGGCCGGGTCGGGTTGCACCATGATCTCCTCCATGCTGATATAGAGGGGTACATCCCTGCTCCGGCTGCCGGAGGAGGTGGCCAGCAGGACCGTCCGGGTCATGCCCTCCCTGAACTCCCCCACGGTGTCGAGGGATGAGGCGAACTCACTCTTCACGTAATTCAGGCCACGGGTGACCGGGTGGTCAGCCGGGCCGGAGAGCAGGGGATGGTAAACCCACGGCATCAGGACAAAACGTGCCTGTTCACCGGCCGGGGCCGTGTTCACGGGAACAGGGTTGCACTGCATATCCTCCACCAGGTTGTAGTTGACCCTCACCCCGTACCTGAAAAGCATCTCCTCGAGGCCCACCGGGTTGGCCAGGGCCACGGTGGTCCCGCCCGAAAGACTGTCTGCAAAAGGATTCACCGGGTCAAGGAAAAAGAGCACCTTTCCGCCCCGCATGATGTACTGGTCGATGGCAAACTTATCCGCCTCACTGAACCTCCGCATGGGGCGGGCGATGATGATGGCCTTATAGTCCAGAAGGGCCTGCAGGTTCCCGTTGATGGTTCCCCTGTCCACCTGGAAAAAATTCTTCAGTTCATCCATCAGGCTGTGGGTCCGGATCGAATCGAGCTCCCCGTGCCCCTCGATGAAGGCGACCCGCGGAACCTCCTCCAGGGTGAGGCTGTGTATGGCCCTGATGAACTCATATTCCAGTGCCTGGATGGAGTTATTGAGATTCGTTTCATGGGGGAGGGCCGGGTTGTTCTTCAGAAGGTTCACCGGCAGGGTATAGTCCCGGCAGGAGACCATGGCCCCGGGAAAGAGGATCCTTGTACTGGTACCGCCTTCACGCTCCTTCACCTGGACGCTGGTCACCTTCAGTCCCTGGTCATAGAGCTCACCGATCATCCGGTTGCGGAGCTGCTCGTCGGTCTCATCGTAGAGGTTGATAAACTCGTACTGAAGGTTCTCTCCCGCATAGGCCCTGAACTCATCCATCAGGTCTTCGATGGAGTTCCTGAAATTGACAAAGCCGGCCGGCATCTCCCCTTCCAGGTAGATCCTGATGTAGACCACCCCGTCCAGATGCCTGAGCTGCTGCCTGGTGAAAGCGGAGAGGGTGTATCTCCTTTCAGAGGTAAGATCGATCCGGAAGAACTTCATCCCTGACAGGATTGAAACAAGGATCACCACCATCAGGGCAATGGCCAGCTCCAGTAGGTTTTTCCGCTTTACTCCTCTCCGGTCCATCCGCTTTACCAGTTTCGGCTTTGCAACACCGTTCTTGCGGCAAGGATAAACAATCCCTTCACCATGATAAAATAGAGGATATCCCTCGAGTCCAGCACCCCCCTGCTCATGGAGCTGTAATGGTAGGCGATGCCCGACCGTGCGATCATCAGTGCCGCCCTTCCTGAACCGGCACTCTCCCCGAGAAACTCGAACCCGCTGTAGATGAGGAAGGAGAGGACAACGGCCAGGATGAATGCAACGATCTGGTTTTCCGTGAGCGAGGAGGCGAATATGCCGATCGAGGCATAGGTCCCTCCCAGGAAGAGCAATCCGATGTAGGAACCCCATGTACCTCCGTGGTCGATGTTCCCGGGGGGGCTTCCCATCCTCGAAACGGACCAGAACCAGATCAGCGTCGGAAGCAGGGAAAGCAGCACCAGGCTCCAGGAAGCAAGGAACTTGGCCAGGATGATCTGGATCTCGCTCACCGGCCTGGTGTAGAGCAGATCCAGGGTCCCGGTCCGCTTCTCCTCCGAGATCATCCTCATGGTAATGGCAGGTACCAGGAAGAGAAAGACCCAGGGGGCGAGTGCAAACAGCGAATCGAGGGTGGCATACCCGTTGTCGGTCACGTTCAGCGGATTCCTGAAGAGCCAGATGAATGCGCTGTTGGCTACAAGGAAGACCACGATCACCACGTACCCGGTAAGGCTGCTGAAGAACCCGTATACCTCCTTTTTATAGAGTGTCCACATAGGCGAAGGGTTAATCGGGGCGGACCATCGGCCGGCTGGAGGCGGGAAGGTCACGGTAATCCATCAGCCGTATCTCATGAAAATAGAACTGCAGGATGTCCTGGTAGGAGAATCCGTCCCTTGCCATCTTCATTGCCCCCTCCTGGCTCATCCCGATCCCGTGACCGCTGCCCTTCCCCCAGACCAGGATGGAATCCCCTTCCGGGAACATATCAAAGAAGGAAGATCTGAAGCCCCAGTCCTCCCTGATCTTTGTCATCCGTATCGAATCCCTGTCCAGTACAAAATATTTCTTTCTCCTCATCTGCTCCACATAGATGATCTCATCAGGGATCCGCTCCACCGATTTCATTCCGTTCCGGAGCAGGTAGGCTTTCCAGTCCCTGAAGGAGATCGTATCGCTCCACTTCGCGTGGGGCTGGTGCAGCGAGTAGGGATCAACCACCGACTGGAGGTAACCGGCATCGGTCAGCCATACATCCGATGCCCGCTGGGTCTGGCCCCCGCTGTTGGAATGATAGGCTGCCGTGATCAGCCTGAAATTGTAATCGGCCACCACCATGCCCGTGGTCTCCAGCACCGCCTCGAGGATCTCCGGATTGTAGACGCTCCTCCCTCTGTAGGACTGGCAATGTGTCCCGTCGCACAGCGAAAAGCCCTCCGAAGCGTGCTTGTCAATGTTCTTCATGGCAAAGGTCCGGCAGAGGATGGATTGCGCCTTGTAGAACTCCCTGTGCGCGTTGGGCCCTGCCTCGGTCTCCACCACCCCTGCCAGGTACTTGTCCAGATCCACCCGGTTTACCAGGGTCATGAGCCTCTCTTCCGGTTTCACCACCAGGTCATCGTCAAAGACCCTCGACTCCATCTCCGGCTCAATGGGCCGGATCCTGAAATATGCATCGGGTGAGCTGGCCGTCAGTTCGACCTCCTCCACCTGCCCGAAGTCACGTTCCGAATCGAGCAGCCTGATCCTGCCATCCTCGAGTGTGAGGTAGACGATGTCCCCGGGTTCCAGGCGCGCCCGTACGGAATCCTCGGTGACCAGGGAATAACTCCCGGCTGAGCAGTATACCACCGCCTTGCTGACCAGCTGCTCCTGGTACAGCCCGATCCGGATAACCTGGGCATTCAGGAACAGTCCGTTCAAAACCAGCGCCACTGTGACCATGATCCGCTTCATGAACCTCCCTCCTTTAATAATTCCGCCATACGCATTGCTATTCTTTCTGTAACACCCTGATCCCCGAGCATGGAGGCCATCTCGCCGTATCCTTCCAGGATCCCTTCACGGTGATCCGCATCCTCCAGGATCCTGGAGAGCTCCAGATACGACTTGCGGCAGAGCTGTTTCTGGATGATCTCCGCCACCAGCCCCCTCCCCATGATCAGGTTGACAAGGCTGATAAAATTAATCTTTATTAATCGTTTGGCAATGGCATAGGCAACCGGCCCGGTCCGGTAGACCACCACCTGCGGCACACGGAACAGGGCGGCTTCCAGCGTGGCGGTACCGGACGTGACAATGCCGGCAAAGGCCACCGCCAGCAGCGCATAGGTCTCCCCGTGCACGATCCTTACCCCGGAGCCCTTCAGGAAGGGGCTGTAGAATCCGGGTTCAATGGAGGGAGCACCCGCCACCACGAACTGGTAATCCGGGTAGCCGGCCGCCACCCTCACCATCACCGGAAGCATCCTCTGGACCTCCTTTCTGCGGGAGCCGGCAAGCAGGGCAACGACCGGGCGGCTGTCCAGGCGATTCGTACTCCTCCACCGCTCCCCCCCCTCAAACCGGTCCAGGAACTGCTGCACCCCGTCAACCAGCGGGTTTCCGAAATACTCCACCTCCATGCCGAACTGCCTGAAGAAACCGACCTCGAAGGGAAAGATCACAAAGAGCCTCTCTGCATATCTCCTGAGCTGGCTGACCCGCCTTCGTTTCCAGGCCCACACTTTCGGGGTGATGAAATAGAAGACCCTGAACCCTGCGGCGGAGGCGAACCTTGCCATCCGCAGGTTGAACCCGGGATAGTCAACAGGGATGACCACATCGGGCCTCCACTGCCTGACCAGGGCTTTCAGCTTCCGCATGTTCCTGAAGATCTTCCCGAGGTGGAACACCACGTCCAGGAACATATAGCTGGTCTCCCGGTAGTGCATGACAAGACCGGGAGAGACCCTTTCCATCAGGTCACCTCCCATGAACCGGAAACCGGCCCGGGGGTCCCGGCGCTTCAGTTCCCTCATCAGGTTCGATGCGTGCAGGTCCCCGGAAGCTTCACCGGCTATCAGGAAATACCTCATATATTCCTCAGGAAAATTTGAGCACCAGCATGACCAGGGCCACCACCAGTGTTGCAAATATAACGCCTCTTGCCGAAAATGGCCGGTTGGTCCAGATAAACACGAAAAAAAGGAGCAGGTTGGGGATGGCTGACAGGCTCAGCAGCTTCGAGAGCAACCCCATCCGCTGAAAGGAGGAGAAGAAATCGTCCAGTCCGCCTTCATACCTTACTGTCCAGAATATGACCAGTGTGACAAAAGGCAGGATCACCCCGGGGATAAGCCCGGCCAGCAGGGAGTCAAATCGCTTTCCGCCTGCCATGTCAGCCTCCGGAGTTTTCCCACGCCTTCAGCTTTCCCAGAAGGGAGCGGGCCGTCAGATCGGTGTTGATCGGGACCACCGATACATAATGGCGCACGAGTGCCCATTCGTCCGTACCGATCCCGCCGCCTTCAGGCTCCCTGTTATGGAAAAAACCTGTGAGCCAGTAATATTCATTCCCGTTTGGATCCACCCGCTTCTCGAACTCCTCCTTCCAGTAACCGTTGGCCTGGCTGCACATCCTGATCCCTTTCAACTCTTCAAAGGGGAGTGACGGGATATTCACATTGAGGCAGATCCCTTCAGGCAAACCGCTCCGGAGGACCTGCCCGATCAGCTCCCTGGCCACGCGCACGCTGTGAACGTCCTGCCCCGAGTCCCTCAAGGTGGTGCAGGAAACGAGACCTGCGACGCCTCGCAGCGTGCCGTCCTTGATCGCGCCGAGCAGCGGGTCGAGGCTGCCTCCCAGGGCTTCGAGTATGCTTTCGGT
>CAYXUD010000075.1:0-2776 GCA_964467775.1 uncultured Bacteroides sp. | reverse complement strand
ATAAACAACCTCAAGCTTATTCAGAAAATCAACGTCATAATACCCTTCATTAATGTAAGGATTAACAGTCATGTAACCGACCCTGAAGGAGGTGAGGTTCTGGAAGAAATGGGTGCCCTGGCTGGGATCGATGCGGTACTCCTCCAGCCCCGATTCAACAATGATCCGTGCCTCCGAGATCTGGGACCATTTCACCGGGATCCCCAGCCATGGGTCCGATGACCCCCAGCGTCCCGGGCCCACCAGTATATAGCCTTTCCCGGGGCCGCCGCTGCCCCCTGCCGGAAGCTCTCCGGGAACCCCCTCCGTGGAGCCGGCCTTGAAACTCCTGTTCAGCTCCTCCATCCGCCCGGCGATCTCCTTGCTGCTGGAAGCCCTGAAACTCTCCGGTTTCAGGTAGATAAGATCCCTGATGCCTGAGAACTCGCCGTTGCCCAGTGCCGATTCGGAATAGAGGATGGTCTGTGTCGGATCCACCTTCTCTATATTGATCCGGGAGGACTGGTCGGTATCAACGATGGGCCTGATCTGTAAGAAGTTAAATATAAAAGGACGGCCTTGTGGCACATCCATATTGACCGCAAATTCGATCTCCACAGGCAGGTTGATCTCCCGTTGCCCGATCTCCAGCAGCTCTTTTAAAATGGCTGCAAGCGGGAAGGATTCGTGCTGCAGGATCCCGGCAAAGGTGATGATCTTCTTGCCCTTGTACTGCACCCCGTCCCTGACGATGTCGGACTGGTAGTCATAGACCGAGGCCACATGTCGCAGTGCCGGGTCCCCCTCTGCATCCGAGATCTTCAGCCGGGTCAGGTTCACCGCATCATCGGTGGAGGGATGGTAGCTCCCCTCCCTGAGATCCAGTGCATAAAACTCTTTCTGGGTATCGCGGAGCATCGTCTTGCTGCTGGAGAGCTGCAATATCTTCTTGGGATAGGAGGGGGAAAAGCGCAGGCTGATGCTCCCTTCCATGATATATCTGCCGAGTCCGTAGGCCACTTTGGCAATCCCGTCCGCGGGCTTCTCCGGGGCGATGGGGTAGAAATTGATGGAGCGGGCCACCCCTGAGATGGTCGGATAGTAGATATCGCCGTGCATGGTCCCGCACACCTCCTGGAGGACGATCCCCATCTTCTCCTCGTCGATCACATTGGACGTGGCATCAATGTAGGCCTTGCTCTCACTGAAGTAGACCGATGCATAGACGGATTTGATGGCACTGCAGAGCAGCTCCATGGTCCGTGCCGGGTCGTTCCTGCTGACCGGGATCATGTAGGTGGAGTAGATCCCCGCAAAAGGCTGGTAATGCGAGTCCTCCAGCTTGCTGGACGAACGGACCGCGATGGGCGCCTCGATCAGTGAGATCACCGTGTAGAGGTCCTGGTGGATCCATCCGGGCAGCCTGGCCGATACGAAATGAAAAAGGATCTGGTCGTCGGGCAGGTCCGACAGCCCGATCCTGTAGAGATCGTTCATCTCCATGAACTCGTCGAAGACATCGGTGCTCAGCACCACGGTCTTTGGCACGGTCACCAGCACATTCGGGAATTTGTCATGCAGCCTGTACTGCTGGATCACCGAATTGATGAATGCCAGTCCCCGGGCCTTGCCGCCGATGGACTCCTCCCCGATCCTGGAAAAGGTGGTGTAGATATCGTGGCTGCTCTTGTCGAACTTGGCGATGACCCCCCTGCCCTTGCTGATACGGAAGCTCGTGATCGCCTCGTAAAGATAGTTCCTGATCTCGTCGAGGTTCCCGAAATCCTCGATCGTCAGGTACTTGAAAAGCTGGGCGACAGGGAAGATCGCCCTGGCATTCAGCCATTTGGAAAGATGGTTCCGGGAGACATGGTAGGTGAGGACCGCATCGGGCACCTCGAGGATCTTCTGCTGCAATGCCTGCAGGTCGGCCGCCCTGGCCACCTCGCTGAGGTCCTCCGGGTTCCTGAAGATAAACTCCCCGAACGCAAAGTTCTGTAGGATGAAATTGCGCAGTTCGATGGAGAGTGAGCTGGAATACTTGTGCAGGAAACCCACTCCCATCTGCTGTGCGAGTGCCGCGTTGGAGAGGTCGGAGGACTGGAGAAGTACCGGGAGATGGGGATCCACACTGCGCATCTGCTCTATCAGTTTGATACCCAGTTTCTCTTCACTGTCGCGCTTGTTGCCCTTCTTGAAACTGACATCAGAGATGATCCCCAGCAGGTTCTCCTTGTAAGTACCATAGAGTGCAGTGGCTTCGTCATAGGTCTTTGCCAGCATTATCTTCGGCCTGCCCCGCATCCTGAGCATTCTCTGGTGCTCGTTCAGGGCCTCCTTCGAGAAATTCCTCGACTGCTGCATCACGATCTTATAGAGCTCGGGCAGGTAGGTGGAGGTGTACCGGATGGAGTCCTCCACCAGGAGAATGCACTGTACCCCGACCTTCTCAATGTCGTGGGGGGCATTCATCTTATCCTCGATCAGCTTGATAATGGCCAGCAGGAGGTCCGCATTCCCCAGCCAGCAGAATACATAATCGATGGCCGACAGGTCCTCTTTCTGAATGCGGATGCTCACCTCCCGGTTAAAATGGGTCAGCACCACGATGGGAACCTGCTCGTATTTCTGCTTGATGCTCTTGGCCAGCGTGAAAGCATCTTCGTCACCCAGGTTCAGCATCTCGATCACCAGGTTGATATCCTCCTGCTCCATGATCCTGAATGCTTCCCGTGCATTGGTGGCGTGGATGAATACGGGCGGATAGCGAAGGCTCAGCGACACATACTCGTTGAAG